>JAITGF010000013.1 GCA_031280795.1 Candidatus Ancillula prorhinotermitis | reverse complement strand
TTCAAGGACTCCTTCTACTGTATCTATTTCATAAAAATGTGTAAAGTTGAAGGTCGAAAATCTTTTTGAATAGAGTTTTATAATCTCATCCTCAATTTCACTACTTATACGCCTGTTGCCTTGATATCTTACCATTCGCATAGTTGCGAATTGTTATGTACTTGTCTTTTTCGTTTACTGTCATATTATCCATACATCAAGTATGACAGATTTATTCAGGAGTGACATTTCTATTGTCCAATTAAGAGTGACATTTTCACTGTCCAACAACAGCTGATTTGACATGCAGTGCTAAATGTGATACAATAATACTAAGCTAATGTGGTTCCTCTAGTTTTTGAAAGGACAAAGAATGGGTAAAATAAAAAATCGTAAAAAGCATATCTTTATAGTTTCGATAGTACTTTCGTTTGTGTCAGTTTTCGCTTTTCAACTTAACGTTTATGCGTTTGATGCGACTGAAGGCGAGGTAAAGGATTTAAGAACAGATAAAAGTACTAATTTTAATGATTTTCTAACGTCCGACACTCCTAAGACGTACTATTGGGATACAGAACTCGGCCAGCTGGTTGGCGTCAGAGAACATAACGATCAAGAAAAACGAGACTTTGAAGCGCATAGAATTAAGCACGAAGGAGGCCCGATATCAAACAACGGGCACGACGTACTACTTGACGGAAATACGTTTGATTTTGCGCTAGCAGAAGATTTGCGAGTCAACAAAACCATTTCGTTTCGCGATTTCATGAACTCTGATGCTCAGAAGACTTTCTATATTGACGCTGAATTAAGAACTATCACAGGCGTCTCTGATGGTGTAGCAGAAAGTCGTACCGTTGTTTCTGGCTGCACAAACATCGATGCTTGTATGATCGGGCGTCAGCAAAATTATGGTGTGCGCGGTTTAGGGGAGAATCTTGGCAAATGGTCTAGCATTCAGCAATACCGTCAATATAATTATCAAGGTCAGCTTACAACGGACGGTGGATTCACAATCGCCGGAATACAACCCGGTGATACACACATTTTTACTACTGATATTACCATTGTTGAAGTAATACTATTATAGGTTGCTATTCAGGTGTTCAGCATTTGCTTAGCAAAACTATGAAATATTCGCTCCACGCATTCGACCGACTTCAGAAACAAGTTCCCAACCTGCTACTCCACGAGGCTGCTGACCCGCTCACTACCTGCATATCCAGCGCCTTTATCAAGTGTGCGTACCATTGGTATGAAGCGAGTGTGAGCTTTGCTTGCACGAAGCTGAATTCTATGGTACAATATAGTTAGTGAGTGATAAAGACTATCTGTTAAAGCGTATCGAAGGTGTACGTAAAACTAAGCGTCGCATTATAAATATCGGTGTGATGGTAGTATCACTACTGGCCATCGCTGTGGTCGCCCATTTCGTCATTCTCGAAACTAGTGTGATAAGTCGTTATAACGATATTCGCGATAACCTTAAAGTGAACGTATCGCAGCTCACAGCGCTAACCCAGACTGGCCAAGATATGCTCGACGATGAAGCTGATGAAGTGCGTGAATTTTCGGAATACCGCACGCTAAACGAAACAGTTTCAGATGCTACAAGCTTGACCAAGAAGTACGATGACCTTATCAAACGCGTTGGTGGCAATAGCACCGGCTCTGCGCATGAGTTAGAGAAGTTTGATGATACTGTGCTGAACTATATCACTAAGCTGAAGAGTCAAACTGAAGCGCTTCAGAAAGTGTACGACAGCTTGACAGTTGACAATCTAGTCGAAAGCCTCAAGCAGGCGATAACCGACGGCTCGCGCAAAGTGAATGAGGCGAAGAACCTGCTTGGAAGTGTTGCTACAAATGAGCTTTCCGACGCAATCGACAACGCTACTTCGCTGATGCAAACTGATATGTCAAACGATGAAGCTAAAGGTACCCAAGCTGTGCGTGACCAGCTCAAAGATGCCCTTTCAAGAGTCCAGCAAGCTACTGCAGACCTTGTCGATAAGATCGAAAAGAAGAAAGGCGTTTCAACCCAGCTCAAAGGCAATTGATATGAGCATGGCTTTTCGAACTGACCTTGCCGGTATTACGCCTTACCAATCGTTCGACGCGCGCGTAAAAGCACGGCTCAACACTAACGAAAACCCCTACTGCGTGCCAGATTCGGTAGCCAAAGAAGTTGCTAAAGCTGTGCAAGAATCAGTAATTGGTGCAAATCGCTACCCGAGCGACGAGTTCCACGAGTTACGTGAAGCTTTTGCCAAGTACATCTTTCAGACAGATGTCGTGAAATTCACTTCCGAGCAAATCTTGGCAGCAAACGGTTCAAACGAGCTGATGGATGAGGTGTTCGATGCGTTCGCGGGCCCAAGTCTTGGTGAAGACGGTTTGCCAAACGGCATTAATGACAGGGTGGCACTAACGTTTTCCCCGACCTACTCAATGTACCCCCAGTATGCCCGCGATTCCTTCACAAAATTGATACAAGTTCCACGAAGTGGCGAAGATTTCAGCATTGATATCGAAGACGCTAAGCGAGCTATTGCGAAATATCGCCCGTCCTTAGTAGTGATTGCCAACCCGAACAACCCCACCGGAACGCTCACCCCACAAGGCGAAATCCGTGAGCTGCTTAAGTTCACCCAAGATGTTAGTGCATCCGGAAGTGGAGTTGGTGCGCGCCCTGTGGTTTGCGTGGATGAGGCATATATAGACTTTAAGAACTCAGGAGAAGTGGCTAGCGCTGCGCTGGTGCATGAGTTTAGCAATTTGCTAGTGGTTAGAACACTTTCGAAAGCGTTTTCCTTTGCTGGTGTCAGAGTAGGCTACGCGATGTCGAGCAAAAGTGTCATCGACGCTCTTAAAGTGGTGCGCCTACCTTATAACCTTTCTAGCGTCACCCAGGCGATTGCATGCGTAGCATTAAAGCACAGCTCAGATATGCTCCGCGCCGTCGACGAGATACGTAACGCTCGTGAAGATATGTACGCTTGGCTAAAAACACTTCATTACGAAACGCCCGAGTTCACAAGGCAGAAGCTGCACGTTGTAAAGTCTTCGGCGAATTTCATCCAACTCGGCCTACGTTTGCGTGCAACCCAATTAGAAGCCACCGAATTAGATACGCGCCAACCGAGCGACCCCCATTTGGAGATGTCACGCAAAGGTAGCGAGTATGGTGGAGTGCAAAACAACGCGTTAATGCCAGAAACAATACATGCGGAGTGCGAGTCATTCCCTAAAAGAGTGCATGACTTCTTGATCGATCGTGGTGTGCAAATTCGTGTAGTCGGGCCAAAGGGTTACTTCAGGGTGACTATCGGCACGCCCCAAGAAAACGAGCTCTTTAGGCAGGGGTTTGAAGCGTTTCTAGAAGAAGTGCGTTCCCCAAAAGCTGTTGCAAAAGGTGGTGAGCAGTGAAAAAGCCAGTGCTAGCAGTGATCGGGCGCCCGAATGTCGGTAAGTCTACATTAGTGAATCGCATCCTTGGGCGCCGCGAAGCTGTGGTGGAAGATCGCCCTGGAGTCACCCGTGACCGCGTAATTTATGACGCCAACTGGGCAGGTGTCGATTTCGACTTAATGGATACTGGCGGGTGGGATAACCAAGTGACTGGACTCGATGAGCTGGTGACGCATGCAGCTGAGTTCGGTGCCCAAAGTGCTGATGCTTTAATCTTCATCGTCGACGTGACCACTGGTATAACCAACACCGATGAAGCGCTATTGAAAGTGATTCGCAAAGCTAAAAAGCCAACTCTGCTAGTCGTAAATAAGGTTGACTCTGAGGTGCAAGAGCTTGATGCGGGCGCATTTTGGAATCTAGGCCTAGGTGAGCCTTTCACAGTGTCAGCACTACACGGTCGCTCTTCAGGTGATCTACTCGATAAGATTATGGATATGTTTCGAGAGGCGGGCGTCTTACCTGAAGGTGATTCAATAGAAGAAGGAGGTTTCGACTACCCGCGCCGTGTCGCCATCGTTGGGCGCCCAAATGTGGGTAAGTCTTCACTGCTGAACCAGTTAGCAGGGGCAAATAGGGCAGTAGTCTCCGAAGTTTCAGGCACAACTCGCGACCCCATTGATGAAATCGTCACCTTAAACGGGCAAGAATACCAGCTGATCGACACTGCCGGCATCAGGCGTCGCGTACACTTGATTGACGGTGCGGATTACTATGCGTCACTGCGTACCCAGGCAGCGATTCATAAAGCGGAGGTTGCCCTTTGTGTGATAGATGTTTCAGAGAACATCGCTGAGCAAGATGTGCGTGTTGTGAATCAAGTGGTTGAAGCTGGGCGCGCAGTGGTTTTAGTGTTCAATAAATGGGACACGCTAGCTGAAAAGTTTGATGTTGATGGGCGTCGCGAGCTCTTAGAGCGCGAGATCGAGCAAGACCTAGCTTTTGCATCTTGGGCGCCGCGGGTGAACCTTTCGGCAAAGACCGGGTGGCACAAAGATCGCCTCCAAAAAGCGATTGACTTAGTGCTTACGAACTGGGATAAGCGTATCCCCACTGCTGAAGTAAACGCTTTCTTAGGCCGGCTTGCAGCTGCGCACCCACACCCGATTCGTGGTGGTAAGCAGCCGCGCATCCTCTTTGGCACCCAAGTCTCAACTCGGCCACCTCGCTTCAAAATCTTCACCAACGGGTTTCTAGAGCATCAGTATCGGCGTTTTATCGAAAATCGCCTGCGCCAAGAGTACGGCTTCGAAGGAGTGCCATTGCAGATATCGATGAGCGTCAAAGAGAAGAAACCACGTGTTTAGCGTTCAAAGGTTAAGCTTTGAAATTTTCAAAGCACTCTCACGACCCCTTTGCGCAACAGTTCTTCTTCTTTTTCGCCTTGTTTCGAGCCTCCCCTTCCTCGGGCGATTTTTTCGCGCCCCGCTTCTTAGCTGTGCGCCATACACCCCCGACTAAAAGCACTGAAACGCCTGCATAAAAGAGTATACTCATTGCTTTGCCGATGTCGCGCACCGAATGCACTTCGATGATGATGCTACTACTTTTACCGTCTGCACTAGCTAGCGTTACCACGAGATGTGAATCACCGTTTGATTTAGCGTGCACCGGCAGGTCGAGCACATTCTCAGAGTTAGGTTTCAGTGTCGTGTCCAAACTAGATATGACTTCTAAACGTGAATCGTCATCTGATGCCCCGCTTAAGTACACCTGAATTTCGCTAGCGCAAGTGTTGACAGCGCGGATAGGAATCGTTAGCTTTTCGGATACGAGATTGATCTGGGGCATCTCGTGCAGGATTATATTACAGTTTGAATCATCTTTCTTCGAGGGCAGTTCATCTGTAGAAGGCAATGCGCCACTAGTTACTTCCACTCCAGAGTAGTTCTGCCCACTAGTCGAATTTTCGCCAGTCGCATCTCCGGCAGTAGCATCACTAGTAGTCAAGTCATTAGCGGTCATATCGTTGGCGTCATCTGCGAAAGCGGGCGTAGCGAACCCGATAGAGAATAAAACCCCTGTGATAAGCGAAATAGTCAAAGCAAAAGTGACGACCATCGCACAGGTCAGACCAAACCTACCTCCGGGTAGGCGCGTATAGCAGATAGCATTGCAATCAGCACGTAAATCGGCATGCCCTGTATTTCCACCTACACGGCTCTGCCTAATAGTGTATAATAGCATTATATCACAAGTATATCACATTTCGGGAGGTGGTGCAAGTGTTTGATGTTCCTAAGACGGCTATAGAACTTGGTCAAGTCTTTGAAGCGGCTGGTTATGAGCTAGCGCTAGTAGGTGGCAGCGTTCGCGATATTATATTGCGCCGGCCTTCCCAAGACTTAGACTTCACCACAAATGCCCGCCCTGAAAAAGTGAAGAGTTTACTATCTGGCTACTTAGATGACCTTTGGGATATCGGCAAGGATTTCGGTACGATCGGGGGCAACAAATACGTTGACGGTAAGCCTTTGCAGGTGGAAGTCACTACTTACCGCACTGATGAGTATGACCCAAGCTCACGAAAGCCACTTGTGAAATACGGTGACACATTGAGAGGGGACCTAAGCCGGCGCGACTTCACCGTCAATGCGATAGCTCTTCGATTGCCTAACATTTCTCTAGAGGACCCATTCGGGGGTGTGGCAGATATTGGCCGATCTTTGCTTAGGACGCCGATAGAACCTGCTAAAAGCTTTGATGACGACCCTTTACGCATGATGCGAGCAGTGCGATTTCTTGCCCAGCTTGGCTTCAGGATCGAAGCGGAAACTGCGGCGGCGATCCTTGAAATGCATGAGCGAATCAGCATAGTCTCCAAAGAACGCATCCGCGACGAGTTTACCAAGCTGATACTTTCACCACGCCCATCCATCGGTGTGGATGCTTTGGTGGACTCTGGTTTGATCGACTACATCGTGCCCGAGTTGCCGGCGCTTAAAATGCAGATCGACCCTTCTCACCACCACAAAGACGTGTACGCACATACTTTGAAAGTGTTAGAAAATTCACTTCGTTACGAAAACGACTACTTAGGTGGGCCTGATCTGACGATACGTTTCGCTTGTTTGCTACATGACATCGCCAAGCCGCAAACTAGGCGCTTTGACTCCCGCGGCAAGGTTTCTTTTCGAATGCATGACGTTATCGGGGCGAAGATAGCGCTCAGAGTGCTAAAAACGCTGCGTTTCGACAAGGAAACCACCCGGAATGTTGCCAAGCTCGTTGAGCTTCATATGCGTTTTTATGGCTACGGTGATGCGAAGTGGACGGATTCGGCGGTGCGGCGATACGCACATGATGCTGGGGATCTGCTGAAAAGACTGCACGTTTTAACTAGGTCGGACGTAACTACCCAGAACTCTCGCAAAGCTTCCCGTTTAGCTCACGCCTACGACGATATTGAGCAACGCATAAACGAAATTGAGGAGCAAGAAGAGCTCGGCAAGATCCGCCCAGACTTAAACGGGCACGAAATTATGGAAGTTCTAGGCGTCGGCGAGGGTAAAGAGGGGTGGAAAATCGGCAAATCTTACGATTACCTACTTAATCACCGTATAGAAAACGGACCAGTTTCTAAGGAGGAGGCTACGAAAATGCTACTTGATTTTGCCAAAAGGGAGTTCAAAAATGATTGAAATCTATAATTCAGCCACTAAGAAGCAAGCGCCATTTACACCACTTGATAAAGGCGGGCGTGAGGTCGGTATCTACGTGTGTGGCCCTACTGTCCAGTCGACACCGCACATCGGCCATATGCGCGTTGCAGTCGCCTTTGATACGATCCGCCGCTACTTGATGGCAGCTGGCTATAGCGTTACCTTCGTTCAGAACGTCACCGATATTGACGATAAGATTCTCCACAAGTCAAAAGATGCTGGCGTTCCCTGGAAAGAGTGGGCGCAGATCCACGAAAAGCAATTTTTCGACGCGTACGACAAGCTCGGCGTATTAAGGCCGACCCACACTCCGCACGCTACCGAATACATCGAGGCGCAGATTGAGCTTGTACAAGACATCATCGAAGCTGGTAACGCCTACGAAGGCGAGCCAGGGGATGTCTGGTTCGATACTGAAGCACTCAAATCATACGGTGAGCTTACCAACCAAGAAGATGCTAGCTCGCTTGAGGTTTCCGAGGAAGATGCCAGACCAGACAAACGCTCTCCACGCGATTTTGCCCTCTGGAAAGCGCCTTCGAAGCATGACCCTCTCGACGCAAGCTGGGATTCACCTTGGGGTAGGGGGAGGCCGGGGTGGCATACTGAGTGCACGGCAATGTCTACCGCTTTGCTAGGGGAGCGCTTTGATATCCACGGGGGTGGTCTAGATTTGCGATTCCCACACCATGAGAACGAGCTCGCCCAGGCCAAGGCGCGCGGTGATGGTTTTGCCAATATTTGGATGCATTCAGCTTGGGTGACAGCTAAAGGTGAAAAGATGAGCAAGAGCTTAGGTAATGGCCTGTGTGTCTTTGAAGTGGTGAAGGAAAGCCTACTAGACGCTCTCAGTCTGCGTTACGCCCTCGTCGGCGTGCATTACCGGTCGATGTTAGAGTGGACGCCAGATACTTTGCCTGCTGCCCGCACAGCTATCAAGCGTATATACAATCACTTAGATAACGTCGGTGGCGCTAAGTACACGAAAGACCTTGTGGAGAGTGTGGATATCCGCGTCTTTCCGGAGTTTGATGCTGCAATGCGCGCTGATTTTAGCACTAGTGGGGCTCTAGCTGCCATTCACATCGGCATGAAGAAAAATCTCCCCGTCTTGTATCTTCGTAGAGCGTTAAGTATACTTGGTATCGACCCCTTCGACCCGCATTGGGTGAGCGCGTTCGAAGATGAGTCAGATAGCTTTACCAAAGCTGAGCGCGAAGCAATCGAGCAGAAGATTGAAGCGCGTGCTAAGGCCAAGCAAGCCAAGGACTTCGTATTAGCAGATGCGATTCGAGACGAACTCCTTGCAGAAGGGGTAGTGCTTGTGGATACTGCCGATGGTGTAACGTATTCTCGTAACATATCCTAAGGGGTAGATATGGTGAGCGAGATTCCGTGCGCGCCCATGCCTGATCTGTGGTATAATTGAACTAGATGAATGATAAGGTAGCATCGTCTGAGGTTGTCGCAGAGCAAAATCTAGCGAATACTTCTCCACACTTAAATGCGCTCGCAGGCAGGTCTGCAGCCATGCCATCAAACGCCCCATCGAAAGTTCTGCCAAGTACGCCCCCGCAGGACAGCTTACTGAACACCTTATCCCATCTTGAGAGCACTGCCGCAGTTTATGAAAGCATCGGCAAAAAAGGCGTGCTAATCATCGGGCTTGGTCGTTTCGGAACATCAGTTGCAAAAACCCTTGATTCAATGGGCGTGGACGTGCTTTGTGCTGACACGAACCCAAAGCTAGTCCAGTATTGGTCGCTAGATTTTCCATGCGTTGAAGTTGATATGACTGATCCAATCGCTGCCAAAGGGGTTGGTCTCGACGATTTTTCTACTGCCATTGTGGCAATAGGTACTGACATCCAAGCGAGCGTGTTAGTAGCAGGTAATCTACTCGACTTCAACGTGAAGCACGTTTGGGCAAAAGCAACCACTGAGCAACATGCCCACATTCTTGAGCGCATCGGAGTGCATCACATCGTAAACCCAGAAGCTGATGCTGGAGAAAAAGTGGGGCACTTAGTGTCTGGAAAGCTTATTGATTACATTAAAGTGGATGAAGATTTCACCATCGTTAAGATGTTCGCTCCGAAAGAAATTCAAGGCTTCAAGCTAGGGGAGTCACGCGTACGAACTAAGTACGGTATCACTATCCTGGGCACTAAAACGCCTGGCGAGGAGATTGAGTCAGCTACGCAAGATACTCGGATTTTACCAGGGGATACTATCGTGGTCGGCGGTGCTCCTGAGCTGATCGAAAGGTTCGCGCAGAAAAATTAGCCGAAAAATTATGTTTGATGTGAAGAATGCAAAAAAATTAAGCGCAACGCCATGTGCACAATGCCCTGATGAAAAGCTTGCACGAAAGGTCGCGCGGGAAGGTTGGGAGGAAAAGCTATGAGCATGTACGTAATTCGCTTTGATGACGGACAAGAGTTTGAGATAAAAGGCTTTACGCTCATCGGGCGCAACCCTGATAAAGACGTGATGCCAAATGCTGATCTGATTGCTGTGCAAGACAGCACTAAAACCATGTCCAAAACGCACGCTGCCCTCGCCATCAGCCAAGAAGGTAAGCTCCTGATTGAAGATTTAGAGTCTACTAATGGCACTTTCTTCCAAGGCGAGTCAGATTTCGAAACCGTTGTGCAAAACG
This sequence comes from Candidatus Ancillula prorhinotermitis, assembly GCA_031280795.1. The sequence goes on along the minus strand of JAITGF010000013.1, from coordinate 23,187 downwards.
GAAACCCCCTCGAAATTGTGCCAGGCACGCGCGTCCGCCTCGGAGATGTTTACTTTACATGCACATTACTCCCGCGCACGTAGCGAAAAGATGCAACGTTTTTGGTAGTTTTCAAAGTTTTTTGAAAACGGCGACCAAAAACAAGTGTTATGCTATCAGTAGGTTAAAATGCAGAGCATTTTTCCTTATCAATACCACACTTTGAGCAAGTGCGTGGGTTCCCCGCGCACGTAGCGAAAAGATGTGGTATAATAATATTACTATATGATTAAGTTCGAAGGTGTTTCTAAGGCCTATAAAGAAGGGGCTCATCTTGCACTAGATGATGTGACCTTTAATGTTTCGCGCGGTGAATTCGTCTTCATAGTCGGCTCGTCTGGGTCGGGAAAGTCTACCTTACTCAGCCTGATCTTACGCTCTGAGCGCGCTAACGAAGGTGACATTCAAGTCGCTGGGCGCGATTTGAAAACCCTAACCAACTGGCGCGTGCCACAGTTTCGCCAGCAAATCGGGGTCGTCTTCCAAAACTTCCGCCTGCTTGATAAGAAAACTGTCTACGAAAACGTCGCCTTTGCTCTGCAGGTCATCGGCAAAACGCGTCGAGAAATCAAAACTTTAGTCCCCCAAGCACTAGAGTTAGTAGGCCTTGCTGATAAAGCTGAGCGCTTCCCTGATCAGCTCTCCGGTGGTGAGCGCCAAAGGGTTGGTATTGCCAGAGCCTTCGTCAATAAGCCGTTGATTATCCTTGCTGATGAGCCCACCGGTAACCTTGATCCTGCTACTAGTGCCGATATCATGCAGGTGTTTGAATCCATCAACAAAATGGGTACCACAATCTTGATGGCGACCCACTCTGAAGAAATCGTCAATTCCTTTCAAAAACGTGTACTAGAATTGCGCTCCGGCAAGCTAGTTCGTGATGAAGAAAACGCTAAGTACATCTCTGAAATCGCCAAGCTTAAGCCTGTGCCTCAAGCAGTAATTCATGAAGAGTATGCTGATCAACTCCCTACCGAAGTCGTGCCCGATATAAGCAACTACGACGTCCTCGAAGAAAGTAGCGAGTATTTAACGGTAAAGATTCCCAAAATCGCGCGCAAGATTGGTCAAGAAGATATCAATAACATCGAGAACCCTGATTCCCGCTCCAATGAGTTTGCGCTTGACAGTCAAGATGAAGCTCATAGAAACGATTCTGACAGCATGTTCGCACAGTATTTCGACACCCCCAAGGACATCTTCCACTCCGGCGCCTTCGATACGCGTCCAGTTATGAACATGTTGAAGCCTGACACATCTAAGAGCACTAACCTTGGAACTGCTCGTGACACCACTCGAGGCGCCGCCCGCAGCTCTGGCCTCAATCTCGGCCCTAAACCCAAAGACGATGCTAAGGATGGTGGCAAATAATGCGCACAACTTTCATCCTCGCTGAAGTCTTTCAAAATCTACGCCGAAACCTCTTCATGGTGGTTTCAGTCGTACTCGTCACCTTCATTTCACTAGTGTTTGTTGGGTCTTCTGCTCTGATTCAACTTCAAATCGGCAAGGCTAAAGGCGATTGGTATGATAAAGTTCAAGTTGCTGTCTGGCTCTGCCCAGATAATGAAGTCACCTACACTTGCCCGACCGGTGAGGGCGCAACTGACACTGATGTGGAGAAGATTAAGGATATCATCAACTCAGAGCTTGGTGAAGATGTGAAAGCTGTGGACGTCATCACTAAGGCTGAGGCATTCGAGAAGTTCAAGAAACGTTACCCCGGTGGCATTTATCAAGGCAAGACTTTGACTGAGGACGACTTTCAGATTTCGATGCGCCTTTCACTGAATAACCCGGAGAACTACCAAGTCGTTGCTGATGTCTTAACCAACCGCCAAGGAGTGCAGACAGTTTCTGACGAACGCCAGCTTTTTCAAAGCATCTTCGATACACTTAACCAGCTGACCATAGTAGCAATTTCGCTAGCAGTACTGATGCTCATTTCCGCCACTCTACTTATCGCCACGACGATTCGCCTATCGGCTGCTTCACGTTGGAAGGAAACAGAAATAATGCGCTTAGTCGGAGCGTCAAACTGGTTCATACAACTTCCGTTCATCTTAGAAGGCGTTATCGCAGCTGTGATTGGAGCTCTTTTAGCTTCAGGGTTCATCCAAGGAATCGTTTCAGTATTTATCGATGGGTGGATAGCTCAAAATAACAAGTTTATGGAGTTTGTGACCACTGCTGACTCCTTACTAGTCTTCCCGCTGCTTATTGGGGTAGCCGTAATCATAGCTTCTGTATCTTCAATCGTAACGCTTAGAAAGTACTTAAAGGTCTAAAGGGGGTGTCAGGCACAGAAGTTGCATAGTAGATGAGTAAAATATTGAAACGCTTTAACATACTTATTAAAGCGCTTGTAGTTATGCTTGCGCTTGTTTTTGCATCAGTGGTAGCTCCGGATTTTGCGCAGGGCTACGATGCGAACAACCCCTCAGACGTGTACAATGCTATCCGTCAGAACTCGAAGGCGAAGCAAGAAAACGTTGCTGCGACTGAAGGTATTTCTGCAAAGCTTGCCCAAGTTGAGGCGGAAGTAGCCGATATCGAAGAGGTCCAAATACCAGCCGCCAACGCTGCCACCGAAGTTGCTAATGCGAACTACAACGCTGCTGTGGAGAAAGCTCAGAAGTTAGCGAGACGCCTCGAAGCTGCTCAAGCCGATAAAGAGCGTATCGAAAAGCAGCTCGACTCTGCCAACCAGGATTTTGACAGCTCTAACGCTGCCATCGCTGCTCTTGCACGTGAGGAGATGCGAGGAGATGACGAGTTCCAGAGCTTGAATCTGATGATTTCGGCAGGTGACTCTAAGGAGTACGTTGAAGCACTTGAAGCCCAAGCTGCCGCTGCCAGGACGCAAGCACGCATTTTGAATAATGCCGCCCTACTTAAAGCTGATGCTGGCACAAAAGATGCCCGTTTGAAGATTGTGAACGATCTAATCGAGAAGCTAAAGCGTGACGCGGACGAAAATGAACGCGCTACTGCTGCCGCTAAGGCCCAGGCTGAGCAGTGGCAAGTCCAAGTAAAGAATTTGCAAGCCACGCTGGTAGTAAAGAAGGCCGATTTAGAGCATCAGAAAGCTAATCTTGAGGCGATGAAAGCGCAAATTGAGGCGGAAGAAGCTAAGCTTTCAGCCGACCTCGCCGCGATAGCCAAAAGCCCAGGCAGCGATGGTTTCGATGGGTCTGGCGGAGTGCTTTCATACCCAGTTGGTAACCACGGCATTACGGCAGGATTTCACGACCCTGCCTACTACGCAGCATTTGGTTGGGTACATAATGGTGTCGATTTTGGTTATGTAGGCTGCGGAACTCCTATTCATGCTTCTGCAGACGGTCGGGTAGACTTAGTCTCCTACAACTCAGCCCGTGGCAATTATATCGTTGTTAACCACGGCAGTAACGGGGGGTCAAATTTGATGACCGTCTATCAACATATGCCATACGGCGGTGTGTATGCTTCCCAAGGTGCTTGGGTGAGTCGTGGTCAGACGATCGGCATCGTCGGTGGGGGGGCAAATGGTACTGGTGCTTCTACAGGGTGTCACCTTCATTTTGAAGTCTGGGTAAACGGGTCGCCTGTGAACCCGCTTGGGTACTTCTAATTGCGCATCCGTCTTGATCTTGCATATGACGGTAGCGATTTTTTCGGCTGGGCAAAGCAGCCGGGGTTACGTAGCGTTCAGGAAGAGTTGGAGATCGCACTTGCTAAAGTCATACCTGGTGCTTGGGGGAGCCCGGTGCCAACTGTGGTCGCTGGCCGCACTGACACCGGCGTGCACGCTGCGCACCAAGTGGTTCATTTTGACGTCGACGATGCAGTATCTAGTGAGCTACTTGCACCGGTGCCACACCTGCGAAATGCTTCACCTCCCGCGAAAAGGCCAATTGCGGACGCATCAAAGCACGCCCCTCGAGAAAGCCTTGCGTATGCCACGCCTGCAATTCTCCACCGCTTACGTAGCGTACTTCCAGAAGATATCGCTGTCTACCGCGCGACTTTGGTGCACCCTGAGTTTTCCGCGCGCTTTTGGGCAAGGCGCCGCACATACAAGTACCGCCTCTGTGACGATCTCACGCTCTACGACCCACTTCGCCGAAAGGACGTCCACTTTGTGAAACGCCCGCTTAACGTTAAGATGATGAACAAAGCGATAAAAGGCTTCACCGGTCTGCACGATTTTGCTACCTTTGTCAAGCCAAGACAAGGCGCAACGTCTACCCGCGATTTGCACTACTTCAAGTTTGGGCGTGTACGAAGAGGTGTGGACAAAGGTTTGGTGGTAGCGACACTTAAAGCCGATGCTTTCGCCTACAATATGGTACGCTCCCTGGTCGGTGCCGCTGTGCTTGTGGGCCAAGGCGTGCGTGAAGTCGGCTGGATGCAAGAGTGCCTAGACGCGAGAACTCGACAAGGCGCGACCGGCCCGATTGCTGCCAAAGGATTGACCTTAGAGCATGTTGATTACATCTCTAGCCCCTCACGCGCACAGCAACGTGCCAAGGACATCCGCGTCCGCAGGTAAATTTTCATCGCAGACGCCCCCGCACGCGAAGTTGAATTCTATGGTATAATGATTTTAGAAGCGCTGTGAAACGATAATCAGTGCGAGAAAGGAGATATGGGAGTACTTAAAGTAGTCTTTCAAGTGTTACTTGTGTTGACTTCATTGATACTTACGCTGTTCATTCTGCTCCACAAAGGTCGCGGTGGCGGTCTTTCGGACATGTTTGGTGGCGGTATCGCGCAGTCTGCAGGGTCATCTGGTGTTGCTGAAAAGAACCTGAATCGCTTAACTATGCTTTCTGCACTGTTGTGGCTGATTTCAGTAGTACTTATCGGCGTGATTGATAAGTTGAGTTAACTCTAAGAGCATGTTTGACGTAGAAACTTCGGTACCGTTTGAAATAGGTTCAATCCTGGTGCTTACGGCTATCTTGCTAGTCGATGTAGTCCGTAACTTTAGGCACCCTAGAATCCCCTCGACACTTAAGTCTGTGCTATATCTTGTCTTCTACGGCGTTTTAGCAATCATCTTCGGTGCGATCATCTGGAATCAATACGGGCACATCCCTGGTTCCGAATTCTTTGCCGGTTGGCTTACTGAGTATTCACTTTCCATTGACAACATCTTCGTTTTTGTACTGATTATGGCGAACTTCCGCGTACCTCGACACCTTCAGAAGAAAGCACTCGGGGTCGGCATAATGGTCGCACTTGTTTTGCGCGCATTCTTCATCTTCATCGGTGGAGCTTTGATTGAGCGTTTCACCTGGATTTTCTATCTCTTCGGTGCCTTCCTAATCTACACAGCTATCAAGCTCCTTGTCGACCAAGAAAGTGACGACCAATACCATGAAAACGTGATTGTACGCTTCTTTGAGCGCGTTTTACCGATGACGCGCAAGTGGTCGGATAACAAAGTCCGCGTAAAAGACGAGAAGACAGGAAAGAAGCTCTGGACTCCGATGCTGATTGTATTCATTGCTCTAGGTGTCACCGACCTATTCTTTGCCTTCGACTCCATACCGGCTATTTTCGGCCTGACCAAAGACCCGTTCATCGTGTTGGTGGCAAATATATTCGCGCTTATGGGGTTGCAGCAACTTTTCTTCCTACTCGGCTCTGCTATTGAGAAGCTTAAATTCCTTCCGCTTGGGCTCTCCATCGTCTTAGCGTTCATCGGCGTGAAGTTGATTTTCGAAGCGTTACACGACCAAGGCGTTGAGTGGGCACCTGAAATCCACACTTTACCTTCGCTGATGTTCATCATCATTGTGGTTTCGTTTACTGCGACGGCCTCCATTTTGAAGATTCGACACGATAAGCGCATCGCTGAAATCAGGGCAAAGCATGCCACTGGGTTTTACAAGAGCGCACTTTCTAGTGTCGAGGCTAATGCCTCGTTGAACGCCGAGTCCAGTGATGGCAAGGAGTCCGCTAGCCAAAGCAAGACCCCCGATACGAATCCAACTTCAGAGCCACCCGAAGCTTAAGTTGTGGTGTGCAGAGAATTGGAGATGGTGTGCAACGCGATGAATTAACTGTCAAAGGTGCCCGTGTCCACAATCTGAAGAACATTGACGTTCACATTCCGCGCGGGAAGCTGGCGGTTTTCACCGGTGTTTCCGGATCGGGGAAGTCATCGCTTGCCTTTGATACCATCTTCGCCGAAGGGCAGCGTCGCTATGTGGAAAGCCTTTCTGCATATGCGCGTCAGTTTCTAGGTCAGATGGATAAGCCCGATGTTGACTTCATCGAGGGGCTTTCACCGGCAGTCTCTATCGACCAAAAGTCGACCAATCGTAACCCGCGCTCGACTGTGGGCACAATCACGGAGATTTATGACTACTTACGCTTACTTTTCGCCCGTATTGGTGTCCAGCACTGCCCAATTTGCGGTGAGCAGGTGAGGGCGCAGTCAGTCCAGCAAATTGTCGACCAACTGCTAAAGCTTGAGTCCGGCACACGTTTTATGCTCTTAGCCCCTGTGGTCCGCGACCGCAAAGGTGAGTATGCTGATCTGCTCTCGAGCCTCAAGCAAGACGGCTTTGCGCGCGTGAAGATTGACGGCGAAGTCAAAGATTTACACGAAGATATCACACTCGCTAAAACGATGAGGCACAACATCGACGTAGTGGTCGATCGACTCGTCATTAAAGATGATATCCAGACCCGGCTGACTGATTCAGTTGAGACGGCGCTGCGCTTAGCTGATGGTCGGGTAGTGGCAGAAATGATGGATTCGGACGCACACCGTAAATTTTCCTCCAAAAGGGCTTGCCCAAACGACCATGAGCTTGAGCTAGATGATATCGAGCCACGCACATTCTCTTTCAACGCGCCCTATGGTGCATGCCCGGAATGCACCGGGTTAGGGCATCGCTTAGAGGTCGACCCCGAACTTATCATCCCTAATCCAGACCTGACCATTTTAGAGGGCGCTATTGAGCCGTGGAGAGGGACAAGCTCTAGCTATTACAACCAAATTCTCGCAGGAATAGCAGATGAGCTAGGCTTTAGTCTTGGTGACAAATGGAGTATGCTTAGTCAAGACATTCAGAACACCATCCTCTACGGAAAAGAGGGGCGGGTTTCAGTGCGGTTTAGGACGCGTTGGGGAAGGATTCGCAACTATTCGACCGACTTCGAAGGTGTCATTAATCTTATGCTACGGCGCTATAATGAAACTGATTCGGACGCCGCTAAAGATAAGTACGAGCAGTATATGCGTGAAGTACCTTGCTTCGAGTGTGACGGAAAGCGTTTGAAGCCCGAAGTTTTAGCAGTGAAAGTGGTATCGCTCTCGATATCTGACGTAACGGACCTTTCCATCACTGACGCTCTTAGCTGGTCGCAAAGCATTGAGATTCACGGGGCAAGCGAGATTATCGCTAAGCCGATATTGAAAGAGATTAACGAACGCCTGAAATTCCTCGTTGATGTGGGGCTTAATTATTTGACTATGGCGCGCTCAGCCGGAACGCTTTCAGGAGGGGAAGCGCAAAGGATTCGCTTAGCGACTCAAATCGGTTCTGGCTTAGTAGGCGTTTTGTATGTGCTCGATGAGCCTTCGATAGGCCTGCATCAGCGTGATAATTCGCGGCTGATCCGTACGCTTCACCACTTACGCGACCTCGGAAACACACTGATTGTGGTCGAGCACGATGAAGAAACCATCGAGAGTGCTGATTGGGTGGTAGACATCGGCCCAAGAGCAGGTGAGCACGGTGGGGAAGTGGTCTTTTCTGGCCCGCTGAAGAAATTCAAGCAAGCCAAGTCGCTCACCGCTGAGTATGTCACCGGGAAGAAGGCGATTGCAGTACCCACAAAGCGACGCAAAGTGGTAAAATCGCGCTCGATTACTGTGCAGAAAGCTTCTGAAAACAACCTTCAAAACATTGACGTCACCTTTTATCTAGGTGTGCTTACTGCTGTCACCGGCGTTTCTGGCTCCGGAAAGTCATCGCTAGTGAATGCAATCTTGTATAAGGAGCTGGCAAAAAGACTCAATCGCTCGCGCCAAGTTTCGGGGCGGCATAAGGACATCAAAGGTACTGAGCAACTCGACAAGGTGATACATGTTGACCAGGGTCCGATCGGGCGCACACCGCGTTCTAACCCTGCGACTTACACAGGAGTGTGGGATAAGGTGCGCACACTTTTCTCAGAGACTGCTGAAGCCAAGCTGCGCGGTTATGGCCCTGGAAGATTCTCCTTCAACGTTAAAGGCGGGCGTTGTGAGGCCTGCTCAGGGGATGGTACTATCAAGATTGAGATGAACTTTCTGCCAGATGTTTATGTGCAGTGCGAAACTTGCCATGGTACGCGCTACAATAGAGATACTCTAGAAGTTAAGTACAACGGTAAATCTGTGGCGGATGTTTTGGAGATGTCGATCGAAGAGGCGTGTCATTTTTTCGCCAAGATACCCTCAATTGAGCGCTATTTACGAACACTTTCCGACGTGGGGCTTGGCTACGTGAAGATGGGGCAAAGCGCGACGACACTTTCGGGCGGCGAATCTCAAAGAGTGAAGCTTGCATCTGAGCTGCAACGCCGGTCGACTGGGCGCACCATTTACGTGCTCGATGAGCCGACTACAGGGCTTCACTTTGATGACATCAAGAAATTACTACACGTTTTACAAGGTCTAGTGGAAAAGGGGAACACTGTGATCGTGATTGAGCATAACCTCGATGTGATTAAAACAGCTGATTACGTCATTGATATGGGTCCCGAGGGGGGCAGTGGAGGCGGTCTTGTCGTGGCAACTGGAACGCCTGAAGAAGTGGCAAAGGGCTACAAGCAAACTGGTAGCGCCACCGGTGAGTATTTAGTCCACGTGCTAGGTGACCCGCCGAGTTAAGATGATGTCATTTGCTATCATTTCATAGCAAAATATAACATGTGTCAACAAAACTTCACAGAATTTATCGAAAGGAAGCAAAAGAAGATATGGAACAGGTTGTATACGTCAAAGGCATGACGTGCTCAGCTTGCGAGCGACACGTTGAAAAAGCTCTGCAAGAAATAAAAGGTGTAGAATCTATCAAAGTCAAGTGGAGAAAATCACTAGCAGTAATGCAAGTGAAGAGCCCCATCTCTAAAGCGAAGGTAAAGAACGCACTAGAAGGTGCTGATTACGCAATTGGATCTGCGCCGGCAGGATTCTTCAGCGGTTGGGTTAACGATGACCGCAACGTGTGGAAGGATTTTGGCAAAGGCATTCTGATTACTTTAGCTGTGATGGCTATCTTGAAAATGTTCGGCGCGCTTGACCTTATCACTGCCTTAGACCCAAGCACTTCGGGTAGTGTGGTAAATATAAACACGATACTAGTAGTGCTCACAATCGGTCTAGTTGCGAGTGTGTCAAGCTGTATGGCACTCGTCGGTGGCATCGTTCTTGGGGTGACTTCAGCTCTCGTAAAGGTGCAGCCCAGCGCTTCGAAAGCGCAATTCCTTTTGCCCCAAGTTGCATTTAATGCTGGGCGTGTCATCGGCTTTGGCTTGTTAGGCGCTCTGCTCGGCGCGATCGGTAGTATTTTCGTGCTTTCGAACGTTGTGTTGACCATTCTGACCGTGCTAGTCGGCTTGGTCATGCTGGTCTTGGGCATCCGCCTTACGGAAATATCTCCACGCGTCGCAAAAATGCAGTTCGTCTTACCATCTGGAGTAGCGAAGTTCTTTGCGCGCGAAGAGGCTAAAGAAGTGGATTCAGAGGGTCGCCTTCATCCCGCTAAGCCATTTTTTTTAGGCGTTCTGACATTTTTCTTGCCCTGCGGCTTCACCCAAGCGGTTCAGGTTTTTGCACTTGCCACTGGGTCACCCGTTTGGTCAGGGGTTATCATGAGCACGTTTGCAATCGGCACGACTCCAGGGCTACTAGGCGTTGGTATGCTTGGATCATTTGCAAAGAACCTGCAGACAAAGTTATTGCTGCGGGTGGTGGGAGTTGTAGTGATTGCATTTGCTCTAATCAATGTCAACGGAGCTATCTCCCAATATGTGCCGATAACTGCTAACATTGCTTCCGCCGTATCTCAGTTTTTCGAAGGTTTTGGTAGTGACAATGCCGACACTTCGAAGCTGACTGAAAATGTAACCCTTACGGAAGATGGCAAGTCGCAGACAGCTGTAGTCACTGTAACCAATGGTTACAACCCCAAAACGACTGTGCTTCAAGCTGATACGCCGACGAAACTGACCTTCAAAAAAGGTGGCATTTCTTGCGCTGGGTCGATAAACTTGAGTAGTTTAGGTGTTGATGAAATTGTACGAGTATTTGATTCTGACCAAACTGTCGATGTAAAACTGAAGCCTGGAACTTATAATTATTCTTGTTCAATGGGTATGTATTCAGGGCGATTCATAGCGGTAGAGCATGAGCAAAAAGGAATAATTCCATCAGAAAAGAAAGGTAAATGATGACTGATTCAAAGGAAATTCTAGCAATAGGAGGCATGACGTGCGCGTCTTGTGTGCGCCATGTCGAAAAAGCTGTGCAAAGCGTAGAAGGCGTGAAAGAGGTGGTGGTAAACTTAGCTACTGAAAAGGCACAGATTCAGTTTGATGAAAGTTTAGCCGGTGGGGAGCAGGCAGCACTTGAAAAGATTATTGGCGCTATAAAAGATGCTGGTTATAGTGCTTCAAAGATACAGGACTTACCATCTGCCAAGAGCAATGATGAGTCTGCAAAAAAGATTTGGACGCCATTTTTAGTGGCCGCACCTTTTGCTCTGGTGTTATTTGCTTTGGCAATGCTTCCAATGGTGATTCCTGGCGTAATGAGCAGTCAGTTTTTTGCAGACTCAAGAATCACTGCTACAGTTCAGTTAATCTTATTGCTTCCAATTCTATTTGTCGGTAGAGGTTTCTTCATACGAGGGTTTAGGAATTTGATTAAACGTAGCCCAAATATGGACTCGTTAATCGCAATTGGTTCAAGTGCAGCCGTTGTTTATTCGCTATACTCTATGGTGACACTTTTTGTAGATGCAGAAACTTCACTCTTGACTGGTATGTCTGGTATGCATTCAGGTGTGGTAAGCGACACTAAGGATTATCATTTTTACTTTGAGTCTGCAGGTGTTATCATCACACTGGTTTTACTCGGGAAGACCTTAGAACGCGTGGCAAAAAGCCGAACTGGCGATGCTTTGAAGAAGTTAGTCAAGCTTGCTCCCGAGACGGCAAGAGTTATTAAAACCTGCAAGAAAAACGGGGAGATGGAGAAAATGTTGCCACTTGAAAGCGTGCAACTCGATGACATCATCGAAGTACGTGGGGGAGAGAAGATACCGGTCGACGGTGTCGTTATAGAGGGTAGCCCGGAAATCGATGAGAGCATGCTGACGGGTGAGTCAGCTGCAGTACTAAAATCTTCGGGAGATAAGGTCTACGCGGCTACGATAAATCGCTATGGCACTTTTCGCTTTAAAGCTAGTGCGGTAGGCGAAGATACTGCTCTAGCAAATATCGTGAAGCTTGTCGAGTCAGCGCAAAACGCGAAGTTGCCTATCGCCAGCTTAGCCGACAAGATTTCTGGTGTGTTTGTGCCGACAATCATTGCTCTAGCGCTTGTCTGCGCCGGAGTTTGGTATCTACTTCGTGGCGATGTTGAGTTAGCAATGACGGTGATGGTGTCAATATTGGTGATCGCTTGCCCCTGTGCGCTTGGTCTCGCCACTCCGGTAGCAATTATGGTGTCAACGGGCAAAGCGGCTAGCAAAGGCGTTCTCTTCAAAGGTGGCGATAGTCTGCAAGTTCTTACGAGCGCAAAGACTATTGTTTTTGACAAGACCGGAACGCTCACCAAAGGTAACATCAAGCTTTTGAATGCCCCGCGCCCCGAGGAAAGGGCAGTAGTGGATGCTTCGGCAGACGAACTTCGCGATGAGTCCAGGGAAGTGGTGGTGGCATTGAAGAAAATGAACATTACCACTGTGATGCTTACCGGTGATAAGTCAAGTGTGGCAGGCCAGATTGCTGAAGAAGTTGGTGTTGACGAGTATATCGCCGAAGTCTTCCCAGGTGATAAAGCGAAAGTTATCGAAGAGCTTAAGGGCAAGTCATCTGGGGTGGTTGCATTCGTAGGTGATGGCATAAATGATGCACCGGCCTTGACTGCTGCTGATGTCGGGGTCGCGATAGGGTCGGGTACTGATATTGCCATCGAAGCTGCTGATGTGGTATTGATGCGGTCTAACCTGCATGATGTACTCAGCGCAGTTGAAGTTAGTAAGAAGACGATGCGTAACATCAAGCAAAATCTCTTCTGGGCGTTTGCATACAACGTTATCGGCATTCCAGTGGCTGCCGGCTTGCTATACGCGTTTGGAGGCCCACTGCTGAACCCCATGATTGCAGCCCTTGCCATGAGTCTTTCTAGCGTCAGCGTAATCACGAATGCTCTGAGACTGAATCGGGTATGAGCATATGTCTGCAGATGCACGTGTACAATTTCCGCATAGACCTTACCGTCCCGTTTTAATAACCCAAATACCTTAACCTTCCTACCCGCACCTCTACCACGCTCTCCGCGCACCCGTTTTGGTCCAAAATAACTTTCATCAACTTCTACACGACCGTTATTTGCGAAGCAGATATCAAATGAGTAATCGTGTATCATTCTCCGTATTTCCATTAAATATCTGTTGATTGTATTCCTGCTCAATCCTGTCAAAAATGCGATTTGTGTCACCGATAGGTCGAGTGAGAAATACTTAATTATCTACCTGAATTTTTCTCCGAAATTCGGGAACGTTTTACATACTTGTTATGTGCCATATACATAGATTACATCACTCTTTTGGACTCCTGTGCTTGTCTATCCCCTTGAGGTAAGTATCACCTTACATTTCTACTCCGGGTACAGATTTTTGAGAGTTTTGCTTGACATTGTCTCATCGCTGTGATATAATGCACACATGAACGATAAGGTGCGGTCGCTACCTGTTATCGCGACCATAATGATGGCACTGGCTACTTTTGCCCTAGTGTTTGCGTATTTTGTGCGCCTAATTCCGGACTTCGTTGGCGCTCTGACACGTGAAATTTTAAGCGGAGAGTTCTTTAAGCCTGCCCACTGGTTAGAGCGCGATGTGATTTTTCTAGAAGCCGAAACATTGTTGATAATTGCCACAACTATCGCGCTCTCTGGCTTGGCCATGCTGTTCTTTACGTTCTCTTTACCGCAGAAGTATGTGAGCCAGGTATTTGCCCCGAGTACTTGCAAAGGCAATGCGTCCATGAGAGAGGCCAAGCTACTCAATGGTACACCACAGAGCGCAGGTCTTGATACGAATGTAAACACCCTGACTAGCGTGTCGCGCAGTCACTCTTACATGACCAACGATGTACAATGCCATATGCAAAGTCACATCAGCAAGCGCGTTATCTTCAAGCGCGCACTCTTGTGGCTAGCAGTTTTATCCGCATTAGAGACTCTAGTTTCGCTATGTGTAGGCGGTATTGCTATGCTCATATACCATTTCTCTAATGCTTCTACTTCAGTGATGCAGATGCTTGGTGCCATAAACGTCATCTCAAGTATTCTTAACATATCTCTACTTGTCTTCGTACTAAACTTCCTGCACAATAAAGTGTCCACCACGCCGCTACACCAGAAAGTCGCACACCTTTCAAAGCGCTTTTACCGACCTGCACTCGCCGTTATTATCGCGTTGGCATTCATAGTGCAGCACCCACTTAGCGCTAAAGCTGACACAGATGTTTTGCGGATACGCTTTGACCTGAATCAGACACTAATGCATGTACAGAATAATGCACGCGCGCCAAATACTGAGTTCATAGGTGATGATCATGCAGAAAAGGGCACAAAGGAACCTCTACCGCTAGGTGCGCAAGAGCCCATCGACGAAGATGCTACAAGTGACACTGTTTTGCGTACGCCTATCCCTATGCGAGCTCCCGCGCCTGGAAACGAAACGATCGCGCAAGATAATGTGTTTAGTGATGGTGCAAGCGATATAGACGTTTCGCCAATTGACGACACAGCTACTCTAATTGATGAAGATGAAACTTCTAGAACATATGAATTTCCAGATGGTACGTTTTTGACCCGCGTATTTGACGTACCCATCATGCAGCGCGCAGAAAGCCCCCCAAGCACGAAGTCTAGAGTAAAAAGTAGAGGTCGCAAACCCTCTAACGCAGAGCTGCGAGCAATTGATACCTCACTTGGTGTTTCACTTGATTCGGACCAGCAGAGCTTAGACGCACAAGATAGCCCCGGATTTACACCAAAGAACGTGCCATATGATCTAAAATTACCAACATCTGGAGAGGGTATTACCCTCCAAAAAGATGCTTATACCTTACAACTTCTACCGCAATTTGGTTCACTTCAAAACCCCGTCGTCCAAAACAGCTCCATCCGCTATAACAATGTCGGTGTAGGTAAATACAGTGGCGTTGACCTGCAATACACTGCAAAAACTTTGGAGATAAAAGAGGACATCATCATTAACCACCCACTTGCACCCTTTGGAGATGGCTCTGAGGAACCTAATAACAGTAGCAATCACGCAAACTACACCTTCGATTATATTCTGACATCGAGCCCCGAACACCCGCTATTTTACTTCTGGCAAAACGGCATCGTCTTTGCATTTAGTGCTACGGACGTACAAATAGGCGACGAAGATGCGCCACGTGGTATCGCGTTCGATGCGAGCACACACGGCGCGCAAGGTACACCTGCGAAAAGCATACCGCGTCTAGGCGCCACTCCAATATTCACCATCACTGCCCCACGAATGTTTGATAGTAACGGCGAATTTAGCACCGATCTTTGGCTGACTCTAGAAGATGCGCAAACCCTGCGCCTTACAGTAGATTCTAAGTGGTTAGATGACCTAAGTCGCGCATACCCAGTCGTCATTGACCCGACCATCTTTTTAGATGGTGCGAATATGGAATGGCACTTCATAGAAAACGGTACACCAGATGGGAATTGTAATGCTGGGCCCAATGTTGACCACTATGGTAATCCTTACCTCTACGTCGGCTGGGAGCGTGGCAATCACGTCGGTGTTCCAACTTGCCCGAACCTCACTTATGGCGCTACGCGCTCGTTTATTAAAATCAACTACGATTGGCAAAACCTGCCCGATAATGTGCGGCTGAATGCCAAATTGCGTGGTTATAAGTATACGAATTCAACGCCACCTGGCGCAGTAGTCTATGCAGAATTTGTCCAAGAACCTTGGTATGGAAGCGCTTACACATGGAATAATCAGCCCATGAATCGCGCCCGATTAGAAGGTGGTCAAGACCTATCGGGGGATGCAAAATGGGCGAACTGGGATATCACTGAGCATGCCCGTCTTTGGAAAAATGGTGCTCCTAACTACGGCATAATGCTAACTGCTAGCGAAGAAGATCAAGAGGCGGTGGTATTTTCTGGGCCGGGGAATGCACATGGGCGTGAACGCTTCTACATGGATATCACTTGGCAAGTCGTTGATGGGGTTGATGAAAACCTACCCTTAGATACTCCTAACGTCAGCGCTAACGTACTCACTAAAAAACAGGTTTCGGGTATGCAAAATGTCGTTGGCGTTTTTGCTGATGGTGAAATTCGCCCAGGGCTACGTGTAGATTATGCACTAAAGGCAGGAGGCGTAGCTCAAGAAGTCGGCGACACAACTTCTACTGACAAGCGCGTCTTTCCTAACTCTAACCTTTTCAATACGTCGACCTTTGACTTAGGGATTTTTGACCGCTTTGAGTCTAACTGGCAGTCTAGGCTTTTTGGCAGTTTTCAAAACAACTTGCCTTACAAAATTACAGCTAGAGGAAGTGGCATGCAGACGCTTTATGATGGTGCGCCTAACCCACCAGATGGAGGGGGCATGCCAGAAATCACAAGTCAAGAGGTTTCTACGCCTGAAGGTAGCTCTGACACTTTCATCATCTATAAGTTCACCGACCAAGATACAATTCCTTTTGTTGCTGCCTTTTACGGAGTCAGTGTCGAACAGCTAATTCTTGACAACAGACCTAGAGACTACCTAGCCTTTCCAGGTAATACTTGGTTTATTCGTAACCCCACAAAAAATGCTACAATTCCATATACCCGCCCTAGCAACCTTGATGATGAACACAAGCGTCGCCTAATTTACGCCAATAACGGACGCGGTATGCTTTCTGAATTTGATTTAGAGCCAGTTAATACATCCACTGGAAATTTCTTCTTCAAAAGCACTGACTATACCTCAAATATCGTTGGTAAAACCGGTGGACATGCTAATTCAAACGAGTCAATCGGCCAAGACGCGGCATTTAATATAGTGCGTAATTATAATTCAATCGGCGCAAAAGATAGTGCTAATAGTGGGCAGTTCGGGCGCGGTTGGACTTTTGAATATTTCGCACATTTAGCCTACGACATCACCCAAAATGGCGATATTATCCTTTTCCAAGGCGATGGTTCGAGGCGGTATTTCATCAAAAACGCTGATGGATCTTATACAACCCCAGCTGGCACTAAGCTTAAATTAACTGTGCAAAAAGACGCAGACCAAAATGCTATTGGATACACAATTATTGATATGCAAGGTGAGCCTGCGCAAAAAACTTACAACTTCGACCGCTATGGCACCCTGCAAAGTATTGAGGATTTTTCTAACCGAAGAATTACTTTGCAATACGATGGTGTTTTCATTAAATCCATGATAGATTTTTACGGTAGAGCGTATAATTTTACACTAAATAGTGATGGCAATATTACCGAAATAACCCTACCAAATGGCAGTAAAAACCACTATACATATGCTGATGGACTGCTCAAAACGTTTACAAACGCTGATGGGAACGTTATTAAGTATAATTACGACGAAAACGGTCAAATGACGAGTTGGCTAGATGGCAACAATGTCACAGTTATTGAAAACACTTATGATGATTTAGGACGCGTAACCGAGCAAACTGATGCAAATGGCACAAAAACAAATTTACACTACAACGTAAATGAAACGAAAATTACCACAAACATCGACGGAGTAGATGTGGATAAAGTCTATAAATTCGACGAAAACTTGCGTACGATCCAACGACCCGAACCTGTGAATGCCCCGCAAAATAACGCACAGAATACCGCCGCATACACACGCGAAATTGACGATAGTTACCGCATATTAAGCCAAACTGATCTGCAAACTGGCTCGCGAACCAACCCTCAAGCCAATCAACTGGGTAATGTAACGAGTTTTCAATATGACACAGCAGGCAACTTAACACGGGAAACTAAGACTAATGGTGATTATCAAGAAATAATTTATAATTCGCAAAACTTACCCGTAACTGTGCGAGATTTTAGTGGAAATATTATGCAAAAAGAATATGACATTGCCGGTAATTTAACTAAAATAATTTATTCTGATGGCAATTTCGAACACTATATTTATGATGAATTCGGCAGATTATTGAGTGTTCGAAATCAAATGGGTGGTGTATCAACTTTTCAATATAACGGCGCACCAAAAGATTTAACTAGTATGATTTTTACTGACGAACTCGGTAATATTACCACTTATTATTATGATAAATCTGGCAATAAAACGCGTGAAGTAGATGCAAATCAGAACACAAAAACCTTCACTTACACCCCAAGTGGCAAGCCTTTAATCACTTACCAAGATGGCGTGCTCGAAGAGTATTTGTATGACCAAAACGGCAATGTAGTGCAAATAAAAGATGCTAATGCAAATATTTCACAATACGTTTATAATGCCAAAAATGAATTAATCAGTGCCGCTGATCCGCTGGGAAATGTGACAAGTTTTGCATATGATTTACGCGGTAATAAAGTGCAAGAAATACGCCCCGCTGAAAGTGTAGAAAGCAGTGAAAACAGTGGAAGTGCAATTACCCGCTTTGAGTACGACGACGCTAACAATCTTAAAACAACAATTTACCCAGATGGTTCGCGCGAAAGTCAAGAATTTGACGCATTGCACCGGGTAATTTCCCAAACTGACAAGCTTGGAAATGTTCACAATTTTGAGCGTGATAATCACGGTAATATTATCCGTGAAAACAGTATGAAAGGCGAGAAAACGTATGAGTATGATGCTTTGTCACAGCTTATAAAGCAGGTTAATGAGCGTGGAAATACGGTTGAATACGAATACAACACCCAAGGGCAGGTTACTCTAATCAAAGATACGCAACAGGACGCACAGCAAACAACGCAGTACGAGTATAATCCTCTTGGGAAAGTGACTAAAACTACACAATGTGTAGACAATGTATGCACAAACACTACTAATGCATATGATTTACATGGTAATCTAATTTCACAAACTGATGCACGTGGCAATGTCACGACCACTGAGTATGACGCAGTCAATCGCCCTACCTTGCAAGCACAAAGTGGTTTAGTTACAATTTCACTTGAGTATGATCAGCACGGAAATGTTGCTAAACGATGCAAATTTGATGCGCAATCCCCCGTGCAACCTAGCAATCCTGCGCAAAATTGCACCACTTTCGACCGTGACGCAAAAGGCAATCCTGTGAAGCAAACTGACGCATTAGGCAACGCAACTGAATATGAATACAATGCCTCAGGGTTACTATCTCGCGTTGTTAATCCACAAGGTGACACAAAAACCTTCACTTATAATGCGGCTGGGCAGTTAAGTGCGCAAACCGATGAACTAGGTAATAAAACGCAGTATACACATGATGAAATGAACCGTCCACTTTCTCAAATCGACGCGCTAGGCAATGTTACGTCAGTTGTCTATAACCAGTCAGGAAAAATAGCTTCTCGCACTGACGCGCTAGGCAATGTTACTGAATTTGAGTACAATCTCACTGGCGACTTAGCTCGCACACTTTATCCAAATGGCAATATTGAAACTTATGAGACAAGCGCTTGGGGACAGGTTTTGAAGCAATGTACGTTTGATGTAAATGGAGAAATGTCAAGCACCGCAAACCCAGCAAGCACCGTGAACCCCGCAGAACTCACCAACTGCACTTCCTATGAGTATGACAATTTAGGAAGGCAAATTAGCACGACAAATGCTCTTGGTCAGACGCAAACGAATGAGTATGATGCATTTAACAACGTTGTTAAACGCATCAATTTTGACGGTTCAATAAACATTTACGTTTACGATAATTTCGGGCAACTTGTGCAAGAGTCAGTATTAGGGTTCGCGCCAGAATCTGTGCCAGAAAATGCACTGGAAAATGCGTCAGAACTCGCACCAGCACCCCCGTCAAACAGCATTGTAACCACGCATGAATACGACAATTTCGGCCGTGAAATCCGCCTAACGCAAACCACGCCAAACAGTAATACACGCACATCTTTTACTGAATACGACAACTTCGGACAGGTAATTTCTAACACTGGTTTTGAGGGCATTAAAACTACTACCACTTACGATTTGCTCGGACGCGCAGTTCAAAACTGTCAGGTCGGCATTGATGCATCCGCATTAAATCTGCAGGTTGCAAATGAGGGCGCAAGAATTTGCACTACGACACAATACGAACAGCTCGGCAATACAGCGTCCACATCTGATGCACAAGGTGGCGTAACGCGTTATGAATATGACCCCGCAGGGCGGCGTGTGAAGCAAATTGACCCACTTGGTAATATAACACGCATGGCATATGATGAGCTCGGTCGCCAAATCCAACAGCAAAACGCACTCGGATACGTATCTACTACAGATTACGACGCATTTGGAAAAGTCACTAACATGACAGACCCACTAGGTGCCACCACCTCATTTGAATACGACCAATCAGGCAATAAAGTGCTCGAAGTTGATCCACTTGGTAATGCTACGAACTACACATATTCACTAACTGGACAGTTGCTCGTAGAAGAAAGCCCTGGCGGCTTGCAAACATTTTACCACTACGATAACCTTGGGCGCATTCTAGAGCAAAGTAATTCACTTGGCGCACACTCTTCCTTTGAATATAACACCTCTGGTGATTTAACTAAAACTTCGCAAATGCTAAATGACGGCACGGAGGCAGTGACTCAGAATTTCTATGATGCATCACATAACTTAGTCAAAACTGTGAACCCACTTGGCGGTGAAACCCATAATGAATATGACAGTTTTGGGCAATTAATTCGCACTGTTTCACCAAGTGGAAAAGTGCAAACTTCTGAATATAATAATTTCGGACGCTTGATTTCACACAAATCCGGATCACAGCTCCCAGTGCAATATTACTATGACACATTTGGCAGGCAAACCGCCACCACCCAAGGTGAAAAAACCACTTTACAAGAATTTGATCTGCTTGGCAATATAACAAAAACGACTGACGCACGGGGGAATGTTCATGCTTACATGTACGACGTGCTTGGTAGAAATTTGTCAAACTGCATGAGTGTAATAATGCCTACAAGTCAATCAGATTCTGCTTGCACGAGGTCCGTTTATAACGCACTCGGTCAAGTGACCAGCCAGGTCGATGCTCTTGGAAACGCAGTAACTTTAGATTATGACGCCGCCGGTAATAACACCGCCATCAAAGCTGCTAACGGGGCGATGTTGCAAATGAATTATGACGCGGCACACCAGCTTAGCTCCACGCTTGATGCACTTGGGCGCGGTGAAATTTACCAGTATGATAATATGGGCAATATGATAAGTAGCACCATTGGAGAGGTGGATGCGCATGCATTATCTGTGCAAAATACCCGAGCGAGCGCCGCCCCAAACACTGATCTTCAAAACGCAGCTGCCCAAAACGTTCCCGCCCAAAACTTCACACTCCAAAACACCAAAACAACGCATTACCAATTCGACGCACTCGGTAACCAATTGTCAATTATTACGCCAGAGCGTAAAGTTCAAGGATTTCAATATGACTTTAACAGTAAACTCATCTCAAAACGCCAGCAAAATGGGCAGTTAATCACATATGACTATGACAAACTCGGCAGCCTTTTGCGGGTGCAGTATGATGGTCAAACTGCCCAAAACGTGTATTACAAAGCAGATTCAGACGGACAACGTACACAAATGCTTGATGCATCTGGTCAAGTAGTCTACACCTATAATGATGCCGGTCAAATGGCAAGTGAAACGCATAAAGATGGCAAATCAATCCACTATGAATACGACGGTTATGGACGACTGCAAATACTTTCAACTTTCCAAAATGACGCACTAAAAAGTAAATTATCATACGAATACGATTCACTTGACCGCGCAATTTCAATTACTGATTTACAAGACCGCGTTACAAGATTTACTTATCACGGTAATAATACATCTCCAGAATCTGCCCAAAAAGCTGACGGTACAAGTACAAAATATGCCTACAGCTTAAACGGTCAAGTAGTAAAATTAACTAACTACGATGCAGTTGGTGAAGTGCCCTCAGAGTTTGCTTACACTTACAACTCAGAGAACCAAATTAGCCAGGAAATTATTAATCTGCAGCGTAAAAATGACGGCAATAATAACACAGAAACGATTACCAATAATTACAAATATGACGAAGTGGGACAAATCATTTTGTGGTCTGTGCAGCTTAGTCGGTTTGGTGAAAATGACGACAGGAACAACGCACAAGAGCACAGTTTATCCGAAGAATATGCCTATGATGCATTTGGTAATCGCATAAAATTACTACGCAAATATGATGAGAAAGTAGTCGCAAATATTGCATACACTTTTAGCGATGATAACCAATTAATTACTAGTTATGACGCGGTAAATGAGCGCAAAAATGAATACCAATATGACCAAAACGGTAATAGAATTACGCTACAGCGTAAAAATTCGTCAGGAGAAAATATTGACACGCAAAGTTACGAATATGATGTCGAAAACAGGCTTATCGCAGTGCGAGATTTAGCGTTAGGTCAAAACGGTGCACAGTTAAATGCGCAGTTAAATGGTCAGTCAAACGGTCAGAACAGACTTTTGATGGCAGCAACTTATGATGGTGATGGTAATAAAGTTTTTGAAGCCAGCCGCATCCGTGAAGTTTTTGATGCAATGCAAGTTTATGCAGATAACGCCTCATTTGGCCCACGTGATTATATACTCGCAAATGGCATAAATACAGCGGTTTCAAATGGTGAAAGTGTTACAAAATATGAATTTGAGCGCAAATTTGATCACTCACAGAACATCTTCTTTACTTACGGATTTACTCAGCATCTGCTTTGTGGTGGAACGCCAATAATCACACCACTTGCACCAATTTGCTCAATGATATTTACACGTGAGTTTAATGATAAAGTACTAACTAATCACGAGCTAGAACTTGGTAGTGCTGACCTGCAGATTTCAACATATAAAGACCTGTTCAAAGGTGGTGGCAGCGCAGTTCAAAATGGTTTAGCTGAAGCACAGATTAGCCATAATAATGACGCAGATGTGAACGGGTTCTTGAACGAAAATGTAGAAATCACGCCAAATAATACGCCTGATAATCTCGCACTACCGCAAGACCCGCCACCGGGCGAACGTGATAATTATGAATTAACCTACTACTTAAACGATGCAAATTCTGTTGATAATACACGTGTACTTGACACTTATAACGCTCAAGATCAATTACGTGACAGTTATACATATTTGCCAAGTAGTGCCACACCACTGGCAGATTTTAACAGCTTGAACAGTGATTATTCTTCCTACAGTTTTGACGGACACGGTTCGGTGGTGACAGGTGCGGATAGCATGTCGCATTTGCTAGACGGCACTCCAACTGCTGTACAAATTACCACCCCGTCCACCGCCCTGACTACCACCTCGCTTGGAATCCACACTTACAGCCCAACCGGTGCATCGCTTTCTAACCTGCTCAATCAGTCAATTGGGCGGGTAGGTGCACCCACGCAGACACCGTCACGATCACCCGCGCAGTCCCTAGAGCAGACACCATCACCAGGATTTAATGCTGAAGTGAGTAACCCACTAACAGGCTTGCAATACTTGCGTGCACGTTATTTGGATGCAGAAACGGGCACGTTCGTGACTCAAGATGACCAGTTCGGACGCGTTCAATCAATCACCTCACAAAACCTCTACACCTATGCGGAAAACGACGGAGTGAACAAAGTTGACCCATCCGGGCACAGTGCACAGCAATACTTCGACATTATGCGTG
>JAITGF010000014.1 GCA_031280795.1 Candidatus Ancillula prorhinotermitis | reverse complement strand
ATCGAAAATTCGCTAGGTTGTCAATAGATTTATTTATAGGAACTAAAATTTGGCTACGCAAATTGTAGCATAAATCTATTTTCCAAACTACCTCAAAGTTTATTTTGAAAACACGTGTAAATCTACAGGTGTAGCCCCTGCATCGCTCCGCCTACTCGGAAAACAAGTTCCTGACCTGCTACGCTACGCGGCTGTAGCCTCGCAGAGCTCCGAGTTAAGGCGCGAAGCAGCGCCTTTAAATGGTTGCACATGTTCTTCTGAGCGGCATAAGGATTTTACATCTTTATGCACGCGAAGTTAGAACCCGTTTTGATAGTTTTTCAAAGAAAAACGGCAATCAAAACTAAGTGTTATGCACATGTTCTTCTGAGCGTCATACGGAATTTATTTCCGTATGCACGCGAAGTTAGAACATGATATAATATAAACGTGAACAAGAGTAGCGCAGAAAAGCGTGCACTGCATAACGATGCTAGCCGGGGCGGCCCCCAAAGCATTAAGACGCAGGGTGCTCAAACGCATAGCATTCAAGATAGAGTGGTACTGGGGGAGCCAGTTACCTCTAGTGATGCACGCGACCGAATTTCTACTCCGCTAGTCAGGCTTGCTCATCTAAACAGTGTGGCAACTTCATATATCGGAGCAGATCAGAACTACTATGAGATTGATGACTCAGCTATTTTGAAGGTCCTCAAAGCGCTAGACGTCAAATGCTCAAGCGATGAAGAGATTGCTGCAAGCATAAAAGCTGCTGAGCAAGAAGTATGGCTCACGCCCGTTAAGAAGACTGTAGTGGAGATTGAGGGTTATGGATCAGAGGTAGATATCTATTTGCCGACAATACTTTTTTCCGATATCGAAAAGCTCAATATTCGAGTTGGCTTAGAAGAAGGTACTTTCAATGGCGACCAATATCTACCGGTTCGCAATGTGACTGAGTCACTAGAGGAAAAAGTTATTAACCAAGTGCAATTTGAGCATCGCGTTTTTAAGCTTTCCAAAAGTTTGCCAGCGGGCTACCATACAATTCTTCTTGATATACCAAGTGCCGGCAAAAGTATCACCTATACCGCCCACTTAATAATATCACCACATTGTGCACCGGTACCGACAGATCAAATGCACGGTTTTATGCTGCAGTTCTATTCTGAGCGCTCCAGAGATTCCTGGGGTGTCGGGGATTTTGCCGATCTCAATATCGTTTCAAAAGATATGAAGCGTTATACTGGAGCTGACTTTCTACTTATAAACCCCACGCATACCGATGTGCCGATTTTACCACAGACTCCGAGCCCCTACCTTCCCTCAAGTCGCCGGTGGCTGAATCCGATTTACATTAGGCCAAATGATATCACTGAAGCCAAAGGAATTTCCGAAGTTCAAGATTTTGCGCGCATGTCCAAAGGTTTGAATCTTCTGCATTCTGCTTTGAACCGTGATGCCGCTTGGAGCTTGAAAAAGTCAGCACTGAAAGCTGTTTTTAACGCCGGTTTTAGTAGCGATGATCGCGCTAGAGCTTTTGAAGATTTCGTCAACAATGGCGGGCATGCATTACATCTCCATGCACTTTGGTGTGCGCTTTGCGATCGTTATGGTATCGATGGTGATTTTGCGAAAGTGTCTCCAAGTGACGACTCTATTCAGCAGTTTGCTAAAGATAATCTAGAGCAAATCAAATTCTATAAGTGGCTACAGTTTATTGCTGATGAGCAATTGGGTAGCGTGCAAGAGACTCTTAAATCTACTGATGCCAAGATTGGCCTAATTGCCGATTTGGCAGTGGGTGTACATCCCGACGGAGCCGATGTATGGGCTCATCGTGATGCTTTTGTAACCGGTGTTAGTGTTGGGGCTCCTCCAGACCTGTACAATCAGGTCGGTCAGGACTGGTCTGAGCCACCCCTTTCTCCGCGCGTTTTAGAGGAGACGGGCTATGAGATATTCCACGATTTAGTACGTACTACGCTTAAAAATGCTGGCGCGCTTCGTATCGACCACATTCTGGGTATGTTCCGCCTCTGGTACGTACCAGTTGGCGCTTCTCCAAAGGACGGTGCATATGTTTACTACAACCATGACGCGCTCATTGGCATTCTCACCCTAGAAGCTACGCGTGCCGGCGCATTCATTATCGGAGAAGATATGGGAGTGAAGCCATCGGGTGCACTTAAATATTTACAAGCGCGTGGCATTTTGGGAACATCTGTGTTGTGGTTTGAGCGGGAGAAAGACGGCAAACCAAGAAGAAGCGAAAACCTGCGCGAGCTTTGCCTCTCGACTGTGACTACCCACGATATACCACCGACGCTCGGGTATATCCAAGGAGAACATGTCCGCATCCGCGCTGAGCTTGATTTGCTTAGTGTAGACCCACATAAAGCAAAACGCGACCAAGAAGACGATTTAGCTCGTGAGACCAAATATTTGAATGAAGCTGGCTACTTACATAAGAGTGATTGCGACGACGAAGTTGAAGTGTCGATTGCTATGCAGCGCTCACTTTTTGACGCGCCCTCAAAGTTGGTCGGATTGTCATTAGTGGATTTCGTGGGGGAAAATCGCGCCCAGAACCAGCCTGGAACTTCAGATGAATACCCCAATTGGCGTGTACCACTTGAAGATTTGCATGGCGACCTAGTTTTTGCCGAAGATCTTTACGAAAACGAGACTTTCAAGCGCTTTGCCACATCTATTGAGCAGATTGCAAAGTATTATAAACCCCAAATGCAAGCAGAAAGGAATCTTTAATATGCCTAGCGATAACCTAACTCAGGAAGAGGCCCAGTTACGTGCCCAGTTAGTATGTGATTTGAAATACGATGTCTACCTCGACGTAACCTCAAGCGTAAAAGAAGCCCCCGATAACCTAACGTTTCGATCTGTTTCCAAAATCAGCTTCAAGTACCATTTAGATGATATAAAGCATTCTACCTTTGTGGACCTTAAAGCAATGTCCGTCAATTCAATAGTCCTAAATGGCGTTGCACTCCCTAGTACTAATTTCTCGGACCATCGTATTGCCCTTCCAGCCGACTTACTGCAATGTCATAACGTTTTAGAAGTTGATGCAAATTGTGAGTATACAAACACCGGCGAAGGCCTACATCGGTATTATGCTGACGACGAAGACCAAGTTTATCTCTACACTCAATTTGAAGTAGCTGATTCGAGGCGCGTCTTTGCAGTGTTTGAGCAGCCTGACCTAAAAGCTACCTTCGATTTTGCTGTAAAAGCGCCGTCAAACTGGATATTGACTTCTACCGAGCCCGAAATATCAATTGAAGAGATAGAAGGAGCTAAGTTATGGAAATTTGGCACTACTCCAACCATGAGCTCATATCTTACATCATTATGCGCAGGGCCTTTTAGCGTGTTTGAAGATGAGCATTTGAATGCTGATGGGCGTAATATAAAAATGAGAGTACTCGCCCGCAGTGCTCTTGCAGAATATGTTGATGCTGATGTTATCTTTGGTATCACTAAGTCTGGCTTTGATTACTATGCTAAGCTCTTTGGTGTACCTTTTCCATATACAAAATATGACCAAGTTTTTATGCCACAATTTAACGCTGGGGCGAT
Organism: Candidatus Ancillula prorhinotermitis; assembly: GCA_031280795.1. Next base: position 103,655 of record JAITGF010000014.1, on the reverse strand, counting down.
GGAAAACATCGGCAATGTGACTTACCGCGAGTCGTACATCTTCAATGTAGCAGTTACTGATGCTGCCCGCGAGCGTCGTACGATTACAATTTTGCATGAGTTAGCACATATGTGGTTCGGTAATTTAGTTACTATGCGCTGGTGGAATGACCTCTGGCTAAACGAGTCATTTGCCGAATATGTCTCAACGCTAGCCACTGCTGAAGCAACTGCACATAAAAACGTGTGGGTTCAGTTTAACGTAAATGAAAAGGCGTGGGGGCTTGCCCAAGATAGCTACCCGACGACACATCCGATCGCTGCTAGGATAAAGGATCTGAATGATGTTCTAGTCAATTTCGACGGAATCACCTATGCGAAAGGAGCAGCAGTTCTGCAGAGCCTGACTAACTACTGCGGTCGCGATAAATTCTTTGAAGGGGTTGGTAACTATTTGCGTGCCTTTAGCTACTCTAATGCTGAGCTTGGTGATTTACTGTCCGAGCTCGAAAAGGTTACGCATAAGGATTTACACAGCTGGTCTAAGTATTGGATAGAATCAGCTGGTCCTAATACTTTAAGCGTAGATTTCGAAGAGAAAAACGGTGTTTTTACGAAGTTCGACATCATACAAAGTGCCTCTGAGGATCACCAGATTTACCGCCCGCACACTTTGCAGGTTGGGTTATATAACTTCACTGAAGATAGTAGTACTTACGTTTCTCCAAATATTACAGCAACTGGTGCACTTAACTTGCGCGGCGCAAAGCTACACCTTGCCCAAAGCTTTGGTGTTGAAGTTGACCCTGAAGTTCTTACGCATGTACAGCAGCTCATCGGTGAAAAACGCCCGGATATGATTTTCATAAATGATGCTGGTGAGACCTTCGCGAAGATTAGACTTGATAATATTTCGACAGAAGTGGCACTTCGCTATCCGCATAAAATTGCTGACCCACTTACTAGGGGGCTGATTTTGGACGCGCTTTGGTTTATGGTGTGCGACCAAAAGATTGACGTTGAAAAATATATCGATGCTGTCTTCAAAGTTTTAGCATCCGAGACGGAGTCAATCACTATCAGTACACTCATCAAGCGCTTGAAAGTTGCTGTATTCACAATGACTAAGCCTTCTGCGCGCGTTCAGGCGATTAAAGGTGCTGGCACAAACTTATGGAACTTGGCAATTGACGCTACCGAAAGTGGCGATGCCCAGTACCAGTTCGTGCTAGCCTTCACCAACTTTGCATCAACGGGGAGTCATATATCATCGCTTAAGGAGTTACTTAACGGCAAGATGCATTTATTAGAGCTTTCGATAGACAATAAGCTGCAATGGGATATTCGCACTGCTTTGGCGCGGCTAAATGCTATCGACAAGCCACAAATTCTCCTTGCTAGAGAAAACGATAAGTCTGAGTATGGTCGTCTTGGCGCAGCTAGTGCACTGGCTGCATTAAATAACCATGATGCTAAAGTCCAAGCAATCGAATCAGTGTACTCAAAGTTCTCCACACTTTCTAACTCGGAAATTGAAGCAGTTGCTGCCGGTTTTAATGATGTGATTGATACGGAGCATATAAACGATTTTGTTTACGAATATTTCGATCGGATCAGCGAGATTTGGTCAGAGAAAGACTTTGCAATTGCTGAGACGATTCTGCGCGGATTCTACCCCTCACGCATAGCAAACTTGGAGCTAGCTCAGCTTGGTGAAAAGTGGTTGGATCAAAATGAACACTGCCCTGATGCATTAAAACGAATCGTGATCGAAAATCTTGACGACACTAGAAGGGCAATAGCTGTACAGAAGAATTTATCTAAAGTATAACCCTACACGCGTCGGTAAAATATGATATACTTAGTAAAAGGCTCTGATGAGTATTTAAGGCGCCGAGAGGTGAAGAGAGTCATCGCTACCGCTCAAAAAGCGGATGCAGTTCTGGCTGTGCAAGAAATCAGCGCTAAGACTTACAAAAAAGGCGATTTATCAAAGACTATGACACCTTCGCTTTTTGGTGATGTGCCGCTTTTGGTGGTACAAGACGCTGGGGAATGCTCAGATGATTTTATTGACGATATCGTAGCATTAGCCGAAAAGATTACCAAAGGGGAGAAATTTACCTCAACAGTTGTGATACTGCACTCTGGCGTGATACGTGGAAAGAAGGCATTGACAGCTTTAGGAAAGATTGCCAACCCTAAAGAATATAAACTCATCGAAGCCGCTCCACTTAAGAAAGATACTGAGAAGCAGGCATTCGCGGCGTCAGAGCTTAGAGCGCTAGGCAAGTCTGCTACTAACGACACTCTACAAGCGCTTGTGCAATATGCGGGAAATGATTTGGCTGAGCTTTCAGGTTATATAAATCAGATTAGTAGCGATATGGGCGATTCGCAGACAGTGCCAAAGCAATTCGTCGACGATTTCTTTAAAAATCTGCTTCAAGTTGATGTCTGGAGTATAATTAGCGCGGCGGTCTCCGGAAACTCCACTCAGGCTATAGCGCTATTTCGCCATGGTCTCCAAGCCGGGGCGTCTCCAAACGCGTTAATACCGGCTGTGTCTAGAAAATTGCGCGACATGTCAAAGGTGGCTTCCTTAGGCAGAGATGGGCGAAGTGCCCAAGATGTGGGTATGCAATCCTGGCAAGTGAAGAATATACAAAATGAGATGCGCGGGTTTAGCTCTACGCGGCTGGTAAAGTCTTTGCAAGCGCTATCTTCAGCAGATTATGCTTCTAAAACGGGGAGCGCAGATGTGGGGGCGTTTGAATTCGAGGTTGCCCTTCGGGTGCTTGCGGGAGATAACCTATCATAAATGGTGAGAATATAACCGACAACGATATTGGCATCAAAGACGATACAGATTGTCTGATCATCGGTATAGATCCTGGGCTTACTCGTGCGGGATATGCTTTGCTAGGCGCAGCAAATAATGGTGTAGATAGGCGTTTCGGTAGTCTTTTGGATGTGGGGGTTAGTGTGACAAATAAGGACAGCCCGCAAGAAGTGCGCTTGCTCAAGCATTGGGAGTTTTTTGAGGGGCTATTTGAAAAGTATGCAGAGCGCTACCGAAGCATCCACGTAGCGATTGAAAGACCTTTTTTTACCGAGCATAACCCCGATACTGCATTTGGTACTGCCCAAGTTTCTGGCCTGATCATGGTACTTTGCGCGAAGTTTAAAATTAATATACACCTATATACACCTTCGCAAGTAAAACTGGCTGTTACAGGATCAGGGGCTTCCCAGAAAGCGCAAATTGCTGATGCTGTGCAAAAGATACTGAAACTTGACTCTGCCCCCAAGCCGGCCGATGCTAGTGACGCAGTAGCCATTGCTTTGACAGCTAGACTCACCGGTGACATTTCGGGTCGAATGCCGCCAAATACGCGCGTAAATAGTTCAGAAAACTCAATGAAACCCTTAGCCACACCATTTACTAAGGCTCAAGAGATTTGGGTAAATGCTCAAAAATCATCTGGAGAAAAAGGTAAACGTGTAGCGCGAAAAATGTAACCCCACATCATTTTGTGTGCCATATACTTGACACTTGTGTACTGAAAGAGACTATTTTGCAAGGCGTAATCTTTGAGATATTTTAGATACAATTACATCAGCTTCATTTATCCTCATGAGTTTTGACATGCCTACATATAGCACCAGCGTTATGATAGTCATGACTGCGCAAAATGCAAAATTGAACCACCATGAAGATGAATTTAAGCCCATAAAGGCGTTTACTTGAGTTATGGATAAGTTTAGAAGTCCACTAAGTATTATGCAGATGGCGATGTTTTTGGATAAAAACGCGACAAAATCACCTAGTTTGAAGTTATCAAAAAGCAACTTGTAACGCACTGTCAGTAAGCACATTGCCGCGCCTGACCATAGCGCAATAGAGGTGGCTATGCCGATGCCGAACAGCCATTTGTCAGGTGATAGCAGTAAAGTGGCGCCAATTGATAAAGAGACTGTTAGAAATTGTTCCGGAACATCTAAAAGAAAGAACCATTTTGTCTTTTCGAAGGCAAAGAAGACTCGTGAGCAGATTTGACAAATTCCGGCTGCCATTAGTTTAGTCGAAAGCGCTATAACCGCCCACCCGATGATTACTGCTTCAGACTCAGACGTGGAAGGTATTAAAACATGCACCAATGGTATCGCCATAACTATGAAGAAAGTTGCGAAAAAGTTGATGATATATACGTCCATACGGAGTCCGGTAGTGAACTCCTTTGCTAGTTCGGCTGAATTATTTGAAGCGACTAGATGGCTGATTTTTGTAAAGAGGGTAGTTGAAAGTGAAATCGTTATCATTGAGTGTGGCACAATATAAATTACTAAAGCGTTTGTCCAGGCAGCGTTACCACCGATGGTGACTTGGTCTATGCCGGATTGCAGAGCTTGACTTGGTGCGGAAGAGATGATGTTTATCAACCACAGAGCAGCGATTTGTTCTATCAGGACAGTCAAGAAGGCCCAAGAGGAAGTTTTCGCTACAGTACGTAGCCCAAACCCGCGCACTGAAAAAATCGGCTTAAATTTGAAACCTGATCGCTTTAAGGCGGGGATTAGTATTATCGCCTGTAGAGCAATGCCAAAAGTAGACCCTACACCAAGCAATAGTATTTGCCAAGTCGGAAATATAGTAACGCTAGGATCGATGTTTGATATGCCCCCAACTCTAATGATGTAGTAGAGAAATATTATGCACGAGACAACGTTGTTCGCAATCGGGGCAAAGCCGTATGCAGCGTATTTTTGACGTGAGACCAAAGCTTGACCAAGGAGGGTGTACAATCCGTAGAAGAATACTTGAGGCATGCATAAGAATCCAAAGAATATGGCCAAATCACGTTGGGCAGGCGACCAAGTTTGACTTGATATTACGGTGATAATTATCCCAGCGCCGACTGTGAGCAGTAGAGAAATTAAAAAAACGAAGCTGCAGGAAAAGGTCAGGAGTTTATTGACGCGTTCATCAGCATTTTTGAATCGCTTTGACTTCACGAACTGAGGGACTAGTATAGCGTTGAAGATGCCACCAGTAATGATGATATTCAACGAGCCAGGAATGGTATTTGCGATGTCGAATGCATCAGCTAGAAATCCAGTAGCGCCAATTGCAAACACTAGTAAAATCGCTCGGAGCTGCCCGGTGACACGAGATAAAAGGGTAGCGAGAGCTAATACAGCTGAATCCTTGGCAAAGCTTTTATCCACATTTACATTATACATCATTTTATCTAGTCATGTATTTGTTGACAGTCGGTATCAATATAGTTCACAAGCACATCTTATCGAAGGAAGCGCGTTATCCACATTAGCAATTAAACACAATATGTTTCCTGTATGTTATTTGTGAATGTTAGTTGTTTTATAATATGCACAAAGGAGTTGATATGAAACGAACAGATAATGTAAATGAGAATGCGGATAAAAGCGGGCGCGATTTGGTCAGGAAAATATCTCATGACCAAAGAGGCATGGCAACAGTTGAGTATGCAATTGTGCTCGTAGCCGCAGCTGGTCTCGCTGGAGTATTGGTAGCGATACTAAAAAGCGACTGGGTGAAGGAGATGTTGCAAAATATCATCTCCAATGCTCTAGGTGGGGTTGCGTGATGGTGAAGACAAAACTTGCCCAAGCGAAGCTTCTAGAAGATGATACAGGTAGCGTAACGGTGGAGTTTGCCCTTTGCTTACCAGTGGTGTTGTTCTTTATCGGATTAATCGTGATGGTGGCAAATTACTCCTTGGCTACTGCGAAGTGTCAGCAAGTGGCTAAGGAGCTGGTGCGGGAGGCGATCATGCGTCAGGGGAGCGAAGAAGACGTTAATGAAGTGTACGAGATAATTGCCACCGATTTTAGCCAGAGTATTGATAATGTCGACTACTCTGTGCAGTACCATGACGCGTGGGTGGATGTAACTGCCCAATATAACGACCCTCAGAGCCCGTTCGGATTTATCATCAACGAGGCAAGGGCGAAGATGCATGCACGCATTGAAAAGTGATGAGCGTGGCTCAGGAAGTGTACTCACGCTTGGTATACTAGCACTTTCGGTCATGGTTACTTTGGCGCTATCGGGAGGCGTAGGGCTTGTTTCGAAACGTAACTCTTTGCAAGATGTGGCAGACCTGGTAGCAATTTCTGGAGCTACTTTTCGGGCGTATGCGTTAGATGGTTGTGAAATTGCCCGTGAAGTAGCCATTGCCAACGAAGCGTCACTAAGCAGTTGTGACATTGACGGCATGGACGTGCAGGTGCGCATAAGTAGTAATACCTTTCCACCTTTGCATGCTACTTCTAAGGCAGGTCCAGGTGTAGGGTGTGGTTGATAGTGCACGAAATATACCCTAGCAAAAAATGCCATCATCTTGATTTGACAAGCAGACTTGAATGTGGTACAATTGTAGTGTAAGTAGCGTTGTTAAGTCAACGCTTTAGTGAACCTTAGCGCTCGTTTTCGCTTGCGCCGGTTCAGTCTGCGCATTTTTGCGCGTAGGCTTGTGTCATACGAAATGCTTGACATATGCTTATGTGCTTATGTGTTAGCGCAGGCTTTGTAGTAATACGAGAGGAAATAATGGCTGGTACTAGCATAAAAAAATCACGCCGTCAAGTACGCTTATCACGCGCACTCGGCCTTGCACTGACGCCTAAAGCGCAGAAGCATTTTGATCGTCGCCCTTACGCTCCAGGTGAGCATGGACGCTCCGGAAGAGGTAAGGATTCGGATTATAAAATCCGCCTTAAAGAAAAACAGCGCCTACGTGCACAGTACGCCTTGCGCGAAAAACAGCTTCGTGCGGCATATAACCATGCGAAGACGCGCCCAGGTCTAACTGGTGAAGTGATGATTGAGTTTCTAGAAACTCGCCTAGATGCTTTAGTACTTAGAGCGGGTTTTGCGCGCACTATCCAGCAAGCACGTCAAATCGTAGTGCATGGTCACCTTTTGGTCGACGGAGTTAAGCTTGATCGCCCATCTGCTAAAGTTAAGCCTGGTCAGACTGTACAGGTACGCCCTAAGAGTCAGCCTTTAGCGCCATTTTTCGTGGCAGCAACTGGTGCACATCGCGATGTATTGCCAGACGTTCCAGCATATCTTGACGTTCAGCTCACAAAGCTTCAGTTTAAGTTAGAGCGTGCTCCTAAGCGTAGTGAAGTTCCAGTAACTTGCGAGGAAAACCTAGTCGTCGAGTACTACGCGCGCTAATAGTGAATATGTTATAATGATTTTGTATGGCGCTTCGGCTTCTGCAGCTGGGGCGCTATGCTTTATGTCATTTTCACGCAAGAAACAACTACATAATATGGCGGGGTAGCTCAGCTGGTTAGAGCGCACGACTCATAATCGTGAGGTCGGGGATTCGAGTTCCCCCCTCGCTACGCAAAGCATTGGTGCTCAATGTTCGGCGCGCAAAATATGGAAATCGATAAGAGTAAAATTGAAGAGTCTGATCAAATATCAACTTTGACAGCTAAGTTTTTCGTGCCCAAAGGCGTCTTCTTTGGTTTGCTTGCATTAATCATTACTGTTGTTGGTCAAGCAACCGGTCTTTCTTTTGCTAGATTTGGTGCAAAGTGGGAAGGCGTACACGTATCTCCTGATGTATATCTTTCGCATATTGATTTTTCTGAGCACATATTTTTCTTAGTCGGGTTCATTCCGACCGTATTGTTTATACTATTTTTCCTACTAGCCGTATTCTATCATCAAATATCGTGGTTCAAATACGTCTGCCTTGCGTTTTTCGGGGTTACGAATTTCTTGGCCGGCATGGCCTATACGCGCTTGAACTTTCAGAACCCAGTCTATGTCAACTACCACTACCGTCAAGCTTATAAAGTCAATGCTATCAACGTGGGTATTATTTCAGTATTGTTTATTGCGTGCATAATAATGTTGACAGTAATCATTTTATTGATTCTACGCAACCGCACTAGCCTACAAATAAAAGTGTACACTAAAGCAAATTGTATAGCATACTTAGGCGCACTTTCCTTAATCATGGTTTTTGTAGCGTGGTTTACGCCATTGCTTGAATACTTTTCTGCAACTGCCCCTCAAATCTAAGCCCGAAAATCGCCGTGCACGCGCGAGTGAAATGTGGTATACTTAAATTACCTAGCGTGGGCACTAACCTCTGAACCTCCCCAGGGCAGGAATGCAGCAAGGATAAGATGCGTTGGTGTGGTGCGCTAGGCTTTATTGACTTAGAACTGGAGTGATATGAGTGCCCAAGATGTGCTAAACCTGAAGACGTTACCGCACGATTTAGATGCTGAACGTTCAGTCATCGGCGCCCTGCTTTTAGATCAGGATTCATTTGCAGATGTAGTCGATACACTTTCCCCCAAAGACTTCTATTCACCCCAAAATGAAATCATCTTCGATATTGAGCTACAGCTTTTCAGTGCCGCTAAGCCGGTTGATAGTATTACAGTTGTGGACGCGCTCAGTAAAGCTGGGGTTCTAGAAAAGGTGGGTGGTCGTGAGTTCATAGCCGATTTGGCTGCAAATGTAATATCAACTGCGAACGTAACCTACTATGCGAATATTGTAAAAGAGCACGCTACGCTTAGGAACATTATCGCCGCCGGCGTGCGCATCCAGCAAGTGGGTCATACTACCGAAGGGCGTGATGCGAAGAATGCCATCGATATTGCAGAGTCCGAAGTCTTTGCTCTCTCGCACAGCGACACCAATCAAGACTACGTTTCGCTTCGAGAAGGTCTAGGGGCAGCTAAAGACATCATCCGCTCGGCTCAAAGCTCGAATGGCCTAGATGGTGTGCCTACTGGATTGAAGATGTTAGATAACCACTTCTTACACGGTTTGAAGCCCGGACAAATGGTGGTGGTGGCTGCGCGCCCTGGTGTTGGTAAGTCAACCTTAGCACTAGATATCGCCCGTAAAGCTGCTATAGGGAAGAAAATACCTACCATCATCTTCAATTTGGAGATGGCATACCCTGAGATACTCCTACGCCTTATCGCCGCTGAAAAAGAGATTGACCACGGAAACTTGCAAAATGGACGTTTGAGCGACGGAGAGTGGCAAAGGATCGAGCAATTCGAACGCTCACTTTTAGATAGCGACGGCAACGAAATACCACTCTTTATTGACGACTCTGCGAATATATCACTTATGCAAATCCGTACCAAATCTAGGCGCCTTTTCTCGAAGTTCGACAAGGGTATCGGCTTGATTATTGTGGATTACTTACAGCTGATGTCATCTGGTATGAGAGTTGAAAGCCGTCAGCAAGAAGTGGCTGACATGTCGCGCAAGCTAAAGCTTTTGGCCAAGGAGCTCGGTGTCCCGATCATAGCAATTTCGCAATTGAATCGTGGCTCTGAAACTCGTGGTGATAAACGCCCACAGCTTTCCGACTTGCGAGAGTCGGGCGCAATTGAGCAAGACGCTGACGTGGTGATTCTTGTCCATAGAGAAGAGATGTACCACAATCGCGATGATGATGATGAAAAAGCACGACGTGGTGAAGCCGATATAATCGTAGCCAAAAATCGCGCGGGAAGAACTGGCGATTTTGAAGTTCTCGCCCAATTGCAGTATAGTCGTTTTGAAAACAAGTTGAGTGATATTTAAGGAGAATTATGGCACATAAGTTAGAAATTGTAAGAGATGACGAAGAAGATCAGTTCGTTGCACTTATGGATGGCACGCCGATCGGGGAAATCATGTATATGCCTAGAAAAGGTTATTTAGATATATACCACACCGGAGTTGCCGAAGAGTTTGAAGGTATGGGGCTAGCTTCGGTGATGGCTCACGCAACTCTAGACTTCATCCGCGAGTCAGGGCTGAAGATTTGGGTGCGTTGCCCGTATCTCTCGCGCTACATTGAAAAACACCCTGAATACAAAGATTTGATATATGAGTAAAAACAGTTCAAGTACGGCAATTTCGACAAATCGCTTGAGGTCGGAGCGTCCAAGTAGTGATGATTTCAAGCAGTATATGAGCTCGAACTGGGGGGATGTATTGCCTGTAGGTTTAGAGAATAACCCGGAGACACAATTTGCAGCCGCTAGACGTGCCAAACTATCAGAAAAATTTCAAGGTGACCGTTTGATTATTGAAGCCGGCAACCTTAAACGACGTGCTAACGATACTGACTACCGTTTTCGCCCATTTACAGAATTTGCCTACTTCACGGGGCTTGGGGCTGACTACGAGCCTGGAGCAGTTTTAGTCTTTGAGCCAGTAAAAGTAAAGCTACCCCAAGGTAAATTGCGTACCCACATCTGCACATTATATATTGATCCGATGAAAGATCGCACTTCGGAAGAGTTTTACACAAGTGCGTCTCACGGGGAATTTTGGGTGGGGAAGCGGCCGGATTTAAAGACTTTTGCTAGCAAAACCGGCTTGGAAACGGCTCCACTTGAACAGCTCAAAGCAGACTTGAAAAAGCCACTACCGCCTTGGAGTAAGACTCGAATGCTTACAGAAGAAGGGGGTGATGCAAAGCTGGTTGAGTTTGCATCAGAGTTGCGTTTAGTGAAAGATTCCTTTGAGGTGGGGGAGATTGAAAAAGCCATAAAAGCCACACGCGAAGGGTTTGAACGTGTAATTCGTAGCCTGCCTGATGCCACTGGAAAGGCGCGCTCTGAGAGAATAGTTGAAGGTGAGTTTCTGGCTAATGCGCTCCATAAGGGAAATAATGTTGGCTACGACACAATTGTGGCTAGTGGAGAGCATGCCACAACTTTGCACTGGATTCGCAATAACGGTACACTAAAGAAAGGTGAGCTTTTACTGCTCGACGCTGGCGTGGAGGTTGAGTCATTGTACACGGCTGACATTACCCGCACCTTACCGATTTCTGCAAGCTTCAGCGAAGTTCAGCGTACCGTCTACGATATCGTCCTTGAAGCCGCCGATGCTGCCTTTGGGGTTGTAAAACCTGGGGCAAGGTTTTATGATGTACATAACGCCGCCATGGAGGTTATCGCTAAGCGCCTCATTGATCTCAACATTATCAAGGATGCGACGCTCGAGGAAGTTCTATCTGAAAATGGTGGTCAACATCGGCGCTGGATGGTGCATGGTACTTCACATCATCTTGGGCTTGACGTGCACGATTGCGCCCATGCGAGGGCATCTGAGTATTTCGAAGGAACACTTAAAGAGGGGATGGTTTTCACGATTGAGCCTGGTCTTTACTTTAAGTCTGAAGATAAGCTGGTTCCTGAGAAGTACCGTGGCATTGGTGTGCGTATTGAAGATAACATTCTGGTGACTGAAGATGGCGCAAAAAACCTCTCCAAAAGCATTCCGCGCACCGCTAACCACGTGGAGGCCTGGATGAAGCGCTTGCAAGGGCTAGTGTGAGGTGGTATGATCATGTAGAGCTTTGAAGCAAAATTAGGCGGTTACAGCCCCTTAATCGCAACTGCAATTTCTTCAGTGATGCCTTTCACGCGTGTTAGGTCTTCTAGTGGTGCTTGTTGCATTTTCTTCAAGCTTTTAAACGCTTTTAGCAGGGCTTTTTGTTTCTGTGGTCCAAGTCCAGGGACATTATCTAGCTTAGACGTTTTAATTTTCTTCGCATATCGCTTACGCATCGACACTACCGAAAAGCGGTGGGATTCGTCGCGAAGTTGCTGGAGTAGATACAGCCCTAAACTATGCCTGGGCATTATAACGGGTGTACTTTCACCTGGTAGCCATATTTCCTCTAAGCGCTTAGCGATTCCAGCGAGAGCGATATCGTTTTCCTTGCCCAGGTCTTTAAGAGCCCTATAGGCGGCATTAACTTGGGGCTTACCGCCGTCGATCAGGAGCAGATCGGGCGCATAGGCGAATCGTTTGCTTGGCTCATCACTCGCATCCTTGCTCGACTCATTTTCGGTGTCGTCACCACTCGATTCGCTATGCTCTAAACGTCGGCGTATTACTTCATAGACTGCTGCAGTATCGTCTGGCACACCATCTTTACTCCACTTAATGAAGCTTCCACGCAGATTGTACAGCCGGTAATACTTCTTCTTGGCAAGACCATCTTCAAACACCACCATTGCACCAGTTTGATGCTCTCCCTGGAGATGCGATATATCAAAGCATTCTATGCGCAGCGGAGGGCGCTTTAAATTCAAAGCAACTCGTATTTCGTCGATGGCCTGATTGCGTGATGTTAAATCCGAGCTTCGTCGTTTTCTAGCTGATTCAAGAGTTTGTTTAGCATTGTTTACCGCCTTTTCGACCAGGTCACGAGTACGTCCACGCATACCTTGATGTAAGTTCACCTTAGCTTTGCGTACGCCTTCTAAAAGCTGCACTAAGGTATCTAGACTCGATGGTAGAGTGCACACGGCAATTTCGGGCGGGATGTCATCAGTGTTCAAATATGTGTCGAGGATGATATTTTGCATGCTCAAACCATCATCTTCATCAACACCCCTTTCTAAAACCCATACCTTTTCGCCGATGATGAAGCCTTTACGGATGAAAAAAATGTGCACACCAAGCTCTAAATCGTCGCCCCAGGCTCCAATTACATCAATATTAGCATTACGGCTAAGCTCTGTGTTATTTTTTTCCGCCACGATCTCTATAGCCTCAAGCTGGTCTCGTAGTTTCGCTGCCATTTCAAACTGCATCGACTTTGAAGCGACCTCCATCTGCTGTTTTAGCAAACTGCTAGTTGTTCTTATATCACCCTTTAGAAACTCCTTCACGCTTTGAATCGATTTTGCATAGTCACCTACAGAGATTCTCCCTACGCAAGGCGCTGAGCATTTATTAATGTACCCAAGCAGGCATGGCCTTCCTTGGCGCTTCGAATTATTGAAGACAGCATTAGTGCAGTTTCGAACTTTATATAGCTCCTGCAAACTCCCAAATGTGGTACGAATCGCCCAGGTTTTCGGGTATGGACCGTAGTATTTAGCATTCCTCCGGTGCTTTTCGCGGGTGATTTGCGCACAAGGGAACTCTTCATTGGTGATTTTTAAGTACGGGTAGCTTTTATCATCACTGCGAAAGATGACGTTAAATCGCGGCTCAAACTCTTTAATCCAGGAGTACTCGAGCGTGAGTGCTTCAATCTCAGTGTGCACAATTGTGAACTCAAGTGACTGGGCTGTCTGCACCATTTGGGCAGTGCGGGGGTGTAAAGTTTCGGGGGCGGCAAAATACGAGCTCAGTCGTGAGCGCAAATTCTTAGCTTTACCGACGTAAATTACGCGTTCATTACTATCACGCCATTTGTAAACGCCTGGCGAAGTTGGTATATCTGACACTTTTGGAAAGACTATGCTTAAATTATAACAAATTTGACAAATTCGCGCAGGTGTGGTATAATTAATGCAAGAGTACTTTAAGGAGAAAACATATGACTACTGGAGCCAATTATTTCGGCATTACTTACCCTGCTATCGATGAATTGTTGACTAAGGTAAACGATAACGAAGAAGAAGTATTGGGTTCAAAGTTTGCCTTAGCGTCTTACGCAGCTTCACGTGCTCGTCAGATTGTAACTTATAACGCTGGTCTAGCCGGTGGTCTTCTTGAAAGTGTCGGACCTCTTGTTGAGTATTATGCCCAGGAAAAACCGCTTTCAATCGCTATGCGTGAGATTAATGAGGGAAAGCTTGTACTTAAGCCCGGAAAAGACGCCGAAAAAGATGCCGAAAAAGATGCCGAAAAAGACGACAGTAAAGATGATGTTAAGGAAGCAAAGCCAGAAGTAACAGCCAACTCTGAAGCAGAAGATTCAGCCACTACTGAGGAAGTCAAAACCGAGGAAGCTGCATAAGCAAATATGTTCAAGGATGGTTCTAGCTTTGGTGTAGCACCTTCACTGCTTTCGGCGGATTTTGCAAATTTCGAGCGCGACATAAATCGAATTTCCAACGCTGACTTCGCACATATTGACGTGATGGACAACCATTTTGTGCCAAATCTAACCTTTGGGCAACCAGTCGTGAAGCGAATTGTAGAAATATGTCAAGATGTAAACAAAATATCTCCTAGTTTCAAAAGTGATGTGCATTTAATGATCGACGACCCCGACCGCTGGGCAATCGAATTTGCTAATATTGGGGCGAGCTCAGTAACTTTTCACTACAACGCTGCTGCAGCGCCGATCCGCCTAGCTAGAGCGCTTCGAGAAAAAGGTACTAAATCCGCAATAGCGCTTCGCCCCGCCGAAGATGAGGCTGGCTTATATGATATTCTTGATGAATTTGACATGATTCTGGTCATGACAGTCGAGCCAGGCTTTGGTGGTCAGAAGTTCCTTGGCAATCAGATGGGTAAAGTTAAGCGTTTGAGGGAACGCGTAAATAATCTCCCAGAAGATAAGCGACCCATCATCGAAGTGGACGGGGGCGTTTCGCGCGAGACGGTGGAAACTGTGGCAAAAGCTGGTGCGAATTTAGCAGTGGCCGGTAGCGCAGTGTACGGCGCCGATGATGTTCAAACCGAGATTGCAATAATTCGAGAGCTTGGCGACAAAGCATATAGGCAAGTGTGGGGGTAAGATGGACGGTTCACATGCAATTGTACGCACGCTTGAAGATCTTGGCGTTGATGTAGTATTCGGTCTGCCTGGTGGTGCAATTCTTACTGCCTATAACGCGATAAATAACGACACCAAATTTCGCCACATTTTAGTACGCCATGAGCAAGGGGCTGGACATGCAGCTTCAGGGTATGCCCAAGTGACGGGCAAAGTTGGCGTGGCAATGGTGACTTCAGGGCCAGCTGCAACAAATATTGTCACTGCTATAGCAGATGCTAATATGGATTCCGTACCAATGGTGGTCATTACCGGTCAGGTGGCAACACCATTAATCGGCTCGGACGCATTCCAGGAAGCAGATATCGTCGGTATAACCCTGCCCATTACCAAGCACTCCTACCTAGTGACTAACGCAAGCGACATTCCACGTGTACTTGCTGAAGCGTTTCACATTGCGCACACTGGGCGCCCAGGGGTGGTGTTAGTTGATGTTACAAAATCTGCTATGACTGGGCATCTAGAGTACGAATTTCCCACTCACTTAGAAATTGAGGGCTATAAACCTAAAGATAGACCAGATCATCAGTGCTTAGAGAAGGCTCTGGGGTTGATACGAGCTGCGAAACGCCCAGCAATTTATGCTGGTGGTGGTTTAATGCGCGCCGACGCTGGAGATGAGCTACTTCGGTTCGCTACCTGCCTAAATGCCCCTATTGCCACAACGCTCCAGGCGCGTGGCATTGCCCCCGATTCACACCATTTAAGCCTCGGTATGGTGGGTATGCACGGCACAATAGCCTCAGCCGCAGCACTTCAAGAGTGCGACTTACTGCTGGTGCTCGGTGCTCGATTCTCTGACCGCGTGACTGGTAAGCTAGCTAATTTCGCGACTTCGGCTAAAGTGGTTCAAATCGATATCGACCCCGCTGAAATTGGCAAAAATCGTCATGTAGACGCTCCGCTTTATGGTGATGTGAAGGAGACTTTAACTGAGCTTCTAAGCGTTTTAGAGTCGGAAATCGACCAGAATCAGCAACGGGATGAAACTCGAGATAAAACTCGAGATAAAACTTCCGCCTGGTGGGAGCGTATTAATCAGCTTCGGTATCAGTATCCACTTTACCTTGATGAAGATTTGGCACGTGAATCTGGTTGTGTCGGTAAAGGTGCGATTTCTCCCCAGTATGTGATTCAAAAAGTCGGTGAGATCGCCAAAAAGTATGATCCCGATGCGATTTTTGCGGCCGGAGTAGGCCAACACCAGATGTGGGCAAGTCAATTCTTAGGGTTTGAAAAACCTCATACTTGGGTGCAGTCGGCCGGTCTTGGTACGATGGGATATGCAATCCCTGCTGCTATGGGGGCAAAAGCCGGTAAGCTTGGTAATGATGTCTGGGTTATCGACGGTGACGGTAGCTTTCAGATGACTAATCAAGAGCTTGCCACCTGCCGTCTAAATGGGTTTCCGATTAAAGTGATGCTTATAAATAACGGAACTTTAGGTATGCCTCGACAATGGCAGACATTACTTTTTGATAAGCACTATTCACAAACTGATTTGCATGATGGAGCTGACGGTTGGGATGGTGAAATATTACATGGAGATGGCGAAGAGTTGATTGGCGGTGGAAATGGTGTCCCTGATTACATAAAGCTTGCTGAGGCTTATGATTGCCTCGCGATTCGAGTAACTACGCCTGAAGATGTAATTCCTGCACTTGAGGCTGCGGCCAAGGAAAAAGAGCGCCCAGTTTTGGTGGAGTTTCAAGTCGCTAAAGATGCTATGGTTTTCCCGATGGTGCCAGCTGGAAGTAGTAATAATGATATCATCTACCGCCCTGGAGTTCAGCCTTTAAAACAGGATTCACAGATACCACCACAAGAGCTCACTCAAGCGTCTGCCCCAAGACCCGGAGGTGCCATTTGAAGTCTAAGAGATATGTTTTAGCTGTTTTAGTCGAGGATAAGCCTAGTGCTTTAACGCGCGTTTCTGGACTTTTTGCAAGGAGAGCCTTTAATATACACTCCCTCGCAGTCGGGCCTTCAGAAAGTGAAGGCATTTCACGCATCACAATTGTCACCGACGAATCATCAAATCCGATTGAGCAAATAGTCAACCAGCTCAGGAAGCTTATTTATGTAATCAAGATTGATGTCATGCAGTACGACAAGTCGATTGAGCGCGAGATTGCCTTAATAAAGGTAAATGCGGACATAAACAATTCAACCGGT
Organism: Candidatus Ancillula prorhinotermitis; assembly: GCA_031280795.1. The sequence continues at coordinate 86,937 of JAITGF010000014.1, read as the reverse complement.
GGTCAAAGTATTCGAACAGCGATAATCGAGGTTGCGAATATATTCAGAGCTAATGTAGTGGATGTCACCCCACAGAGTTTTACTATTGAAGCAACTGGAAATGCCCGTAAACTAAAAGGTTTAATCGAAGCACTTGAACCATATGGTGTTTTAGAAATTGTCAAGTCCGGTACAATTGCCATCAAGCGTGGATCTGACACCATAACGGATGTGGTGAACTTAGGCGACGCTGAGTAGAGAAGTATGATATAATAGATTTAGCAGATAGAGTTAATACGTTAGAGAAAAGGAAAATATGGGACAAAATGCAAATACAACGAAGATTTCACAAGGTGGAGTTTCAATTTGGTTAGATGATCTAAGCCGCGATCGTTTGAATTCTGGGTCACTTGAAGAGTTGATCGCTTCAAAAAACGTGGTCGGCGTTACAACTAATCCAGCTATATTCCAAAAAGCCATACAAGGTAAAGGCGCTTACGATGCTCAAATTGCTGAGCTAGTTGCAGCAAACCCAAGCATTAGCGTTGAAGAGGTTATTACGGAGCTGACCACTACTGATGTGCGTCGCGCTACAGATATTTTCCGCCCCGTTTACGAATCTACAGATTATGTTGACGGTCGAGTTTCAATTGAAGTTGACCCTCGTTTAGCACATGATGGTGCTAATACCGCAAAGCAAGCCGAGGAATTATGGGAAAAGCTTGATCGACCAAACGGAATGATTAAGATACCTGCGACACTAGAGTCAATTCCTGCTATAACTGAGACTTTAGCAAAAGGCATTTCCGTGAACGTTACACTTATCTTTTCAAAAGAACGTTATCTAAAGGTTATCGATGCGTATATTGCCGGTATTGAACAAGCACATAAAAATGGTCATGATTTGACGAAAATCGCTTCAGTGGCTTCATTCTTCGTCTCACGTGTAGACACTGCAATAGATAAGCAGCTCGACGAAATCGGTACAGAATCAGCTTTAGCACTACGTGGAAAGTCAGCCTTGGCAAACGCATACGTTGCATACGCTGCCTACGAAGAAGCATTTGCGAACGATGCGCGCTGGGCAGCTTTAGAAGCAGCTGGTGCAAAGAAGCAGCGTCCACTTTGGGCATCTACTGGCGTGAAGAACCCAGACTACTCCCAGACGTTATATGTCGACGAGTTAGTGGGGCCAAACGTTGTCAACACAATGCCAGAAGCCACTCTTAACGCTGTGGCAGACGCAAGTGTCGGAGGAAGCGATACTCTTTCTGGGAAAGGCAGCGAGGCTGAAGCGGTGCTGAACCAAATCGAAGCACTTGGCATATCGATTTCTGACGTGCTCGATAAGCTTGAAGCCGATGGTGTGGCAGCATTTATCAATTCATGGACAGAGTTGATTGCTGATGTCGAGAGTAATGTTAACTCAAAGAAATAAGAGAAAGTAGGATATAAATACATGGCAGAAAAAAACGGAAACGTTGAAATTGAAGTAGTTGCGCCTAAAGATGCTTCTTTACAAACAGGCAGTGAAGCAGGTGGCGATGCATTAACTAACGCAAAAAAGCCGATGAACCCCGCTGTGATAGCCGGAATTGTTAGCGTTGTGGCAGTAGGCGTCATCATCGCGGTCATCGTACTTTTCTCAGGAATCGGTAAAGCCAACCGTCACGATTTTGGTAATGTGGATGCGATGAGGAAGATAAAAGTAGACACTTCTAACGCTGATTCGCCAATTATCGAAGCCGATTCACTCTCAGCGGTGAATGACGTCACTGAAGCGTCCGGAGCTATCCTCATCAAAGGTAGCGGTGACGAAGTTAAGGTGGGCGACGATGTGGTCCTTGATTATGGAATGTATCTTTACTCTGATCTAGAAGGGCTTGATACTCAGAACCCGAAACCATCTGGTGGGGAAAAGAAGTGGCAAGAAGTAATGTCTACTTGGGACGGCAAGGAAAGCCCCTTCACATTCAAAGCACTCGACGTTTCTTCAAGCGGAAGTAGTTTTGAGCAAGCAGCTACCACTGGTGATGCTAATTCGCAAAATGAGCTACCTAATAATTTAAGTAAACTCACCGTCGGAGAGAAGGTGGGCACGATTTTCGCATACTTAATGCCTCCAGTCGGCGAGCAAAATCCGTACTCAACAGTTGTCTTATTTAGGGTCACTGCATTAAACGAGAAGCCCAAACAACCAGAATCGAATGTTCCAGAAGCTTCATATGATGTGCCTGCAAACGCGCCTGTGATTAACTTCGATGCCGGAAAGCCAGCGTCCGTTACTGTCCCAGCTGACTTCCAACCCACATCTCAAGTTACAGTCAAAGTGCTTGAAGAGGGCACTGGTGAAGAAGTTCAAAGTTCTGACACTGTTGATGTGCGTTATGCGGGATACTTACTTGACGGTACTCAGTTTGATTCCTCTTTCAAGCGTGGAGATGCACCTACTCCTTTCCCGTTGAATCGCGTAGTGCCCGGTTTCGCCTCAGGCATTGTTGGTCAGAAAATCGGCTCCAAGCTCGAAATATTGATACCTGCTGAGTTTGGTTACGGTGCTCAAGCACAAGAAACCATCCCGGCTAATTCGTACTTGATATTTTACGCTGAGCTTGTAGGGCTCAATACTGACACTCAGGGCGAGCAGTAAGTGGATTACAGTGAGGAATATGGCAGAAGTTGAATATCTATCGCAAGCTGCTTTCGATAAGCTTAGCAATGAGCTTAAAGAGCGTAGCACCACGCGTCGCGATGACATTGTGAAACGCATTGCCCAGGCTCGCGATGAGGGCGACCTGAAGGAAAATGGTGGCTACCATGCGGCTAGAGATGAGCAAGGCAAAAATGAAGCGCGTATCAAAGAGCTTGAGTACCGCCTAGAGAATGCCGAGATCGGAACTCCAACCGATGCGAATCAAGATGGTGTACTAGAAGTGTCGCCAGGCATGCTTATTGAGGCAAAGCTTTCCACTTCAAGTGAAGTATTGAAGTTCATCTTAGGCTCACGCGAAAACGCTGAGCCTGGGATCGATGCGTTTTCGCCTTCTGCACCACTTGGGGCTGCCATTATGGGCGCCCAAGCTGGGGACACGCGTAGCTACAAAGCACCAACGGGGCAAGAAATTGAAGTTAACATCATCTCCGTCACCCCGTACATCTAAGGGGTCCTTACCCAAAGATAATTCTGCCCAAAATGCTGGTCAAAGCATTGTAGCGAACTCGAAAGATGGTACCCTCCGAAAAACTCGTCAAGTCATAAGCCGTGGTATCAAAAACCGGGCCGAGGAGTACGCCCCAGTGATCTTCTCGGTTTTAATCGCAGTATTTGTCGCCTTATTTTCCCTAACCTTACTCACTTTTACCACTAGCTTATTTGATGCACCAAGCGAAGAGATAAATCAATTTGATCTACTTATTGCCAGCTTCAATATCGCTGCCTCGCTGTGGCTACTGGCCAATGGTGTGCATACAGATTTGCTAGGCTCAGACTTTGGGTACATACCACTTGGGCTTTCTCTATTGATATTTGCCCTCATTTATTTTAGCTTAAAGCCTAGGAAGCAGACAAGTATTAAAGCTGTGTTTGTGGGGTCATTAAGCTATGTTGGCATGGTCGTTTTAGTGTATGCATTAGGCTCGCATACCGGGAATTTAGCGATCTTCATAAGCTTAGTCAAGTCATTTACACTTGCTTTCATAGCATTAACATTTGCCAATACAAGTGGGTCATTTTTTGCTAAAATGAAAGTTTTACGCTCTCAAAATGTCTGGCTGAAGAAACTGCCGAAGTACGTTACGAAATCGTTGCAGTACGCAATAGTAATGGTCGGCATTTTTCTGATCATGGCATGCCTATTGACGTTGGTAGGCGTTATAATAAATATTAACGCTTCCCAGATCATCTTTGACCGCCTAAACGCCAGCCCTGCCACAGCGGTATTAATTTCTTTATACACAGTGTTCTTCTTACCAAACTTTATCATCTATAACCTGAGTTTCATCCTCGGGCACGGGTTCGCATTTGGGGATCTAGCATATTTTAGCCTGCACGTGCAAAATGATACAAGTTCTAACCTAAATGCCATACCGCCGTTGCCCATTCTAGGTGGCATTTTACAAAGCTCACAACTATCTATACCAAGACTTGTGCCCTACGTTTTGCTAATTGTTTTAGGAGTGACTGCAAGTGTAATGATTGCTCGCGAGACTCGTTTAGAATACACGTTTCCTGCCTTCACAAAAATGAAACTCTGCTTAAGCCAGGCACTACATTTGCTGATTTGTTGTGCGTTTTTAGCGTTATTCTGCGCTTTAGGTGTGCTTACACTAGGTTACATTTCCTCAGGGTTCTTACTACACGGGTTCGGTTTTGTCGGAGTCGCAAGTGTTTCTCTAGCACTTAAGGTGGGGGTGGTGGTATTTTTGGCAGATATACCAGTTGTTTTGGCGTATGCAGTCTATAAAGCCACTACTTTGAAGTTATACGAACATGGAGCTCAGCACGACGATGATGATTCTGCTATAATAATGTTAAGAAGAGAAACTAAAACATCTCTCAAAAAGGAAATTCAGCATGAAATGGCTGCTAAAGGTCACCGAGCGAAAGGAAATCGGAGTGTCAGTTCTACGTACAAAAAACCATGATAACGTTAGTCGTAAACCGATTAAACGTGCACTTATTTCCGTGTTCTACAAGGATGGCTTAGAGGACTTAGTTAAAGTTCTTGCAAAAAATGATGTAGAAATTGTTTCAACTGGATCTACTGCTAAAGTCATTATGTCCTACGGTGTTGATGTCGTGCCAGTTGAAGAAATCACTGGTTTTGCGGAATGTCTTGATGGGCGCGTCAAGACTTTGCATCCTAATATCCACGCTGGAATACTTGCTGATGTAAGAAATTCGTCACATCTAGACCAGCTAAAAGGTCTCGATTTGCACCCCTTCGATTTGGTAGTGGTAAATCTCTACCCCTTTTCAGAGACTGTGGCATCGGATGCTAGCTTTGAAGAAATTGTCGAGAAGATTGATATCGGTGGGCCTTCAATGGTGCGAGGGGCGGCTAAGAACTTCGCAAATGTAGCAGTGGTTACTAGCACTTCTGATTATGAATTTACAGCCAAAAGCATTGCGAACGGTGGCTTTACAGAAGCTGAACGTTTTGAGCTAGCACGAAAAGCCTTTTCTCACACCGCAGCTTACGATTTGGGCGTAGCGGCATGGTTTAACTCCGGTGATGCTCCCGGTGGTGGTTTTGCTAGCTTTGAAGGTGCAGTCTACCAGAAGGTAGAAGATTTACGCTATGGTGAAAATCCACACCAACGAGCAGCGCTTTATAAAGATGTGGCTGGGCATAACACTGTGCCGGCATATGGAAGCATTGTGGGTGCAAAGTTGCTCTCAAGCGGTAAGCAGATGAGCTATAACAACTACCTCGATGCTGAAGCTGCTCTTAGAAGTGCGTTTGATTTTGAGCGCCCGACGGTAGCTATCGTGAAGCATTCTAACCCTTGCGGCATTGGAAGCGATGAAGATATCGCAAAAGCACACCAAAAAGCTTTCGAGTGTGATCCAGTTTCAGCTTATGGTGGCGTTGTAGCATCTAATCGTGTTGTCACGCTTGGTCAAGCTCAGTTGATAAAGCCGGTCTTCACTGAAGTTGTGGTAGCCCCAGGGTTTGAAGAAGATGCTCTCGCCTTATTGCTTGAAAAGAAGAATTTGCGCATTTTAGAGCTTGATGCCAAAAACCACCCAGTTGACCTAAGCGTCAGCTCGGCAAAGCTGATTGAAGCTCGCAAGATGACCGGCGGGCTACTCGTCCAAGAGCGCGATACTTATCAGGCACCTGGTGACGCCCCTGATAATTGGGAGCTTGTGGCAGGCAAAAGGCCTAGTCAAAGCGTATTTGAAGATTTGAAGTTCGCTTGGAGAGCGGTTCGGTCAGTGAAGTCAAATGCTATTTTGCTCGCTAAAGACTGCGCAACAGTTGGAATCGGTATGGGCCAGGTAAATCGACTTGACTCATGCGATTTGGCGATTCGGCGCGCAAATACGCTTGGAGGCGCCACCCAAGGAAGTCAGGATTTACCTCAAATTGACTCGCCTGGAGGCGCTGCAAACGGCGGTGAAACCACTAAAGAGCAGCGCTCAATCGGAGCAGTGGCAGCTTCTGACGCCTTCTTTCCGTTTGCTGACGGCTTGCAAAAGCTGATCGATGCAGGTGTTAGCGCAGTAGTGCAGCCTGGGGGGTCGATTCGCGATGATGAAGTTATCGAAGCCGCTACAAAGGCAGGCATTACTATGTATTTTACCGGAAGCCGTCACTTCGCACATTAGGATATTATGCAACAAGGTACTGAAATTTTCTTAGCGCGTCTAAATGGGGTTCAAGTTTTCGACCCCCTAGGTGATCACGTCGGCAAAGTGCGTGATGTTGTCCTGATTTTATCGCAAAATGGTATATCTCGCGCAGTCGGCCTAGTCGTCGACGTTTATGGTAAGCGTCGCATCTTCATCCCACTTTCAAAAGTGACATCGATTACTACTTCCCAAGTGCTTGTGGCAGGTCTACTTAACCTTCAGCGCTTCAGAAAGCGCGAACTTGAGCAATTAGGGTATTCTGATTTACTCGGGCGGATCGTTAACGTTTCCTCACAGGAAAACGATGACGATAAGTTCAAAGTGGAAGATTTCTCCATTACGAAACAGTCAAACGGTGAGTGGCAGCTATCCAAGCTATTTGTACGTAAGGTCACCCAGAAGGTCGGCATAAAGAACATCTTCAAGCAAAAAGGTGAAACGCGTTTTGTTGCACCTTCAGAAACGGATATCTTCCACTCTAAAGACGTTGTACAAGTGTCCGACCACATTGTAGAATCAATTGAGGGTATGAAAGCTGCCGATGCGGCTGAAGTCATACTTGACCTAGAAGGCGAGCGCCAAATTCAAGTGGCAAAGGATTTGGATAACGAACGCCTGGCCGATGTACTAGAAGAGATGGATGAAGCTACTCAGATTCAGCTACTTGACAATTTCGATGATGAGCGTATCGCTGACGTACTTGAGGAGATGGAGCCTGACGATGCGGCTGATTTGCTCAACAAAATGCCAGCTCCACGCGCCCAAGAGCTACTTGACGAGATGGATCAAGCCGAAGCAGATGATGTGCGACAGTTACTTGAATATTCTGAATATACCGCCGGTGGTATGATGACTACTAACCCGGTGATATTGACACCAAACTCGACGGTCGCATTAGCGCTGGCTAAGATACGTCGCCCCGAGCTTTCCCCACCGCTAGCTTCAGTAGTGTTTGTTTGCCAACCTCCAGATGACACTCCAACAGGGCGCTTCTTGGGTGTGCTTCACTTTCAGCAACTACTTCGCCACCCGCCGCACCTGCAGCTTGGTGCCATTGCCGATACTGATGTATATTTCTGCTACCCTGAAGCAAGTATAGATGAAGTCTCTAGAGTTTTTGCAACGTATAATGCGATGATAGTACCAGTGGTTGATACTGACATGCATTTGCTAGGAGCGATTTCTGTTGACGATGTGATCGACCACATGCTACCTTCTAACTGGCGTGATTTGGACATGAAACATGCGGGGAGGTATAACGCCAAAGCAAAATAAATCACTTTCGACCCCGATTCAAAAAAAGCGCACTTGGTTCCCCAAAGCGCATTCTGATGATGAACTGTCGCACGCGATTAATAATAACATTGGTGGCCGCATTGCTGAAAGCATCGCGCATTTTTTAGGAACTCCAGCATTCATCTTCTGGCTTTCAGTATTCTGTATCGTCTGGTTAGCCTGGAATATGCTTGCCCCCGAAGTGTTACGTTTTGACTCAGCAGCTTTTGGGTTCACAGCTTTGACGCTAATGCTTTCGCTTCAAGCGAGCTACGCTGCACCATTAATTTTGCTTGCCCAAGAGCGTCAAACTGAGCGCGATAAAGTCCAGATGGAGCAAGATCGGACTCGTGCTGAGCGCAATTTGGCGTACACAGAATTTCTGACCCGCGAAATAGAAAGCATCAGGCTCCAGCTTGGTGAAGTGGCAACTAGGGACTACATCCGCCAGGAGCTAAAATCATTGCTAGAGGAGTTAAATAAAGACAGTCTAAGTAGTGAGGATAAGGATTAGTGGGTCAAGTAGTGACGCCAACGGACGATCTTGGGGAAACATCTAAAAAGGTTGCAGCCATTGATTGTGGTACTAATTCGATACGCCTGCTTGTCGCCGACCAGCGCATGGCAGAAGGTGTTAAGTACCTCAAAGACCTTGAAGAGCGTCAAACACGTATCAACCGCTTGGGCTTCGGTGTAGATAAAACCCGAGTGTTTGACAGTGACGCATTAGCACGCACATTCACCTTCGAAGAAGAGTATGCTGAAGTTATCGCCAAGCATCATATTTCACCGCAAAACATCCGCTTCATCGCAACATCTGCTTCAAGGGATGCTAAGAATCGTGACATTTTTTTCGAGGAGACAAAACGTATTCTAGGCGTTTACCCCGAAGTTATCAGTGGTGATGAAGAGGCCAAATTATCATTCACCGGTGTGGCTTCAGCACTCAAAGATGGCGGTAATCATCTGGTAGTAGATTTAGGTGGCGGATCCACTGAGCTGATTATTGGTGGCGAAAGTATTCTAGCTGAGCATTCAATGAATATTGGCTCTGTGCGCATTACTGAGCGCTACTTTGCTGATGATGACATACCCACAAGTGAACACATCTTTGCTGCTACTCAAGACATACAAAACCACTTAGATGAAACATTTAAGATACTTGAAGCAAAAAATAACGCGACAGCAAGTGTGGATAATGTGATCGGTGTAGCAGGTACTGTAACCACGCTCACCGCCGGTGCACTTGGTCTTAAAAAATACCAGCGCGATAAAGTGTCTGATGCTCGTATACCGTTTGACGAAATGTTAGAGTATGCTGACTTTATGCTACATCTTTCCAAAGATAATATCCGTGCACTCGGGTTTGTGCATCCGGGCCGCGTAGACGTTATACAGGCAGGAAGTCTCATTTGGAGCTTATTGCTTAAGCATGTGCAAAAGGTAATGCATGCCCAAGGCAAAGCACTAGAGTTCACAATCACTTCCGAGCATGATATACTCGACGGCATAGCACTTTCTATTTAATCGAGCAGTAGATGGCTGTATGAAACGAGCGCCTGTTGTCAGACAACTACAATTCCACTCCTCTCTACGCCCTTATTTTTAAGCAGATTATGCGTATTTTGCCCAGAAATGTGCTTTATATCATCTAAGAGCTAAATGAGTGTTTTGTAAGTAGTATATCTCGATATTTCGCTATCAACTCCGCGAAGACTCATATTCGTATACATAACTAAACAAAACACTTCATTTCGCTCTAAGAGATATAAAAAAGCACATTTCAACGCCCACCACACCATAACACGCATATCTGCTTCGAAAATAAAAACCTAGAAAGTAGTAACATCTTAGCTATCTATCTACAGGCGCTCGCATGAAGTTGAATTCTTCAAATCAGAGTGAATTCTTTGAATTCACCCCTTACTTGTGCCTCGCAGAGAGCGGAGTTAAGGCGCCGCTCAGCGCCTTTATCAAGTATGCATACCATTGTATGAAACGAGTGTGAGCTTCGCTCGCATGAAGTTGAATTCTATGGTATAATATACATATGAGCAGTAAGATTACTGATATATTTTTGCGAGGCGCGTCCAAGGGGGCAGTAGATTCGCGCGGAAAAACGACCAATTCCGCTTCGAACCCCACTAAAGGTGGCTTGCGTCAGACAAAGCACATCTTCATAACTGGTGGTGTAATCTCTGGTCTAGGCAAAGGTCTGACGGCCTCTTCGATCGGTCTACTACTGAAGTCCTACGGTTATAAAGTCACTATGCAAAAGTTCGACCCATATCTTAACCCTGACCCAGGTACTATGAGCCCTTATGAGCACGGTGAGGTGTTCGTAACCGAAGATGGCGGGGAAACTGATTTGGACCTAGGCAACTATGAGCGATTCATTAATGTAAGCCTACCTAAGCTTGCCTCTGCTACCACTGGGCAAGTGTATCAATATGTGCTAAATCAAGAGCGCAAAGGTGAGTATTTAGGCAAGACGATTCAAGTGATTCCGCACATTACTGATGAAATCAAATGGCGTATGCGCGCCCAAGAAGAAAACAATCCCGATATCATCATCACTGAGATTGGTGGCACTGTAGGCGATATCGAATCCCAGCCCTTTCTCGAATCTGCGCGCCAGATAAGACGGGAGCTCGGCTCTAAAAACGTCTTTTTCGTACATTGTTCGTTATTGCCATATATACGCGTTTCGGGCGAAATGAAGACCAAGCCTACTCAACACTCTGTAATGGCGCTGCGTTCAGTTGGTATCCAGCCCAACGCTCTAGTGCTTCGCTCTGAGCTACCCATTTCTGAAGATGTGGCTGAAAAGGTCGCCTTGATGTGTGATGTGGAAAATCGCGGCATTGTCAATTGCGTAGATGTGCCATCGATATACGATGTGCCGGGCATGATACATGATTCCCAAGTGATTGACTTTATGGTCGAAACGCTTGGGCTAGATAGCATTCATCCGCCAACTACGAATGACACCTGGAAGCGTTGGGAGAAGTTCTTAGAAAGCGTACATAACCCTAAAGGCGAGATTGAAATCGCTCTGGTTGGTAAATATATTAGCTTGCACGATAGCTATCTTTCAGTCACTGAAGCGTTAAAAGCGGCAGGCTACGCTAACGACCTGAAGATAAATGTGCGCTGGGTCGATGCGAGTTTATGTGAGACGGCGAATTCCGCGGAGACTGTACTTGATGGTGTTGACGGGGTATTGATACCCGGCGGTTTTGGGGCACGTGGTGTCGACGGTAAGATTGGCGCTTTGCATTTTGCTCGCACTAAACGCGTACCATTGCTCGGCATTTGCCTCGGGCTTCAATGTGCAGTCATTGAGTACGCTAGGAACGTTTTGGGCCTAGAAGATGCTTCAAGTACAGAGTTCGGTGATGGGACTTCAAACCCAGTGATTGCAACTATGGCTGAGCAGGAAGCCATCGTTTCTGGTGAAGGTGATATGGGCGGCACTATGCGCCTCGGTTCGTATGATGCAAAACTCAAAGAAGGCACTATCGCGAAGTCATTATATGGAAATGAAAAGGTTTCTGAACGCCACCGCCATCGCTTTGAGGTCAATAATCGCTATGTCGCTGATTTGGAAGCGTCCGGGCTAGTCATTTCGGGCACATCGCTCGGGCGCTCAAAAGATGGCGCGAATCTTAGTGGTGTTGATTCTGACAAAAATTCTAAAGTGATGCTTAGCGATCAAAATGCAATCGGTCTAGTTGAGTTTATCGAGCTCAGTAAGGATACGCACCCATACTATGTCGCCACCCAGGCTCACCCTGAGTTCAAATCTAGACCAACCCAAGCCCATCCGCTCTTCTTAGGTCTCATCGAAGCTGCTGCGGCTTACAAGGCTAAGAGGGAGGGTGATGGTCAATCATAGAGAAGTCCATATCACTGGGCGCGGTGAAGATAGTGTTTCAAACTCATTAGAAGAAAGTATTCACTACTTCCGTGGCCTATTGCTAAGAGTAGTGGAGGAGTATGATAAAGATTTAAGCAAAGATTTAATCCGTATCTTAGAGTTGGTGGAGTCTGCCCGCGACTCTGAGTCCTTTGAGTCGTTCAATTCGGTGGAAGAATTTATTGACAATATTACTTTGAAGCGCGGTCAAGAGTTAGCAGTAGCTATTGCAACGTTTTTTCACTTGGCAAACCTATGCGAAGAGCATTATCGCGTTGAGCGCCTAAATATACGTGAGGCAGAATCACTGCAAAAGGGAGAGGGGAACGCCCTTGGTAAAGCCTACTTAAAAGTTGTGGAAGAAGTTGGCGAAGAAGATGCTAGCCGCCGGCTTTCAGAGTTGAAGTTCCACTCCGTTTTCACTGCCCACCCCACCGAAGCGCGCCGCCGGGCAATAACCGGTAAGATAAAGCGTATTTCTAAGCTTTATGACCAGCGCAAGAACCTTCACGGAATCTACTTAATCGAAAATGAACGCCTTTTGCTTAACGAAATCGATGCTCTCTACCGCACATCTCCGATCGCACTGAAGAAACCTAGCCCGCTAGATGAGAGCAATGTCGTCACATCTACAGTAGAGTCAACTATTCACGATTCAATCATCTACGTTTTCCGGCGCTTAGATGATTATATCAAGTTCGTGCACAATGAAAAAGATGTTATTGGCGCCTCCACACCTAAAGCTCCGGCGTTTTTTGAGCTCGGCTCTTGGATCGGGTCTGATCGTGATGGTAACCCAAACGTACTGCCTTCGACCACTCGCAAAGTTGCCGAAAAGTTTTCGAAATACATTATCGAAAAGCATGCTGAAGCCACTTTGTTGGTGGGGCGTAATTTGACCCTGAGTAACGATATGACACCTCCAAGCGATGCGCTTAAAGCGCTCTGGAATAAGCTTCGTACGATGAACGATGATATCGCTACTGACGTTTCCGAAATATCTGCCCAAGAGTTGCATCGTGCTTGCACAATGGTTATCTCCAAACGCCTAGAAGCAACTGCTAAGCGCGATTTTGATTATGGATACTCTTCACAAGAGCAAGTTCTTCATGACTTAAACATCGTGCAGGAGTCGCTCTTAAGAGCTGGTGCTTCGCGTAGTGCTTACGGTCCACTCCAAGCACTCATCTGGCGTATTGAAGTTTTTGGATTCCACTTAGCATCCATTGAGGTGCGCCAACACTCTGAAGTGCACTCAAAGGCGCTTGAAGACATCCGCAAAAACGGTCTCCACTCCGAAGATCTTCAACCTCGCACAGTTGAGGTGCTCGACACTTTCCGTATGATCGGATTGATTCAACAACGCTATGGTGTGCGCGCTTTGAGTCGCTATATCGTGTCATTTACCCAGAAATCATCGCATATCTCTGACGTGTATGAGCTGATGCGCCTTGCAAATGCCGACTCTGAGAGTGAGAATCTACTAAGCGTCATACCGCTATTTGAAACGATGGAAGATTTAGAGAACTGCATTGCCATTCTCGAAGAAGCATTAAAACTTCCTGAAGTGCATCAATTTCTTCTGCAAAATAATCGGCGCCTAGAAGTTATGCTCGGCTATTCAGACTCCTCTAAAGATGTCGGCCCAGTAGCAGCTACTTTTGCACTGCACCGCGCTCAAACGCGTATAGCAGATTTCGCCCGGAAAAACAATATCCATATAGTGCAGTTTCATGGTCGAGGTGGTGCTCTTGGTCGCGGTGGAGGGCCTGCAAACCGTGCTGTTTTGGCTCAGCCTCCTGGGTCTGTCGATGGCGTTTTCAAAGTGACCGAGCAAGGCGAAGCAATAACTGCGCGCTATTCCAACCCCGACTTAGCTGTGCGACACATTGAAGCAGTGGCTGCAGCAACCTTAATGAATGATGTGCCTTCAGTTAAAGCTATGAATCATCAGCTTTATGAAAAGTACACCCCGCTTGTCGAGGAGTTGATTAAGTATTCAAAAGACGCTTTCCATGGCTTGGTGCAGACATCAGATTTTGCCAATTGGTTTGCAGAAGTCACCCCGCTTGAAGAGGTTGGGCTACTCCCCATTGGTTCAAGACCTGCGAAGCGCGGTCTTAGCACACGTAGCCTCGAAGACCTTCGCGCCATTCCCTGGGTGTTCGCTTGGTCTCAAGCACGCATCAATCTAGCTGCTTGGTACGGTTTTGGAGCAGGGTGTGACCAGTTCGTAAACGCGAAAGCTGAGAGTGCCAAAACCAGCGCGCTCAAAAATGGGGATAGCCAAAGTGTGGCTGAGCAAAAAGCTGAGTCCGCCCGTCAAGAAGGTGTCGCCACTTTGAGAAACGCATACGACGAATGGAACCTCTTCTCAACTCTGGTAGATAATATCGAAATGTCTATTGCAAAGGCCGACGAGCGTATTGCTGCCCGCTATCTCGATATGGCAGATCGCCAGGATTTAAGCGATAAGGTTTTAGATGAGTTGGCTCTGACGGTCAAATGGGTGCAAAGAATCAACCGCAGTGAATACCCCCTTTCACATAAGAAGGTGCTCGGACAAGCTATCCAGATACGTGGCACATATGTCGACGCTTTATCGATGTTGCAAGTGTGCGCTTTAAAGAGGCTTCGGGCAAAAGATGACACTTTTAGCGATGAGTATATCGCCGACTTAAAGCACCTCATTTTGAATACTGTCTCCGGAGTGTCCGCAGGCTTGCAAAACACTGGGTAAATTAATATTGCATGGCGCGCCGTAAGAGCCCAGTTTGCGCGTTTTATGCCCTGTACGAAAGCCTCGCCGATGTGTTATAATGTGATTAAGCGCATAGATGTCAGCTAGTGTATAAAAAGGAGGTGTATCCCAAACAGTAGAGCTTGAAAAATCGGCAGATTCGTCGAAGAAGCGCCAAGTAATTGGTGCAATTGTGTTCATCGCTATTTTAGCGGTTGCACTTTTTGGCGCTATTTTTGCCCTTAGGCACTACGGACTTGACGCCTTATGGAGTAAATTTACTGCCAGCCAAAACGTCAGTAGCACAAGACAAGACGAAGCGTCCGATTTGGGCGAGTGGCAAAAGCAAAATTTTACCGCCTATTACAACCAGGAAATTAAGTGGGGTGCGTGTGAAGACCTTGATGCTAGCCAAGCGAGCGGGGCGGACGCATTACCAAGTCTCATAAAACCAACTGAGTTCGAATGTGCAGATGTGAAAGCGCCCCTGATTTGGTCCGAGCCTTCTGCAGAGCTTGCCAAAGATTATACACTTGATGCTAATCCATATGATTCAGGTACGCAAGCGTCGATTAACCTGCACATCGCCCGAGAAAAGCTTAGCACTTATCCAGGGAAATCACTCTACTTCAACCCTGGGGGGCCTGGCGCATCTGGAGTCAGCTATTTGCCACAGATTATTTCCGAGTTTCCAGATAGTTTGCGCGCAGCTTATGATATAACTACTTGGGACCCGCGCGGAGTGGGGAAGTCTTCACCAATTGAATGCTTTGAAAATAGCGCTGAAGAGCTGAAATTTGTCTACACTTCTATACCTGGTCAGATGCCAGATAATTATGACGCCACCCTAGCTGAGGCTTCAGGTTTTCAGAAAAGTTGCGCCGACCATACTGGCAGCTTGTTGAAATATATCGACACCCAATCAGCCGCAAGAGACCTGAATCTGATAAGCGCTTTGATCGGTAGCGATAAGACGGACTACATCGGGTTTTCGTACGGCACTGACTTAGGCGCTGTATACGCGGGGTTGTTCCCACAAAACGTCGGTAAATACGTGCTTGACGGTGCTGCTCTACCAGGCGAAACGCTCGAGCAAACAGCCCTTGCCCAGGCAGGCGGTTTCCAGGTGGCCTTAAATGCATATCTTGAAGATTGCATCACGACTAGCGCTAGTACATGTCCATTCGCTGGCCAGACTGTGGAGTATGCCAACTCTTGGATTGCTGCTTCAATCAAGAAGCTAAAAGACACTCCGCTTAAAACGTCTACAGGGCGTGAGCTGAATGACATCGGCTTCTTTTATGGTTTGGCGTACACACTCTACTCTAAAGAGTCCTGGATGTACTTATCACTCGCTCTTGAATCACTAAAGAAGAGCGCTTCACCAGACATTTTCTTGATTTTATCTGATGCCTATTTTGAGTATAATTCGCGCACTGAACACTTCGAGTCGAACATGTTTGAGGGTAACATAGCTGTGAATTGCCTGGACCGTCAAAATGCTTTCGATATGGAAGGGGAAGCTAAAAACGCTGATGAAATCATGAAGGTAGCGCCTACTCTGGGTAGTTTTTTCGTGTATCCAGAAGTTTCCTGCGAGCCATTTACTAAGGCGACCAATCAGATTAAGTACGACCAATCAGCACCTGATACTGGATCGATTTTAGTGATTGGAACTTTGCGTGACCCTGCCACACCTTATCAAAGTGCCGAGGAAATGGCGAAAATGTTCAAAAATGGCGTACTATTGACCTACGATTCTGATGGGCACACCGCATTCCTCAGTGATACGGGGGAGTTGCAAAAGGCAGTCGTGGCGTACTTTATTGATGGAACTGTACCAGAAAACGGTAGTGAATATAAACCTTAAGTTAGAAATGAAAGGAAGAAGAAATGGATATCATCAAAGTTGAATCATCAGAGTTTTTAAGTCTTGAACCACGCGACCAATTACTTCAGTTGATAAAGCAATTAGCATATGTGGAGGGCAAAGTTACTTTAGCATCTGGTAAAGAAGCTAACTACTACATAGATCTGCGTCGCGTTACCTTACACCACTTAGGTGCGCCTCTCATTGGGCATCTTCTTTTAGATCGCCTCGAAGAAGAAGGGTACATCGCAGGAGTTGATTTTGCTGCTATGGGTGGCTTAACGCTTGGAGCTGACCCCATCGCCGATGCTTGCTTGCACGCAGCCGCTTCAAAAGCGATTAATCTAGACGCCTACGTAGTTCGCAAAAATGTGAAAGACCATGGTATGCAACGCCAAATCGAAGGCCCAGATATCAGCGGTAAAAACGTAGTGGTAGTCGAAGACACAACCACTACTGGAGGGTCGCCGATCACCGCCATCGAAGCAGTGCGTAGAGCTGGTGCAAATGTTGTGGCGTGTGCAACTATTATGGACCGGGATACTGGAGCCAAGGAGAAGATTGAAGCTTTGGGGGTAAAATATTATTCACTTTACTCACTAGACGATTTAGGAGTCGAAAAGCAAATGTAGTACATTGACTACATAAAATACGCTTATTTTGTGTACCTTTTTGCGATATGCTACATAAAATACGCTTATTTTGTGTAGGAAACCCCCAAAAGCTGTGCAGGGCGTACAGTAAAATGCTATAATAGGTATAAATGAGTTAGGAGAAATAAATATGAACACATTGTCATTAAAAAAAGTTGCAGGCATTTTTCTTGCCCTAGCACTAATGTTAGCTTTTGCTTTAGCGTTAACTAGCTGCGGTGAAGAGAAGGCTGAGGCCGAAAAGGGATCTAAAGGAAACCCTGTTAAAATAGGAGTTGTTGGTGCTTCCGATTCGCAGTGGGACGCATTCAAAAAAGCGGCTGAAGTTGAGGGAATTTACGTTGAGATTAAGGATTTTTCTGAATATTCCGAGCCGAACCCCGCTCTAACTGAGGGCGCACTAGACTTAAATGAATTCCAACACATTCTATATCTAGCAAAATACAACGTTGATGCCGACCAAGACCTTGTGCCCGTTGGCGCAACTGCGGTTTATCCAATTTCGCTTTGGGGTGACCGGGCGAAAGACGTTACATCTCTAGAAAGCCTTGAAGACGGTGACCAAGTTGCCATTCCAGATGACGGCACCAACCAGAGTCGTGCAATATTCTTGCTGAAGAATGCTGGCCTGGTGAAGCTAATTGAAGGGCATTCGGAAATTGTCACTCCAGCTGATATTGATCGTAACGAGTCTAAGGTTACTGTCTATCCAGTGACTGCTTCTCAAACGGCAATTTCACTTTCTGACCCAAAGATTAAGGCTGCAATTATCAATAACGATTTTGTGAAGAACTTAAGCGAAGAGAATAAGGATAACTCACTCTATACTGAAGACGGTGATAGTGAAGGCGCTAAGCCATACATTAATGTATTTGTGGCTCGCCACGCTGATGAAGATAATGCACTTTACCTTAAGCTAGCACAAATCTTCAATTCTGACGGAGATACTCAGTTAGCACTTGCGAAAGAAGCGGGTGGTAGCGATAAGATCAACACACTTGTAAACGCAACTCCAATTAACGAGCTGAAAGATATTCTAGAGACTCAGGAGGCGCTTTACAAAGCGAGTAAATAATCAGCACTCCAATCATCAGTTTTGACCGTGTGTCCAAGACTTTTAAGTCTCATGGGCATACGGTTGAGGCGTGCAAAGATGTGACCCTAGAAGTTCACCCTGGAGAAATATATGGGGTGATTGGTCATTCTGGAGCAGGTAAATCGACGCTAGTTCGCCTGATCAACCAGCTAGAAACGACGACTTCTGGAAAACTGCACGTGTTGAATCAAGATGTTGGGGTTCTAAAAGAGCGAGATCTGAAGAACCTGCGCGCCCAAATCGGTATGATTTTTCAGCAATTTAACCTTTTTAGCGCTAAAAAGGTCTTCAAAAATGTGGAGTACCCGTTGAAGCTCGCTAAAATAGCCAAGGATGAACGCCTTTTGCGCGTGCAGGAATTATTAAAG
Organism: Candidatus Ancillula prorhinotermitis; assembly: GCA_031280795.1. The sequence goes on along the minus strand of JAITGF010000014.1, from coordinate 68,679 downwards.
TTCGTGGGGCTAGAATCCAAAGCAAACGCTTACCCTGCAAAGCTCTCTGGTGGCCAAAAGCAGCGCGTAGCAATCGCCCGGGCATTGGCTACCAACCCGAAAATACTGCTTGCCGATGAAGCAACTTCAGCACTCGATCCTGAAACCACTCTCGATGTTTTGCGCCTTCTGAAACGCATCAACCGTGAGCTCGGTATCACTATCGTCTTAATCACCCACACCATGTCAGTAGTGCGTTTAATTTGCGACAAGGTTGCAGTCATGGATTCAGGTGAAGTGGTGGAAATCGGCGATACACAGCAGATTTTCAAAAACCCCAAGCACCCGACGACACGAAACTTCATCAATACTCTGCACATACTTGAAACTGGCGATTTGGAGGCAGCAGGGTTAGGGGGTGAAGATGAGTAACCTAATGAATGGATTGCTATCCGCTTCTGAGAGCGCTTCCTTAAGTGGTGCCTTAGGTCTTGGTGGCAATAATGCTCGCGAAATGTACTTAAGCGCAAGCCAAAACTGGAATAACTTAACACCTCTTCTTTTTGACGCCATCGGAGAAACTCTCTATATGGTAGGAATGACCATATTAATCGGTGGGGTTGTTGGGGTGTTAATTGGTCTTGCCTTGTACTCCACGCGAAAAGGGAGTCTTTTCGAGAATAATATCGCTTACCAAGTGCTGAACTTTATCATCAACTTTATCCGCCCAATTCCGTTTATCATCTTTTTGACTGCTGTGCGGCCGTTGACAATTACCGTAGTTGGCACATCAATCGGCTCGACTGCAGCAGTATTCTCAATGACTATATTCTGCTCGGTAGCAACTTCGCGCCTTGTCGAGCAAAACTTGGTCGGAACTGACCCAGGCGTTATTGAGGCGGCAAGAGCAATGGGGGCGTCTAGATTGCGCATATTGTTTACAGTTCTGATACCAGAAGCATTGGCACCACTTATACTCGGCTATGCTTTCATGTTCGTCGCAGTCACTGATATGTCGGCGATGGCTGGAACTATTGCTGGCGGGGGGCTCGGTTCGTTTGCATTGCAATATGGCTATAAGCAAATGGACGATCAAGTCACATGGGTAGCCATAGCCATCATTATCGTCTTTGTGCAAGTCGTGCAGCAGCTTGCAAATCTGGTAGCTAAGAAAATCTTGCGCCGCACGAAGTAGTGCACGTTTTAAGAAAATGTAGTATAATATAGATATGAGTAAAACAATAGACTATGAATCTTTGCGGGTGTATACACCCAAGAAAATCACATTTGCGCGCTGTTTCGGCTTCGCAATGAACGATATGAATGGTGGAGCATGGGGGACTTTAACCGGTTCGTATCTAATGTTCTTCATGACGACATTCGGTGGCTTATCGGCCGGCCAAGTAGGCTTAATGTTCTTCACCTGCAAAATGCTCGACATTGCGGTTTGCGCTGTGATTGGAGGCGTTTCTGATAACCTCTTCAAGTTCCGAATCGGCAGACGTTTTGGGCGTCGACATTTATTGTTACTTGTAGGCGCGCTGATGGTCTTAATCGGCTTCCCCGGCCTCTTTATCGTAGTTCCCGGGTCATTCGCATGGTATTTTATAGTCTACTTCCTAATCGACTCTGCAAACGCCTTTATCGGTATTGCCTATGAAACTCTGCCGACTGAAATGACGCCACACGCAGATGAGCGCGTAAAGCTTTCTTCTGTGCGCTTGTTCGTTTCAGCCTTCTCTACCTTTGCCATCACCGCCTTACCGGCGGCTTTGATGCGAGTTTTTGGAGAAGACACTGCTACCGCCTATACTATATCAGGAGTGGTATTTGGTGTTGTTTTCTGTACGAGCACATTGATAACCTACTTCACCACATGGGAGTTCTCACCAAAATACGTGGCTGAGTTCGAGCAAAACGAGTCAAGTGTGACGCGCGAGCATAAAGGAAAGCGTAATAACGTCATGCTAACGCTCAAAGAGTACTGGAACGTTTGGAAGACGAAATCTTGCCGACGCATTTTCACCATATATTTTGTATCCTACTTCGCGAAAGATTGCTACGCTACCGCCTTCCTTTACTTCGTGGTTTGGGTGCTAGGAATGTCTAAAACCACTGGCCAAGACATCCTTTCACTAAGCTTTATCGGTATGCTCGTCGTCCCTGCTGCGACGTATTTGATGTTCAAAAAAGGCCCCAAATTCCTCTGGACGACTGCATACTCAGCAATGCTTTTCGTTTTGGTCGCTTACGGCGTTCTTTATCTAACTGGGTTTGCATCCGAAATCTTCAACGGCCCAGGCGGGATAGTCTTGATATTTGTATTGGGAATCACTTGGCAAGTTGGTCGCCAGATTATGGAATACACTCCTTGGAATGTGATACCATTTGTGCCTGATGTTGATACGCTCGTTTCGACCAAGCTTCGTGCGGGCACCTTTGCAGCTGTCCAGACCTTTACCAGGCGTGCCACAGGCGCACTTGGTGCCGCATTCATTGGTTTTGTGCTCGAGCAGGGCGATTTCAAATCTGGTTCAGATGTCGTAGAGCAAAGCGATTTGGCTAAGCACGCGATAACTTTAGTGTTCGTCGTCTTTCCGCTGATACTGCTATGTTGGTGTATGTGGTTGATTCGCACTTTCAACCTGAATCAAACTACGCACGGCATCATCAAAGCCGAGATTGACCGCCTTCAAGCTGGTGGCTCAAAAGAAGATGTTGATGAAGAGACGCGCAAAGTAGCCGAAGATTTAACTGGATACAAGTACGAAGAGTTGTGGGACCCAAACAAATAGCCCTTTGATTGCACTCTTTACTAACGCCTTCGCTGTAAGGTTATAGTTGAGTTACGTCTTTTTCACGAAATGTGTTCGCATCACGTGCATAGCTGAGGCAAACCTAGGCTTAGCTTAGTATGCGCTACTTTTTTCTACGCTACTTTTTTCTACGCCGCATCACCTTTGGCTTAGAGTAAATGTCAATAGCCTCATCTAAGGTGATGGTAAACATACGCGCCTCAGCATCTTCAGTTTCAGTCTTCTTGATGGAGCGGTAGTCGTATTTTTTGGTATCTTGATCTTTTTTCATCAAGTAGGGTCCAAAACGCCCGTTGTTCACTACGATCTTCTCGCCATCTGGTGGGTTAACGCCGAGTTGGATCGGAAGCTGAAGCACTTTTAACGCATCATCTAAGGTCACAGTATCTAAAGACATGTCCTTAAGCAAAGAGGCCGTTTTAGCTTTGACGGCACCTTTACCTTTAGTGGGGGTACCTTCGGGCAAAATCTCTGTGAAATATGGACCGTAGCGCCCGTTGGTCGCGACGACTTCAAATCCTGTAGCAGGATTCACGCCGAGCTTGCGCCCAGTGTTTTGAATGCCTACACCTTTAGAAATTGATTCCGCAACTATTTCATCAGTAATCTCATCTGGAGCCATCTCCTCGTCGATGTAACCTCTTGCGAGTCGTCCATCTTGATCGGGGGTGCTTTCCAAATCTTCGAAAAATGCTCCGTAGGCAGTGATGTGTACCTGATAACGCCCACTTTCACCAATGGGGAAGATGTCGTCGGATTTTTTACTTTCAATCAGCTCTTTAAGTATTTCCGTATCTTTTTCGAGTCCTTTTTTGTTTGAATTACCAAACCAAAAATCCTTAAGCCAAGCGTTACGTTTTATCTTACCAGCCGCAATTTCGTCAAGATCCTCTTCCATCTGGGCAGTGAATTGGTAGTCTACATATTGGGTTAGAGAGCGCTCAAGAACGTCGTTCACAGCAAAGGCAAGCCAAGTGGGTACTAAAGCCTGCCCGCGTTTCTTGACATAACCTCTGTCCTGAATGGTGCGAATAGTTGCTGCATAGGTGGAGGGTCTTCCGATACCAACCTCCTCCATTTTGCGCACCAAGGACGCTTCGGTATACCTAGCAGGGGGTTTAGTCTCGTGCCCATCAGCAATTATGTCTTCAACGTTTAATTCATCTCCAACCTTCAACTCCGGTAAGCGTTTTGCGCCATCTTTAGAGCCACTGTCGTCATAAGCATTCAGAAACCCACGCTCTTGAATAACTGTGCCACCTACGGAAAACAGGGCCAAATTGCCAGAGTCTGCCTCAATGGTGAGGGTTGTGGTGAGACCTTTGGCGTCCACCATCTGGGAGGCGAGGGCGCGCTTGTAGATTAAATCGTAAAGTGCTAGTTCACTGCTACCCAGTTTGGTCCCAAGCTCAGCGGGACTTATCCACTTGCTTCCAGCTGGGCGGATCGCTTCATGAGCTTCTTGAGCAGAGTTTGATTTGGCAGCATAAAATCTTGGTGATTCGGGTATTGAGCTACTTCCGTAGAGCTTGGTCGCACTTGACCGGGCTGCTTGGATGGCCTCACTAGAGAGATTAGGGGAGTCAGTACGCATATATGTTATGTAGCCGTTTTCATAAAGTGACTGAGCAGTACGCATTGCCGAATCAGATGACATATGCAGCTTATTGATAGCATCTTGTTGCATGGTGGAAGTAGTAAATGGGGGCTTTGGTCTAGCAGTGTAAGGCTTGGTCTTTATGTCCCCAACCGTAAATGAAGCCTTCTTAAGTCTTCCTGCAGCTTCCTTTGCCTCATCCTCACTAAGCGTAGTTACGCCTTTTTTCTGTGCACTCGGCTTTAAGATACCCTCATCATTGAAGTCCTTTGCGACAGCTATCTGATTGGACTCAAAATGAGTCATTTTAGCATCAAAGTTAAGGTCTGTGTCGGAGTCGTGGTTGAATATGCCGACGATATCCCAATATGAAGCTTTAGTAAAGGCGATGCGCTCCTTTTCGCGGTCGACCACTAAACGCGTGGTCACTGACTGGACGCGCCCTGCCGAAAGCCCGGTACCAAACTTTCGCCATAGGTATGGAGATATCTGGAACCCGTAAAGCCTATCTAAAATACGCCTTGTTTCTTGAGCGTCTACTAAATCAGAGTCAATCTCTCTGGTCTTGTTAAGGGCTTCCTGAATCGCTTCTTTGGTGATTTCGTGAAATACCATCCGCTTTACTGGAACTTTTGGTTTAAGCACTTCGAGTAGATGCCAAGCAATTGCTTCACCTTCACGATCCTCATCAGTTGCTAATAGGAGCTCATCAGCATCTTTCAAAGCCGCTTTAAGCTCAGAGACGACTTTGGATTTACCGTACATCAATGCGTAGTATGGTTCAAAACCATTTTGCACATTGACGGAGAACTTCTTAAAAGCACCACCATCTTGCGCCTTAACCTTTAGGGGTAGTTTTGATGGCACAGGAAGGTCTCGCACGTGCCCTACCGAGGATTTTACGTCGTAGGCCTTAGTATCCATACCTTTTAGGTACGCGTTAATCTTCTTCGCCTTCGCGGGCGACTCAACAATGACTAATGTTTTACTCAATGTTCACATTATAACACATCTTTGACTTTTGTGCAGGGCGGGGCAAATTGCGTGTCGGAACCCGCTATGACTAGACTTTACGTACTTGGATGGCGGCTTTGCGCACAAATACTTGCATACCGCTAGTCTTGCCGATGATATCACCGTCGAGCTGAATCGCGCGCTGCCGGTCTAGTTTAACTTGCACCCAACTCGCCTGAACATGTTCTATGCGCCCGAGTTTGTAGCGCATATTGTTTTTGATGGAGAGTTTCTGCAGCATAACGTCAATTGCTAATTGTGACCATCCTAAAATGCCTGCTTGAGTATCGATTGCAACCACGTCGAGAATACCATCATCGTATTTTGCATCAGGTATTAAGCTGAACCACGGAATCTTCCCAACGTTTCCAACCATAATCGTGCGCAACTTAGTGCTTGCCTCCAAATTGCCACCACCAGCTTTCTCGATAATTATTCTTGCTTTAACCTTACGTGCGCTTAGCGATTTGAGTCCGCTAGCAAAGTAGGCAAACCAGGAAATTCTGCTCTTGAGCTTATCGCTAGTATTGTTTATCATATCCGCATCGAAGCCTACTCCGGCGATGATTGTGAAAACGTGTTCAAAATCAGGTTGCTCTAGCAATTTTACGAAGCCCAAATCAAGCGGACTTGAGCTAGCTCTAAGGCAGATGTCAAGGGCGGCTGCCAAGTCGTCTAGAGGGATGTTGAGGTTACGCGCTAGAATGTTCCCTGTGCCAAGTGGAAGTATCCCCACTTCCACCTCCTGCTCTTTGTCGGCGTATTTGGCTACTTGACAAGCGACCGACCGCACAGTGCCGTCACCACCGCAAGCGACTATGACTTCTGAACCTTCTTCGATCGCCTCCTTGGCCTGCAAGTTGCCCGGGTGCTCGACAGTAGTTTCCTTGATGGAGTAATCAGAAATACCGTCACGTTTGCAGACATGTTCAATAAGCCTGACCGCATCGTTTGCTCCAGGCTTTGACGGATTGATGATGAAACAAAAGCGCTTCTTGGTGTTACTAGCACTAAGCTCAGGTTGATGCTGGGTGTTAGGGGGTGCTTTGGGGTGGGATTTTTTCCAGCAATACATGATCACGCCAGCAACAGTTAGCAAAAGCGTTAAGATGCCTAACACCAGAAAATCAGAACTTCTCAGAATGTCCTACTTTACGCGGTCATTAATATATTCTGGATGAATAATTGCGACTCGCATTAAGGTTGAGGGCTACTCTGATTAGCATCTGGTGAAGTTTCTTGGTTGCCGTAATTTGGCTGGTCACCGATAGCTGGTAAGCTACCAGTGTCGCTGCCTGGGGTGAGGTTCCCCTGCTCATCAAAGCCGATCTGACCTTCCCCTCCATCGGTGGTGACAGTTTGACTATCAGTTCCGACAATGTTCGAACCATCTATTGTCTGCCCGGACTCTCCAGCATCAGTTGCAGTTGATGCATTTTCGCTATCGCTACCCTTTTCTTCTCCGACTGCTTTCTCGCCACCAGGGGCATAGACTCCACCAGGGTTAAAGCCAGTAATGCCATTGATGGTGAATATCGCCACTACTGAAACGAGCAGTACGCCTGTAATCGGACCAAATTCTTTTAGCTTTTCAATCAGTTTCTCTTTCAAAATACCTCCTAGTTACTGAAAATCTTTCCATAATTAAACTCTACAGAATCTTTGCGCACGATCGAGCTCTTAGGTACTGTCACTATACCCTTTTCTGTGACAGACAAGCCAATCGCTTTATCATGCTCAAGGTCGATACCGATTTCGACACCTTCCTCAACTACGGAGAACTTGTCTAATATGGCGTTATTTATAGTGGCGTGACGAGCGACGTTAACGTTATCCATAATGATGGAGTTAGTAGTGTTTGAATACGAATTAATACGCACTCCAGGCGATAGAATCGAATTGTCAACCCGACCACCAGAAATTATCACACCAGGGGATATGATTGAGTCGGTCGCCATACCTACACGCATGGAGTCAGCCTTGCCGTCGTGGATAAACTTAGCAGGGGGGAGCCCCACATAGCCAGTATGCAAGGGCCACTTGCTGTTGTAAAGATTGAATACGGGGTACGATGCTATGAGGTCCATATTTGACTCATAATACGCGTCAATAGTACCCACATCTTGCCAATAGTTGCGATCACGATCAGTTGATCCAGGGACGTCATTGAAAGTGAAATCATAAAATCCACACTCGCCCTTTTCGACGAAGTATGGCACAATGTCGCCACCCATGTCGTGCGTAGTGTCGGAAGTGGCAAGCGAATGGTCGTGTACTAAGGCATCGATTAAAGCAGGCACGTTTGCTACATAGTTACCCATAGAAGCAAGAATTTCATTAGGGGAGTCTGGTAGACCTTTAGCATTACTAGGCTTTTCAAGGAATTGCTTAATGTATCCAGGGTGGTTCGGGTCAGTATCGATCACTCCAAAGTCTTTAGCGGTTTCAAGTGGCTGGCGGATTCCTGCGACAGTAAACTCAGCTCCAGACTCGATGTGGGACTTAACCATTTGGGAGAAGTCCATACGGTAAACGTTATCAGCACCAACGATGACCACTATGTCGGGGCGTTCGTCCTCAATAACGTTCAAGCATTGATAGATAGCATCGGCGCTACCTTGATACCAGTCCTTGCCAACTCTTTGCTGGGCTGGTACAGTTGATACATAATTGCCGAGTAGTTGCGACATCCTCCAGGTTTTAGAGATGTGGCGGTCAAGCGAATGCGACTTGTATTGGGTAAGCACAATTACTTGCATGTACCCAGAGTTCACGACGTTGCTTAACGGGAAGTCAATTAAGCGATACGTTCCACCAAAGGGCACAGCAGGCTTAGCGCGAAAAGAGGTCAAAGGCATTAAGCGTTTACCTTCGCCACCTGCTAGTACAATTGCTAGAACTTTTTTGTTTGCTACCATATAATCATTATACCATAATCTTGACTTGCGCGCGGGCTTAACATTACTTAACATTTGGTGTGCACGCAATGAAGATTTGGTGTATAATAGTTATGAGTACAAGAAAGGACAATTATATGGCTCGTTTACATACTAAAGACGAATTGGCAAAGTTTATCGAGGAAAATGCTGTCGAGTTTGTGGATATCCGCTTCACTGATTTACCAGGAATCCAGCAACACTTCAACGTTCCGGCTAGTGAATTTTTAGATAATTATGATGACGGTTTCGCATTCGATGGCTCCTCAATTCGGGGGTTCCAGACCATTAACGAGTCCGATATGAAACTTCTCCCATGCCCAGAGTCGGCATATATTGATCCATTCCGTGAGCATGCTACTCTAGTGGTTATCATGAATGTTGTAGACCCTTTCACAGATGAGCCTTATTCTCGCGACCCACGTCAGGTAGCAAATCGTGCACAACGCTACTTGAAAGAAACTGGTATCGCTGACACAGCATTCTTCGCGCCTGAAGCTGAGTTTTACGTTTTCGATGATGTGCGTTATGAGACTTCAGCAGCAAAATCATTCTACTCTATTGATTCTGAAGAAGCAGCATGGAACACAGGCGTTAAAGAACCAGGTGGCAACCTTGGGCATAAGCCACGCTTCAAAGGTGGATACTTCCCAGTTTCGCCAGTTGACCACTTTGCTGATTTGCGCGATGACATCGTAGCGACTTTAGCAGATACTGGCTTGCAGATTGAGCGTGCTCATCATGAAGTGGGCACAGCTGGGCAGCAAGAGATTAACTACCGCTTTAACACTTTGAAGTTCGCAGCTGACGATGTTTTGAAGTTCAAATATGTGGTTAAAAATGTCGCATGGGAAAATGGTCGCACTGTCACCTTCATGCCAAAACCAATTTCTGGTGATAATGGTTCCGGTATGCATTGCCACCAATCGCTCTGGAAAGACGGTGAGCCACTCTTCTATAATGGCGACAATTACGGCGGTCTCTCAGATATTGCACGTTGGTATATCGGCGGGCTGATTAAGCACGCAGGAGCTGTTTTGGCATTCACCAACCCGACCACCAACTCTTACCACCGCCTCGTGCCAGGTTTTGAGGCACCTGTAAACCTTGTGTACTCAGCTCGTAACCGTTCGGCGGCAATCCGCATTCCGATCACAGGAGATAACCCTAAAGCAAAGCGTATCGAATTCCGTGTGCCAGATCCGAGCTCGAACCCATACCTTGCCTTTGCTGCTCAGTTAATGGCTGGTCTTGATGGTATTCAGAACAAGATTGAGCCCCCGGCGCCAGTTGATAAAAACATCTACGAGCTAAACCCAGAGGAGCAAAAGGCGATCAAGCATGTGCCGGTAACTCTTGAAGATTCACTAGATGAGCTTGAGGCTGATTATGAGTTCTTGATCCGCGGTGGCGTATTCACTGAAGATTTGATTACGACTTGGCTTGATTACAAGCGCGCCGAGGCGGCAGAGTTCCAGACTAGGCCCCATCCACACGAGTTTGAATTGTACTACGATTGTTAATGCGATTGTTAAGATAACCATAGACAGTAAGACTTAAGAATTTATGACAGAGTTTAGTTTTGAAGAAAATCTAAAGACTGCTAGCGATGAAGATGTTGCGAAAACTATTAGTAGCGATAAGCTCGGTTTCGGTAATTTTTTCACTGACTACATGGCGCACATTCACTTTGAAGCAAACCCTGAGGTAAATAGCTATCTTGGGGTTTCTTCTGAGAACGGGGTTTGGAGTGGTCATGAGATTATTCCGTTTCAAAACATCACCCTTTCTCCTGCCGCGTCAGTACTGCATTATGGTCAGGAAATATTTGAGGGCATAAAGGCATTTAAGCGTAGCGATGGTTCAATCTGGACGTTTCGCTTTGATGAGAATGCTAAACGGTTTAACAAGAGTGCAAAACGTTTAGGGTTGCCAGATCTTCCGGAAGAGGATTTTCTGGACTCGATACGCAATCTTGTGCAAAAAGATGCTAGGTGGGTGCCAAGTGGAGACGGACAAGCACTTTATATACGACCCTTTATGATTGCCACTGAGCCGTTTTTAGGGGTTCGAAGCGCTCATCAAGTTGACTATTATTGCATACTCTCGCCATCTAGCAGCTATTTCAACACTCCTAAGCCTGTGGACATTTGGGTGGAACGCGAATATTTCCGTGCCGGGCCTGGGGGCACTGGTGGAGTGAAGTGTGGTGGAAACTATGCTGCATCACTGCTACCGGGGCAGCTAGCATACGAGAAGGGATTCTCCCAAGTGCTGTACTTAGATGCTCGCGACCAGGATTCTATCGAAGAGCTAGGTGGCATGTCCTTTTTCGTGGTATATAAAAATGGGAGCGTACGTACGCCAGCATTGAATGGTCAGATTTTACCGTCAATCACTCGAGACTCGATCATCACTATACTGCATGACGAGGGAATTGACATTAAGCAAGTGAAGATTAGCATTACCAAGCTCGCTGAAGACCTAAAAAACGGAGAGGTTTCGGAAGTCTTCGCCTGCGGTACAGGTGCAGCAGTTTCTTCGATCGGCAGGTTGGCAAGTACAGATTTCGATGTAGATTTTGCCGGTGGAGTCGAAGGTGAGCTAGTTAAGTTCTTGCGAAGGGCTATAGTCGGGATTCAGTTGGGAGATATCTCGGATACTCGGGGTTGGACCTTTAGACTCCTTTAGCGACTCGTCGATGAGCTCGCGCATATTTTCCCGAAAGATATCTATCATCTGGTCGTTATTACGTGAAATCATATCTTCAATACGGTGCATGATATCATGCTCGATGTCATCTTTGAGCTTTTGGCGCATTTTAGTGGATGACTCAATGTGACTCATAGTGCTTTTTGCCTCCTTCACCAAGGCGTACTCAAGAGCTGGTAAACGTATCAAAGCTGATGCGGTAATGCAAAGCCTAGAAAACCCAATTACACTTGACATTGGATCCTTCCAAACGATTACCTGTTCGTTATTTGAAAGCTTGCTCAAAATACTGTCCGTCGCCATTGCATTGATGATGCGTTTTAGCCCTATGGAAACCTTATCGGTAGATGAAACGAAGCAGCGAATATCGACTACTGAGGAGTTCGCATCAAGCGAGTTCTGCAGGCGCTGATCATGTGCATAAGCATCGCTGCGCACTGCTAATGAGCGCTCGTGGCTAACTGGTCGCAAAACTGTGCGAATCATCGACCCAGGTTTAGAGGATAATTTATGCGCGAGCTCACCGGTATCGACCACTCTTGCCTCCGGGTTGACGCGCCGAGTACGCATGTAGTTAGCATTTAGATCATCTACCTCTGAAGCAGGTAGAGTCTCAAAGTCGATATGTGAAGCATCCCAGTTGATATCAAAATCATCCGGAGTAAAATTGGTCACTTCAGAGGCGGGGAGTAGTTCATAAGTTTCATTCGGCTTCATTTCCGCAATGGTTTCAGTGTAAAACTTCTTGGTGAATTTAGAAACTTGGGCTATGTTACTGCAGATATCCGTAATGTCTTCAATCCACTCAGGGAAATCATCGCCTAGCTGGGTAAGCATCACTACGAATTCACCTTCCCTTTTACAAAGCATGTCGATTTGTAAAGCAGTGTTCATCGGCCAAAAGCGCACAGAGCGAACTATATCGCTTGAGATTTTAATGGTAAATCCATCAGCGTTTCGTACAGGAATCGGCTCGACTAGTCCAATCGTGCGAGTGTATCTAACTACTTTTTGACATCCCCCTTTCTGCTACTCCCTTTCTGCTCAAGCTCGTCTTTAAGAGCTGCGAGTAAATCAAGACCTTGAATTGGTGCTCCTAATCTTGATGTGTCATTATCCCATTTCGGGCGCTCTTTTTTGCTTGGTTTATCTTCTTTAGGTAGGCGTGAGAAGAAGTGATCGCGAGCAGCGTTAAACTTTTTCCATTGAGCATCATCGGTTTTGCGATCTCCTCTCCCTAGCTCCTTCCATTCGCGCATCAGCCTAGCAAAGGTGCGCTTACCGGCATCAAAATTACCAGTCTCCTGAGCACCTTCAGCTTCCTTGATGATCGCATCTTTTTTACGCTTGACTTCAGAGTTGGTTTCGCGCAGACTTGAAAAATATGCTTTACGGGCATCTTGCAGAGTCTTTCTGGCTGCCGAAAAACGTTCCCACAGCTCATTGGCCACCTTTTCCGGAACTCTTGCTCCTCCGCGCGCTTCTTTCCACTTGGTAAGCGTTTCATCAACACTTGTGCTGATGCGTTTCCAAGGCGTTTTTGGGTTAGAAAGGGTTTCTACTAACCCTTCGACTTCGCGAACTAAATCGTTAAGTATGACTAACGTTGCTTCGACATCCTCTTCGCGTTTTAAGCGGTTGCGCGATTTGCGCTCTTCACCGAGACGCTCTAGTTCAGGTATCATCTTCTGGAGCGCTAAATAGTCGCCTACAGAGTTGTACTCCTTAGAGAAGGCCTTGAAATGAGCGATACTCTCATCAATTTCGGGCGCAGTAACGTTTGCGGCTTGTGAAGCACGCATAGCAAAATGCTCCATCTTACCCACTTGGTCAACGAAACGTCGCACAAAAAGTGTCATTTCAGCATCAATTTCACCGCTTAGATACTGACCAACTTGCCTTTCTTCATCGCCCACCTTAACGAAGACGCGACCCTCTTCATCGACACGACCAAATTTCCTTGCAGATTGCATCTTTTGGTCATCTAGCCGCTTCGGGGTAAGTATTTCTTTCTTTGCTACCATAATCTACTAGCCCTTAATTTCCACGAAGAAGACAAGCGGACCAGATGCAGTGGTGTCATCGATGCCAGCAAGTGTTTTGTCAGGGTATGAAAGCGATTGTGGGATCACAAGCATTAGCTTATCGCCTACTTTGTGTGGCCCAGCTAAGCCTTTTGTCCAGCCTTGAATTAGGTTTGGCAGCCCGGCCTCAACGGGGTAAGGCTCTCTTCCTTGGGAAATACTCGAGTCAAACTCGTCGCCATTCAAATTCCAGCCTGAGTACGCAATCTTGCCACCATTTGCTATGAGGTCAACGTCTGGGCCGTCTCCGCTTGCTAGTGTTGACACTACCAAGTCTTGGGGGACTGTATACCCGTCTGGGAAAGTAACTGAAGGTGTGGCGTCTTGATTCTCAATCACAGGAAGTGTACCTTCATAAGTGTCAGCTTGAACTACTTGCGGCGTGTAGCTCGGGTCTGGTAAGGCATTCTGATAAGCATCGAAACGCGCCTGCTTAGATTCTGTACCGCTCGCCTCATTATCTGGAGCTTTAACGTTCACATTTACTACTGCAAAGGTCACTATAACTGCAAAAGCTGCTATCGCACAAGCAATAACTGTGATGATATTGCGTCGCTGAACTTTTTTGCGCTTGGACTCTTCAAAGCGTGCTAAACGCTTTAGCTCATTTGCAGCATTCTTAGCGCGTTTCTTATTGTTTGCCATTTAACTCCTTTAGTGTCGATATATAAGCTTGTACTTATATTATAACACAGACCATATTTGTATGTCAAGCGAAACGCGGGGCGACGTGCTATAATTATAATATGTACCCAAAGAAGTCTACGTCAGGTGATGCGAAAAAAGTCGTTTCATCACCAAATTTCCCTGCTATCGAAAAAGATGTTTTGAAATTTTGGCGCGAAAACGGCATTTTCAAGAAGTCCATTGACCAAAATAAATCCGGGCAAAGTGGCTCGAATGAGTATGTATTTTATGATGGTCCACCTTTTGCAAACGGTCTACCACACTATGGTCACCTTCTGACTGGGTACGTGAAAGATGTAATCCCGCGCTTCCAGACAATGCTTTCTAAAAGGGTTGAGCGTCGTTTTGGATGGGATACGCACGGGCTTCCCGCTGAGCTAGAAGCGCAAAGGGAGCTCGGAATCGATGATGTGAATGAAATCTACGAGCTTGGAATTGGTAAGTTTAACGATGCTTGTCGCAAATCGGTACTAAAATATGTAGACGAATGGCAGGATTACGTTGAAAAACAAGCTCGATGGGTCGATTTTGAGAACGATTACAAAACGCTCGATATCGATTATATGGAGTCAGTTTTGTGGGCATTCAAGCAGCTTTATGACAAGGACCTAGCGTACAAAGGCTATAAAGTTCTACCGTATTGCTGGCACGATCAAACTCCACTTTCAAATCATGAGCTACGTATGGATGATGACGTTTACAAAGAGCGCCAAGATAATACTGTGACAGTGGCGATGAAGGTTACAGCTCAGTCTTTTCAAAAAAGCTTGCTGAATGAATATAAAGAAATTGACTTCGATAACTTGTATCTATGTGTGTGGACTACAACGCCCTGGACACTTCCTACTAACTTTGCAGTTGCCGTGGGTGGGGAGATTGAGTACACAATCGCAAAAGTAAATGCAAGCGAAGGTGATAATGCGTATAGCGGAAAGAGCTTTATTATTGCTTCATCTTGTCTTGAAAAATACAGCGACGAGCTTGGGCTTACTCCAGAAATTGTTACAACCATAAAGGGCTCTTCGCTAAATGGCTTGCGCTATTTTCCAATCTTCGACTACTTTCCTACGACTTACGCTACAGTTGATGTGGACTTAAAAAATGCATATCAGGTGCGCACAGCTGACTATGTCGGCGAAGGTGAAGGTACCGGTCTTGTACATATTGCCCCTTACGGTGAAGACGATATGGTAGTGTTAGCTGAACTAGGTGTAAAACCTCCAGTCCCTATGGATGCCGGAGCGATTTTGACTGAGCCAATTAGCGATTATACTGGCCTACATGTATTCGATTCTAACCGTGAAATCGTACGTGATTTGCGTGAAGGTACGGGGTCTCAGGCGCGAATCAACCCCGACGTTCGTGCGATTTTGCTACGTACACAGTCTGTGGCTCACTCATATCCGCATTGCTGGCGTTGCCGAAACCCGCTGATTTACCGACCCATTTCATCGTGGTTCGTAAATGTAGTGAAGATTAAGAAGCGCATGCTCGAGTTAAATGATGCTATCCGCTGGATTCCCGAAAATGTACAGCATGGTCAGTTTGGCAAATGGCTTGAGGGAGCAAGGGATTGGTCGATATCGCGCAACCGCTTTTGGGGGGCGCCGATTCCGGTATGGGTATCTAGTGACCCGGCCTACCCGCGTGTAGATGTTTACGGGTCGATAAACGAGATGGAGGAAGCATTTGCTGACTGCTTAAAGAACGATCTCGATGCTAAATCTGCCTACCCCGACGGTAGAATAACTGATCTGCACCGCCCGCAAATTGACACGCTTTGGCGCTATAACCCAGACGACCCTAGTGGTGAATCGAAGATGATTCGAATCGCTGATGTCTTTGATTGCTGGTTCGAATCTGGTTCAATGCCCTTTGCTTCTGTGCACTACCCATTTGAAAATAAAACATGGTTTGAAGAGCATTACCCTTCTGACTTTATCGTTGAATACATTGGGCAGACTAGGGGATGGTTTTACACTCTGCACATTATGGCAACTGCGCTTTTTGACTGCAATGCGTTCAAAAATGTGATGTGCCACGGTGTAGTCTTAGGCGATGATGGACAGAAAATGTCCAAGAGCTTACGCAACTACCCAGATGTTTCAAATGTCTTTGAGGATTTTGGCTCAGACGCAATGCGCTGGTTTTTGATGAGCTCAAATATTTTGCGTGGTGGCAATCTATCTGTAACTAAGGAAGCAATTCATGATACTGTCCGAGGAGTGTTATTACCGCTTTGGTCAACTTATTATTTCTTCACAATGTATGCAAATGCTGCGAATGGGGGCGAAGGTTATGATGCAAAACGTCTAGAGCCACGCGATTTTCCAAAGCTTGATGTTCAAGATCGCTACATTTTAGCCAAAGAACGCAATCTAGTTGAAAGCCTGCATACGAGTTTGCAGAATTTTGATATTGCTAAAGCTTGCTTCGATGTGCGCGAGTTTTTAGATGTGCTTACTAACTGGTACATTCGCACTAACCGGACACGCTTTTGGAAAGAAGACCCGAAAGCTTTCGATACACTCTGGACGGTTCTAGAGTTCTTGATGCGTGCTTTAGCACCACTCCTACCGCTCACCACTGAGGAAGTGTGGCAAGGCTTGACTGATGGTGAGTCAGTGCATCTTCAAACGTACCCAGTGCCATATCTGGATCGCAATGCTGATGAAACACTTGTCGAAGATTCGGATTTAGTGAAAACTATCGACGATGTGCGCGAAGCAGTTTCAAGCGTTTCAGCATTACGCAAGAATGCTAATATGAGGGTTCGCCAACCTCTAGCAAGTATGCGCTTAGCTGTCAAGAATCCCGCTCGTTTCGAAGAGTTTGTAGGCGTAATCTTAAGTGAGACTAATGTGAAGCAGCTAGACCTACTTGACGCCGATCTAGTGGAGATGAGTGAATACGGTATAGAGCAACAGCTTTCGCCAAATGCGCGCGCCCTAGGCCCTAGGATAGGTAAACGTGTCCAAGACGTAATCAAAGCTGCTAAGTCAGGGGAGTGGACACTTTCCGGAAGTACACCAATAGTTCAGCTCAAAGATGGCCCTTTCTCGCTTGAGGAAGGCGAGTATACACTGACAAATGTGGTGGATTCTGAGTTAGCCGGTGAGCAAAGTGCAGACATTTTAGCAGGTGGCTTTGTAGTACTTAATTTAGAGCTTAACCAAGACCTTATCGATGAGGGGATTGCACGCGATTTGATTCGTGAAGTGCAAGAAGCACGAAAACAGGCTGGTCTTGAAGTCAGTGACCGTATCAATTTGTCTATATCTGACACGCCCGAGCGTATAAGTGCTGCTAAAGCCTTCACAGGGCTAATCGAAGGCGAAGTTCTTGCAAAATCAGTACAGCTTGAAGAAGGTGCACCGCACATCAAAGTTGAAAGTGTGATATAATTTGAATATGCTGAGCAAAGTACTATTTCTAGCTGAAGAAAGTGAAGGTCTGGATATTCCGACCATGCAGGAATTCCTGCCCGATCCGATATTTTTTGGTGGAACGATTTTTGAGCTTAATCGCCTTCAATTAATACGTTTTATAGTGGTTTTATTCATCTTGCTCTTCTTCGGCATTACGCTTTCACGTGCCAAAAAGCGCGCTGATGCTGATGATTTCATACCATCGAAGCCACAGATGCTGATCGAAATGCTTTTTGAATTCATCAAGAACTTCGTGTTTGAATCACTCGGCGAAAAAGCAGGCAAACGCTGGCTTCCGATGATGACTACTATGTTTTGCACCATCATTTTCATGAATCTTACAGGTTTGGTTCCAACGCTCAATCTAGCAGCGACAGCTGGAGTAGGGATTCCGCTACTTTTTGCCATCTGGGTCTTTACATCATACTGGAGAGAGGGTATTCGTGATCATGGTGGTGGAGTCAAAGGCTTCTTTGTCTTCATTAAAGCCGAAGTTTTCCCGCCTGGGTTACCATTTTTTGTCTACCCGATTTATTCACTTATAGAAATTGCGCAGCTTCTGTTCATCCGCCCCGTTTCACTAGCTTTGCGTTTGCTGGCCAACATGATTGCCGGGCATATCTTAATCGCGCTTTGCTTTGCGGCTACCCAGTTTTTCCTCTTCGTGGCTGAGCCGAGCATGAAAGCATTAGGTGTGGTTACTTTCGCTGGGTCGATTCTATTCACCTGCTTTGAGTTGCTAGTCGCAGCTCTACAAGCCTATATCTTCACATTATTAGCCTGTGCGTATATTTCGATGAGTTTTGCGCATGGCGATGACCACTCAGAAGCTCCAGACTTTGAAGAAGAAGGCGCGCATACCGATGATTCAGTACTTGAAAACCCACTTGATGCGAAACTTGAGGCTAAACTCGATGTAAGCCCTGAGGTAAGAAGTGCCTGAAAGCGCGCACGAAAGCTCTGCAAATCGTGAGAGCTTGATAAATATCGCTGGCTGGTCGAAGCTTTCTACAGTTGACTGGCCTGGGGAAATCGTCGTTACGCTTTTTCTGCAAGGTTGCCCTTGGCGTTGCAATTATTGCCACAATAGCGCAATCCTTGACCCCCATGCTAAAGGAGAAGTTTCCTTTGAGGATGATGTGCTCAAACATCTAGAAAATCGTGTCGGCTTACTCGACGGTGTGGTCTTTTCGGGCGGTGAGCCATTGATGCAATCTGGTGAAGATGGCGGTAAGCTTCTGCGGGCTATGAAAGAAGTGCTTAAATTTAAGGACCCCAATCAAAACCAAGATGCTAAAGAAGATGCACCTGCCTTTAAGATTGGCATGCACACCGGTGGGGCTATACCGGGAAATTTGAGACCACTCCTTAGCTATTTGGATTGGGTTGGTTTTGACGTCAAAGCGCCGACCGGCCTATATGACGCAATCACGCAGATAAAAGGCTCAGAAAGTGCAGCTCGCAAGAGCTTGAACCTGCTCCTTGAGGAACGCGAGTTTCGTAAGAATTCTGCCCGCCCGCTTCATATTCAATTCCGCACCACTGTAGACCCGACCGTTTTGAACGCGTCTGATGTTGACCGCCTGAAAGAAGAGCTCCACGAAAAAGGCATAGATGATTTGGTCATCCAAGAAGTCCGAACGCAGGGTGCCCCCGAAGGATACGCTGCGCGTCTGAGTGAAGCACTTTCAAACTGATGCTTACTCAAACTGACGCGCGCGAGTTAAGAATATGTTATAATTATATAGTAATTAGCGAAAGGTATTAAATGGCAACTAGTAACGACATTAAAAATGGCACTATCATCCAAGATGGTAACGATTTGTGGCAGGTAATTGAATTCCAGCACGTCAAGCCTGGTAAGGGCGGTGCATTTGTGCGTACGAAGCAAAAAAATGTCATGACCGGAAAAGTTGTTGATAAAACATATAACGCCGGTGCAAAAGTAGATTTCACCACTGTCGATCGCCAGAATATGCAATACAGCTACAATGATGGTGTGGATTTCGTATTTATGAACACGAATACTTATGACCAAGTAACATTATCTGCCGCTGTGGTCGGCGAAGATCGCCGCTACTTAACTGAAGGAGAAACCGAAGTTGTGGTAGCTTTTCACGACGGCAACCCTCTTTTCATAGAGCTTCCACCAGCAGTAGTGGTCGAAGTGAAGTACACTGAGCCAGGGCTGCAAGGCGACCGCTCAAACGCTGGTACTAAACCTGCTACTTTCGAGAACAATAGTGAAGATTTTGAGATTCAAGTGCCACTTTTCATTAACATCGGTGATAAAGTGAAGGTTGACACTCGTACTAATGAATATAAAGACCGCGCTTAAATGAGCGACGAGCTGAAGTCTAAAATCACAAGGCGAAAACGCGCCTTTTACATTGTGCTAGAATCGTTAATTAAAAATGAGACTATTTCTAAGGTAATTGAAGAGCGTCGCAGTATAATTGACGACTTCACCAATGCCCAGATAGCCAATGCCCAGATAGCCAATGCCAAGATAGATAGTGTCGTTACCGCTAATGACGATCCGGTCAATTCTGTAAGCTCTGGCAAAAGTAAGCCAATCTCGAAAAAATGGGCTATCGATGAGCAGGTGGTAGAGCTCCTGATTCACATTGAAAATCTGCGCGAGCAAACTGAGCAGAAAATCCTCAATAACGTTAAGTCAAACAATTTACGTAACATCCCGAGGCCTGACTTAGCGATTTTGATGGTTTTACTAACTGAGCTAGATGAAGGTCTAGACTTAAAAGTTGCCCTTGATCAGGGCGCAAAGCTAGCTGATGATTTTGGTGGCACTGACAGTTCGCCTAAATTTATACACGCCGTACTAAACGGTGCATCGACTTCATAAATATGGTATAATAGTAATACATGAGTAGCATGGACGAAGAAAACGTTAACCAAGATGTGGATGATGATGCTGGTTTTTCTACAGCAACTGAAAGCCAAGTAGTTGAGCACGGGAAAATAACGCAAGTTAGCCTGCAAAATGAAATGCAGAGCTCATATCTTGACTATGCAATGTCGGTGATTGTCGGTCGTGCATTACCAGACGTGAAGGACGGCTTAAAACCTGTGCACCGTCGTGTGGTTTACGCAATGTTTGATGGTGGTTACAGACCAGATCGTGGCTACAATAAATGCTCGCGTGTAGTCGGTGACGTAATGGGTAAATATCACCCACATGGAGACTCCGCAATTTATGATACATTAGTACGTTTGGTGCAGAGCTGGTCGCTTCGCTACCCGCTAGTAGATGGTCAAGGAAACTTTGGCTCCCCAGGTGATGATGGTGCGGCTGCGCCTCGTTACACTGAGTGCAGGATGAACTCTTTAGCCCTTGAGTTAGTGCGCGATATCGATAAGGACACAGTTGATTTTGAGCCTAATTACGATGGTAAAAACCTTGAGCCAGTAACTCTGCCGGCTCGCTTCCCTAATCTTTTAGTAAACGGTTCAGAGGGCATTGCTGTGGGTATGGCGACCAAGATTCCGCCACACAATTTGCGCGAAGTGGCGGCAGCTGCTACATGGGTGCTAGATAACCCTGATGCCAGCCAAGAAGAAGTGCTCGAAGCGGCTGTGAAGATAATTAAGGGTCCAGATTTCCCCACCGCTGCTACAATTCTTGGGCACAAAGGTATCGAAGATGCCTATCGCACTGGGCGCGGGCATGTGATAATGCGAGCAGTGATTCATACTGAAGAAATTAGGGGCAGGACTTGCCTGATCGCCACCGAGCTTCCATATCAAGTGAACCCTGATGCTCTACTGCGACGCCTTCAGGAGCAGGTGAAAGAGGGGCGCATTGAAGGTCTTGCTGATGCCCGCGATGAGTCCTCTGGGCGCACTGGACTTCGCTTGGTAATGCTTTTGAAACGTGATGCTGTGGCGAAGGTGGTGCTAAATAACCTCTACAAGCATTCACAGCTTCAAGAAACGTTTGGTGCAAATATGCTTGCATTAGTTGACGGTGTTCCTAAAGTCTTGACATTAGATCAGTTCTTAGTCAACTGGGTCAATCATCAAATAGATGTGATTTGCCGTAGGACTGAATTTTTACTACGCGAAGCCAAGGATCGCCAGCACATCTTAGAGGGGTACCTCAAGGCTCTTGATGCAATCGATGAAGTGATTGCACTTATCCGTGGCTCAAAAGACGTCGAAGAAGCTCGTGTAAAATTGATTGACTTTTTAAAGATTGACGATGTGCAGGCTCGAGCAATTTTGGCAATGCAGTTAAGCCGTTTGGCCGCTTTGGAGCGCCAGAAGATACAAGATGAGTACGATGAACTGAGTGCAAAGATTGCCGATTTTGAAGATATTCTTGCAAGCCCTACACGTCAGCGTAGTATCGTAAAAGATGAGTTAGCTCAAATAGTGGATCGTTTTGGAGATGAAAGACGTACCCAGATTTTACCATATGGGCCCGATGTCGATGAAGAAGATTTAATACCAGAAGAAGAAATGGTGATAACTCTTACTAACGGTGGGTACATAAAACGCACTCGCTCCGACCAGTACCGCGCCACTAGAAGAGGGGCCAAAGGAGTTCAAGGTGCTAAATTACGAGATGATGATTTAGTGCAGAATTTTTTTGTGACCACAACGCACAATTGGATTTTGTTTTTCACTTCCAAAGGGCGCGTATTTCGCCTCAAAGGCTACGAACTACCCGAAGGTGGTCGCGATTCAAAGGGGCAGCATATTGCGAACCTTTTAGCGCTCACCAAAGATGAGCAAGTCGCCCAAGTGCTCGATTTGCGTAAATTCGATGATGCCCAATATCTATTCTTCGCTACGAAACGTGGTGTAGTCAAGAAGTCAAAGCTTTCTGACTATGCGAACATTCGCCAAAACGGCCTTAAAGCCATTACGCTTCGTGAAGATGAAAATAACATTCCTGACGAATTGATTTCGGTGCAGCTAGCTAACGATGATGATACATGTATCTTGGTTTCTAGAAAAGGCCAAGCAGTACGCTTCGCCCTGACCGAAGACCGTATTCGCACTATAGGGCGCACTTCATCCGGTGTCAAAGGTATGCGTTTTAGACCTGAAGATGAGCTTTTAAGTGCAAATGTAATTCCGGCAACTGACGGCGACTCGAAGATTGTCGACACCTCTGCTAATATCCAACCTAAAAACGCCCAACCTAAGGACGTGAAATCTAAAGAAACGCCTAAAGAAGTGAGTGATGCAAATGGCGGCGCTGCTGCAGACAGCAACTACAATGCCCATAGCCACTATAGCGTCGGTCAAGAGCTAGACTTAGTGACTGTGACAGAGTCTGGCTATGCCAAACGCACCCCGATTGATGAGTACCCGATTAAAGGGCGTGGTGGTGTAGGCGTTAAAGTTGCGAACATAACAGAGAAGAAGGGTGACCTGGTCGGTGCAGTTCTAACTAGTGGCGAAGATGAGTTGATGGTGATTATGTCTTCTGGAAAAGTCGGTCGCTCTGATGTTGATGAAATACGCCCATCAGGTAGAAATACGCAAGGTGTCATTTTTGCTAAGCCCGATGCTGGCGATTCGATCTTGAAGGTGGCTAAAAACCCGACTCGAGACCTTCCTGAAACTGATCTGAACAAGTCTGAAGAAGATCAAGCATAATTGTTAACATCCACCATTTGACACATTTTTAGAACTTCGTATATATTTGCCAACTGTTTTGCATTATAATGATGCTATATTAACAGAAAGGAAAAATATGCCAAATCTAAATATATCATACGATCAAATGGAGGACGCAAAGAATAAGCTAACTCAAGGGCGCGATGACATCTACCAGAAGCTAGACCATCTACGTAATCATATAGCCTCTCTAGTGAGCACTGGTTTTGTGACCGACCGCGCATCCTCGGCTTTTAATGAGGCGTACGACCGCTTTAACAATGGTGCGAGAAGCACCATCCAGGGTCTTGACGAGGTGTCCGCCTTCTTGACTAGGGTAGTGAGCACTATGCGCGAAGCAGACAATCATCTTGCTGGAGCGATCAAGTGAATGCGTCAGAGCTTCTTGCTGTCCAGCTAAAAAGAGCTAAGGAAAACCTGGCCTTTTACACCACTAGTAGCGAAGTGTTAAATCAGCATACTCTTGCTTTTAGGTCAGCACTGAACAATATGCAATGGGAGTCATTTTCGGCTAGATACTACCGTGAGCGAGCATATGCGTTCATCGAGAAGGCGATACGTTTGCAAAGTGAATATTCACGGGTGATTTTTTCATTGCGTCAATATGTCGGTTCACTAAATTCGGCGCGCCTTAAGGCTAAAGGTTAGTTTATATGTTATAATTGACATATAGTGGTATCGTCCAACCAAAAGACGGAGAGATTTGCGCGTGGTTCTGCTTCGCGCACATCTCTCGCTACCCAAAAAACGGAGCGCATTCGAACTAATCAGCGTAACGCAACTGCTAGCGAAGCGGCTACAATCAATGAGGCGACTCCAAATTTGCTGGTACGGTTTTTCACTTGGCAGCATACTAGGGACCTGATGGGCATATTAATGGTAGTGATAGCGATTGCGCTTTCAGTGCGGGAGTGGTTTGCGGTTGACGCCTTTATGCTTGACTGGCTCGACGTTGCATTTCGTACACTATTTGGTGTGATAACGCTGATAATGCCACTGATAGTGCTCTATTTTGGTGTAAGAGTCGCCTTCAAACGCTTCAAATCACGCGATAATGGACGCCTTGGTATTGGGTGGGCTGCGCTACTTGCATCAATTTGCGGCATTTTTCAAGTGGGTTTTGATACACCTGCGTATTGGAATCTACACGCCATTCAGTACGCTGGTGGTTATTTGGGGTGGTTATTCGCTAATCCGCTAAAGCTTGGGCTCTCCGTCTACGTTGCAATACCGGTGCTGGTTTTTATCGGCATCTTTGGGGTTCTAGTCATTACTGCAACGCCGTTTAACCAACTTCCCGCTAAGGTGCGTGAACTCTCAGAAAGCATTGCTGAGCACCGTCAAAAAAAGCAGCTGCAAAATCAAGAGCAGAGCATTTCTAATGTTATGCCATCAAGTGAATCTAGTAAAAGCAACCATAACAGTGATGACGCTACGTCTCTCAAAGCGCTTGAGCCAGGGGATGACCCTTCTGGAGCATTGCGCTTAGCCCGTGGTGTGCCTGAGCATGATCTTGGGGTAGCCGATAAAACAGTTGAAGCAGAAAGACCGCCACGCAAGTCTATATTCGGTCACCTCAGTGCTTATTTCGGTTTCAATACACAAAAGGCGCCCCGATTAGAAGATGCAAACGACGGCGATAAAAGTGTGAAAACCGCTAGTGAATCTGACCAGATGAGCGATGCAGTGCCATATGATACGCCGCTAATTAGCGAATCTGACTCTAGGAACGCGGAAGGCGAAGGTGATGCTCTAGTTAACGATTCTGCGCCCAGAGCTATTTCGATTAATGATGAAACATATAGTGGAGCGCGCAAAATTGATTACAGCCCGTACGACAACTTTAGTGGTAACTTACTTGATGAACCTGCTCTTTCTGAAGACCTCTCCGATGTTCGCTCAATGGCAGAGCTGGTATACGAAACTTCTGGGCAAAGTTACTCGGCGGTAGGCGACTCACAGTTTGAAGAGCCGGACTTTGCTGCTGCTCATGGTGTCGTACATAGTAACGCGCACAATAGTGCACCAGTACCAAGCCTTACTCCAGGGCCAGCTGAGATCGCTTCAGGCATGGACGCAATCCCGAACGGAAAACTAACCCCCGATGAACTTCGAAAAGCCGTAAAAACGCCTAAGTACACACTGCCACAAAAGAACATCCTCAAAAAATCTGAGGCTACCCTTAATGTCAGTATGGACAATAACCAAGAAATTGTTTCAGCTTTGACTGGCCTTTTCGCAGAGTTCAGCATTGATGCTAAGGTCGCCGGATTCAATCGTGGCCCGACTGTCACCTGCTATGAAATCGTCCTTGGCGCCGGTGTGAAAGTGGAGAAAATCACTGGTCTGCTTAATAATATCGCAGTAGCTGTAAAATCTAGCCAGGTACGAATCCTATCTCCCATACCCGGCAAATCGGCAATTGGTATCGAAATACCGAATCATGATCGCGAAACTGTGCTACTTGGAGATGTTTTATCTTCTAAGGCCGCTCAAAAGGACCCCCACCCGCTACTTACTGCATTAGGTAAAGACACTGAAGGGGAGTATGTAGTAGCTAACCTTGCTAAAATGCCTCATCTACTAGTTGCTGGAGCGACTGGATCCGGAAAGTCTAGCTTCGTGAATTCGATGCTTACGTCCGTGCTTATGCGCTCAACACCATACGATGTGCGTATCATCATCATCGACCCTAAACGTGTGGATATGCAGGTCTACCAAGGCATTCCACACCTGCTCACCCCGATCATTACCGACCCGAAACAAGCTGCCGACGCTTTGGCGTGGGTAGTCAAAGAGATGGATGCGCGTTATGACGATATGGAGTTTTTCGGCTTCACTCATGTAGACAATTTTAATGAAGCGGTTCGCGCAGGGCGTGTGAATGCCCCTGAAGGGTCAGAGCGCAAAGTTGCTCCTTATCCGTATCTGCTAGTCGTAATCGACGAGTTGGCGGATTTAAT
Source organism: Candidatus Ancillula prorhinotermitis (assembly GCA_031280795.1). The sequence goes on along the minus strand of JAITGF010000014.1, from coordinate 42,811 downwards.
GATGGAGGCTCCACGCGATGTTGAAGCTTCGATTCAGCGTATCACGCAGCTCGCGCGCGCTGCCGGAATTCATCTAGTCGTTGCAACGCAGCGCCCATCTGTAGATGTTGTGACAGGCTTAATCAAAGCCAACATACCGTCACGCCTGGCTTTCACAACATCTTCACTAGCCGACTCTAGAGTTATTCTTGACCAAGTAGGCGCTGAAAAGCTTGTGGGGCAAGGTGATGCATTGTTCTTGCCGATGGGCAAGTCAGCGACTGTACGTATCCAAGGCTGTTGGGTTTCCGAAGCAGAAGTAAAGCAAGTAGTTAGCGCTGCCAAGACTCAGATGAAGCCAGCCTACCGCGAAGATCTGGAAGTCTCGAAAGCATCTAGTAAGATAAAAGAAATTGATGAAATCGGCTCCGATATGGACGATCTACTAGCGGCAGCAGAGTTAGTCATCACCACTGGACTCGGATCGACGTCAATGCTGCAGCGTAAACTTAGAGTTGGCTTTGCAAAAGCTGGTCGACTTATGGATCTACTTGAAAGTAGAGGGGTGGTAGGCCCAGCAGTAGGCTCAAAAGCACGCGAAGTTCTTGTGAAAGCCGAAGATCTTGATGAAACGCTTGAACGCCTGCGCGATGAAGCGTAAAGTATGGTATAATTATATTGTAAGCAACTTGAAAGGAGGTGGCTGACACTTTTCGCACGCGGTTCGAGCGGGGCTTTACTTTTGCCTGTACCTCTAACCTTGCTAAAGAAAAGGTCATACACATATGGCAGTAGATATTAGATATAACGATGATGCGGATTTGGGCATCTTATCCGGCAAAACTGTAGCGATAATCGGTTACGGCTCCCAAGGTCACGCACATGCATTAAACTTGCGCGATTCAGGTGTGCAAGTCGTAGTAGGCCTAAGAGAAGGTTCAAAGTCTATCGAAAAAGCCAAAGAGCAAGGCCTAGAAGTTAAAACTGTCAGCGAAGCCACGAAAGTTGCTGATGTAGTAATGATTCTCGCTCCTGACCAAACGCAACGCAGTTTATATACGAATGAGATTGAGCCGAACTTGAAAGATGATGCCGCTTTAGCTTTTGCACACGGTTTCAATATCCGTTTTGGATACATAAAACCAGCTAGTAATCATGATATCTTCATGGTTGCTCCAAAAGGCCCAGGGCACACTGTGCGTCGCGAGTTTGAAGGTGGGCGTGGCGTGCCAGTGGTTTGGGCAGTCGAGCAAGATGCTTCTGGAAAAGCTGAGCAAATAGCTTTAGCGTACGCCAAAGGTGTTGGCGGGCTTCGAGCTGGCGGCATAAAAACCACGTTCAAAGAAGAGACTGAGACAGACCTATTCGGTGAGCAAGCCGTGCTCTGTGGTGGCACTGCCCAGCTGATTCAGTACGGGTTTGAAACTCTTGTAGAAGCTGGCTACCAGCCTGAAATCGCTTACTTTGAAGTATGCCACGAGTTGAAACTTATCGTCGATCTTATAAATGAGGGCGGGCTCTCAAAGATGCGCTGGTCAATCTCAGATACTGCAGAATACGGCGACTACGTTTCTGGGCCGCGCGTAATCAGTGAAGACGTAAAGAAGCATATGAAAGATGTGCTTAGCGATATTCAAGATGGTGTCTTTGCTAAGAATTTCATCGAAGACCAAGATGCTGGTGCACCAGAGTTCAAAAAGCTTCGTGAAAAAGGTGAAAATCATCAGATTGAAGCCACTGGACAGTCGCTTCGCAAAATGTATTCTTGGAGAACTCGCGAAGATGACTATGAAGAAGGTAGCGTAGCGAGATAGCTACTCGCACGTTAAGTTGGAGAGCGTTAATTTAAGGAGCGCGAAGTAAAGGAGCGCGAAGTAAAGGAGAAAGCATGAAAGACGTGAAGCTTGCCCTAATCCCGGGAGATGGTATTGGTATCGAGGTGACACCAGTGGCGCTTGGTATACTGAAGCACGCTGCTAAAGATTTGGCGAATTTTGAAGTAACCCGCTTCAATCTTGGGGCAGAAAACTGGCGCAAAACCGGTGGCACTCCAGATAATATCGCCGGTGGTGAAATTCTTAACGATGACACTTTGGAGCACATTCGTAAGAACGATGCGATTTTGCTCGGCGCAGTAGGTGACCCAAGCGTGCCCTCAGGTGTTCTCGAGCGCGGGCTTCTGCTGAAGTTGCGTTTTGCGCTTGACCATTACGTCAACTTACGCCCAAGTAAAATTTACCACAACGTTGACTCACCGCTTAGCGATAAAGTACTCGCCCAAGGTGAAGTCGATTTCGTAGTGGTGCGCGAAGGTACTGAAGGCCTGTACTCCGGGCAAGGCGGTGCACTTCGCGTGGGTAGTGAGCATGAGGTTGCTACTGAAGTCTCGGTGAACACTGCGTACGGGGTGGCGCGTACAGTTGAGTACGCATTCAAACTCGCATCGATAAGGCCTCGCAAGAAGCTTACACTTGTGCATAAGCATAACGTTCTAGTGAATGCGGGAGGCCTGTGGGATCGAATCGTTAAAGAAACTGCACCACGTTTTCCAGATGTAGTAGTCGACTACTTACATGTAGATGCTGCCACAATCTTTTTGGTGACTAACCCCCAGCGCTTTGATGTGGTGGTGACTGATAATCTCTTTGGCGATATTCTAACTGACGAAGCAGGTGCGATATCTGGAGGTATTGGGCTAGCAGCTAGTGGAAATATTGACGCTAGCCGTAAAAACCCATCGATGTTTGAGCCTGTTCATGGCTCAGCTCCAGACATTGCTGGCCAGGGCATTGCCGACCCACGTGCGGCTATACTCTCTGCAGCTATGCTTGCTGAGCACCTTGGTCTAGCCTTAGCCGGTGGTCGCATCCGCCAAGCGATTGATGCAGATATCGCTGAGCACGGCACAAGACCTGGGCGCAGCACTAACCAAATCGGTCAAGCCATTTTAGACAAGATAGTGATGTGAAGGAGCAAAGAAACAGTTCCTAAAAAGACAGTTACAAAAGAAATTAGGGTGCACTAGTATAGAAGATAGAAGACGCATTTATTTGCGTAGGCGTGTCGTCGCTCTGCTCGGCGTCGCGCTAGTAGTTCTTATGCTAGTTTCGCTAGTGGCATGGATTAGCAATGCTCAAAAACTCTCTGCCGAGCCAGATGTGCCTGCTGATCTAGAATCTTCCAATAATGCTCTAGATAGTGATCATTCACTACCAAAACCTAGTCTTACCATCACCTGCACGGACTCACCACAGATGTTAGTGGGCACTAAAAAACTAGGGGTAGTGGCAAAGTGCGGAGACGATTCAGCACACTCGATTGCTTCGCTAGCAAAGGTTATCACAGCATTAGTTGTACTCGATAGTGTAGAAAATGACGCTGAACTTGACCAAACCATCACCATTGACACCGAAGATATGGGTTATTTGGCAGTATCTAATAATGAAGGCGGTACAAGTATGCAGGTGTTTGAAGGCGAAACGTTTTCTAAACGCCTGTGTCTGCAAGGCATGATTTTAGCATCTGCTAACAACCTTGCAAACACTTTAGTTCGAAACCAGTTTGGTTCGCTTGAAGCTTACCGTGAAAAAGCGCTTGAATACCTGAGCCGCCATAGTATTGAAGGTGTCGAAATTGGCAATGATGCGTCCGGGCTTGATAATGGTACTAAAGCTAGGCCATCACAGCTCTTTGAAATTGCCAAGCTAGCTATGGATAACCCTACTTTAGCAGCTACAGTTCAACTACGGAGCATTGAGTTTCCGACAGTTTTTTCCGGTGGAGAGCTTACTGAAACCATCACGAACGGCAACTCGTTGATTGAGGTTGGTTTTAATGGTATCAAGATAGGATATACTGATGAGGCTGGGCGTTGCATACTTTTTTCAAGAAACGTTGAGGATTCGGACGATCTGATCATAGGCATGACGCTTGGAGATAAAAATGATGCCAATGGATTCTCTTTCGTAGATGCCCAAAATATCAGCTACCAACTCGAGCTCGCACTTGAGAGTATGTAGTAGTCAAGACGTATGTATAATTAAATTACCCACCGCATAAAAAAATGTGGTACAATAGATTTATGAATAATAACTATAAGTGGGATGAGGCCTTGTTGGGGGAAGGTGGCGAGTCTGATTTCTCATCGTCTGAAGACATGCAGCTACCTGAAGAAGAACAAGCGCGAGCTCTTGAATTTAATGAGTACCTATCTGACAGTATTGAATCGATCATGCAAGCCCAAGTTGAAGATACTATTGAATTGCCTAGTATTTCGCGAATCGATGTAGACAAATTGTTGACGAAATTTGCAAAAAACTTTATTAAAGAGTTGCGCGAATCGGTATTAGGTGGAAAACTTAACCGGGGTTTAGCACTTCTTTATCATGCGTTATCTGGGGCTAAAGATCGCGAAGATGAAATAAGGATGGAATATTTTGAGGTAGCCGCTGCGATAGAGCTTTTCCAGAACAGTATGCTTATCCACGATGACATAATTGATAAAGATAAACGCCGCCGTGGAAGAGCTGCTTCCTGGACTAAAATCGGTGTCGAAAAAGCTATCCTACTTGGTGATTTATACTTAATGATCGCCGACATGACTTTCTACGATGCTATACTCAAACTTCGAGAAAAGGAGGCCATATCTGATGATGCTTTTGACTCTTGTCGCTTCATCTGGGATTCGATGAAACGTGATGTTATAGTCGGCCAAGTTATTGACGTAGATTTTTCAAACACTCCGATTACCAATCTCAAAAATAAACGCACTCAAAATAAGATGATTGAAATGAATAGCCTGACTGACGTTCTGAAAACTGCTAGCTACACCACACTCGCCCCGTTTTTACTAGGTAAAGTCATAGGTAAAAATATCGACCTTGCTGAAATTGAAGATATTGAAGTTGAGTCATCCGTGCTAGAGGGTGTTATGTATCAGATGTCCAACGATCAAGATGATTTCGGCAAAGATTTACGCCAAGGTCATATATCTGGATTCGTGGTGATGCTATTTAATAGTTTTGGTGATAATGCTGAGTTTATGGAGAAGATTTTCGAATTAGCAGATAAGCAAGAAAGTATTACTGATAAAGATGTGCATGATTTCGAAGATTTTATTCACGAACTTGAAGTTTTGGAAGATAAAGAGTAATCCAAATGATTAAAAGGTGATGCGCGTATAGAAAGGAGGTGTACCCCAACAGATAGATAAAAAAGCTTTATTCCAGTATTTTAGAGATACTCCTAAAGGTCTACTCATACTGGCGATAGTTATTGTCGGCTTGATTTCCAGGGGGCCAGTGGCGGTTTACGCACCTATCGCCGGTATTTTGCAACAAGAGTTTGGAGTTGATTATGCAACCATCGGGCTTTTGTCAGGTGTTCCTGTGTTCTGCTTTGCAGCCTTTTCGCCAGTTGCATCATTCATTATAGCCAAAAGGGGTCTGGACTTCACTTTTACCACAAGCCTCATCATCGTTTGCGCCGGAATACTGCTTCGTTTTCAAGGCAGTTTCCTATTGGTACTGATTTCTACCATCATCATCGGGGCCGGTGTTGCCTTCATGAATATTGCCATACCTTTGATAATTGCTCGAGATTTCAAAGAGCGTTTCACCCAAGTCATCGGTATTTATTCGCTGACTAGCAATACGGGGAATATCTTTGCAGCTTCCTTGACTGTGCCACTTAGCTACCTTTTGGGGTGGAATTTAGCGATTTTGTGCTGGATTTTCTTAAGCTTGACTAACCTCGCAGTCTGGGTGGCATATATTTTGCGCAAAAGGCGCGGAAAATCAAGGCACGCACTTGTGATTGAAGGGGTCGACTGGAAGGCTGAAAAGCAACTCCGCAAGCTTGCAAAACGTGCCTCAAAGCTCGATGCCCAAAGCTACATCAACCCGATATCTAGATCATCGCAAGATGCTTCTTGTGCGAAGAAGTCGCGCCCTCTGTACAAAATGGGCTTTACATATGGGGTATGCTTCGTTTTCATCTGCCAGTGCTTTGGGTTCTTTTCGCTCACCGCATGGCTACCTAGCATCTTCAACAATTTCGGCATGGACACTAGTCAAGCGGGGGTGGCTTCAAGTATCTTCCCAGCTGTCGGCATCATCGGGTCATTAGCCGCTGCAACGTTAGTGAAACATTTTAGGCACTGGGGGGCATTCTTAGCTGTAGGTATTTGCTGGTGCGCGCTACCATTCGGGCTCAGCTTTGCGCCGACATTTTGGTACATATGGATTGTGCTCGCTGGATTTGCCCAAGCCGCGAACTACGTAATCGTCTTCTCAGTGATAACCGCATTTGCGAAAAATAGCACCGAAGTTCGAAAATTATCTTCAGTAACGCAAATGTCAGCCTATTTTGTGGCAGGAGTATCGCCAACCATCATCGGATGGGTACACGATTTCTCTTCAGGATGGAGTGTGCCTTTAGCAATTTGGTGTGGGGCGATGTTGAGTATGTGTGTAGTCGGAGTTTTAACGTATAGAAAGGTAAAAGATGAGTAACGTTTTAGACGGAAAAGAGCTAGCTGCTAAAATCAAAGATGATCTGAAAGTGCAGGTAGCAAAATTGCGCGAACAAGGTATAATACCTGGTTTAGGTACAGTTTTGGTGGGTAATGACCCGGGTTCAGTGAAGTACGTACAAGGGAAACACCGCGATTGTGCAGAAGTTGGCATCGAATCAATTGAAGTAAACCTCCCTGAAAACGCGACTGAGCAGCAGATTTTAGACCAAGTGCAGAAATTAAACGATGACCCAAATTGCCTTTCATACATTGTGCAGCTACCACTGCCTAAAGGTGTGGATCAAAATTTAGTGCTCGAAAGCATTTTGCCCGAAAAGGATGCCGACGGTCTACACCCCTTCAACTTAGGCTCATTGACACTGAATGTTTCCGAAAAACTTAACCGCCCAGTGCCTTGCACACCATATGGAATCATTAAGCTTATTGAGCATTACTTGGGAGAAGGATTCCTAAACGGTAAGCATGTGGTAGTGCTTGGTCGCGGCGTGACGGTGGGGCGTTCGATCCCGCTTTTGCTAACCCGCAAAGATGTCAACGCAACTGTAACGCTCACGCATACGGGCACGCAGAACCTTAAAGAGGTATGCTTGCAGGCAGATGTGATTATCGCCGCAGTCGGACAGCCGCATTTTGTGCGCCCAGAATGGGTGAAACCGGGGTGCATTTTGCTCGATGTGGGAGTTTCGCGCGATAGTGACGGTAAGATTAAGGGCGATATTGACCCACTCGCCCGTGAGGTAGGGGCGTGGTACTCACCGAACCCAGGTGGAGTTGGCCCCATGACCCGCGCAATGCTACTTGAGAATGTGGTACGCATTGCAAGCTCACGCGCACGCGAAGTTCGGTCATGAAGTTCAAAACGCTTGAAACCAAGCGCTTCATTTTGTCTGCATTTAAAATGTCAGATGTACCTTGTCTTGTGCGAATTTGCTCAAACGTGCAAGTGAATGAATTCTTGATGAAAATTCCTACACCATATACTGAGGCCGATGCTGAAGCTTTTGTGAATCTTGCTACAAAAGAATGGGCGTCCGGTAGCAACCTGCGTTGGGCGGTGCGCTACAAAAACGCCGGCGAAGGTGGCGATAATGCTCCTAGAAGTGTGCCTCATCAATGGTCGCCAGTGATTGGCAGTGTGGAGCTTCGAAAAGATCAAGGCCTTGATAGTATCGGCGTCTGGATTGACCCCCAAACACACGCAAAAGGCGTAGCTTTAGAAAGTGTGAGCGCTATGATTAAATATGCTCTTGAGACTAACTACACAAAAGATGGTGTGATTGGGTATTCCCACCATGTCGATAATGTAAAATCGCAAAAGTTAGCATCGCGCCTAGGATTCAAGCTCGCTGGTCGTTTTAACAGTGAGCAAATTGGCGTTAAAGATAGAAATGGAAAATACTACGACTATTTGTCATATAAGCTACCCCAAACCATTGGCACTCGTCGGAATATTGACGCACAACTAGCGCGGTAGGTAGTAATGCGACTAGATGTTTATTTGACTCAAAATGCTTATTGCAAATCGCGCAATAAAGCTTCAGAAATGATTCGAAACGCCTATGTGAAAGTTGATGGTAAGACATGCACAAAGCCAAGCTTCAATGTAAATGGAGCTAAGGTGGAGGTTTTAGAGGTGGGTGGAGGATATGTTTCAAGAGCTGCTCACAAGCTCGATGCAGTGTTTGGGGTGAGGGGTTTTGCTGCTGATTCGTCTAGCGGCATGCCAGCTGATTTGCTTGTCGATCTTCCTACTGATTTGCCTATTGATCACCAGGAAGATTCTGCGCGATTTGTAGATGTGGAAGGAAAGGTATGTCTAGATATTGGGGCATGCACTGGTGGGTTTACTCAAGTCTTGCTGAATCGTGGCGCTAAGTGTGTGGTGGCATTAGATGTGGGGCATGGTCAGTTAGATGCTTCATTACTCCAAGATGAGCGCGTCATCAACTTAGAAGGTGTCAATATTCGAGATGTACAATCAAGAAGTGATTTTGAAAGCATTTTGATTCAAAGCGGTGTTTTAGATAGTGTCTGGGCTGGTGTCGGTATATCAGCTGGGGCTTCAGTTGACATGCCTCATGTTACGGAAGCTAGTGAAGCGATACATCGACTATCGCAGTTCGATGTAATCGTGGTGGATATATCTTTCATTTCGGTGGCTTTTGCTATCCCAGCGATTAAATCCCTGCTCAAAGATGATGGTAAAGCTATTGTGCTTATAAAGCCACAGTTTGAGATCGGGAAAGCAAAGCTATCCAAGACCGGCGGTGTTGTCAAGTCTGAGAGATTGGCCATGGAAGCAGTTACAGATATTCACGAACGCCTTAAGACCTCTGGGCTGATGCCAATATTTACCGCACCTTCCCCCATCAAAGGCACAAAAGGCAATCAAGAGTACTTAACAATTGTAACAAAAGAACCTACCTAAGGCACGCGCGTCGCAAAAAGATGTGGTATAATTGAAATATTAGTTACAAAAGGAGATATATGAACAGTAAACTAAAGAAGTTGTTAAGTATACTGCCAGCGTTCGTGTTGATCGCTGTGGCAAGTGTTACTCTAGCAAGCTGCGGTGAAAGCAAGGAAGAAGCTGCTACAAGTGATGGCATTATTAGAGCTTATGGTTGCGAGCCACAACACACATTAGTTCCCGGTAATACTGGTGAAACTTGCGGTGGAAATGTTATCGATTTGATTTTTTCGCCACTAGTCAAGTATAATAAAGATGGTAACCCCGTAAATGAGGTTGCTGATTCAATTACGTCTGATGATAACCAGACCTGGGATATCAAAATCAAAGATGGTTGGGTGTTTACAAACGGCGAGCCTGTGACAGCGCAAAGTTTCGTTGATTCATGGAACTACACCGCAAACACTGCGAACGCTCAAGGTAACCAATATTTCTTTGATGTCATTGAGGGCTTTGACGAAGTTTCCGCAGACGAAGCTACTGCTGATTTGACACTGTCTGGCCTTAATGTGGTAAGTGATACTGAATTCACTGTAACTCTATCAGCGCCAAGTGTAACTTTTCCGATTCGCCTTGGCTACACAGCTTTTGATCCACTTCCAAAGTCATTCTTCGACGATCCAGAGGCATTCGGTGAGGCACCAATTGGCAACGGACCATACAAGCTAACTTCTTGGGAGCATGATACAAAGCTTGAGGTTCGCCCAAGTGATACATATGCAGGGGAAAATAAACCTGCGAATAATGGCGTTGATTTTGTTGTCTACTCCGGAAATGCAAGTGACACTGCCTTCACTGATGTCCTTGCGGGCAACCTTGATGCAGTTGAAACTACTAAGACTGAAAACTATCAGCAATATAAGGATGACCAAAATGTGCAGTGGGTAGTTGAAGAAACACCTGCTTTCCAATCATTTGGCATTCCGGCATACTTGCCGCACTTTGCATTTGATGACGAGGGTAAGCTTCGCCGTCAAGCGATTTCACTTGCTCTAAACCGACCTTCGTACATTGAAAAATTGAACTACGGTCTCGGGGCAGTGCCCAAAGGATTTGCGCCTGATGTCGAAGTGATCAATGGTGCAGCAGAGCCGATCGAAAATGATGGGGTATTTGAGTATAATGCTACTAAAGCAGCTGAGCTTTGGGCAGAAGCCGACGGAATCAATCCATGGGGTGACGATGAGTCATTCGATATCTACTACAATGGCGATTCAGGTGGACAAGAAGCATTTGATGCTTATGCAAACTCAATTAATGAGGTGCTCGGTATCACTTCGAAAGCTGTGCCAACGCCCGACTTCAAAACACTGCTTCAACAGTGCGCGAAAGGTGAGCTAAAGGGTGCTGCTCGCGCCGGCTGGCAACCAGACTACCCATCAGTTGAAAACTACTTGCAGCCACTTTACACTACGGATGCAGATTCTAACTACTGGGATTATAGCAGCCCTGAATTCGACCAATTGATTTTAGATGCTGCTACAGCAGAGTCACTTGATGCTGCAAATGCGCTTTACGTTAAGGCACAAGAAATCTTAATTAAAGATCTTCCTGTGATACCGACAACATATGGATACAATAAAGGCGCATACTCTCCAAAGGTGCAAAATGTTGCATACACTTGGAAAGGCGCTCCAGACTATTTAAATATGTCTAAGTAGTCTTTGGAAAATCATATCCACCTCCTTTAGCGAGGGGGTGGATATTATTAAAGAGGGGAAGGGTATATAGGTAGATACGTATTAACGCGTTTAGCACAGTCGATTCCAGTGCTTCTAGGATCGACTCTATTAGTCTACGCACTCGTATTTGCAATGCCAGGCGACCCCATCCGCGCAATGTGCGGACAAAAGTGCCCAACTGACGCGGCCCTTGGCGTTATTAGAGCGGAATACAATCTCGACAAACCCTTCATCGTTCAGTACCTTATATTCGTGAAGAATGCTTTCACTGGTGATTTTGGAAAGACATTTTCGGGCCGCAGTGTCGATGATATCATTGCTGGAGCTTTTCCGAACACGCTATTTTTGGCTCTACTAGCAGTTGTATTCGAAATCATCATAGGAGTAGGTATCGGTATCTGGGTCGGCATGCGCAAAGGTGGTATATTTGACTCCACAGTTTTAGTTTTCACGTTGGTTTTAATTTCGATCCCGACATTTGTGCTAGGATTTATCTCCCAGCTTTACCTAGGCATGCGCTGGCATGTTGCCTTTGCAACGGTGGGGGATAACATTGATATTGCCCATATGTGGCTACCAGCATTAGTGCTAGCTAGCTCCTCAATTGCTTACGTGTGTCGGCTCACACGTTCATCTGTACAAGCAAATCTCTCTTCAGACCATGTGCGTACCGCTAGGGCGAAAGGTTTAAGTATGCGCCGTGTAAGCATTGTGCATGTGCTCCGAAACTCACTTATCCCAGTAGTCACTTATGTTGGTGGCGATTTGGCAGTCTTGCTTGGTGGAGCTGTGCTAACTGAGGCAATTTTCAACATCAAAGGTATAGGTTATCAGCTATATCAAGGCATTCAGCTCGGTGAGGGCCCACTAGTAGTGTCTATTATCACATTAATGGTGATTGTGTATATTATTTCCAACATATTAATCGACATTCTATACGCTGTATTAGACCCGAGGATTCGTCATGAAAAATAATTTAACGCAAAATAATGTAACAGAGAGTAACGTAACGCAGGTTAACTCGTCACATTTTGTTGCCGATTGTAGTGACTGGTCTGAAATTGTCGACGCTGTGGATTTGAAAGCGAAACCGGAAAGTGCACTTTATCAAGTATGGAAAGGGTTAAGGCGAAACCCGCTCTTTTTCATTTCGGCGGCGATTCTACTACTATTACTTATGGTGGCATTTTTTCCAAATCTTTTCACATCCGCGAGCCCCACTCGATGCTTAATCGATGAATCGAAGCTTAGCCCAGGCGAAGGTGGGCATGTATTGGGTACGACTTTATTAGGATGTGACTTGTATGCAAGGCTTATTTTCGGTGCACAAACATCTTTAGCGATCGGTTTCTTTTCAGCATTAATCTCTGTTGGTGTAGGCTGTGTGATGGGTGCTCTAGCAGGATATTTAGGCGGATGGGTCGATGCTGTTATATCTAGATTGATTGAAGTTTTCTTCGCAGTGCCGCTAATCTTAGGTGCCGTCGCAATTCTACAGATTCTGCGCGATGTTGAGTCGATTTGGAAAATGATTCTAGTAATCTCAATATTTGGCTGGACCACCACTGCGCGTCTAATGCGCTCATCGGTGCTAGAGCAGAAAAATAAAGAGTTCGTTACAGCAGCAAAATCGATTGGTGTATCTCGAGTGGGCATCTTATTCAAACACGTTTTTCCCAACGCTATCAGCCCGATTATTGCCACCGCAACCGTTTCGATGGGGGTTTTCATTGTGGCTGATGCTGGCCTGACGTTCTTAGGTCTTGGTATGGGCAGCTCAACAGTTTCTTGGGGTTATGATATTGCCAACGCCCAATCGCAGCTACAGGTGACACCAAGCCTTTTGCTATTCCCTTCTACCGCCCTTGCAATCACAGTGCTTTCATTCATATTCATGGGGGACGCTATCTCTGATGCAATTGACCCCAAAAGGAGGCAACGATGAATAGCGCATTGAAGCCGATTGTCCGAGTTGAAAATCTTGAAGTAAAATTTAGCGCTGATGCCAATAAAAAGAAGGCTATTAGTGCTGTAAATGGCGTTTCCTTTGACATTTACCCCGGGGAAAAGGTGGGTATAGTGGGGGAGTCAGGTTCAGGCAAATCGACAACTGCACATGCCATCATCGGGCTTTTACCAGGTACCGGAAAAGTCAGCGGTGGAAGTATTGAGATTGACGGACAAGAGTTTTCTATTGCTAGCGAAAAGGACTATACTGCAATCCGTGGGGCGAAAATCGGCTTAGTCCCACAAGATCCGATGTCAAATCTGAATCCCGTTTATAAAATAGGTTTTCAGGTTGAAGAAGCCCTAAAAGCAAATGGTGCAAAAGATGAAAGCGGTAAAGCATTGAACTCCAAAGCAATCAAGGAGCGCGCTGCTAAACTGCTCGAAAATGCTGGCCTCCAAGATGCATTTGACCGCATGAAGCAGTATCCACATGAATTTTCGGGCGGGATGCGCCAGCGTGTACTTATCGCCATTGGTTTGGCTTCAAGGCCTGAGCTACTAATCGCTGATGAGCCCACCTCTGCGCTTGATGTCACTGTCCAAAAAGTGATACTTGACCATTTGGATTCGCTCACCAAAGATTTGGGCACAGCTGTGCTATTCATCACACACGATTTGGGGCTTGCAGCGGAGCGCGCTGAAAAGCTAATTGTGATGCATCATGGCAAAATCGTGGAGTCTGGACCTAGCGCACAGATTATCAATAACCCACAGCACCCCTACACAAAGAAGTTGATTGCTGCGGCTCCTTCAATCGCTTCAACGCGTTTAGTGTCGAAAAAAACCCCCGATGAGCTCAGTGCTGAAAAAGATGGTGAGTTGCAAGACCTTGACGTTGTGGGTGGGCGTAAGAAATTGATCACAGTGCGCAATCTAACTAAAGAGTTTAATCTGCGTGGTAAGAAAGAGGTGCTCAAAGCTGTTGATGACGTTACTTTTTCGGTACGTCAAGGCAGAACTACAGCGATTGTGGGGGAGTCGGGCTCAGGTAAATCGACAGTTGCGAATATGATTTTAGGCCTTCTTGAGCCGACTTCGGGTGAGATTCAATTTGACTGCAACGATTTAGCTAAAGTCATGAGTAATAAACGCAGTGCTAAAGATTACCGTAAACGCGTGCAGCCTGTGTTTCAAAATCCGTATGGTTCGCTTGACCCAGTGTTCTCCATAGGTAGAGCGATTGAGGAGCCGCTAAAGGTCCACCAAATAGGTGATAAGAATTCTCGTCATGCTAGAGTGCGTGATTTACTTGATATGGTGAAGCTACCTAATTCACTTATGCATCGATACCCTAGTGAGCTAAGTGGTGGGCAGCGCCAAAGAGTGGCGATCGCGCGTGCTTTGGCAGTGAACCCCGAGCTAATGGTGCTCGATGAAGCAGTTTCCGCACTTGACGTTTTGGTGCAGGAGCAAATTCTAACCCTGCTTAACGATTTGCAGACCGAAATAGGCCTTACTTACCTCTTTATCACGCATGATTTGGCAGTGGTTCGCCTAGTAGCTGATAACGTTGTAGTGATGGAGCATGGTAAAATCGTCGAAAAGGGCGCTGTAGAAGATGTATTCTTTAACCCTTGCCAAGAGTACACGAAGCACTTGCTAGATGCCATCCCGGGTCGCCATCTCTTTTAGGTGATGTTCACGACATGCTTAGAGATGGATTATGGTAATGAATGATATCCCGATAAATGTATCACCAAAGATTTCAAGACCGACTGTTAGTACCGTATTAAGCGTCTTGCTTTACCTAATCCCAGTACTATTTTTCACATGTGCCTATTTTTTGATAACGACTTCAGCCGAAGATATTCTTCAAGGGGCGAACACCTCGTCCAATTTTCTCTCCGATGCCCTAGAAGCCTTTAATGCCCATGGACGCTGGCCTGACATGTACACGATGGGTGTGATTAACTTCTTTGATTACCAGTATAATTTTGGCATTGATACTATCTTTCGCATTATTGACGTTATTCTTGCAATAATGATGTTATATTTAGCTACTGCACTAGTCTTAACGCGCCGACCAAGGTTAAAGATATCTGATTCGATTCTTTTTTGCATTATTTTCTTATGCATAATTATCTCACCATTTGGCAGGACTTTTTACCGTGGGTTTTCTATGATTCATAATTACCTACCCATTACAATTTTGCCGCTATTATTCTGCCCCCATTTTTTTGCCTCACTCTACAAGAAAATACCAAGAAGCCCTTGGTTTAGTGTTGTAATGTTGCTTTGTGGACTTTTATTTGGGTGGTCGTCAAATATAACCCCTATCGCCTTTTTGGTTTCTTACCTGATGATTCTACTTATAAATGCACGTAGCTATTCAATGTGTATCGACAGACGCTTCCTTGTAAACCTTGTCAAAAAATGGCAATTCTGGGGGTGTGTCGGTGTGCTGATTGGTACAATCATCGTGAATGTGACAGTACCCTCAATCGATAATTACGCTTCGAATCCAAGCTATTCATCTAGCTACGATTACGTTTCCTTTGCAAATGTACTTGAAAACCCCATTGGTAGCCTAATAAAAATAGCTAAGCATAATGTAATTAATTTTGGAATTATACTGGTCCCGCTTCTTTTATTAGCTGTATTAATGTTCTTTGTTGCAAAAATTATGGGTGTTAAGATTAAGCTAAAAAATAGCGATAGAAGACTGTTTTTGCTATTTACGACCTTCTGCGTCATCCACACCTTATTATTTTCCCAAATAGTATACCCGATAAGACTCAACAGTCCGGCTTACATACTAGGAATAGTCCTCGTTCTACTATTGTTTAAAGATGTCTTTTTAAAGGAATACAACAGCTCTAAATATTTTATCATTAGCGGAATCGTTCTGTTTACATCATTTTTAGTTTTGATATACTTTACATATATTGAAATATCTTACCACGCAAAGGCCTCACGCGCTTTACAATTCATAAAAAACACCCCTGAGCAAAGCGTTTGTATTGACCCAGATTCTGTGTCAAATCGCCAGCTCCCCTTTATTTATCTAGGTCAAGACGATATGCTAGAAGAATGGTCATTGCCACTTACAATCCACTCGAAAACAGTCACCTTTTGCCATTAAATGCCGCGCACACCTTTAAGTTTTGTGGTACAATAGAGATATGAACATTTTGGTGGTAGGGTCCGGTGCTCGCGAGCATGCAATTTTGCGCGCGCTGAATAAGGAGAACACGCATAAACTCTTTAGCATTGGTGCAAACCCGGGCATTGCTGATCTTGCCGAAAATGCTTCGGAACTCTTGCAGGCGGATATTGCTGAAACCGATGGTAAGAAAATCGCCGAGGCTTGCCTGAAGCTAGATGTTGACTTGGCGATAATCGGTCCTGAAGCGCCTTTAGCTGCTGGGGTAGTGGACGATATTAGACTATCTGCTCCGAGTGTGGCTGTATTTGGGCCGAGCAAAAGTGCTGCCCAACTAGAGTCAAGCAAAAGTTTTGCTAAAGAAGTTATGGAGTCTGCCGGAGTGCCCACGGGTGCGGCTATAAAATGCACCAAAATGTCGGAGCTAGTCAAAACTCTGAACGCTGATTCTAGCGGTAACCCCTATGTCGTCAAAGCGGATGGTTTAGCGGCTGGAAAAGGTGTGATAGTGACCGATAAGAAAAGCGAAGCTGAAGCGCACGCCTCAGCGATTTTCCACAGTGGAGGTTTCGTCATCGTTGAAGAATACCTAGACGGGCCTGAGTTTTCGCAGTTCTTCATCTGCGACGGAACCACTGCACTTGCGCTCGAGCCTGCCCAGGACTTCAAGCGTATTTTCGATGGTGATAAGGGCTCGAATACTGGTGGCATGGGAGCTTACACCCCTTTAGGCTGGCTGCCTGATGGTAGCACAAAGTGGTGCACGGAAAATATCGCCCAGAAAGTTGTCGACGAAATGGCTGCCCGCGGTACGCCATTTGTGGGGATTCTCTTCGCAGGCCTGGTTTTGACAAAAGGAGGCGTCAAAGTTATCGAGTTCAATGTACGCTTTGGAGACCCGGAAACCCAGGTCGTGCTAGAGCGCCTGAAGACTCCACTCGCCCCCTTGCTCCTTGCGGCAAGCAAAGGCGAGCTTGTTAAAGATACTCACTTACAATGGTCATCTGATTACTACTGTAACGTTGTGCTTGCAAGTCGCGGGTACCCAGAATCATCAAGCAAAGGTGATGTCATTACTGGAGTGACTGCCGCTTCAAGTAAAGGTGCAATCATTTTGCAAGCCGGCACTAAGTATGCTGATTCTGACATCGGGCAAATTGAAACTAATGGTGGGCGAGTTCTTTCAGTGGTGGGAAAGGGCGACACTTTGAAGTTGGCTCGCCAGAGGGCATATAATTACGTCAAGATGATTCATTTTGATGGTATGCAGTTCCGAGATGATATCGCGCTCAAAGCGGAGAAAGGAGAAATCGGCACCTAGATGACACTGGCAAATGCGGTTACCATATTGCGTATAGTGGTGACCTTACCATTTCTTGTGCTTGTTTTCTCCCTAAAGAATGCAAACCCTAATGAAATTGTACCATCGGCTATTCTTTTTATCATCTTTTTGATTATATCACTTTCAGACAATCTTGACGGGTACTTAGCACGTTCACGAAATGAGATAACTGAGCTTGGTAAAATGCTAGACCCTATCGCAGACAAGCTCCTGCTTGGTGGCGTTTTGATAGTAATGAATCTGGTAGGCATAATGCCAATTTGGGTAAGCGTTTTGATACTGTTTCGAGAGATTGGCATCACGTTTTTGCGCATGGTGGTTGCAAGAAAAGCGAAGAAAGTCATAGCAGCAAGTAAAATGGGCAAGTTAAAAACTTTCTTGCAGACTGTTTCGCTGATGGTCTTTTTATCACCCTTTGGTGTGTTACCAGTATGGTGTGTATATATGGCGTGGGGCATTCTCATTGCCGCCATAGCGGTAACATATATATCAGGTGCACAATACGTTACGCGCGCTCTGAAATTATGGTATAATTAGTGTATGCGTAAGATTGAGATTTACGACACCACTTTACGCGATGGTGCCCAGCAACAAGGGGTTAACTTTTCCATCGCCGATAAGATGAATATCGCAACCATGCTGCACGATTTTGGCATCGAGCTCATCGAGGGCGGCTGGCCAGGCGCGATACCCAAAGATACTGAATTTTTCTCCAAGGCTAAGTCACAGTTGCCCAATGTAAGCCTTATAGCATTCGGGGCGACTCGCAAGCCCGGTATGAAGGCTTCTGACGACCCGCAAGTGCGAGCACTAATTGACTCCGAAGCATCAAGAATCTGCGTAGTTGCCAAGTCTGATGTATGGCACGTCGAAAAGGGGTTGCAGACAACTATGGACGAGAATCTTGAAATGGTTTGCGATACTGTGCGCCAGATAATGCATAATGGGGCTCAACCAATTGTCGATGCAGAACACTTCTTCGATGGCGTCACCCACAATCAAGACTACGCCTTTTCGGTAGTGTTAGCCGCTTTTAACGCAGGGGCAAACTGCGTAGTGTTGTGCGATACTAATGGTGGCTCACTTCCTGAAGACGTTTCACGAGTGGTGCGCGATTTGTTCATATATCTAGAAGCAAATGGTGTGCCTATATCAAATGATGCACATGGCGAGAGGTACTTAGGAATCCATGCACACAATGACACTGGTTGCGCGGTCGCTAATAGTGTTGCCGCAGTCCAGGCAGGCGTTGCGCATGTGCAAGGTACCATAAATGAGTACGGTGAGCGTACTGGAAATGCTAATTTACTGACAGTCATCGCAAATCTGGAGCTGAAACTAGGTATCAAAACTGTGCCTGACTTATCAAAGTCGTTTAATCTGGCACACAATATCGCCGAAATTGCTAATATCAACCTGAATGTACGCCAGCCCTACGTTGGTGACATTGCTTTTGCGCATAAGGCCGGTTTACACGCCTCAGCGATAAAAGTCGACCCTGATTTGTATCAGCATATCGCCCCTTCTTTAGTGGGCAACGATTTGAAGATGATAGTGTCCGAAATGGCTGGGAGATCTTCGATCACCCTTAAAGCTGACGAGTTAGGTTTCAACTTAGGCGAACACCCTGAAATCATCACTGAGCTGACTTCTAAGGTTAAGGATTTGGAGGCGTCTGGCTATGCGTTTGACTCCGCAGACGCTTCATTCGAGTTATTATTACGTGAAGTACTTGGCAAGAAACATAGCTTCTTCAAAGTTGAGTCGTGGCGTACGATTTCAGAGCGACAAGGCCCTCGTGGTAGTGAAGCCGTTTCGGAGGCAACTGTGAAGCTGCAAGCTGGCGGAAAGCGTGTGATTGCCACTGGAGAAGGTAACGGACCTGTAAATGCTTTAGACGCTGCGCTTCGTGAAGCAATTTCTGACGTGTACCCGCGCATTGCGGATATGGAGCTGACTGACTATCGCGTACGTCTACTTGACACAAGCCACGGGACTGACTCAATAACTAGGGTGCTAATTACGTGCTACGATAAAGTGCGCAATCATAGCTGGACCACCACTGGTGTAGGTGGCAATATAGTTGAATCATCTTGGGAGGCTTTGACGGACTGTTATATCTACGGGCTGATAAAGGCGGAAGTGGTTCCAAATGTTTAGCATGAAGACAAGACCGGGTGAAAGATATCCGCTAGGCGCAAATTATGATGGCAACGGTACAAATTTCGCTATCTATTCCCAAGTCGCTCAAAAGGTCGAGTTGTGCATTTTCTCTAAAGACGATATCGAGACGCGTATAGAAATTACCGAAGTAGACAATTTTATATGGCACATCTATGTGCAGGGAGTTGACCCTGGAACGCGGTACGGTTATCGTATATATGGGCCGTGGAATCCAGCACATGGCGAAAGGTGTAACCCGAATAAGCTACTGCTTGACCCGTATGCAAAAGCCATCAGCGGTGAAATTGATGGACACCAATCGCTGTACACTTATTTTTTCGACCCCAAAAAATCTAAGAGTGTGAATAATCTAGACTCGGCGAAGCATATGATGAAGTCTGTAGTAGTGTCACCATTTTTCGACTGGGGTAATGACCGCCCGCCAAAGCACAGTTATTCAAATACTGTAGTCTACGAAACGCACGTCAAAGGTATGACAAAGCTCATGAAAGATGTCCCTGAAGATTGGCGTGGTACTTATTTGGGGTTGACCCACCCATGCGTGATAAAGTACCTAAAGGAGCTAGGGATCACTGCTTTGGAATTAATGCCTATACACCAATTTATTAACGACCCATCGCTTAAAGATAGGGGGCTAAATAACTATTGGGGTTATAACACAATTGGTTTTTTCGCACCACACAATAAGTACGCAGCTTATGGAGATCTGGGCGAGCAAGTAAACGAATTTAAGCAGATGGTTAAAGTTATGCACGATAACGACATCGAAGTGATACTCGATGTTGTGTACAACCACACTGCTGAGGGTAATCATCTTGGACCAACCTTGTCATTTAAGGGGATTGATAATAGTGCGTATTACCGTTTGGTCTTCGGTGACTCCCAGCACTATTTCGATACCACAGGAACTGGCAATTCGCTTTTGATGAGTTCTCCTTACGCATTGCAACTGATTATGGATTCACTTCGGTACTGGGTACAAGAGATGCATGTTGACGGCTTTAGGTTTGATTTAGCAGCGACTTTGGCGAGACAATTTCATGACGTCGATAAACTTTCCGCATTTTTTGATATCATCCAGCAAGATCCAGTCATCTCCCAGGTAAAGCTCATTGCTGAGCCATGGGATCTAGGCGATGGCGGTTACCAAGTGGGAGGATTCCCCAACCTCTGGTCAGAGTGGAATGGGCGCTATCGTGATGTGGTGCGCGATTTTTGGCGTTCCGAAGATGGTGCATTAGGCGATTTTGCTACTCGCGTCACAGGTTCTTCGGACCTTTACGCCCACAACGGTCGTAAACCGGTGGCATCAGTCAATTTCATTACTGCACATGATGGATTCACGCTAAATGATTTGGTGTCATACAACGATAAGCACAACGAGGCTAATGGTGAAAACAACAATGATGGGGAAAACCATAATCGTTCATGGAATTGCGGCGTTGAAGGCCCTACTGATGATGAGAGCGTAATCGAATTGCGTCAAAGGCAGAAAAAGAACTTCCTAACTACGCTTTTCCTTTCACTGGGTATTCCGATGATATTGCATGGTGATGAATACGGGCGCACTCAAAATGGAAACAATAATGGGTATTGCCAAGATAATGAAATAACATGGATGAATTGGGAGCATGATGAATTTGAAAAAGAGCTCTATGACTTTACCTCAAAGCTTATACATTACCGACGAAAGCATCCTGCGCTGTGTCAGAAAAACTTTTTCAAAGGCGATGGCGATGCAATTTGGCTCGACAATCACGCGAATATAATGCACAATGACAGTTGGAATGACTATTTCTCAAAGACTGTCATGCTCTATCTAAACGGTGATAAAATCGATGCACATGATGAAAACGGATTTCCGATTGCTGATGATTCGTTTTTAATCGTGTTCAATGGTCATTACGAAGAGATGGAGTTCACTCTTCCAGACGAGTCTTATGCAAAGAAGTGGGAGTTAGTGGTTGACACGATGCTCTCTGAAGGTTTCATTACTGAGGACTATCGCTACCCGACTGATCCGAATAATAGCATTATCGTACAGGCGCGCTCATTACGTCTTTACAAAGCATTGAGACCTGAGGTTTAGAATGCGTCGTTTTCAGACACCAGAAAATCGAACGCCAGCAATTGGTAAACCGATACCGCTTTCAACTTATCGACTACAGCTAAGCGCCAACTTTACTCTAAATGACGCTACTGCTATTGTACCATATTTACACACTCTCGGTGTATCACATATATATCTTTCACCGATTTTACAATCTACTCACGATTCTGAGCATGGTTATGATGTGGTAAATCACTCTGAAATCTCCAAAGAGCTCGGGGGTATGGAGGCTCTTAAGGCTCTTTCTGAAGCTGTACATAATCACAGAATGGGTTTAATTCTCGATGTCGTCCCGAACCATATGGCGATACCCACACCACTTTGGGATAATAAGCAATTTTGGGATGTTTTGCAAAATGGTAGAGAATCTAAATACGCAAAGTGGTTTGATATCGACTGGGACTTAGAAGATGATCGCATTTTACTACCAATATTGAAAAAACGGATTGGCGAAGTAATTGATGCAAATGAATTTGCTGTTGAGGAAATAAACAACCCTTTCCCGGGCGACGAAATCGGCTCTCAAGTATTCATATTGCGCTACCAAGATCAATGTATGCCGATAAAAGAAGGCACTCAAGAATTGCCCATAGAAGAATTACTGCAAAACCAAAATTACAGACTAAGCTTTTGGCAAACCGGTGAAGAAGAAGTGAATTACCGACGTTTTTTTGATGTCGGGACCTTGATTTCCCTGCGTATCGAAGAGGAGGAAGTCTTTGATGAAACGCATTACTTAACACTTGAATTAATTAAGAGCGGTATTATTGACGGATTGCGCATTGATCATATTGATGGACTTTCTGACCCCGAAGGTTATCTGGAGCGCTTAAACAAAGCCACTGGCGGTGCGTGGGTGGTAGTGGAAAAAATCCTCAAACCTGGCGAAGAGCTAGAAAAAGACTGGTACACATGCGGTACTACTGGGTATGAGACAATTAACGCTATCGGGCATCTAATGGTTAACCAATATGGACAATCGAGACTTACATCCAAAATGATAGACGTCAATAAATCTTCGTATGCAATTCGCTCAGTTGTCGAGCCTCTTTCAACTCTCAATGCTAGCCTAGAAGATATGAACGATATTTTGCGACTTTCAAGCAAGTCAAAAAGTCAAGTCTTGAACACAATTCTCTACTCTGATCTACATCGCCTCACGAATATTGTCAGCGAAATCGCGAAGTCTAATATCAGGACCAATAATCACCCCTGGAGATCACTTCAAACTTGCCTGTCCCAATTGCTAATTGATTTTCCAGTCTACCGACCATATATATTTCTTGACAAGGAGATGTCGGGGCAAGTTCGAAAGAACATTGAGGAGTCTGTGCAAAGTGCCATTACGAAAATAAGTACACGTGTTTTGCCAACTTTCGAGTTTGTAGTCAAATTGTTACGAGCCGAAGTATCATATGAAGATGATGAGACCGAGCAAATGCACAAGCTCTTCATTGATCGTTTTGCCCAGCTTTGCACTGCTTTGACTGCAAAAGGCGTTGAAGATACTGCCTTCTACCGCTATAATGCTTTGATTTCGCTTTGTGAAGTCGGCGGCGAAGTGAATAACTTCTCACGCTCCCAGCACTCCTTCCATGCTTTTGCTACCAAGATTCAAAATCAGTCGCCATATATGCTTACTGCCGGGACTACGCATGACACTAAGCGAAGTGCAGATGTACGTGCTTGCATATCAGTACTATCTCAGAATACCGAACTTTGGATCGACCTACTCGATAAACTAAAGTATATTACCAACTCATATAAATCACCTTACGTTGACCCGTTAGTGGAAAATATTATGTGGCAAACAATTGTGGGGACATGGGTCATCGATAAAGACGGTGGACACCCAATAGAATTTGAACGTTTGAGTGGCTTTATTTCCAAGTCAATGCGCGAAATGAAAATGTTCACTACATGGCGCAAAGTGAATTGGCTTTACGAGCGAAATAATCTTGAGTTTGCCAAAAAAGTTCTTGATGATCAAAATGTTATCGAAGCATTTAGGGAGTGGGTGCGGATGCAATACCCCATGATGAGGAACTCAGTTTTGACTCTAAAGGCGATTCAATTGTTGATTCCAGGAGTTTGCGACAATTACCAAGGCACTGAAACGTTTTCTCAAATGCTTGTCGATCCAGATAACCGCCGAAAAGTTGATTTCGAAAACCTTTTCAGAATGCTTGAGCGTATTAAAAATCCAGAATATAATTTTAATGCTGAGTCAAATGATACGAATATGCATCTTCTTAATATTGACGTAAAACTAGATAATATCTTTGAAGAAAAAATGGCAATCACCTATCTTGCCCTTAACTTGCGCAAGAAATATAAAGATGCTTTCATTGGGGCATCAGCAGGGTATAAACCAATTTCTGCGACGACTGATTGTGTGGTCAGTTTTGCGAGGACTGAAAATGGTGCGCCAAAAGTAGTTTTAGTTGCATCGCGTTATGAAGGCACCCTGTTTCGCAATAATGGATTTGCTAATCATGTGATCACTTTACCAAAACTAACTAGCGGTTTTAATCGCTGGCGAGATTGCTTAACTGGTGCAATCTACAAAGCTGGTGATACCCTGATTACTAAGATTCTCGAATCATACCCAGTGGCCATTTTGGAACCTCTTCGTACTGGAAGCATTAAACGGCGTCTGAAGGTTTGGGCACCAACAGCAAAAACAGTAGATGTATATATTGCTGACCCCAAAACATATGGTGATGCTATGAGCGCACATGATGCTATAAAACGTGCCCAATATAAAGTTATTCCGATGCTAAGTGCAGATGATGAGGAAATTGATGGTGAGATTAGAGAAAGTGGATGGTGGGTATCAAGTAAGAATATCGCCGAGCACAAAGATTATATGTATCGCATTGATGGCGGTCAGCTAGTACCAGACCCTCGCTCCGCAAAGCAACCATTAGGCGTTGATGGATTCTCGCGCACTTTAGCACTAGACCAATTCAAGTCAACGGACATTAATTGGCGTGGAATAGACCCGATGGGTAAAGTCTTCTACGAGATGCATGTAGGCACTTTCACCAAAGAAGGTACATTTGCTGCAGCCTCTAAAAAGCTTGCATATTTGAAAGAAATCGGAGTAAATATCGTTGAAGTAATGCCTATTTCAACTTTCGACGGTAACTTTGGGTGGGGTTACGATGGTGCAGATTTGTATGCTGTGCACGAAGCGTATGGTGGACCTGAGGAGTTCCGCAAATTCGTTTCAGCAGCGCACAGTTTGGGCTTGGGCATTTGCCTAGATGTTGTTTATAACCACTTGGGTCCAGTAGGTGATTATATGAATCAGATCGGCCCGTATTACACTGATGCACACATTACGCCTTGGGGTCCAAGCTTCAATTTTGACCAAGCACACTCTGAAGGCGTTCGCCGCTGGGTCATTGATCATGCCATGCGTCAGTTTGAAGTGTATAATGTCGACTGCCTGAGAATTGATGCTGTACACGAGATTCATGATGACTCAAAAACGCACATTATGAGCGAGCTAAGCTCAAAGCTTGAAGAATATAAGGTGAGTTCTGGTAAACATTGTACGCTAATTGCCGAGTCAGATGCAAACGATATTAAAACAGTTACGACACATAAATCTGGTGGGTATGGGATTGATATGCAGTGGGCAGACGACTTCCATCATGCACTTTATACGTATTTATCCGGTGAGAAGAATGGCTACTACGCCGATTTTGGTGACTTAGAAGATCTAGCGAAAGCACTAAAGCAGGGCTGGGTTTATGATGAGCGCTATTCAAAATATCGGCGAAAGATGCACGGCACAAAAATCCCACAAGACTTTGACTTGAGACGATTTGTAGTCTGCTTTTCCAATCACGATCAAATTGGCAATCGTGGGCTAGGGGATAGGCCTAACTTTAGACTAGATGAATTTCGCATTAAAGTTGCTGCAGCATTAACCGTGCTTTCACCTTTCACACCACTTATATTCCAGGGCGAAGAGTGGGGGGCATCAACGCCGTTCTTATTCTTCGCTGACTATCAAGATGAGTCGATTCGTGAAGCTTGTAGAAGAGGACGCGAAAACGAGTTTAGGGACTTCGAGTGGGATAAATTCTATGGTGATAATGTAGAAATTCCAGACCCAATTTCACGAAGCACTTTTGAAAGCTGCAAGTTAAGATGGGGCGAAAGTGGGCGCGACCCACACCGTGAATTGCACCACTGGTATTTGGATTTGATGCGAATTCGCAAAGAGTATATTGCAGATTGTCCGATTCTAAGCCGAGATATCAAAGTACGCGTTGAGCAAGATGAAGACGGTGATTTTATAGCCCTTCAGCACTCTGGTGTAGAAATCATTTGCAACCTCTCTAAAATATCTAGGACGGTAGGAGTTCGTCTTGATGGTAAGAACCCGGACATAATCCTGAGCTCAAACGAACGCAATTTCATTTCTAAAAACGGCATTCTTGAGCTGCATCCTAATTCTATCGCAGTTTTAGCAAGACGCGTAACTTCTCGCAGCTAGCAAATTTGCACTAGATCGAAACACTAATCCATTTTGCGCGGTGCAATGGTTTCCCATTTTTTTTCGCCCAGATGTTACGCTGCTGCACATGCCTACGCATTCCCTCGTTTTGAAATTCATAAAGCTCTTCATAATTCATTTCGCCGATGATGTCGTATAGTAGAAACATTTTAGTTGCAATCTCAGTGGTAATCATTGCGTCAACTGAAGCGTGGTGATACTCTCCAAAAGCTGAAACGTTATAGTGAGTGGCAACATCCTTAAGCTTTCTCGAGCCGGATCGATATGGGTCAAGTATGCGGTCAAGGATCAGCGGGTCGACAATTTCAATGAATTTTCTCCCTAAACGTTCACTTATGTCGGGAAGTGAATATCGTAGTAGCTCATACTTTAGGATGCCTAAATCGTAGCCAGCGTTATATATGACGCATGCCCTACCTTCAGAAGCGGCTTCAGTAATTATTTGCGCACATTTCTCAGCAGATTCCGCCGCATTCACCCCCTCAATTTGAGCACGTTCATCAGTAATCCCATGAATATTGCTTACAAACTCAGGTATCTTAATGCCAGGGTTTACTACCCACTGGTCGACATCGATTACAGCTTCGCGCACACTTGACTTTTCGGTATTTTTACGAGTGAATGCAACTTCTACAATCCGGTCATTCTTTAAGTCAAGCCCAGTCGTTTCAGTATCAAACCCCAGCATTTTCATGCCGTTTTACTGCCCTTAAGGAACCGTATAACTCTATAGGTGACCGGGAGCAGTAAGACTTCGACTAAGCATTTGAAAATATACCCTACTATAATATAATTTAAGAATTCGCTGGTAGTAATAACTCCAAAAAAGGCGATAGTACAGAATATCGAAGTGTCGGCAGCCTCGCCCACTAGCGTAGACCCGATTAGGCGCACCCAAAGTCTTCTTTCTCCCCATTTTTGCTTAATCTTCACCAATACGAACGAGTTAAGTAGCTCTCCCACCAAATATGCGCAAAGTGATGCGAAAACGATTCGTGGCACAAATCCAAGGACTGAATTGAACGCCTCTTCATTTCCCCAGTCGGAAGTAGATGGCATTAGCCCGACTAGCCAGATCATTAAGACTGCGCAAATTTCTAGCGCAAAGCCAGTAAAGATGACTTTGCGAGCAGTTTTGAAACCGTATATCTCACTCAAAACATCATCTATAATGTAAGTAAGTGGAAAAAGTAGCGCACCTCCGTCAAGAACAAGGGGCCAAATCTGAAGTGCAGATAGATTTAGTAGATCGTTGTAAGAACCAACTGTGATTGGTTTTACTGCTAAGATGTTTGAAAGTACTAGAAAACCGCAGAAAAGGCCTGCGATAACCGGGAAATACCGCGTAGCGCGCAGTGAAAGATTATTATCTCCATAAAGGGAACCTTTAGCTTTTATTTCGCCCATATCTACAGTATAACATACTTCGTATTTGCGTGCAGAGTATTTTTCATCAAGTGTTTATAAGTGACTACTATTTCTCTATTTATCGAGTGGTTGAAGTAACTCCTCGGGCAAATCTTCGGGGTAGGTTACCTTACGATTGCGATGGTCTCCGCTGGTTACTTCAATCACAGCATCTTTAGCATACTCTTGCATCACAGAGATGTCGTCGGTGGGAGTCCAGGAGGAGGTAGGGGATTTGATGGAATGCTGGTACGCTTCATAAATCTTGCTAAAATGAAAGCCTTGCGGGGTTTGAACTGTTGCAAAATCATCACGGTTTTGAGTAATCCAACTACGACCAACTCGCTGCACTAACGTTTCATTCACTGGTACAATCGGTTGGACAGCATCGGCTGTGAGCAATTTTTTGTGCACGTTAGCAATAACTTCCTCATTGACGAATGCACGCACAGCGTCGTGAATCAAAACTTTGCACTCGGCAATATTTATCTCGTTGTTTTCGGCATGATACCCGCATGCCCTAAGTCCTTGGAAACTTGATTCGAATCTAGTCTTTCCACCGGGGATAATGCTTACAAGCTTACCGAAGCGCTGATTTTGGATAATCTGATTAGTCACTTTAACATAGCGTTCATTCGTGACCACTACTATGTAGTCGACGACTTCTGATGTATTGAAGGCTTCAACGGAGAGCTCAAGAAGGGTTTTGCCACTTACTTTGGAAAACTGCTTCGGGAGGCCAGACTCGTCAATACCAAAGCGTAACCCCTCTCCACCTGCTAAAATGGTTGCGTACGTAACACTCATAACATTAATGCCTCACGTGAAAGATGTGGGCGACATCGACCACTGGGGCAAGGTCTACATATATATCGCGACCGAACTCAAATTCTTTTCCAGAAATTTCATCATACACGTTAAACGACTCAGGCAAGTTCAGCGCCCCCCAGTCTAGATAAACTGTACCTTGCTGAGCGTTGTGTGGGTCTAGGTTGACGACAATTATCAGCGTATCATCTTTTTCATCAACTGTAAACTCACCAGAAAGGTGTCTCGAGAAGGCAATGATATTGTCGTTATTGGTGGTGTGAATTTTCAAGTTGTGCATATTCTGGCATGCTACGTGGTTATTTCGTACTCGATTCAAAGTGGAAATTAAGTCGGCAATGCCATATTTCGAAACATCCTTCCAATTGCGAACTTTAATCTGGTACTTTTCTGAATCAACATGCTCTTCGGCATAAGTTCCATCCATGTTTGCGCGCTGTATATTCTCTACCAACTCGTATCCAGCATAAATACCCCAGGACGCCCCGCCCATTGCCGCTAGAACAGCACGGATAGCATGTCCAGCTGTACCGCTACTTGCAAGATATGACGTCAAAATGTCAGGCGTAGAAGGCCAGAGCGTTGACCGAAACCAGAATGCATCATCGCCAGAAATAGCAGAGAAAAACTCTTCAAGCTCATGCTTGGTGTTTCGCCAAGGGAAATAGGAGTGCGACTGGTCGAACCCAACTAATCCGAGCGTCTTCATCATTGCAGGTTTCGTAAATGCTTCCGCGAGCCAAATAATATCTGGGTGCTCGGATTTTATTTCTGCGATAACGTATTGCCAGAACCAAACGGGCTTGGTATGAGGGTTGTCAACGCGGAAAATAGTCACACCAGCGTCAATCCATAATTTGACTATCCTTAAGACCTCTTTCACTATCCCATCTGGGTCGTTATCGAAGTTTATTGGATAAATATCTTGATACTTCTTGGGGGGGTTCTCCGCATACGCAATTGTCCCATCTGCGCGAGTTGTAAACCAATTTGGATGCTCTTTTATCCAAGGGTGATCAGGTGAGCACTGCAGTGCTAGGTCAATGGAAACTTCTAGCCCTAAATCCTGCGCTTTTTTTACGAAGTTCTTAAAGGTGCGCAATGTGCCAAGATCAGGGTTTATCGCATCATGACCACCATCAGCGCTTCCCACTGCCCAAGGCGACCCTGGGTCTGAGTCTTTTGCGATTAGTGAATTGTTCGGCCCTTTCCGATGTGTTTTGCCGACGGGGTGTATCGGGGGGACATAAATAATGTCAAACCCCATATCCTTTACGGCTTGAAGACGTTTTGATGCGGTTGAAAAGGTGCCAGGAGTTATTTCACCATTTTTTGACACTTTCGCACCTTCGGATCTAGGGAAGAATTGATACCAAGATGAGAAGGCAGATAGCTTTCGCTGTGCAATTAATGGTTGGGGCTTAGAAATTGATATCAGCTCACGAAAAGGCGTCTTTTCCCAGATGTTGTGTACATCATCGCTAGAGGCACGAGCGAGGCGGTTGTCGGGCGTCAAGGATTTATCGCGCATTACTGTTACTACACCATTTAGAGATTCTCTATCTTTTGGGGAAATATTTGCAGATTTGGACCACCGCTCAAAAATTCTTGCACCCTCTTCAAAAACTAGCTCGATATCAATATTTTGGGGGATTTTAATCCAGGCAACATGCTCCCAAGTGTGATATGTATCAGACCAGCTTTCGATGTGGATACTATATTCACCAGGAATGTCAGGAGCTTTAGCAAGACCCCAGAAATCATCATCGCCTTCAAAACCAACTTGTTTCATTGAGTGCGATGTGACTGTTTTACCATTTTTTTCTTTAATGACACAGGTACCAGATACAAAATCGTGCCCTTCTCTAAATATTTTGGCACTCACTGGAAATATTTCGCCAACTGCTATCTTGGCTGGAAAGC
Organism: Candidatus Ancillula prorhinotermitis; assembly: GCA_031280795.1. The sequence continues at coordinate 12,704 of JAITGF010000014.1, read as the reverse complement.
GGCCGCCTTCAAATAAGGGGCTAGCAGACAAGACAGGGAAACGCTCAATTAAATTATTTAATTTCACTGCTTGATTATTCTTTGAATCGAGATGTTTTGCCATATTTCTCCTCACTTTGGTTACCAGGGTGTAATTGTTTGCGTATTGGTTTTATTTTTGAAATTCTGAGCATTTTGATATTCGATTTGTGCACGTACATTATCATCGACTAATTGTTTTAACTTTGGATTGAGCTCATCTTGAGAGACTTTCGATTCGTTAAGTTCATTTTCTCTTTCTTTAAAGTTGATACCAGCATTACTTTCACTAATTACGCTATCCGCATTTTTACCGTCAATATCAAATGCGCTTTGCATCATTTCAGTGTATTGGTTTTTGTCAATCTCTGAATTGGTACTATTCGCTTTAAAGTCTTGAGCATTGATAAGTTGACAGTCTTTCATGATGTTTTGTCGAAGTGAGTATGCTTGTAGAATAAAATCAGCAGCCAATCGCAAGTCTTGTGCATTTTTTGATGATTTGTCTTTTATGCTTACACCACTTTTTTCGAGAGAAAAGGCGATATTTACATCAATCATGCAAGATATTTCAACACTATTTAGGTATGCGGATTCAGATTTGGCTTGGTCGAATTTACTTCGTGCATCATCTTGATTGTTCAACATATAGTCTGTAACACCTGCATTAAAAGACTGCTTCCACGACTCAACTGCAACATACTCCTGGGGATTTTCAAAGCTTTTTAAGGATGAATTAAAATCATTAGCGTTAAAATCATTTATGGCGCTATTCATATCTAGGTAGCGTGTCAAATATGATTGAGATATATAAAGCAGAATTGATAAAAATATGAGAGCTACAGCTTGTGTGACGATTTTAAGTGGTAGTACTTTAGTCAAAAAACTCCACATTGATTTTATAGCGCGAACAAGTAGTGGTATCATTTTACTCCTTTTGAAGAAGTGCGTATCACCCTCGAAACAAATTCGATTAAAATCAAAATACCCACTAACAACGAAAACGGCCATATAAAAAGTTTCGTTATTAGTTGGGGGTGCGCAGAGGCGGATTCATTCCAAGTGTCAGCATGAATTTTGTTTGCTAGATTTCTTATGCTTTGCTCAGCTGATCGATGTACGTATGGAATGCCTATATTTTTAGCAATACTTTTCAGACTTTCATCTTGCAACTTTGAAATAGCTTCTTGTCCGGTTGTCGGATCCATAATATATGCTGGTTCGACATTACTCTGCATATTTTGCACATTCTCGGTTTTGCCATTTAAAACGTATTGTAGATTCATAGTTGAACTAACGTCTGCGCTGTACTCTTTCATGTGAGCACCATCCGTAGTTCCGTATCCAATGACTCCTCCGGCGTAAATATCGTTTGAAAAACCATAGTAATCGGAATAGTCGTGATATTCGCTGTTGTCATCGCCGTCGCTCATAAATATCAGCACCACCCGATCTCTGGGAAAAGCATCAATGGCATTATCGATCGTCTGGCTAATTGTGCTAAAAGGTGTCATTAAGCTTGTGCCAGTAGAGTAGCGACTTATCTCTGGGGTGATTGTGTCAACATATCTGCGCAATATTGTTACATCTTCAGTGAGGGGGAGCTGCAGGTATGCGGATGAGTTAAATAAGATTGTACTATATTTTGCCGGAGGAAGCAAATATGATAAGGTTACAATATCATTTTTAGCAGTAGCTAGCCTCGTCTCCATAGTAGAGTCGCTACTAGATGATCCATCTTCAGCAGACATTGAGCTGGTGGTATCAATTACGAAGATAACGTCAAGATTAGTCAGCGTGGTTTTTTCTTGTGGTTCACTAATCGACGGTCCAACAGTTATAAGAAATAAGCAAACCACAATCAAAACTCGCCTAACCCAAGTTGACTTTGAACTATCATGTGTTTCAAATGAAACCTTTCTTATCTGCAAGACACAAAAAGATATTAGCGGAATGTAAATCAGTGCAATCAAAATTGGGTGTAGGAGCGGTTGGAATGTCATTGTTTTAGCCTCCAGCAAATCACTAAATAAATGCCAAAGACACCGACCAGTATATAAAGAGGTAATTCAGGACGGTCTTCGATGATTGTCTTATTATCGGGGTTAAGCTCTTTTTGCTCGGTTGTTAAAATACTGTCGATAATATTTGGGACTGATTTCGAACCTTTGGGGGTAAAATAATAATCACCGCCATTATTTTGTGTTACATTTTTTAATTGCGATTCATTTTCCTGCCCCTGTAAAGAGGTCTGCCCAGCATATATTGTATAGAGTTTTATATGATTCTCGAATGAGTATTCCGCACTCTCACTCAGGGAGTAGACTGGTGTACCAGAGAGAATGTTATCGGTAGCGAAAACTACTGCACGCGAACGGTTTTCGTCAGCATTATCGAAGGTTGTATTGCAGTTCATTAGGCCGTCACCAATGAGGCTTGAATATTCTGTCTTAGATGAAGTTCCAGCCAAGAAATACAATAGCTCGTGCATGTCTGACTCTGGGGTGTTAGCTGTATTGGACTCTTGGTCAACTGATGATAAAGCACTAATAGCTTCGTCCATGCTGCGTTTAATTAACGAATAGTCATTTGTGAGCGGAAAAACTGTACGAGTAGTAGAATTAAATATAGATAATGCAATACGTTCCCCGTTTAAGCTATTGATGATTGAGTTATATGCTAGAAGAATTTCCTTATCATATTTTAAGACAGACCCCGAAACGTCAAGGCAAAGCACAACGTCGCGAGTGCTCAGCTGTTCACTAACCGGTTTTATATTAGCTGGCCTAGCACAGAGAAGTGCTACTGATGTAATTGCAATTGCGAAAAAAACTATCCGCAATCTAGTTAGCCTTCGAAATGACTTTTCAACGGATTCTAGCTCCTTGTCAAGCTTGCCGTTAGGGTCTCTGACTACATCACTTAAAATAAAATAGCTTTTCCTTCTATCAATGATATGCAAATTGTTCAATTTATACTTGGTATTTATATATTTGAATGCCAAAACGAAAAAGACAATTAGGCCAAATATTGCAAGGGCCAATGGCCAAGCAAGAGTGATATTTGCACTTACCATTTTTTCACCACCGTCTGGACTAAGTTAATTGCACCTTCTGGTGTGAGTGGCTCGGCAATGTTTTTGCGATCTGCAAATTCCAATTCGTAAAGCCTGTCAATCGTTTGTGTAAAGATAATAATTCCATCTATCTTTTTCAAATCGCGTTTAGTTGAAGATGTGAAATCAACATTTGTGCGCTCAGATGCATAGATTCGTAGACTCTTAGAAACTTCAAGATAAACTTGATCATCAGTTAGCTGACCTAATTTATATAGTTCATAAATTCTTTCTAGTGAAGCTAAGCATTTTGCCTTATTCTTTTTAGGTGAAGTAGTGTTTTTGGTAACAACATTGCTGATATAGTCTTTAGTAGATTTGAAGATGTTTAGTAATGTAACCACGAGCAACGATACAATGACTATAACAACGATTAGCGTCACTATAGGCAACCAGATTCCGTAAGGCTGAGGAGCGAAGAACCCGTCGGGCAAATTTGCGCTTAAGTTTATACTAGCTCGATTACTTGCTACGATGCTCATACTATCTAAGATTTGAAACCTCCCGACGCTGCATAATCTTGGCAAGTTTTTTATAGAAATCATTAGACCCCAAAGTATCTATATGGGGTATCCCAATACGTTTTACGTTATTGATTAAACTGTTACGATTGTATGTGATGTTCTTTTTTGTGATACGCGCTAGTTTTTCGTTACGAAAAAAGGATGGTAGATATGTATGATTCGAAATGTCGATTGCTCTTCCATTCGAGTTAGGCAACACCTGCTTAAAGGGGTTTATGGATCTTATTGTAATTAAAAATACATCATGACGCTCCTTCAGCTTGCGCAAAATCGATGCAAACGCTTCAGCGTCATTAAAGGTTGTTACCTCATCTATTATCAAGACCAAAAAAGTACGTTTTTGAAAATATTGGCTAACATAGTGTAATACTCTATCATATGATCTTGTCGGGCCAGTGTCAGATGCTAGCTTTTCGACACGTTTTAACATCATGGATACTTCACCGAGACTCAACTTTGCTCTTTCATTCATTATACGACTGTGATCGCCTGCTACAATGCCTACCGCATCAAGGCGCTTTGTGCTTATCTGCGCAAATGTTTCACAGATTGTGCTAGTTACGTCAATTTTACGTTCACCACTCGTTGATCTTGTGCACATTTCTTTTCCCGAGTCAACGACGAACACCATATTAGTGTTTGCATTAGCGCGAAATCTTTTGATGATTGTCGATTGGGAGCGGGCAGTGGCTTTCCAGTCAATGAATTTGATGTTATCACCAGGCTGATATGGAGAAAAATCTTCAAAATCATGACCCATGCCTTTGAAGATTGAAGGGTGTACGCCTTCTGTGATTCCAACAGTTTTTTTGACAACTGGTAGAAAAAAGGCATTTCTAAGTGCATGAAGACCTCCGTGTTGAGTATCTTTCGACGAGCTCTTGCCATGCCTTTTAAACGCTTTTTTCATGATTTAAGGAACAGGTACCACTTGGAAGATCTGATCGATGATCGTTTCGACATTCACGCCTTCTGCCATAGCATCGAACGTTCTAAGAATTCTATGTCTGAGTACTGCGTAGCGCATGTCCTTAACATCTTCTGGTATCACATAAGACCTTCTTGAAAGCAATGCTAAGGCCTGGCATGCGCGCACAAAAGCGATTGATGCACGCGGAGAAGCTCCGACTCGGATAAGCTTATCTAGGCCTACGATTGGGTTCGGGCCACCACCACGTGTTGTAAAAACAAGTGATGTGATGTAGTGTAGAATGGCTGGTGAAACGTATACTCGCTTTGCTTGGTCTTGCAAAAACTTAACATCCTCAAGTGATGCAAGGTAACCTGAGGCAGGTGCAGATAGCTTTCCTGAGATAAGATTTTCTAGAATCTGGACTTCTTGCTCAGGGGAGGGGTAGGTGATAATCTCTTTGAGTAAGAAGCGATCCATCTGGGCCTCAGGCAAGACGTATGTACCCTCTTCTTCAATAGGGTTCTGAGTGGCAATAACCATGAATTGATCAGGTAGTTGATATGTGTCCTCGCCTATAGTGGTTTGCCGCTCCTGCATCGCCTCAAGCATTGCTGACTGTGTTTTAGCACTAGAGCGGTTAATCTCATCCATAAGCACTAGATTTGCATGCACCGGTCCTAGGTGTGTTGTGAATTTACCTGTTGAGTTATTATAAATCTGCGACCCGACAATATCGCTTGGCATTAGGTCGGGGGTACATTGAACTCTGGAGAATTTACCATGAATCGCTAAGCAAAGCGTTTCACTAGCAGTCGTTTTTGCTAGCCCTGGAACTGATTCAATCAGAATGTGCCCATCAGCAATTAGGGTAGTTAGTAGAGCAATGCGCATTTGGTCTTGCCCGACAATTTTCTGTGAAAAGATGTCTTCGATACGAGCGATTATATCACCAGCACGCTGCAAATCATTGTGACTAACTTGCCCACCAACATATTTTTCAGCATTGTTGCTAGGGCTTGCAGTATTGCTCGTTTCTGTAAGTGGTGCATTTGTGGGCACTTGAGAACGTTGAGACGGGAGTGTCTGGGCATTAAAACCACTTGGAAAATCACTTGGAAAATCGTTTGAGGTGACATTTCCCTCGTTTTGGGCAGTAGATTCACCGAAAGCACTCTTACTCTTACGTGCAGTGCCTTTTGACCTTCTCTGTGCTTTACGCGTATCTTTTTCTTTCATATCTCCATTATATCATAGTTAGTACCTGTTTGCACGCGTGGCAAAAGCTTATCATGTTGGCGAAACCTAACTAGCGCGCATTGCTTCCTTGTGTTATACTATAGGTAGTGCAACGTACACATACCCTCTCCTTTGAGCTGATGCCACCAAGGGATGTAAATTGTGCACCCAATTTTTGGCAATGCGTAGACAAATTATCCAAAACTCACCCTGATTTCCTGTCGGTTACATACGGTGCTGGAGGTAATGATCGCAAAACTTCGCTAGAAGTCAATGCTAAAATTGTTGAAGATTCACCTATATTGCCAGTTGCACACCTAACGTGCATTGATACCCCAAAAGATGCCGTTGAAGATATTGCCAATGATTTCCTAGCTAAAGGTGTGCGTATATTCTTAGCGCTCAGGGGAGACCACCCCAAAAATAGCTGTTACAGAGATGAAATCGGCCCTGATACTGAGTTAGTTCGAGATGCTGCCCAGCTAACGTACCTTTTGCGCTCACTTGACAAAAAGCGCCAGCGGCAAACCCAAGCAGACAAATTCAAATCCATAACCCGCCCACTTGTAATTGGTGTAGCAACCTTCCCAGACGGTAACCCCGACTTAGGCACTAGCGCATCAGGTGAAGTCGAAAGGCTACTGCAAAAGCAAGATGCTGGGGCGGATTTTGCAATAACGCAGCTCTATTACGACCCCAAAGTGTTTGACGATTTTATCAGCTTAGCACGGAAGCGAGGAGTAACCATACCGATTATCGCAGGTGTTTTGCCGACTTGGTCACCAGAGCGCCTGCTTCGTTGCGAGGCAAATATCGGCATTAAGCCGCCACATGATTTGGTGAGGTCACTAGCTGATGCTTGTGATACCGATTCAGATGATCAGCGCGCCCGCGAAATAGGGCTAGCATTTTGGGAAGATCTCTGTAAAAGGGCATTGGAGTCTGGGGCTCCAGGCGTTCATATGTTCACTTTTAATAAATGGGAGCCACCGATTGCCCTCACTGAGCGCTTGGAGTTTTAGGCATATCACCATTTAAAACTCTTCATCATTGATGGCATCTCCCACTCTTCGAAGAACTTATTCAGACTCGACTCATTAGGGGATTTTAGGCGCAGGTCTTGTACGGTTTTATTTAGTGGAACATCTCGGACAAGATGATTAAGCTTACGGTTTAAGAGCACCTGATCACTGTGCTCTCGTAAAGCATCACCAATCTTTCCAGGTATTTCCTCAGCGTTATTAAGTAGGTTTTCTAAGCTTTCGTATTCTAATATCCACTTTAAAGCAGTCTTTGGGCCAACCCCGGGCACACCAGGAATATTATCAGCCGCTTCACCAATTAAGGCTTGTAGCTCTGGGTATTGCTTAGCGTCCACACCATAACGCTTTCTAACCGCCTCGGGAGTCATAACTTCTAACCCGGCATTCTTAGTGCAAGGGCGTAAGATGTGTACATGATTATCCACTAGCTGGTACATATCTCGATCAGAGGAGAAAATACGCACATCCCACCCCAGGTTTGAGGCTTCAGTGGATAAGGTTGCGATGATGTCATCAGCTTCGAAGCGTCGTTTTTCTAGAACGTCGATATTGGCATACTCTAACATCTCGCGTACCGACGGAAATTGATCGACTAGATCTTCTGGAGTCTTTTTACGACCATCTTTGTAAGTGGGGAGTAGCTCTCTTCGATGCCCCTCACGCGAAACATCGTAGGCGAAAGCAATATGTGTAGGTTTTTCTTGATGTAGGAGCTGCAAAATTGTGCGAGCCACACCATAGATGCAGTTGTTGGCCACCCCGTCTTTGCGGTGAAACCTTTCGGCTGAGTACCCATAAAAAGCGCGGAACATCGAGTATGGTCCGTCAATGAGCAATAGTTTGCCCTTGTCCTCAAACTCGCCATAAGCACTGCCGTTTTCGAACATTTCAAACATAACTACTCTCCTTATCCTTGTGTGCTAAATGATCCCAGCCCCTTTTCTCCAGCGTGTCGATTTCTGAGCCGAAAACAGGCGCATCTCCTTTGACGTGCACTTTGCCAATTGGGGTAAATCCGAAAGTGCTTGTGGCTTCACTGAACGTTTTAGCATCAAAAGATGCTAGCAGACCGTGATCTTCGCCTCCAAAGTAGTACTGATTCGCGGATACTTCGGAATCGTCATTAATTCCATTTATATTTTCTCTAGCGAAGAGCTCAATTGACACATCGGAAGCTTTTGCAATGCGCATAGCATCTTGATAAAGACCATCTGAAACATCTAGCATTGCATTCGCGCCAAGTTGACGCGCATACTTAGCGCTTGAAAATGGCGGTAGGGGAGTTTTGTATCGCGAAATCGCCTTTTCTTCAAAGGGTATGCGTCCAGTATGTATACCCGCTTTAAGCAGGTTGTAGCCAGCATTACTAAGGCCCACTTCACCGCTTAGCGCTAAGATATCGCCCGCTTTTGCCCCGCTGCGCAGTACCGGTGCATTTCCATCGAGGTCCCCGTAAACTGTACCAGATAGCATAAGGCACTGCTCTGCTGCGCGCCCGACTGTAATATCGCCACCAACTACAGCGACATCATTTTCAATAGCAATATCGCGAAGTGCGTTTGCAAAGCGTAGAGTCCATTCAAAGCGTGAGACGGTAACAAATGAAGCTGAGTCATGACTCGAAAAATCAGGTGTCCTAATATCTTCGAGTGGTAAAACTAACCCTACTACAATTGCAACCGGCCTTGCCCCCATCGCTAGGATATCAGCAACATTTTGCATAAATGTACGCCTAGCTATATCTTCTGGGGTGAGCCAATTTGTATAGAAGTGACTTCCTTCAACTAGCAGATCAGTGCTAGTAACGTAAGGGGAGTGAGCATCTATGATTGCACAATCATCGCCGACGCCAAGAAGTATCTCTCCGGTTAGAGTCGGCAAAAAAGTGTCGCGCAAAACTGCGACTAAATCATCTTCGGACCGCATAGTCTAATGCTATTATAGCAAAAAACCCTCTCGCGTGCATAGTGCTAATTCGAGAGGGTTTTCTGTAAAGAGCTAGGGCTTAGTATCCCATTTCTTCAGGGGTTGGCCCAGCCGCAGGAGCGGGTGGCTCTGGCTTGTCTGCAACTACAGCTTCGGTAGTGATGAAGAGTGCGGCAATCGAAGCAGCATTTTGCAGAGCTGAGCGTGTCACCTTTACAGGATCATTCACACCGGCAGCATGCAAATCTTCGTACTCCTCAGTAGCAGCATTCAAACCGTGCCCAAAAGGAAGTTCGCGCACCTTATTAACGACTACGCCACCTTCGAGACCGGCATTTTCAGCGATTTGCTTCAATGGAGCTTCCACAGCTTTGAAGACTAGACTTGTACCGATGGCTTCGTTTTCACTGAGTCCTTTTACGCTTGCAGCGCTTTCCGCTTTTTGGGCAGCTTGAATCAAAGCTACGCCACCTCCAGCCACAATGCCTTCATCGACAGCGGCTTTTGCGTTGCGGATAGCGTCCTCGATGCGATGCTTGCGCTCTTTAAGCTCCACCTCAGTAGCTGCACCAGCTTTGATGACTGCTACACCGCCTGAGAGTTTGCCTAAACGCTCTTGCAATTTCTCTTTATCGTAGTCCGAATCAGAAGCTTCATACTCAATGCTGATTTGCTTTGCACGCGCTTCGATATCTTCTTTCTTGCCTGCACCTTCAATGATAGTGGTATCATCTTTAGTGACGACGACTTTACGAGCTGTACCCAAAACATCTAGAGTAGCACTTTCGAGCTTGATGCCTACAGTTTCGGATATGACTGTAGATCCAGTTAACACAGCGATATCTTCAAGCTGAGCTTTGCGACGATCTCCAAAACCAGGCGCTTTTACAGCACATGATTTGAAAACTCCACGAATTTTATTCAATACGAGAGTGGTTAGCGCCTCGTTTTCGACATCTTCAGCGATGATGAAGAGCGTTTTTCCAGTCTGCATGACCTGCTCAAGAAGTGGTACGAAGTCCTTAACGGTAGAAATCTTACCTTCTACGAGTAGGATGTATGGATCTTCAAGCACAGCTTCTAGACGTTCAGTGTCGGTCACGAAGTAGTGTGAAAGGTACCCTTTGTCGAAGTTCATTCCTTCTGTGAACTCCAACGAAGTTCCAAAAGTGTTGCCCTCCTCAACGGTAACCACACCTTTTTCGCCCACTTTATCGATAGCATCAGCGATGATTTCGCCGATCTCGTTATCACCGGCAGAAATTCCAGCAGTAGCCGCGATTTCAGACTTGGACTCAACAGCTTTTGCAGCGCTCTTTAGCTCGGTAACAATAGCTTCGACAGCTTTATCAATACCACGACGAAGTGCAATTGGGTTAGATCCAGCTGCAACGTTACGTAGGCCTTCGTGCACAAGGCTTTGGGCAAGTACAGTAGCAGTGGTAGTGCCGTCACCAGCGACATCATCAGTCTTCTTGGCAACTTCTTTTACCAACTCTGCACCAATGCGCTCATATGGGTCTTCTAGTTCAATCTCCTTAGCGATCGATACACCATCATTGGTGATTGTGGGTGCGCCCCATTTTTTGTCAAGTACGACATTGCGACCTTTAGGCCCTAGCGTCACTTTAACAGTGTTCGCTAATTTGTCAAGACCCGCCTCCATTTTGCGGCGTGCATCTTCATCATAAGCAATTATTTTTGCCATATTTTCCTTTCTCTATATCGTTTCAAGAAGTGTTTTGTACTTAAATTATAACACATTTGCCAAAAGTCTGCAGGGCGCCTATGCATTATTGTTTATTGTGGTGCCCGAGTCCGAAGCTACGTATACCGGGAGTGTCAATTATTAACCCACCTTCGAATATGAAGCTCTCAGAAGAAGTGGATGTGTGCTTCCCGTCACCATTTTCTGAAACACTTGAGGTTTTACGTAGGGCATCTGGAAAGATTTGGTTAATCAAAGTCGACTTACCTGCCCCCGAAAGTCCGATGAAGACGGTATTTTTAGACTTAAGTTTTTCTAACACTTCCAAATACTGCGTGGATTTGTCAAATCGCTCGATATTCTTTGCATCATCGGGTAGCATTGATTCATCGAGTTTGGCTAAATCGCTCTTCGTGATAATCAAAAACGGAGTGGCTTTCTGAAGTAAAGACTCTAATATCACACGCTTTATGAATTCCGGCTGTATATTAGGGGCGGTTGTAGACGTGATGATAGCCACTTGGTCGACGTTGGCAGCTATAGTTTTTGCTTTACTTTTACTGTCATCGCTAGTTCGTTTTATGGCGTTAAATCGTTTTGAAATTGACTCAATTCGGCTAAGGTCGGACGCGCCTTCAGCAATGCATAACTCGACATTGTCACCAGGTACTATGGAGAAATCGCGCAACTCTCTTGCTCTTGCAGCTGTGAGAGTTACTCCATCAAGGTAGACTTGGTAACGACCGCGGTGCGAAGCTAATACCACTCCAGTAGCATTGGATCTTTTTGTTCCACGTAGTTTTGAGCGCGGTGGTGTGACCCTTTTGCTAGTAGCGCGTGTCAGGTTCTTTTCGTAATTGTCTTCTAAGCGAATTAACTCATCTTCGAAACCTTGGATAATTTCACCTAATTTTTATCGCTCAGCGAGTTTTTATTACTATGTAAGGCTGAGTTCAACACAACTCCGGCTTTATGATTCTTTCTCCGCTTAACTTCAACCTTGCCAGTTTGGGAGTTTCGCATAAAGAGCAAAGAGTTCGCGAAAGCTAAGTCACGGGCTTTGAACAGCTCCCCTTCAAAGAGAACTTTGGTTCCAGCAGTTATGTAAAGACCAGCCTCAACGACACAATCATCACCAAGTGGAATGCCGAGCCCAGCGTTGGCTCCAAGTAATGAGCGCTTACCAAGACTAACTACTTCTTCGCCACCACCAGAAAGAGTACCCATAATGGACGCCCCTCCGCCAATATCGGTACCATCCCCTACAGTAACTCCCTGAGAAATGCGCCCTTCAACCATTGATGTGCCGAGTGTGCCAGCATTAAAATTGCAGAACCCTTCGTGCATAACAGTAGTACCTTCAGCTAAATGCGCGCCGAGGCGAATCCTGTCTGCATTTCCGATGCGCACACCACTTGGTATCACATAATCAACCATACGCGGAAATTTGTCAATCAACAAAACAGTGGGCGGTAGACCAAACTTACTAGCTAGCTGTAAACGTACTGTCTCAAAATCTTCAACTGCACAAGGCCCGTAGTTTGTCCACACAACGTTGTTTAGCAAATTGTAAACACCTTCTAGATTAATGCTATTAGGAACACAAAGTCGCATCGAGAGGGCATGGAGCCTTAGGTAAACATCTTCAGTACTCTCGGGCGCAAATTGTAAGCTAGAAATTATGAACTTTGCAACGCGCTTAACTCTTCGGTAGGCGTCTTCGCCTTCTAGAGACTTCAAACTATCAGGCACGCCCTTTACTTCAGCTGAAAGCTTTGCAGTATCAGCATACTTATTATCGCCGATGGTTAGCTCTGGAAAGTAAGTATCTAGTACATTATTTTTAGCGTCAAAAGTCACTAACCCCCATCCAAAACCGAACTCGGGTACATTATCATTTACCATAACTAAAGTATATCATATTCAGCATCGGCGCGTAGTGCACAGTGTAGATAGACAACTAAAATGTCACTCCTTTCCTACCCTTTATTTTTAAGCAGATCATGCGCGCTTTGCCCAGAAATGTGCTTTATATCTCTAAGAGTTCATTCGTGTTTTGTAAGTAGTATATCTCGATATTTCGCTATCAACTCCGTGAAGACTGGCGGTGCAGACAAAATTCCGTAGTTTTTCTAAACAGATAAGGAGAACTAATGGCATACAAGCACTATACAAACGAATATCGAGACAATCTAATAAATAAATACTTCTCGTCAAGCAT
>JAITGF010000008.1 GCA_031280795.1 Candidatus Ancillula prorhinotermitis | reverse complement strand
ACACGTGTTTTCAAAATAAACTTTGAGGTAGTTTGGAAAATAGATTTATGCTACAATTTGCGTAGCCAAATTTTAGTTCCTATAAATAAATCTATTGACAACCTAGCGAATTTTCGATTCAGAAATGAGCGTGCCGAAAAGTTTCCATTTTGAAACAGGTGGAAAGCTACAAATATGAAGTTCCATTTTGAAATACGTGGAAATCTACAGGCGCGGAGTTCCATTTTGAAATACGTGGGAATCTACAAGTATGGAGTTCCGTTTTGAAATACGAGGAAACCTTCTCATTGCACCTTTTTAGTATCTGACGCCGGTGATGAAAACCATTTATATAAACACACTATTACTGAAGCGTAGATTTCAAAAGCACGCGAGAGTTACGCTCCACATCGTATGCCACAAGTGACTGCCCTCTAGCCACAGCTTCAAAGGCACCATGGCCTTGGGCGCGGACGATCAAATCATCGCCATTTAGTTCAAAATCAGCTAGGATGCTTTTTCCGTGAGCGCGTATCTGGGCAAGGGCAGTGAATTTTTCAGGTAGATCGCCAAAAACTTTCACCTCATTGCATCGCACTTCTTGCTTAAGCAGCATTTCTTTAGGGCCGACCACCACTTGCCTCGTGGTAGGGTCAGTAGACAGCACGTAGCGGGGGCGACCATCTTTACGCGGAGTTTTAATGTCCAGACCTTGACGCTGACCGACGGTGAAGTTCCAAAAACCTTGATGCTCACCTAAAACATTACCTTCTTCATCGACAATTTCTCCGGCGAAATCTTTTCCGAGATTAGCTCCAAGAAACTCGGTCTTAGCATTTTTAGCCAAAAAACATATATCAGAAGAATCCTTCTTATCATGAGTAGCGAACTCTCGAAACTTTGCTTCAGTACGCACATCGGCTTTATCGAAGAAATTGCCAAGTGGAAAGTAACAAAACTGCACCACATTCGGAGGCATTGAGGCGACGAAATAGCTTTGGTCTTTACTGGCGTTTACGCCGCGATGGAGCTCAGGCATACCACTTCCTTGATACCCATCATCGCCTTCACGCAAGACGCGAGCATAATGACCAGTCGCCACCATATCGAAACCTTTTTCGCGCGCTTTGGCAACTAAAGCGGAGAATTTCACATTCTGGTTGCAAGACACGCACGGGTTAGGGGTCTCACCTCGGGAATAGGCATTGATAAATTCTTTAACTACCTTATCGCGGTACAACTCACTCATATCCCAGGTTTCAAAAGGGATACCTATCTTTTCTGCCACACATTTAGCATCATTAGCCTCTTCGATCGAGCCATGATCAATAAAACCTGGTGCGTTAATCTGCTCTTTGCGAGTCAGCTCCATTGTGACACCCATTACTTGATGCCCTTCCTCGACGCAAAGTGCAGCAGCTAGTGACGAATCGACCCCACCTGACATACCTACTAAAATCTTCATCAATACCTTTAGTTAGCGCAAATCGTTTATTTTTTTCACGAAAGATATCAACTGACGTTCTACACGCTCTGGAGACGTTCCTGAAAAGGTATCTCGTAAAGTCACAGACCCTATGGCCGTCAAAACTGAGCGCACATCTTTAGCAGTTGTTTTTGAGTCATTTCTGCTCGAAAACCTGTCTAGTGCCGGGCTTAAGATTTCTTCGAACTCCGCATCGCTTAAATCCCAAAGATCCACTTCTTTATTGAGCGCGGATGCTTTTTGCTCGCAGAGCGTTACACATTCACCAGAAAGTTCATGAGCAATTTTAAACGGAACACCTTCTTTGACAAGCCACTCCGCAATATCAGTTGCCAAAGCGAATCCTTGTGGTGCCAAATCGTTTAAGCGTTGATAGTTAAACTGCATAGTTTTCACTTGGCCACTGAATGCCGGCAGGATTAGTAGCAGCTGGTCGACACTATCAAAAACTGGCTCTTTATCTTCTTGCAGGTCACGGTTGTATGCAAGTGGTAGCCCCTTCAAAGTGGCAAGAAGACCTGAGAGGTTGCCGATGATGCGTCCAGACTTTCCGCGGGTCAACTCAGATATATCGGGGTTTTTCTTCTGTGGCATAATCGATGAGCCAGTTGAATAAGCATCGCTCAGCTTGACAAAACCAAACTCTTTCGTGTTCCAAAGGATAATCTCTTCAGCAAAACGGCTCAAGTTGATACTGATTGTGGTTAAAATGAAAGCAAATTCGGCTACAACGTCTCGACTAGATGTTGCATCGATGGAGTTTGGCTCAAGACCACTAAGGCCAAGCTCTTTGGCAATCGATGTTGCGTCTAGACCTAATGTCTGGCCTGCTAACGCCCCGCTACCATATGGTGAAAGTTTCGCCCGCTTTGACCAGTCCTCAAAGCGCTCAAGATCACGAAGTAATGCCCAGCCGTGCGCAAGCAGATGGTGTGCTAACAGTACCGGCTGAGCGTGCTGCAAATGTGTGCGCCCAGGCATGATGCACCGCTCTTTAAGGGCCGAACTCGCTTGAGTGGTGATGCTTTCAAGCAGACCGATTACTTCATCTCGCAATTTCTGAGTGGCATCAAGCATATATAGACGTATCAAAGTGGCAATTTGATCATTACGACTACGCCCCGCCCGGAGCTTTCCGCCCACTTCTTCACCGGCTCGCTCAATCAAAACCCTCTCTAAAGCACCATGCACATCTTCATCACCCTGAAGAGGGATAAGCGCACTAGCTTCGAAATCATCTAGCATACTCAATAACGCCTTTTCGAGCACAGCGACATCTTCATCAGTGATAATGCCAGCCGTTTTTAGGGCGTGAGCATGCGCGATTGAGCCCTTAATGTCATAAGGGGCTAAACGCCAGTCAAAATGAGTAGACTTTGAAATGGCTTCTAGGGCGTGCGAAGGTTTATCAGCAAATCTGCCGCCCCATAAAGCACCTTCATTCGTGCTAGAATTACTCATATTCATAATTATATCACATCCAGACACATTCTGCAACCATATTTTGTCAAATTTAGGCGTGCAGAAGATTTGGAATTATGGTATAATATGACTATGGGATTCTTTGACAATTTCGAAAAAAGTGTAGAAGGCGCTGTAAACTCCGTCTTCTCTAAGTTTGCTTCGCGCGATTTAAAGCCGGTAGACTTTGCCGTCGCACTCAGGCAGGAATCAGACGAAAAGGCAGTTGCTGTGGGCGATGGTAAAAAAGTCACGCCTAATGTGTATCGCATAATTCTCTCCACCCCTGATTTTGACAAAATTGAGTCATGGGGGCCTAGCGAGTTTGCCGACGAGCTCGTCGCAACTGTTACTGAGCACGCTAACTCTGAAGGATATTCTTTCATCGGTAATATATCAGTCACCTTTGAGGAGGATACTAGCAGTGCCGCTGGGGAGTACAACATCATATCAAGCGCAACCCGCACTCAGGAAGTTGACGAACCAGAAGCACCTGCCGTCTTTGAAAATGCTAGTTTGAGCACTACCAACCCCACTATAGACGTCGACGGCAAACGACACACCTTAACCAAACCTATTACTGTGCTCGGGCGTAGCTCAAGCTGTGACATCGTACTTGACGATTCCGGAGTTTCGCGTAAGCACTTAGAGCTTCGCGTCACAAAAAGTGGTACTATTGCCTCCGACCTAGGGTCGACCAATGGCATCTTCATCGAAGGTAACAAAACGGCTGCCGCAACGCTGGTGGACGGCAATGTGATCACAGTTGGGCACACTCGCATCACCTTTTGGGAGCCACGCCTAAGTACTCTAAGCCCCGCAGAAGAAACTCCTCCGATTTTCACGCCAGCCGACGCTCCCCCGAATATTGACTTGAATATTGACCCGAGCTCTGACTCGAGCTTTAAAATGCCGAGCTCTGAAACGAGTGCCGAAAAAAGCTTACAATCAAGTAGCCCTGCTGACTTCAACAACGCCCCTGCATACACCCCTGCGAATGACTATGCACAAAGTAACGTGCTCAACCATGTAGAAGATTTCGACGCCGAAGCTTTCTTGAAAGCAGCTCCAGTTCCTCCAGCCCCAAATAGACCAGATCCTAGCTCACCAGTTTCGAGCGCGCCAGTTTCGAGCACGCCAGCGCCAGCCCCTAAGGTATTTCCACCGGCATCAGTGCCAGACCCTTTCAAAGAACTTCAACTCTCTGAGCCCATCACGTGGGGTAATGGTGAAAAGGGAGGCGCCGGCAAGTAGTCGTAAGTACAGCATTCATTATACTGAAGTATGCATATTTGCTACTTCTGTGGTTATTCGTGCTGTCCGCAATCGCGCTAGTACGTAAGGATATCTTCGGTAAATCACCGGCCTTAAAACTCTCTACAAGCACCCCATCAGCTCTTGCACAAGAACTGCCCGCTGCTGCGAATATACCTGCAAGTGTTGCCGTGTCTTCAGGTGGTGTTTTGGCTGAAAACGCTACGCATAATGTGCGCACAGAAGACGGCTATCGGTCACCCCGCACAAAGCCTACCGCAATTCACGTACTTTCCGGTATCGCAGTGGGTGATATCATCACTTTAGATAGCTTCGAAACTCTAATCGGACGCTTGGATACTTCAAACATAACTCTACACGATAGCTTTGTCTCATCTAAACATGCACGTATTTTCTGGCAGAGCGAGTCATGCTATATTGAAGATTTACATTCGACAAACGGCACAGTAGTAGACGGTACTCAAATATCTAAAATCACTGAGCTAAAAGTTGGAAGTCGTATCACAATCGGGAAAAACGTTTTGGAGCTGATATAATGAGTTTAAGCAAACTGGCATTTAACTACGGGGTTGCATCTGACGTCGGTACTGTGCGTGATTCAAACCAAGACTCCGCCTTCGCTGGTAAGAATTTCTTACTAGTGGCGGACGGCATGGGAGGTCATGCCGGTGGAGATGTAGCTTCAACAATTACCGTAACGATGCTATCCCCACTTGATGCTGCAGCTAACCCCCGCGGAATCGCTCGGAATCGACTCACGGAAAAGGAGGCCATTTCGCTTGTGGAGCGCTCAGTGGTGCAAATCTACTTAGCGATAATTGAAGCTGTTAAAGAAAACGATGAGCTCGCTGGTATGGGCACAACACTCACAGCTATACTGCGCTCCGAGAACGCCTTTGTTTGCGCGCATCTAGGTGACTCTAGAGCATACCTACTGCATGAAGGCAAGCTTACTCAAATAACTCGTGACCACACCTTTGTGCAACACCTTGTCGACTCTGGAAAAATAACTCTAGAAGAAGCTATGACTCACCCCCAGAAGAATGTAGTGATGCGTGTGCTCGGCGATTTTGAAGTGGATTTAAATCCGGACATTAAGTCACTTCCAATTGAGCGCGGAGATCGATACCTACTCTGCTCCGACGGCGTCTGTGGAGTGCTTGACAACGATGAGATTGAACGCATTTTGCAAAACACTGTCGACGTAAATGAAGCTGCAAAAAAACTAGTCGACCGTGCAATGGAGACTGGTTCTACTGATAACTGCACAGCTGTGGTAGCAGATGTCGTATCCGAGAAGGAACTTCCTAACCATCAAGATGTACCAATTTTTGCTGGGGCTGCACATGAATCGCTACAAGATTACTTAAACGAAATCGTTGAGCGCGGTAAAAGGGCGGCAATTAACACTGAGCCACATGTTACAAAATCATCAAAGCGCTCGTTATTCTCCTTCTTTAAGAAGAGGAATTACAATGATGATAAAAGTTAAGTCATTTGGATTTTCGCTTTATGCGCTTGCAGTAAGCACTGTTGGTCTGCTTACTCTCTTTAATTCGCCCAGTTCGTCCATTAGTACAGGTGATGGTGCAGCTTTAGGTGATAGCAGCAAAGTACTGATGAGTAAAGCACTGATTGGCGTTATGTGCACTTTAGCTTTGATTGCTCCCCTACTAATAAGCCACTTCCTGCCCGGTAGCGACCCAATTATCTTCCCAATTGTTTTGCTATTGAATTGCATCGGCCTAACCCAAATCTACAGCATCGACTTGAGTATAGATGATTTAATAGATGGGTATATTTTTGCAATCAATTCACAGTTTATCTTCAGTGTTATCTCCATTGCATTTCTGACGGTCGGTGTGATTTTACTAAAAGATCACCGAAAACTACGTCGTTTCATCTATACTTGTATGGCAGCCGGAATTATCTGTATAATTCTACCGTTGATTCCAGGGCTTGGCCTAGAGGCGAATGGCGCAAGTGTGTGGATAAAGCTTGGGCCACTTGGCACAATGCAGCCCGCCGAATTCGCTAAAATATTCCTGAGCATCTTCTTCGCTGGCTACCTCACAGTCAACAGTGAACGCTTGAAGAGTGCCGGAAGGCGGATTTTGGGGCTGCAACTCCCCCGCCTACAGGATTTGGGTCCTATCTTAGTGGTGTGGTTTATATCGCTATTAATACTCGTATTCCAGCATGACTTAGGAACTTCGCTACTTTTCTTCGGGCTATTCATCATGATGTTATATACTGCCACAGGTAAAGTGTCGTGGGCGGTGATTGGCATTGGACTGTTCATGGGTGGCGCATACCTAGCGACAAAGGTCTTCAGTCACGTCGCTACACGCATTGAGATATGGCTCGACCCTTTTAACCCTGAAATCTATCAGCGCTCATTTGGCGGCTCCGGCCAAGTGGTTCAAGGTTTTTTTGCACTTGCCAATGGTGGGATGCTCGGCACTGGGTTTGGGCAAGGTTTCCCGATTTTAACCCCCTTTTCAAACTCCGATTTCATCTACTCCGCCTTAGGTGAAGAATTGGGCCTGACCGGCTTGCTGGCAATCCTAGTGCTTTATCTACTGCTGATCGAGCGCGCAATTTCCATATCGCTAAGCGTCAACGACCGTTTCGGAAAGCTACTTGCATGTGGTATTGCCTTCTCAATTTCGCTACAAATTTTCGTTGTAGTCGGTGGTGTCACTGGCATCATCCCCATCACAGGGCTGACCTTACCTTTTATCGCTCGCGGGGGGTCCTCGCTTTTTGCAAACTACATGATGATATGCATTCTGATAGTCATTTCAAATGCTAGAAGCAAAGCGCCCGGGGTTATTCGCACCCCATCTGCAACCAAAGCAATTCCGGAAAAGGCTAAGATACTTGAAGAAGTCCCCATAGAGGAGGTTGCTCGCAGTAGATAGACAGATAAAGGTAATTTCAACTATTTCAGCGCTATTGTGCATTACGCTAATGGTATCGACTACTGCTATTCAATTTTTCCGCGCCGATGACCTTTCTCAAAACGGTTATAACACTCGCGCGATTTATCAAGAATTTGGTAAGAATAGGGGTAGTATATTTGTGCACCAGAATGCAAGCGGAGCTGAGAAAATAATCGCCTCCTCAATGCCTGCTGACGATAGTTTTCGCTATCAACGCGTCTACGAAGATGCTCTGGCATACTCTGGTATAACCGGCTTCTACAGCATTGCCAACAAAGCTGATCGAGGCATTGAAGCAGCTCTAAATGCTGAGCTAAATGGTGACATCCCGGAGCTCGCCATCAGTAATGTCACAGATTTCATCATGCAGAAAGAGCCACGTGGAGCTGACGTGCACTTAAGTATAAATGACTCCTTACAGCAAGCGGCGTACCAAGCTCTAGCCAGTTCGGGGTATCGTGGGGCTATAGTAGCGATTGAGCCCCAGACTGGGCGCATCTTAGCTTTAGCGTCATTCCCAAGCCTAGACTACAACACTTTTGCAGTGCATGACACCCAAGTTGCCAGCCAGAATTACTCAGCTGCAGCCACGCAAGAAGATGACCCAATGATGAATCGTGCTACCGATGAGCTATACCCGCCAGGCTCTACCTTCAAAGTCATTACAGCTGCTTCGGCTTTAACATCAGGTAGATATCAGCCCTCAAGCATAATCCCAGCACCACTTAGATATCAGCTACCGGGCACTGCCACCGATTTGCCAAACTACGCTGATGGTAATTGTCATGCGACATCGGGTCAGGAGACTATGCTTCGAGCGCTTGAACAGTCTTGCAATACTGCTTTTGCAATGCTTGGAGTCGATGTCGGCCAGTCGATAATGCGCAACGTATCATCTGATTTTGGGTATGGTGAAAGCTTTACAATCGCCACCTCACCCTTTGGCTATAATTCCGACTACGCTTTTAAGACTCAAACCCCCATTTTCCCCACCAATTTAACTGACGACCGTTTAGCGCTAGCATCCATTGGCCAAGGCGATGTAAAAACAACACCATTTCAGGACTGCTTAATTTCAGCAATCGTCGCCAATGATGGCTACTTAGCTAACCCACACCTAATTGATAGTATAACTGACAGCTCAGGTAAAGTGCTTTTTGAAAGCGAGAAGGTTTTAGTGAAAAATGATGATAACTTACGCATAAACCCCACTTTTGCTGACCAGATCAAAGACATGATGTTCTCAGATGTTGCAAATGGCATCGCTAGCTATGCTGGCGTCAAAGGAGTGAAAGTTGCTGGAAAGACGGGGACCGCCGAGAACGCTACTGATAAGAATCCCCATGGATGGTTTACAGGGTTTGCACCCGTTGATGATCCAAAAATAGCACTAGCAGTCTTCCTGGAAAACGGAGTGATCGGCACTAATGCTGCTAAAATCGCATCGAATATCTTTAAGCACTATTTGTTAGAGGATTTAGGGGGTAGCAAATGAAACTAACACCAGGCATTATCATCAATAATCGTTATCAATTGTCAGAAATTATTGCCACTGGAGGCATGGGCGAGATGTGGGTTGGTGAAGACACTATCTTGGGTCGAAAAGTTGCGATAAAGGCGCTTCGTGAAGAAAACTTTGGCAACGAAGACTTCTTACAGCGACTACGTATCGAAGCACGCAATAACGCGATGCTAACCCACCCTAACATCGTTGCACTACATGACTACTATGAAGATGGTAACATCGGCTATATCATTATGGAGTATATTGAGGGAGAGTCTCTAGCGGAAATCCTGCGGACAGAACCCATCCTCCCGCTTGAAAGGCTATTGCCGATCCTCTCTCAAATAGCCGGTGCCCTGGGGTATGCGCACCGAAATGGTATCGTTCATCGCGACATCAAGCCTGCTAACATCTTGATTGACAGCACTGGTTTGGTGAAAATTGCCGACTTTGGTGTGTCTAAAGCAGTCAATCAGCTAAATATGACCGCTGCAGGAATGGTGGTCGGCACTGCACAATATCTTTCTCCTGAGCAAGCAATCGGGGATGATGCGACTGGGGCGTCTGATCTTTACGCGCTGGGTGTAATTGCGTTTGAAGCATCACAAGGAAAGCGTCCGTTTGGGGGTAAAAATGCCGTCGATATCGCCATTGCCCAAGTAAACAATCCTGTGCCACCACTTAGTGAGGAAACTGACCCCAAGTTTGGCAAAATAGTTATTAATCTACTTGAGAAAAACTCAAACGTACGCGCTGTAGACGGCACTAAAGTTGCTAAGCAATTCGATGAGCTACTAGAAAATATTAATGCAGAGCCAGAATTTGATTTACTTGACGCCAAACCAACCAACAACAAGCCAACCATCAACAAAATTGCCAGCAAGTTACCGGTGAAAAACATGCACATTACAAACACGCGTGCCAAACACCGCAACAGCGCAGTTGACAAAGTAAATACTAAGCCCGGAGCCAACCCTTCTCGCACATTAAAATCACGAAGTGCTAGTGTGGCCTATCCAAAATCTTCGTCAAAGCCTTCTCCAAATATGAATAACGGAAAAGCCGCGAATAAGTATTCAAAAAATTCCCCAATGAAAAATACGCCCAAATCACGAATACCGGCTACAGGTGTGACTTCAACGAGGCATAAAACTGCTAAGTTAATGACAAATGTGCCTGTCAAAAAGCGTCGGCCAAAACACATCATCGACCTTCAGCTAGCGTTAATGATGGTGGCGATTTTTGTAATTGTCGGTCTTATCGTCTTCATCGCTATGCAGATCGTCAGCTAACCTGTAGACGCAGCTCATGCTTTAAGCCAGTGGATTCGCGGGTCGCGCTTAAACCATGAGAGCTGGCGTCGCACCAACCGCTTCGTGTGAGTAGCAATCAGCTCAAATGTAGCATCTAGATCAAGTTTGCGCCCATTTCCGGGGTGTGTACCGCTATTCAAAAAACTAACCACTTCAGCGTATCCGATTGCTTTTATAGCAGTTTCACCAAGCATTTGGCTTGAATAAAGTGCACTTACCTCGCTGACCAAGCCTAGCTCGCGCATTTTACTAGTCCTTATATCAATACGCCGATCCAACTCTTCGCGAGTGGTTTCAAGGCCGATTTGCAAAGTGCTCGGGTAAGCATACGTGTACTGCGGAAGTGTAGCGATATGTGTACCTTGAAGCTCTAAAGATTCAAGTGCGCGAATCACTCTGCGGGCGTTCTGAGGGCTAATGTGAGCGGCAGTTTCAGGTGATTTTTCGCGTAGAGCCATGTATAAAGCGTGGACGCCTTCGCATTCAAGCCTGCTCTCAAGTGACTTTCGCAATGCTACATCTTGCTTTTGGAACTCAAACCCGTCTAAAACTGAGCGCACATAGAGACCTGAGCCACCACAAAGTATGGGCACACCTAAAGTTGAGTTCGCATTTTGCGAAATGTCATCTATCTCTATTTTAACACATTCAGCAAAGCTTTGTGCGGTGGAAGTTTCGCTCGGGTCTAGCACATCAATTTGATAATGCTTCACCCCCCACTGCCGCTCCAAATCTAGGCGGGTTTGAAGATCGACTTTAGCGGTGCCAATATCCATTTTGCGGTAACGGGCATAAGAATCAGCGTTGATTATCTGAGGCAACACCTTTTGGGTTGCGTCACCTTTTGAAACGCCTCGCTCTTTTAATGCTTTGGCTAACGAAATCGCGAGGTCGGACTTACCGGTGGCAGTCGGGCCAACTATCGCGATAATACGCGGAGAGCGTAACTCCACCAGCTCTAAAGCTGAGCTCAGGAGCTGACTACTCAATAGTTTCACCAAGTAGATGAAAGGGCGCGGCATGCGTTATTTTAACATCAACGAGCTCTCCGGGCGAAAATTCACTCTTTGCGATCCTGGAATCATTACTACTAGAGTGTGCGCTACTAAAATGAACTAGACGCGCATCTTTAGTGTAGCCAGAAATACGATGGTCTTGATTATCTTTGCGCCCAGTATTGCCTGAAACCATAACTTCTAGAACCTTGCCTTCAAGTAGCTTTTGCTGGCGAAGTGTGATATCATTTTGCAATTTGATAAGCCGCTCAAACCTCTCTTGTACTACATCTTTTGATACTTGGTCAGGCATGGTCGCAGCGGGTGTACCAGGCCTTATTGAGTACTGAAACGTATATGCGCTAGAAAACTGCGCTTCTTCGACAACGCGAAGTGTCTCTTTGAAATCGTCTTCAGTCTCGCTAGGGAACCCTACGATGATGTCAGTAGTTATACCAGCTTCAGGCATTGCATCTCGCACCTTATCTAAAATAGCTAAGAATTTACTGGACATATACGAGCGGCGCATCAGGCGCAAAATCCTGTCGCTTCCTGACTGCAGAGGCATATGTAAGCTCGGCATAACGTTTGAGGTTTCCGCCATTGCTTCAATGACATCACCTGTGAATGAGGCAGGGTGCGGAGACGTGAAGCGGACGCGTTTTAGACCTGCCGACTCAAATTGGCCCATCTCGCGGAGCAGCTTTGCGAACGCTCCTCTATCCCCGAATTGGGATCCGTAAGAATTGACGTTTTGACCGAGTAGAGTAATCTCCTTCGCGCCATTCTTCACGCACTCCTCTACTTCAGCAAGTATTTCACGTGAGCTCCGGTCGCGCTCCTTACCGCGCAGATGTGGCACTATGCAAAAAGTACAGGTGTTGTTACACCCCATAGAAATCGACACCCAAGCCGAATGTGGCGTTGAGCGATGCACTGCCAAGTTTGAAGGAAACTCCACTAGCCGAGGCAATATCTCAACTTGGGCCTTACTCTCGGCGCGCGACTTTTCGAGCAGGCGTGGTAGACCTTGCAGATTGTGCGTGCCAAAAACAACATCTACGTTACGGGCACGCTTCACCATTTCATCACGGTCCTTCTGGGCCAAGCACCCTCCGACTGCTACCTGCAAGAATGGGTTAACCTTCTTCAGCTTTATCAGCCTTCCTAAATGCCCATAAAGCTTGTTGGCAGCGTTCTCCCGCACCGCGCATGTATTGATGGCAAATACATCGACAAGCCCTGCTTCAGCTTCAGCTTCAGTGCCAGGTTTTAGGCCGGTCTCTTCCAAAACGCCTGCGATGCGCTCTGAATCATGCACGTTCATCTGACACCCCAGAGTTTGCACGTAGTACTTGCCAGTGGGCTTGGTAACGATTTCAGACGGCGTTATTTTGTGTCTATCCATTGCTCTGCCCGCTTACATTTTCCACTAGACTTAAAGCCTCATCTAAGGTGAACTGCTTAGCGTACAGTGCTTTGCCGAAGATGGCCGAGTCCACTAAGCCGCCGGTTTTAGACTGCAGTTCAATGCACTTTTGGATATCTTCTAGCTTAGACACTCCACCACTAGCAGTAATCTTAACGTCAGCGCTGTTCTCTTGAATGAGCTCTGCCATTCTTTCTAAAAGCTCAGTGTTGACACCTTGCAAAGTGCCGTCTTTGGTGACGTCAGTGATGACGAAGCGCTTCGCACCGTCTGAGATTAACCGTTTAGCCACTTCCCAAATATTTCCACCATCTTTTGTCCAGCCTCGCGCGCTCAAAGTTTCTCCACGCGTATCAAGACCGACCCCAACCTTTTCAGCATGAGCGCCAAGCACGCGTGCCGTCCAAGACGGATCTTCAAGAGCGGCTGTACCGATATTTACCCTTGCAGCGCCTAATTTCAGTGCCCGCTCTAATGAATCATCATCTCGGATGCCACCCGACAGCTCCACTTGTACGTTATGGTTACTCAAAAATGTGCAGACTTCGGCAATCACTTCAGCGTTACTTCCATTGCCAAATGCTGCGTTGAGGTCGACTAGATGCACCCAGATATTACCACCCTCAAGCAATGTGGGGAAGTTCTGGAAAATACTAACAAATTCATGTGCAACATCTATCGGGTTACCATAGTTAGTCTTATCGTTAATCTCGCCGCGCAAAAGGCGCACAGCATTACCATCCTGCACATCAATGGCAGGCAACAGTGAAAAGTAACTCATATATGAATATTATACCACACGTATTCGCCTGTGCGCACAGCGCTAGAAAAGCAGAGTAAAATTAAATAATTTTACACCTAACTTGTGCCTCGCAGAGCTCCGAGTTGAGGCGCGGAGCTGCGCCTTTATTAGAATGTATATTTTCTTCTGTGCGTGCATATCGAATTTATTTCCATATGCACGCGAAGTTAGAAAATGATATATAATATATATATGGTAAACGATTCAACTAATACGCACAATAATGAGGTTCGCGTCCGCTTCTGCCCCTCTCCAACTGGCACTCCACATGTAGGTCTAGTCCGCTCTTGCTTGTTCAATTGGGTGTGGGCGAAAAACCGTGCCCTAAACGGTGGCGGTAAATTCATCTTCCGCATTGAAGACACTGATGCTGAGCGCGATAGTGAAGATAGTTACAAAATGATTCTCGAAGCGCTGAAGTGGCTAGGAATGACTTGGGATGAAGGCGTTGAAGTCGGTGGCCCGGACGCGCCTTACCGCCAAAGCCAGCGTATGGACATCTACAAGAAAGTGACTGACCAGCTACTCGAAGCTGGATTCGCCTACAAGTCGTTTTCCACCAAAGAAGAGATTGACGCGCGCAATAAGGCTAATGGTCGACCTATACAGATGGGGTATGATGGTTTTGACCGCACATTGACGCATGAAGAGATTGCAGCTTTTGAAGATGAGGGGCGCGAAGCAACTATACGCCTAAAAATGCCTGATGAAGATATCACTTTTAACGACATTGTGCGCGGTGAAGTCACTTTCAAAGCTGGGACAATTCCGGACTATGTTATAGTGCGCGGCTCAGGTGCGCCATTGTATACGCTGGTAAATCCGGTAGACGACGCTTTGATGCGAATAAACTGCATCTTACGCGGTGAAGACCTCCTTTCTAGCACACCACGTCAAGTCGTCCTTTATCGCTATTTGCTAGAGCTCGGAATCGCTAAGGAGATGCCACAGTTTGGGCACTTACCATATGTGATGGGTGAAGGTAACAAAAAGCTTTCGAAGCGCGACCCTGAGTCAAACCTCTTCTTGCACCGAGAAAATGGTATGATTCCCGAAGGGATGATTAACTACTTAGCACTACTCGGATGGTCGATTGCAGCCGATCGCGATGTATTTGACACTGATGAGCTGATCGAGAAATTCAACCCTGCTGATGTTCTAGCGAACCCTGCACGTTTCGACCTCAAAAAGTGCATTGCCATAAATGCTGATCATATCCGGCGTCTTGATACTGAAGATTTTAAGTCCCGCCTTGTGCCCTACTTACACGGTTCAGTATCAAAGGATTTTGCGTCTTTAACCCTGCTACAAGACATTGCTAAAAACGAACCAGATTTACCAAAACTGCAAGTGCATGAGCCGCTAGTATCATCTCCAGAATACGCAGAGCTCACCGCAGACGAAAAGCGCGTGCTCGATTTGGGTGCCCCGTTGATTCAAGAGCGTATTTCCTTACTCTCACAAGCTCGCGGAATGCTTGGGTTCATGCTCCAAGAGACAATCGAAATCGAACAAGATGCCCAAAAGCAACTTGATAAAGTTCCCGATTGGGAGAAAATAGTGCAGCGTGCTATCATTGAACTTGAAGATGTAGATGTATCTAATTTCAAGCATGAACATTTGCATAGCGTTCTAGAGGAAGCGTTATGCTTGCCACAAGAAGGCGAAGCTGCACGACCTAACAGCTTGAATTTGAAACCACGATTTGCTTTCACACCACTTCGAGTCGGCATATCAGGGCGTAGCGTCTCTCCACCACTTTTTGAATCGATGGAAATAATAGGGAAAGCGAAAGTGCTTGATCGTCTGAACGCATTAGCTGGCGCATAAATAGAGCTAATTTATAAACTCGTAGTTTAAGGTGTTAATTATCTTTAGCTATGTGCTCAGGGCGCTTGGCTAAAATCGATTTACGCCTTCCGTAGGCTAGATAAAAGGTAAGCCCGGCAACTAGCCAGATACCAAACGCCATCCACGTTTCTATCGCAAGGTTAAGGGCTAGCCATACGCATACGCAACCTGACACGATCGGTAGCACTGGGGAAAATGGCACTTTGAAGCCATCGTCATCTTTTTCCCGATGTAACTTCCGCAAAATTGGCACTGAAAATGACACCACTATAAATGCGGAAAGTGTCCCGATATTGATCATATCTGAAAGTAACTCGATACTGGTAAACGATGCCACAAAGAACGCCAGAACGCCAGCAATTATGTTTATACGATATGGTGTTGAAAAACGTTTTGACGTCACCGAAACCCAACGTGGCATAAGACCGTCGCGCGACATTGCGAAGACGACCCGTGAGAGCCCAAGCAGACAAACTGGGACCACCGAGGTAAGCCCGACGAATATACCGAAGGCGGAAAGTGCCCCCACCCAATCTTCACCAACTATCTGGAAAGCTGTAGCTAAAGTAGGCGTTGAGTCAGGATGTGTTTTAGCAAACTCGGCAAAAGCAGTGTGTGGAACCATGCCAGCTGTGACTAGAGCTGTCAGAATGTAAAGTAAAGTCACAATCGCTACACCGACAAATAATCCCAGCGGGACGTTACGCTTCGGGTTTTTTGTCTCCTCAGCGACCGTTGCGGCGGTGTCGAACCCGACAAAGGCAAAGATTACTATCACTGCTCCAGCAAAAATACCAAACACGCCAAAACGCTCTGGCGCTTGGCCGAAGATAAATGAAATCAATGTTTGATCAAGCACGCCCGAACTTGACTGGTCGAGTGGCTGAGCCGGTGGTATAAATGGCGTTAAATTGGCAGGGTTGAAGAACCGGAAACCATTTACGACGATGAAGATGATGACTGACACTTTGATGATTACGAAAATCGTTGCAAAACGCGTTGAAAACTTGGTACCAATTACTAACATTGTCGTGAAGAGCACTGCTCCGATTAAGATCGGCCACTCGATAGCTAATACTCTAGAACCTATAGTATGTGCGATTTTACCGCCAAATAGCTCGACAAAAGTGAAGAAATACTCTGACCAGTACTTAAGGATTACTGATGCCGCCATGAAGAGCTCAAGTATTAAATTCCACCCTACAATCCAGGCTACTATTTCACCAAGCGTTGAGTATGAATATGTGTATGCTGAACCTGCTATAGGTATCGTGGACGAAAACTCAGCGTAGCACATCGCTGCTAGCGCACATGCCGCCCCCGCTATCAAAAAGGAGATAATAGCACTTGGGCCAGCTTCGTTAGCGATGACTTTAGCGCCGACTGAAAAAATACCAGCACCAACGCACATTGACACTCCGAGCGTAGCAATATTTATCCACGTAAGATTGCGCGTCAAACGCCTTTTGCCGTCCGCCTGGGAGCTTAAGGTATACTCAAGCGTCGGTCTTCTAAGTAGGCTCACAATATAAGTATATCACACATCCACAGCTCGTGCACTGCCTTTCAGATTTTGAAACGCTTTCCGATCGCTTTCAAAAGCTTATCGCACCCCCAGGCCAGCAATACAGCTACGCAGAGGTAGGTAAAGGAGGTCTGGTAGTCGAGCATTTGCTTGTGCCGCATAATTTCAAAGCCAATCGAAACGCTAGGGATTCCTAAAACTTCAGCAGCGATAACCACTTTCAAATTGAGTCCGAAGGCGGCGGTAATGTTTGCCCAAAGGTGTACGCGCATGTTTGGCACATACACAAAGCGAGTTCGTTGCAGAAAACGCATGCCCAAAGAACGTCCAGCTTCTAACTCGCCACAAGGTACGGACTCGATGCTTGCTAAGATATTGGAGAAAAGTAGCGGAAAAGTGACCAAAAACGCTATGCAAAATGTTAGCAGACCCCAAGGTATCGTCATTAAAAGAATCAAAATCACTGCAATAGTTGGTGCAGACCTAAAAGTTGTGATCAAGGGCGCTAAGATGTGCCGTAAATTGTAGAAGCGATGAGCAAGAACGCTTAAAGAAAAAGCAATTGTAAAAGCCACCAAAAACGAAACGAATGAGGATTCCACAGTCTGAAAAAATGCCAGCCAGAATTCACGTTCCTTCCCGAGCTTCATGATTGACAGTAAGGTCTCGAAAGGGTTTAGCAATACGTATTTACCCTTTAGAGTGACTTCGGCAAGAAAGGTCCAAAGCGTAAGAAAAAGTACAGCTCCGATTAGCTTATATATTTTAGCGTGCTCTTTACGCTTTAATCCCAAATCATATCACTTCTACCCATTGCGCCCCTGCCTGCCATGCTTCCGTCACCGATTTTGAAGACTTCTGGAGAACTTTGTCATCATAACCTACTTAAGTTCTGCCCAGAAATCCTCACCTGGAATCTCTCCACCGATTAGCTTGGCAGAATCACTGCTAAAGTCTTTGATTATCTCCAGATATTTCATAACAGCTTCCTGACCGGATTCATTGGAGTTGCCTTCACCTCCAGACACGAAAACTGGTTGGTTATGGATATCTAAGCGTTTTGACTTGATGGCTAAGATACCAGGGTTGACCGCAGAAAACATTGTCGAATTTAGCTTGGTGGACAGTACGTTTACTGCAGTCTCGGGGTCTTCAGTCGCCAAGATTTCACCGAGCGTTAGAACTGAATTGAAGTCTTCAGTGAACTTGGCATTGCCTTCTTGATTCAGAAAGTCACTATTTGCAACAAGCACTGCTTGGGGGTATTCGGGGGTATCAAACACGTTTTTCCAAACGTCTTGTAGGTTAATGCCAACACTAAATGCGTTATTTTTTGCCGTGAAAGCAGTTGCAACCGGCTCAGGTAAGAGTCCAAAGGTTTTATCCGGATCGCTACCTGGCAATGCTGCCATGATATCTTGGGCAGTTGCTAAGTCGATGATATTAACTTTTGCACCATCTACAGGAGTGTCCCAAGTTGCGTCCACATATGGCACGCCAGACTCGCCTAGTAGTGTTCGTAAAGTAATTCCAGGGGTTTCAGCCTTGCCGAAAGAATAAATAGTACTTCCCACTAAATCTGATAGGTTTGACACTGGCGCTTGACCGACGATTTCATTCATACCCCAAGTAACGACGGACACTACTTGATACTTCGGGTCGGCGTCATTGTAGAGCTTAGCAGCCAGGTTTACGGGAACGACCGCTAGGTCAGGCATATTTTGCTTGAGGCTGCTAGCTAGCTGATCAGGCCCACTAACTACTCTTACGCTCACATCTTTACTAAGCTGCTCTTTAAAAGCATCATCTAGCTGCAGTACGCCGTCATTGAAGGTGAAGTCGTCCGAAGTTGCGAACTGGGCGAACGGCAAAAGCGGAGCACCATCGGGAACTACGACTGATACTTGATGCCACGCATCTTTCGCAGCCTCTTGTTTTTGGGTAAGCGTTTTTGCTAAAATGATCACTGACGCAAGAACGATGACTACTATCAGCGGTATGATAATCAATAACTTCTTTTTCATATAACCTCAACTTTCAAATACATCTTCATTATACCACACCTATGCGCGTGGATGGGTATTTAAATAGATTTCCTGCAGACTAGCTAGACTCAAATGCGTATAGATCTGAGTCGTAACGATTGAAGCGTGCCCTAGAAGTTCCTGAACACTTCGGATGTCTGCACCCCCTTCAAGCAGGTGTGTAGCAAATGAATGCCTGAAGGTGTGGGGGTGAGTGTCTTCTGGTAAGTCAAACCGTTTAGCAGCGGTTTTAACAATTTCCCACACGTTTTGGCGCGACAAATTTGCACCGCGCAGGTTCAAAAGCAGAGCGTCTCCGGGCGTGTCACTTTTAGCTTTTTGCACTAATGCCGGGCGAGCGCGCACTAAATATGCATCAAGTGCTGCTTGTAAGGTTGGTCCAAAAGGCACCAGACGCTCCTTGGAGCCTTTTCCGAAGTATCGCACCACGCCAAGTGCGCCGTCGAACTCAAAATCAGCCGCATGCAACCTAGTAAGCTCACTCACACGTGCACCAGTCGTGTAGAGAAGCTCTAAGACCAGGCGATCACGCAACCCCTTTGGTGTGTCAGCGAGCTTGTATCCGTCTAGCATACGATGCATATCTTGGACACTTAAGGGCTTCGGTAATGTGCTCGGTAATTTAGGGACTTTGACATTTGTAGCAGGGTTAAGGGCAAGCACATCTTCAAGCTCTAAGAACTTGTAAAACATCTTGATACTCGAAAGCCGACGGTGAAGCGTCTTGGCAGCAAGCAAATCGCTTGAAAGCATTAGATAGCTCTCAACATCTTGCTTTGATACTTTTAGATAACTCAAACTGTCGTCATCGGGGATGTTAGTCGACCTAAAAAAATCGCGCAAATCTCTACTATAAGCATCAGTGGTATTCCGAGCTAACCCTTTTTCAGCTGATGCCCATATCAAAAATTCTTCAATCGCTTCTTTTAGATTAAGTCGCCACCACCTCCTCAGAAACTGACTCACCAGCTAGCATACCCGCCCAAAGAGCAGGAAATTCAGGCATAGTTTTGCTAGTGGTTTCAATATCGACTACTTTACAACCGTGCACGCGCAGGCCTACTATCGCTCCGAACGTCGCCATGCGGTGGTCATGGTAACTTTCAAACACTACCGGCTTCAGCCCACCAGGTGGCATTTCGCCGATGTGAATTATATCGTCTTCGATAATAGCGCAACTACGTCCTAATTTCTGCACTTCAGTTTTAATACTTTCGAGGCGATCGGTTTCATGACCACGCAAATGCCCTACTCCGCGTAAGTATGACTCACCGTTTGCTAGTGCACAAAGCGCTGCTACAGTCGGCGTTATCTCCCCAGCTGCTCGTAAATCGACGTCAATGCCGTTGATATTGCCTTCCGACGCAATGCGGACCGACGACGCTCCACTTCTAATGCCAGCAGGAGTTTCATCATGCGTGCGCAAAACCTTAGCTCCGAACTGGGGTAAAATATCCAGAAATTGCGCACCAGGCTGAGTGGTGACGTCAGGAAAACTGGGTATTTCCATAACTCCACCACTGGGGTTCGCCAGAGCTGCGCACATGAATGGGCCAGCATTCGAAAGGTCTGGCTCAATATACACATCCGGTAAATTAACTTCCCCTGGGGAAACCATCCACTCGAATCGGTCATCCACACGATATGCTTTGATACCTGATTCATTTAGTACGTCTAAGGTCATGTCGATGTGTGGTAAGGAGGGTATTTTAGCGCCTGTGTGGACAATATGTAGACCTTTTTTGAAGCGTGGACCAACCAAGAGCAAAGCGGATACGAATTGTGAAGACCCCGAAGCATCTAGCTCGACTCGCCCACCCCGGAGTGCTCCTTTTCCGCGTATGCTAAAGGGTAAGAAGTCGCCATTTTTGCGCACAATTTCGGCGCCCAAAGCTTCAAGAGCGTCCAGAATCGCCCCTTGGGGTCGGTTTCTTGCCCCAGCGTCGCCGTCGAAATTAGTGACACCTTCGCGTAGGGCTGCCAAAGGGGGTACAAAGCGCATAACAGTGCCAGCAAGACCGGTGAAAATATCAACTTCTGCACCAAGGGGCGCGCTTGAAAGACTAGTCAATGCATTAATCATCAGCTCAGTATCGCGTGCCTTGAGCAAGTTGGTAAGTTTCGCGCTTCGGCTAGACAGATATTGAAGCACTAAGTAGCGGTTTGAAAGCGATTTCGACCCAGGGACTTCAACACGTGCTTGAATCTTACCTGCATCTAGATAAGGTGCATCCCACACCTTTGGCTGGCTTTCACGCGAACCATCTAGCGGAGTTTGTAACGCATTCACGGGCGGTACGCTTTCCAGCAAGACTCATGCCAATGTCTGCGCTCATCAATTGCTGCTTGGTCACCGAAGATGTGGTCTTGCTCGATCACTGTCAGGCTTGGTTTTCCTTGGGCGATTTCGTGATTACAGCCAGGGCATTTATAAACTGATGACCCATCGAATGTCCTGCGAACTTGGTATCGCCGCCCGCCTTTTGTGACAATTTCAGCGCCAGTTAGTGCTCCTAGACTAATGAAACTGTTATTATTTTGGTCTCGACATTGCTTCGTCTTGTAATTCTTGCGCCCCATATCACTCCCACTCGATGGTTCCAGGCGGCTTTGAAGTCACATCTAGCACTACACGATTAACTTCACGCACTTCATTGGTGATGCGATTAGAAATCTTCGCCAAAACGTCATATGGAATATGTGTCCAGTCGGCCGTCATAGCATCTTCTGAAGAAACGGGTCGTAGTACGATCGGATGCCCGTACGTACGCCCATCACCTTGAACGCCGACTGATCGCACATCTGCCAAAAGGACTACAGGACACTGCCAAATCTGCTCATCTAGCCCGGCATGAGTAAGCTCTTCTCTAGCGATTGCATCAGCTCTTCGTAAGATCTCCAGGCGCTCGGGGGTAACTTCACCAATGATGCGGATGCCAAGACCAGGTCCTGGGAATGGTTGCCTGCTGACGATCTCCTCAGGAACGCCTAGCTTACGCCCAATCTCCCGAACTTCATCTTTGAAGAGGGTACGCAGAGGCTCGACTAAGTCAAACTCTAAATCATCAGGTAGACCGCCAACGTTGTGGTGGCTCTTAATGTTAGCAGTACCAGCACCACCGCCTGATTCAACCACATCAGGGTAAAGCGTACCTTGCACCAAAAAAGCCACATCTTCGCCATCGCGCAGAGCGTCTCTTACTGCCGATTCGAACGAGCGGATAAATTCACGCCCGATAATCTTACGTTTCGCTTCTGGTTCACTTACGCCGGCTAATGCATTCAGGAAGCGTTCTTGCTCATTTCTAACTAGCAATTTGATATTAAACGCTTTGGCAAAATCTTCTTCAACTTGGCGGGCTTCATCCTGTCGAAGTAGGCCATGATCGATAAATACGCAAGTCAACTGGTCGCCAATGGCTTTGTGCACTAATGCGGCTGCCACTGCAGAATCTACCCCACCAGAAAGTCCGCAAATCACTTGGGAATCACCAACCTGGGCGCGAATCGCTTTCACTTCAGCCTCGATAATCGAGTCGGCATTGTAGTCCAGAGAGAGCCCAGCAGTGTTTTTCAGGAAGTTCACAAAGATACTTTGACCATAAGGTGTATGTTTCACTTCGGGATGCCACTGGACTCCGGCAATTTTGCGAGCCTGGCACTCCATCGCCGCCACCGGCGCACCTTTTGTACTAGCTAATATGGTAAAGTCTTCGGGGGCTTTATTTACCGCCACACCATGGCTCATCCACGTTTCTTGTGTTGGTTTCGAATCGGCTAAAATGCTACTGCTTTTTGCATCATCATGCACGCTAGCTAGAGTTCTCCCATATTCACCAAGACTGGCCTTATCAACTTCACCGCCGAACTCATGTGCAATCACTTGGAAGCCGTAGCAAATTCCTAAGATGGGCACGCCGGAGTGCAAAATATCCTGGTCGAGAGTCGGTGCACCTTCTTGGTAGATGTCGCTTGGCCCACCAGTTAGCACTATCGCCTTCGGATTCTTCGCTAGTAAATCAGCTGCGGAAATTGTGTAAGGAAAAAGCTCAGAGTATGCCCCAGCCTCACGAACGCGACGTGCAATCAACTGGGCGTATTGCCCACCAAAATCTATAACAGCAACTAAATCGGAACTCATACTCGCATTATACCATATTTAGGAAGTGTTCGTGCACGGTCAAATCGCCGGTTAGCTCAGGGTGAAAGGCGGTGACTAGTTGATTGCCTTGCTCGGCTGCCACTATTTTGCCATCAACCTGACTGAGCACCTTAACGCCCTCGCCCACTGATGCAATGTAAGGTGCACGGATGAACACCATCGGAACATCTTTCTCGGCAAATCTCCCCACCATAGATGAGCTCCCCAACTGCCTCCCGAAAGCGTTTCGCTTAGCCACTATATCCATCGTTGCCAAATAGGTATTTTCACCACCTGTAAGCGCTAAATCCGCACTTGATGGCGTATCAGAGAAAATCGACTTTGCTAGCAGTAGCAGACCTGCACAAGTACCTAACACTGGCATTCCGGACTCAATGGCTGCTTTCATCGCGTAAAACAGATCCAAATCATGCAAAAGTTTACCTTGAACAGTGCTTTCACCACCAGGTATCACCAGAGCATCTACCCCGCTTTGAAAATCGTCGAGATTGCGAATCTGCTTAGTTTTAATGTTCGATTTCGTGTGTGTTTTTGCGCGCGTATTTGTGAGCGTTTTTGTGAGCGTTTTTGCACGAAGAAGAGTGAACGCTTTTTCATGCTCTTCAAAAGCGCCTTGCAAACTTAAGATTCCGACAAGTTTCTTGGGGTTTCACTCTCCTCTCTGAGCCATCAAGAGCTCGATCTCCTGCTCATTGATACCTACCATAGCTTCACCTAAGTCTTCAGAAAGCTCTGCAATCATCTGGGGGCTATTGTAATTCGTCACTGCTTGGACTATAGCGGCGGCGCGCTTGGCCGGGTTTCCAGACTTAAAAATACCAGACCCTACGAAAACGCCTTCTGCCCCGAGCTGCATCATCAAAGCAGCGTCAGCAGGAGTTGCCACACCGCCAGCTGCAAAATTCACCACAGGGAGTCGGCCTGCTTTAGCTACTTCACAAAGAAGTTCGTCACGAACGCCAAGGGTTTTGGCGCGCTCAAAGAGTTCAGGCTCATCTAGAGCAGCTAGCTCTTTGATCTGGAGGTTAATTTTGCGCATATGCCGCACAGCTTGGACGACATCTCCTGTGCCAGGCTCACCTTTCGTGCGGATCATAGCAGCGCCTTCTTGGATACGTCGCAACGCTTCGCCGAGGTCTTTCGCGCCACAGACAAAGGGCACTTTGAAGGCGCGTTTATCTATGTGGTGAGTGTCATCGGCAGGGGTAAGCACTTCCGACTCGTCGATGTAGTCGATTTCAATTGCTTCAAGAATCTGAGCTTCAACGATGTGTCCGATGCGCACTTTGGCCATCACTGGTATTGACACAGCTGCTTGAATGCTTTTGATCATCTTCGGGTCACTCATACGCGAAACGCCACCTGCAGCGCGAATGTCGGCAGGAATCCTCTCTAACGCCATCACGGCTGCGGCGCCCGCATTTTGCGCAATTTGAGCCTGCTCAGGTGTTGATACGTCCATAATGACGCCCCCCTTTAGCATCTGGGCTAAATTCTTGTTCAATGCGTATCGATCATTCATATCTACATTATAGCACATCTGTTCGCTGTTTGTGCACGCCACCCACCCGCACTACAAGGCCCATCAGCATAAGTAATAGCAAGAGGGATGCGTAAGTGCGGGCGTCAACACCCGTCGCAGACACTTTACCCTCCTTGGCACCGGCGTTATTCGTGCCATCTCCTGCGCTTTCGCCACCTTCCCAAGTGTAGCCAAGCGCTTCACACTCTTCACGTGTGGTGATGTCAAGGTGAGGGTTACCGGCTTGGTCTACGCAGATGAAATCTGGGCGTTGCATAAGATTTAGCTTAACTCCTGCTTCCACTGGTACACTCCTCTCAACGTCAAACGAGCTACGCATATCCTGGGCGGCTACTGTGTGA
>JAITGF010000006.1 GCA_031280795.1 Candidatus Ancillula prorhinotermitis | reverse complement strand
CTTCGAAAACTATGAAAAACGTATGCTTGCTACGTTCGCCTGCTCACCAGCAAAGCTGCTGACCCGCTCACTACCCGCATATCGCAGCGCCTTTATTAGAATGCACATTTTCTTCTGAGGGGCATATGGAATTTATTTCCATATGCACGCGAAGTTAGCAAGTCGGTGTAAATTCTTTGAATTTACCCCTAACTTGTGCCCCGCAGGGAGCGGAGTTAAGGCGCCGCTCAGCGCCTTTATTAGAATGCACATTTTCTTCTGAGCGCACATAAGGGTTTCATATCCTTATGTGCGCGAAGTTAGAAAATGATGTATAATGTAGTTAATGATATTTTTTAGAAAGGCGCGAAAACCGTCAAAGCGGCGCGCAGAAGAGCTTAAGGAGGAGCTTGATACTTCTGCCCGTGCAGAATCTGTCGATGAGACCGGTGCAGAATTTTTCGTAGAACTTGCCGAAGATCAAGTAGAAAAAGCGCCTGATTCAGTTAGCGCAAATAGCACAAAAGCAAAGGGTGAGAAGGCAAAAAGAGCCACCAAGAAAACGGGTGACCAGCTAGACGACACAATAAATGCGACAGGGGAGAGCCCCAAAAAGGGCGCACCTGAAATCCTAGCTGAAGAAACGTACACAAAGCAGCAGTTTGATGTTGCGAACGCCATCTTGGCTGCATCAAGCTCAATTGAACTAGCTAGACGCATCGCCGTCCAAACTGCTGGTAGTGAAGGCGGCGTCGGTGATTATCTAGAGAACGCTTTGCTTGAAGATGGCATCATTGCCCACTTCTTTGAGTCGAGCTTAGAGGGTTACAATGGTTGGAAATGGGCAGTAGTCCTAACCTTGTTGCCTGATGAAACGCGCATTCTGGTTTCGGAGAGCGTTTTACTGCCAGGCGAAGGTGCACTGCTTGCGCCAGATTGGGTGCCGTTTAAGGATCGCCTTAAGCCGGCAGATATGACTGAGTTAGATGAAATCGAATACGCGCCCGACGATGAGCGCCTAGAGACTTTCGAGTTGCTGAAAAAAGAGGATCTGAAGACGTTAGAGAATCTTGCTCTTGAGCGCAATCGTGTGCTTAATGCGTATGGCAAAGAAGACTTGGCTGTGCGCTGGTATGAAGGTACGCATGGCCCGTTCACAGCTTCGACACGTATCGCTGGAGCTACTTGTATGTCTTGTGCATTTTATATCCCACTAGCGGGCGATTTAGGACAGCTCTTCGGAGCTTGTGCCAATGCTTGGAGTCGTGATGATGGACGCGTCGTATCCGCTGATCATGGTTGTGGAATGCACTCTGAGACTGACGTTTCAAAGAAGGCTAAGCGCTGGAACCCTGTGGAATCTGCTATCGACCAGTTCGATAGTGTCGACATTGATACACCAGCTGATGCATCAACCAAAGATGAAGACGATACAGTAACCAGCATGCCAGAAGACGGTTCAGAGCCAGCAACTCATAGTGTGCACGCAATACCAAATGGCGAGACGAAAACCAATACGTTAGAAGATGGGTTAGATTCCACTGATGCTGAAACTACATAAAATACGCTTATTTTGTGTACCCTAACTGCAAACTACTACAAAATTGTTGCGGGGGGGGGGGGGTAGTATATGACCCATTTTCATTTGACAAATAGCACTCCACATGATAGAATTAGAGTACAAAGAATCGAGTATCGGAGGTTTATCATAAACGATTTTCTTAAGAAGTTTGACCAGTTGGCAGACTATACAATTAAGCGCGCAGTTGCATTGGCTGTTGCAGTAACATTACTATTAGTTGCATCATTTGTAATGGTGGAATCAAGTGCTTTAGGTAACGCCCATGCTACGGAACTTACTGAGGCTAACGTCCTGACTCCAGAGAACCCCGCGCAAGAAGGCCAAGAAGGCGATACACAGGAAGGTGGTGTACAGGAAGATGGTACACAGCAAGGTGAGGGCGCTGTCGACGACTCTTCTGTTCAAGTTCATTCACCTGATGAAACCGATATGACCGGTAGCGATATGGACTCTACAGAGGCTCAAGACGGTCAAGATGGTGTCGACGAAACACAGGTTCATCCTCAAGACATCCCTGTACTTCCACAAATAGGCACGCCTTCCTATAGTCTTCAATCTCAGTCTGTGACGATACCTAACCATCAAGTTAAGTCTTTGGTATTCTCTTTCACAATGGAAGAATCTGACTCTTGGTGCATATCGAGCAACAGTGAGGGTGCTGATTGCGTTGGCGGTTCCCCCCGCGCCCTTTCTGATTGCGATGCGTCGGAGGGGTCTCTTACTGCAGTTGGCGGCGACCTCTTAGGTTTAAGCGTTACAGCACCTAACCTGCCACAGAACACAGACATCACTTTATACGCATTCTCTTGTACCGAAATAGGTGGAGACGGCTTACGTAGCTGGTCAATAGCCTCTGCTATCCCTGATGGTGGCTTAAACGATCTATTCCCGATTAAAATCAACACTTTGCAGTATGATATTAATGGGGGTGCTGGATGGAGCTTTCCGCCAGCAGCTTTTGGGATGCTGTATTACTTAAGTGGTGAGCATGTAACTGACCCAGCCACTCCAGTGAACACTACAGATATTGGAGATTTCATTGGTCGCGAGTCGACTACCCCTATCGACGTGTGGTGCTCAGTACCCCTAAACCCCATAGCTGCCGGAGAGGATAATAATGCAACTCGTGGTGCGATAAAGACTGCTTGTGAGAGTGCTGGCGGGGAAAGCTACAAAGCAGGTGACTATACCATCGACCCTATGCCATCTACGGAGGTAGAAGTTACGCAGAATACTGTGCTTTATGCTACTTACGCTTGGAACCCAAGTGCACATAAGATGTTCGTACTACATGCTAGAAATGGTACGTCTGATGTGCCTTATCTGATGGTAAATGGCCCCGGATATGTCGACTGGGCGGATGGGGACACTGATTTCCCGACTTTCCCAGTACCTACGGCACCTTCTGGATATCATTTTGGAGGCTGGAGTTCAGATGTTCTAGGTGACGAAGTACTTCCTAGCGTTACAACTTGTCCCAATTTGCGCTCAGACGCTGCAGGCGTTTCAACTCTGAATAAGCAAAACTGGCAGTCAGCTTACTCTGCAGGCGTTGTGGTTCCGCTTTATGCGTGCTACATTGCAAACAATCCCGCTACCCCAGGTGCGATGACGATTTCGATGGATGACCACTTCGTGAACAGGCTGACATTCACAGCCGATCTTGTCGACCCTGGAGCTTATAGCAAGACTGATCTCACCTATACACTTTACATGTGCGATTTTACAGAAACTGAATGTTCATATGAAGGTGAAGTCTCTCCAGAAGAGGCAGATGAAACAGTGGAGATTAATGTCGATGATGTGTTATTAGATCAATATACGGAAAGCTTATTTAAATTAATCGTCTCTGACCCCGAATCTCGCGAGTCTGATGCAAGTTATCTGATAGTAGCTTCTTTACCATCTGTGTTTGCATACCCTAATGAGCGCGAGATAACTGGCTGGAGTATTGCTTATGTTTTGCCCCAAAATTTAGGGGGGACCCCTGTACAAATCCCTCTTTTTGCCCCCGCTTTTGGAGAGTTAAGTCCAGCGGGAGCAGTTCCTTTGCATTCTGAGTTCACAAACTGGCATTGCACTTATGATGAAAGTTGCACTGATGTCAGCATTGGTAAAAACATGATCGACTACCTTTTAGAAACCTCTGAAATGGCTCCGACTTTCAAAGCACACTTCTACCGCAATGCAATTGACCAGTCCTGGTTCAACGTTACACCTGCTTCGTGGAACGCTAAGCATGACGGAATTATCGCTTTGCAAAATGAAGCTATTCCAGCAGGACTTATGTTCTCCGACTTCGAAATAGCCAACCGGGGGAGTTATAATAGCTGTGGCGATGTGCCAGGTGAGAGCTACTCTACTGCCGTGAGTGCTAATTTAATCGACAACGTCAGTGGAAACGGTGCTCATTACTGTGTGCGCCTGAAAGCCCAAGACGATGATTACAAAGTTATTGATGCTTCTGCACCAGTTGATATCAACGTGCCCGCCGGTGCGCCGCTAAATGTGACGGTAGCTGACATTACTGCGAATGATAAAGTCTACGATGGTACCACTTCGGCGACGGCAGGTTTCGTGTCTGCAAAAGTTGTCTGCGATGGCATGAAAAACGATAACGACGGTGATACGATTTGCTACGACGGCGATGATGTTACGACGCTCAGCGGAAACTCACGTAACGACGTGCATGTTAACTACGATAACTACGTAGCGACGTTTGGAAACCCGAATGCCGGAGATCGAACTGTAGGCATCGGTGGGCTCGCACTTTCTGGTACAGATACTAGCTATTATCACCTAACTGATACGCCAATCACTACCACAGCGACCATTTCGAAAAAGCCGATCGAGCTCTATGCATATGATGTAACTGTGGTTGAAAATGATGCTTACTCAGCGGACCACCTCGGCGTTTACTCAAGCGGTTTTGTGCCAGTTGATGCAGGTGTTGTACAGCCGCTAACCGGTAGTTTGAAACTCGGCGATGATGCTTATCGAACTGCCGATCTAACCCCAGGCGATACTTACCCAAGCGCCTGCAACGTTGCATCAAGCGCACCGACTTACCAGTATGGATGTATTATCGAAGATGCTGCTTACACGTATGATAACTACGAAGTGTCAACTTTCCACCCTGGTGCATTAATTGTGGTACCAAATGCTGACTTAGCCGATTTGATTGGACGCTACCGTAAATTGATTCTGCATCTTGACAACCCAGCGATTAGCATTGTCAATGCCCTCAACGAGCCACTTGCAGAAGCTGTGGATTTCATCTATTGCTTTGATGATGTCATCGCGGATCAGTACAATCGCGACTGGTTGGTGGCGCACGACGCTGAAGATAACCAACTACTTGAAGGCGTTGACGCATTTGAGGCTGAGATTCGCGCTTCAAATCTGCACGATTTATCAACTAGAGCAGTGGCTGAGCCTAGTGCCCAATTGCCATGGAATGCCAAGCTTGTAGCTGACGAATTTGGCCAGGATGCACCTGAGTACGCGGCATTAGACGCTGAGATTGGCGATGACCATAAGCTCGCCCAGCTTTGGGATATTCGCTTTGAAACGCTTACGGCTAGCACTTCGGCAAACTACGCTGCTGGCGAAACTGCGCCACATGGGCATAGTAACACTTTGCAACCCGGCTTCCCAGTTGCATTAACGACCCCGTCTGTAGTGGATGCAGGCGCATCGCACAAGTTATGGCATAAGCATGGCCAAGAAAGCGCACTTGAGCATGCGTTCACGCGCGATGGTGCCAATCTGAAGTTCACGACTGACCGTTTCTCACTCTTTGGCGTGTCGCTAACTAGCAATGCTGCGATCAAGCTCCCAGACACCGGTTTAGATGCCGTCAAGCAACTCCTGCTTAGCGTCATCGTACTCCTTAGCTTCGCGTACATTTTGCGCCGTCGCCAAAGAAATAGCTCTACGCTTGTTGCATTGTAACCTACACGCGCGATGTTAATTCGTGCTATAATGATTGTATGAATGCAAAGAGAATTGAGCTGCATCCTGTGAGCCCGCAGCCACGCCTTGTCGACGTGGTGGTAGACGCTCTACGCGCAAAAGCTGTAATCGCGTACCCCACTAGCTCTGGATACGCACTTGGGTGCAGTTTAACGAACCAGGACGGTGTGGAGCGCATCCGTCGCATCCGCCGCTTAGACGCAAAGCAAGACTTTACTTTGATGTGCGCTTCGATTTCTGATGCTTCGAATTATGCCAAGATTGATAACTCCGTCTTCACGATGCTGAAACGTTTGGATACGGAAAAGTACACCTTCTTACTGAAGGCGACCAATGAACTCTCCAAAAAGATTCACTCGAAGCGCGGTACCATCGGCATCCGCTTAGCGTCATCACCAGCTATTACAGCAGTGCTAGAAACGTTAGGAGAGCCGATTCTATCAACTTCTTTGCTCGTGCCCACAGGCGATTCCCCAAGCAGTGCTCGCGTACACGAAGGCTTTACACGCGGCTTAGAGGTGGAGTCATTTTCCACCGCTTACGACGTTGAGGAAGCATTAGGGGGCGTCATCGATGTGGTGGTAGATTTGGGTGAG
Organism: Candidatus Ancillula prorhinotermitis; assembly: GCA_031280795.1. Next base: position 23,536 of record JAITGF010000006.1, on the reverse strand, counting down.
AGCACCGACACTGAGCCCACTACTGTGCTCGATCTGGTGGGCGACGAACCAGTGCTGATACGCCAAGGGCAAGGAGAGTTTTTAGAGTGAGCTTTCCGCCGACTAGAGTTGCAGTGGTTGGTGCGCGTGGTAAAATGGGCATCCAAGTGGTCGATACAGTGAAAGGCGCTCCTGACTTAGAGCTTGCCCTCACCCTCGATAAAGGCGATGATTTGGGGGTGATTGAACCCCATAGCATCGACGTTGCAGTGGAATTCACAGTGGCAGATGTTTCGTTTTCGAATGTGCAACGCCTGCTTTCCGAAGGTGTTCAACGCATCATCATCGGTTCTTCGGGCTGGGGGAGTGCTAAAATTGACGAGCTAAAGGCGTTTTGCCAGGTCTACCCGCGAGCTAAAGTGTTTCTAGTGCCTAATTTCTCAATTTCTGCCGTTCTCCAAAGCCGTTTTGCCAAAGAAGCAGCTAGGTACTTTGAGGATACGCATATCATTGAATATCACCATAAAGCCAAGGCCGACAAGCCTTCAGGCACTGCACTTGCGCTTCAAGACGACCTTGAAAGGCTGGGCATTCCCCGGCCAGATGCTCTTTCAGTGCGCGGTGATGGTTATCTTGCTAAGCAGGAGGTTATCATGACTAACCCCGGCGAGCGTCTAGTGATCGACCAGGACGTGCTTTCGCGCGAAGCCTTTATGCCTGGCGTACTACTTGCAATCCGCAGCATAATTAAAGCCGACTTTTCCAGCGGAGTCGTTGTTGGTCTAGGGGAGGTGATGCCCCCCACAGTTTGAGTATCGAAGTTATAAATGAATCGGATTTCTCCGCGATTGACGAGTCGGAGTTCGTTGCGCTTGCAAAGCATGTTTTCACCCAGATGCGTGTGGATTTGCTAGCTGATCTTACCATCGTGTTTAACACACCTGAGGAGATGGCACGGTTGCATAAGCAATGGATGGGGTTAGACGGGCCAACTGATGTGATGAGCTTCCCTATCGATGAGCTTACTCCAGGGATATTAGGCAATCGGGTCGACGCGACGTCACTTCGTGGGGAAACCCCTGTACTCGACCTTTGCCTTGGAGATATTGCGATTTGCCCAGAGGTGGCATCTAAGCAGGCGATCGGCACTGGTCATACCGCACACGAGGAGATGCTACTGCTAGCTGTGCACGGCATTTTACATCTGCTAGGCTATGATCACGCGAAAGCGGATGAGCGAAAGCAGATGTTCGATCTACAGCGCCAATTGCTGCTAGGGTATATCGCGAATCGCGACACTTTAGAGCTTTCTGAGGTCACCATTAAAGGACTACCATCATGAGCGGGTTATCATCATGAACGGATTGCCTCCTGCGTTGACGTTAGTAGTCGTGTTTAGTCTGTGCACTTCGCTTGCCCTAGCGTTTGCACTGTTCTCTTCGCTAAAACGCCTTCGGAAATACCGCGACTCTAGTGATATTGGCACTACAATCGACACTGCTAAAGGCATTGAAGAAGCTGACCGTAAGATGCTCAAATCTGCCCTTGAGTTCGGCGATATGATCGCTCGGGAAGTTATGGTACCGCGTACAGATATGATTACTCTTAGCGATGACGAAACCTACGGTAGTGCGCTAAAACTCTTCATCCGCTCAGGGTTTTCACGCATTCCAGTGCTTGGTGATTCTGCTGACGAAGTGCTCGGCGTAGCATATTTCAAAGACCTTGTCGAAGCGATACACATAAAAAGTGCTAGCGAAAAAGAGCCGATCAAGACTTTGGTGCGCGAAGTGATGTTCGTGCCTGAAACAAAGCCGGTAGACGACCTCTTTCGCAGTATGCAAGAAGAGCGCCAACACATCGCCCTCGTAATCGATGAGTACGGTGGTGTGGCAGGTTTAGTTACGCTTGAGGATACTTTAGAAGAGATTGTCGGTGAGCTTGACGATGAGCACGACTCAACTGCGGAGGAGGATTTGGAGCTGGTTTACACTGATGATGCCCAAGTCGCCAGCTGTTTGCTACCAGCGCGTTATCTTATCTCTGACCTTGAAGAGCTCTTCGGGGTTCAGATTGAACACGATGATGTCGATACTGTTTTAGGGCTCCTAACCCGCGAGATTGGTAAAGTCGCCATCAAAGGGTCGCATGCAAGCATATCTGGTCTAGAGTTGAAAGCTGAAGGCACTTCTGGACGACGGAAGCACATCACGAGTGTGCGCGTCACTAGAAGTACACCAAGCGAAGCAGAGGTGTGATACGCGCTGCGGTTTTGTAGCTCTAATGGGGCGCCCAAACGTTGGGAAGTCCACACTACTTAACGCACTTCTGAACGCGAGTATTTCCATTGTTTCAAACCGGCCTGAAACGACTCGTAAAGCTATTCGTGGCATTTTGACTCGCGATGATTATCAGATCATCTTCGTTGACACGCCTGGGATACATCGACCGCGCACGCTGCTCGGCAAGCGCCTGAATGCCATCACTGACGAGCAGCTGAGCCAAGTAGACGTTTTGCTCTTCCTGACACCTGCAGACGAGAAAATGGGTCCAGGAGATGAGTTCATCCTTAAACATGCAAAGCAAATTGCCTCCAAACGCATCAAGCTCTACGCAGTGGTGACAAAAATAGACAAAGTCAAACCACAAGCACTAATCGAACGACTAGGACTCCTTCAGGAAAAGTATCACTTTGATCATATTATACCACTTTCGGCAGCCAAGGACAACAACCTTGATGAGCTAGTGCGGGTGTTAGTCGAAGCATTGCCTGAAAGTGACTTCCTCTACGATAGCGAAACGTTGACAGATGAGTCGTGGCAGTCGATGGTGGCAGAAGCGGTTCGAGAAGCGGCACTGTCAAGACTACAGCAAGAGTTACCGCATTCACTGGTGGTGCAAGTGGTAGAAAAGGTTGAAGATGTGGTATATGTCAACCTCTATGTCGAGCGGGACTCCCAAAAAGGCATCATCTTAGGTAAAGGCGGGGAAAATATTAAGCAAATTCGTAAAGGCTCTACGCGGGTAGCTCGGGAGATTCTTGGTAATGAAGTACACTTGAACTTGCAGGTAAAAGTGGCCAAGAACTGGCAGCAAGATACCAAACTGCTCCAAAAGTTCGGTTTTTAGGCAGATATTAAATCATATTTTGGGTTGAAAATCGTCGGCAAATTGGAGTCCTGAGTAGAGACTAAACTACCTTGGACGTGAAGCTTAGAGCCTAAGTTAATACCGGAGATATTACGCTGACCAAGCCACTTCAAGCGTACCTTTTTTTCAAAACCGCCCTCACCCTTAACCACTACCTCGAACTGAACAGCTTCGCGCGGGTTGAAATACAGAATCGACTCGACGTGCCCGGTGAAGTCTTGGTAATCCTTAGGACTACTTTCCGCTTGAACCAAAACCTGACTCTCCTCTAGCAGCTTCTGGGAGTTCGCCAACTTCTAGGAAATCGGCTTTCTCAAAGCGTTGTATAACTAATTGGGCGATGCGGTCACCGGCGGAAAATTGCACAGGGGAGTTGGCATCAGTGTTGAGCAGGCAAACCTTTATCTCCCCACGGTACCCAGCGTCGATTGTGCCCGGAGCGTTCACAATTGTGACTCCATGTTTCGCGGCCAAGCCTGAGCGAGGGTGAAGAAGTCCGACAAAACCCGGCTCTAGAGCGATTTTAACCCCGGTGCCGACCAATTTGCGCTCACCTGGCAAGAGCGTGAAATCTTCCACGCATTGCAGGTCTGCTCCAGCATCGCCAGCGTTGGCATAGCTTGGTATCTGCACGTCAGCAATGCGCTGAATCAGTACGTTAGTCACGCACATTCCTTGCAAATGCGGTGCGTTTTGGTAGCCTTATCACTAATCAGTGAGCGATGACGTACCAAGAAGCACTCTTGACATGTGAATTCATCATCTTGTTCAGGCAAAATGTTCGCTTCAATCTCTTCGTGTATGATAGCACCTGGCAGATCGCCGATATCAGCGTTATCAATATCGATGTCGTCCATCAAATTGCTCGCGATAGACTTTGTCGCACGGCTAACTTTATCGGCTGCCGACGACGTTTCAACGGCCTCCTTAAATTCATCTTCAATTATTTCTACATTTACCAGCTCTTCGTCTGACATAGTTTCTCCTCTCAAGAATCGTCATTTTGATCATCGCCTTCTTCAAAGCTACTGATCATCACTTCGTCCCAAGCAGGTACATTTTTGCGCTTTTGACTCCGAGCTTTGCCAATCTTTGCCCGGAGCTTGCCAGTGACATTCCGGTCTCGAATGGTGCTTGCAGAATCTTCATTGCTACCTGCTTCCACCTTCTTAACTACACTGCCCTTGTTTTTATTCCCAGAAATTCCATCATCACGTGACCCATCTGCCTTTATACCTGTAGATGCAGTGCTATTCTCGTCATTACTGATGACTTTGAGCTGCGGTTTTAGAGGCTTGTCTTCCTCGACATTACTTTTGGAGATTTTTTCTGTGGTGCCTGCCTGGGGGGTGCCAGTAGCTTTAGTGGCATTTTTTGCAACACTTTTTTCAGGGGTGGCATTTTGTACATTTATATCATGCACAGCCTTTAAGTCCTGGTCAAGCTCATCGCGCAATTTTTTAAGCTCACGCAGACGCATCGAATTTGAAATATTTATCAGTTTGGGGTTATACTCATTAGCAGTGATTTCAGGCGTGCGCTTAGGCGTTTTACCCAAGTGCGTGATTTCTTCGTCTGGTTTAGCATCCTCGTAGTATTTGGTGATTTCACGAGCGATCAAGTCATCTTCTGAAATGACAAGCTCTTTTGGATCCCAAGACCAGGTGGCATGCAGGTTGGCAGTGCCTTTGTGGAAGTATAGACGGATTATCCAAGGGTCTCGTCCATTGCGAAGCGACAGCCACTTTACGCTTTTACGATCGATGTCGTTTTCGTCGAAGTACTCATTGACCACTTCAAGCAGGCTTAAACCTTTCTTTTCGAGCCTAGCAGGTAGATGCTGGAATTGCTCAATTATGATGGCCTTTTCTCGCTCAACTTGTACAGAGTAACGCAAGACCTTTTCAAGGGCGACGTTGAAGCGATCGGCGATTTCTTTTGCGCTCATGCCTGAGCGTACCCGCTGCTGAATTTCACGCGGAGATAGGTCAGAAGATTTGGACGTTTTGTCAGCAATGCGGCTGTTAGTTGAAGAAGTGATGGCAAGGTCGGTGCTAGCAGCGTGAATTTGTTTTGAATACGCTACGAAGTATTGCTGCCCCTTATCGTCTTCAAGGACCAGACCCAATTTCTTTACATCAACTTCTACAAGTTGCAACTCTTTCATAACTCTATTGTACCACATCTTTTCGCTACGTGTGCGGGGAACCCGCACACTAGCTCAAAGTGTGGTACAGATAAGGAAAAATGCTCTGCATTTTGACATATTAATAGCGTAACACTTGTTTTCGGTTGCCGTTTTCAAAGCATTTTGAAAACTACCTAAAACAGGTATCACTTTTCGCTACGTGTGCGGGGAACCCGCACACTAGCTCAAAGTGTGGTACAATAGAGGTATAGAGATACGTCTAGATGACATTGCGAGTTTTCGGAGTGAATTCGAAAATGATACTTTTGCTCGCACTCTGCAAAATGCTATTGTAGAAAATGGTGTGGATGCTGTGGCACTTGATGCTAAAATGGCGAACTCTGCCATGCAATCTCGCTCGGCAGTTCAAGTTCGGCTCGATAATTGGGGGGCGACTAGCCAAAAGCAATCCGGAAGGTGTTGGCTGTTCTCCTCACTTAACCTAATTCGTTTCAATATGTCTAAGAATCTGGAGTATACTTCAAGTGCGGAACGCCAAAATGGTGGCAAGTCATTTGAGCTCTCTCAAAACTACGCCATGTTTTGGGATAAGTTTGAGCGGGCAAATTATTTTCTGCAGAGCGTTCTGAGCTTGCACCGTAGTAGTTTGTTTTTTGAGCCCGATGGCATCACTTTAACGCGCGAGTCTTCATTTTTGCTGCAATCTTTGCTTGGTGATGGCGGACAGTGGAACATGGCAGTAAATGTGTACAAGAAGTACGGTGTCGTCCCTAAAGACGCTATGCCAGAAACTGTTTCATCTAGCAGCACTTTGCGAATGAACACTATTTTGAGAACCTTGCTGCGCAAACGTGCTAGCGAGGTCGTCAAGGAAGGTGTTGATGCTAAAAACATAGTGCACCAAACACTTCGCGATGTTTACCGTATATTAGCCCTACACTTAGGAACACCTCCATCGCAGTTCGACTTCCAGTGGCGCAAAGATTCGGGGGGGTTTGCTAAGGTGAGTAAAATCACTGGTGTAGAATTTATGAAGCAGTTTCTAACCTTAAACCTAGAAGATTATGTCTGCCTGGTGGACGATCCGCGCGAGCACCACAGAAAAAACACCAGCATCAGTATCGAGCATCTTGGCAATGTCTTAGAAGGCGATAAGGTGCTCTATTTGAATAGCGACACCCAGACGATGAAGCGTCTGACAGTCGATGCTCTCCAGGGCAACGGCCAGTTAGAAGCTGAACCAGTTTGGATGGGGTGTGACGTTAAGCCACAGATGTTGAGGTCGCTCGGGTTGTGGGGTAGTGAGCTTTTCCGCTACTCAGATGTGCACGGTGTGGATTTAAGTAGCACCAAAGGGCAGCGCGTTTCATTTCAAGACTCTGCAATGACGCATGCAATGCTTTTTACAGGTGTCGACCTTGATGAAAGTGGCATTCCTTGGCGCTGGCGAGTGGAGAACTCCTGGGGTGAAGATAGTGGTGATAAAGGGTTTTACACTATGCTCGACAGCTGGTTTGACGAGTATATGTTTGAGGTGGCAGTACACAAATCATTGCTCACCCCAGAGCTACGTGCTGCCTATGAAAAGTATCTAAGTAGTGGGGAGTTTGACTACATCCTCCCAGCATGGGACCCAATGGGTGCCCTTGCATAATGCAGATGCGTAATGCAGACCGCGCTTCAACCCGCTCACTGCTCATCTGACATACACATCTTACAGATTCAGCAAGCCGGCGATTGCTTCAAGCGAATTTGGTACTTTAACTGGTTCAACTTCCGGCCCCTTTGCCTTGCCATCTAGGTTCTCTAACGCCCACCTGGGGTCTTTAAGGCCATGCCCTGTGCATGTGATAACGATTCTAGCATCCGGAGCGCCATCTAACGCACTTGCGAGCTCTCCAGTGGTCGCTTTGGCAAGTAGACCGGCTAGCCCTGCTGCAGAGGCTGGCTCAACAAAAACACCCACTTCCGCCGAGAGGATCCGGTGTGCATCTAGTATCTGCGTATCGCTAACAGCTTGAATCATACCAGACGACTCATCACGTGCAGCCTCGGCTTGGCTCCACGATGCCGGGTTTCCGATTCGTATCGCAGTGGCAATAGTCTCAGGGTTATCGACCTTTTTACCCAGCACAATCGGAGCTGCTCCTTCAGCCTGAAACCCCCACATTTTGGGTAGCCCTGCATTTTTCGCCTGGTGGTACTCTTTGTACCCCTTCCAGTAGGCGGTAATATTTCCAGCGTTACCAACGGGAAGTGCGTGGATAGTAGGTGCTTGCCCAAGCTCATCAACGACTTCAAAGGAAGCGGTCTTCTGCCCTTCTATGCGGTGTGGGTTCACAGAGTTCACCAAACCTACGGGGTACTTATCTGCTAGACCTTTTGCCAGGACTAAACAATCGTCGAAATTGCCGTCAACTTGTAGCAACTTCGCTCCGTGCGCAATTGCTTGGGCAAGCTTACCCATTGCGATTTTGCCATCCGGTACTAAAACGACTGCTTGCATGCCTGCTGCTGTAGCATAAGCTGCCGCCGAAGCAGAAGTATTGCCAGTTGATGCACACACTACCGCTTTGGTGCCCTTACCTTTTTCGGCAGAGATTGCCGCCGTCATGCCGCGATCCTTAAAAGAGCCGGTTGGGTTGCGCCCCTCGAACTTCACGTATACTTTCACGCCACGTCTTGTGCCCATTAAATCTTCTAGGCGCTTCGCAACAGCATCTGCCTGTATCAAGGGGTACCCACCTTCGCCGAGGGTTACTATTGTGTTGGTGATTTCGGGTGCAAGAAAATCTCGGTATTCGTTTACGATACCGCGCCATATATGTGCCATAAAGCTCCTTCATTAGTGTACTACATGTATACATTATATCATGTTCTGTCTTCGCGCATCTAACTTCTAAATACTTTGAGCCTTCACTCAGGTTTCACCTTGCAAGACGTCTTCAGCGGGCATCCAGCGCAGAATATAGTAGAAGAAGACCCTTTGCAGTTCGTTTCCACATGGTGTGTCCCAACATCAGCGAGGGCATCAGCTAGATGGGTTTGTGGGGTGCCCGCATTTATGGTGGCACAGGAGTCGCTACCTGAAAACCGGGTGAGCATCTCAGATTTGAGCATATTCAGCTCAGAAGTTGTGGCATAGCTACGCAAAAAGCGACCCAATCTGGAAGATGAGTACCGCTAAAACGTATGCAATAGAAAGTGAAACGCACGCAGATTTTATGGCGAACTTGAATCCATATTCACGCTTCAAAGCTGCAGCTGTGGCTAAGCAAGGCACATAGCAGAGTATAAACACCATGAAGGCGATTCCGGCTGGCACTTGATGCCCACCAGAAGATAACTCTAGGGTCGAAGCAAGTTGTTCGCCAAGCGCTTGTGAAGCTGGTTCTGCATTTTCTTCCGCATCTGCGTCAGCATTTTCTTCATCTTCTAGGGCGTCGGAGTCGATGCCGTAAGAGTTCGCTAGAGACGCAACTACCACTTCTTTGGCCAAAAAGCCTGTAATTAATGCAGAAGAGAAGTGCCAGTCCCCAAACCCTGCCGGCGAAAAGGCTGGGGCGACAGCGTCGGTGACGAACCCGTAGTACGAGTTATGAATATCGTCGACGTCCGCGAAATGGGTGTCACTTCCATCGATGTTCTTAGTCCCTGCTAGCGGAACGTTTTGGAGCATAAACAGTACTGTAATAACGATTGCAATGATAGTACCAGCCTCTTTAATGAACATCATCAGTTTTGAGCCAGTTGAGCGCAGCATCGGCAATACCAGCGGGAGTTGGTAGGGCGGAAGTGAAATTATGAAGGGGTTAGTAGTGTATTTGTCGCGTTTCACTATTCTAATTGTCATGCCAACTAAAATTATCACCACTATGGAGATGATGTACATCAAAAATACCACCAACCCAGCACTTTCAGGGAAAAATGCGTGCGCTAGCACCACAAATACGGCGAGACGGGCAGAGCAGAGTGTAAACGGTATTAAATACCCAAGCGTGCGCCGTGAGCGGGAATCTGATATAATTCTAGTACCAGACACTGCGGGCAAGTTGCATCCAAATCCGACGATTAGCGGCAATAAGGAGCGCCCGTCTAAGCCGATAGCTTTCATGATGCGATCGGCTACAAACGCTGCGCGCGCCATATAGCCAGACCCTTCAAGTATTGCTAGTGATATAAACATGAAGAACATTGGTGGCAAGAAGGTCAGTACTGTAATGACAGTTTCTAGTATAACATTATCATAAAAGAGGAACCAAAAGCCATCTTCACCAGAGCTTAGTAAATCACGTAGCGTGATATCAAAGAAGTCTATAAACGGTGCTGCGACAGTGGTTGTCACCCAAAAGACGGCAAACATAATCAGGGCAAAAATTCCTACACCGCAGAATCGATTCAGTAAAACCTTATCTATTTTGTGTTTGGTGGCGGTTTCTTCAAGGCGGTGGAGCTGCAGTTTTTGCTCAGCGCCTTCAACCCAGGCGAAGTGCTCGGCAGCGTGCTCTTTTGCCCATGCTTTAGGGTCGTCAGTGGTGTTCAGAGAACCGCTCTCGGGCGCACTATCTACTGCTTTTTTAAGATCAACACTACCCTTGCCACTTCTCGCATCTAAGAAGACGACTTCGTGCACGCCAGACACTTCTTTAATCAGTTCTTTATCAAGAGCTACGCCACGCTTCTGGGCAAGGTCGACCATCGTTATCGCTAAAATGATTGGCAACCCTGAAGCTTTAACTTGGGCAAGCAGGTAAAGCGCTCGTGATAAATGAAGTGCATCGGCGACTAAAATTGCCACATCTGGTCGTAAAGTTTCATCTTCATGCATAATCGCATTTGTAGCAACCTCTTCGTCGGGGGAGATGTGGTAAAAAGAGATTAACCCGGGGATGTCGATTAGCTCATACTCGCCCCACTCACCAGTTTCAACTGATACGGTCGTTCCAGGAGCGTTTACCACCTTTTGGTGAGATTTGGTTAGCGTATTAAAAAGCGTAGATTTGCCGACGTTTGAGTTACCGATTAAAGCGATTCTTTTCATTAATAACTCCTCTATTCTGCGCGTTTTACAGTGATCGCATTAGCAAGTTTAGCGTCGATACCAATGCGTTCAGTACCTTTAGCTATCACTTTTCCACCAAACGTGCAAGTCTGGCAAACTTTCAGGCTCACGCCTTCAGTGATTCCAATTTCACGTAACCTGAAGCAGTAGTCACTTTCTAGGTCGATATTCTCAACGATGATGGACTCACCAATTTTGCAGTCTTTTAGCTTCATTTTACGTCTCCTTTTACGTTGACCGTAAACTCTCCGTCTTTTACGTCGATACAGATAGTTTGACCATCAACAACTTCACCAAAGAGTATCTTTTCACTTAAAGTATCTTCAATATCGCGTGAAATGACTCGACGCAATGGTCTTGCCCCAAGTATTGGATCATAACCCTTTTCGGCTAAGAGCTCTTTAGCCTTAGTGCTGACATTCATCTTCATGCCCTTTTCATCAAGTCGTTTTTGTAGATTTTCAAGCATTTTATCCACAATCTGCAAGATTTCATCTTTGTTCAGTTGCGGGAAGACGATGATATCATCTAGACGATTCAGGAATTCAGGTCGGAAATTCTTCTTCAAATCTTCGCGTACCTTCGATTTCATATGCTCGTAGCTCGACTCAGCATTTTCGTCATCAGCAAATCCAACTGACACCCCTCGAGCGATATCACCTGAGCCGAGGTTGGTGGTCATAATGATTACAGTGTTCTTGAAGTCAACGTTTCGACCAGTTGAATCAGTTAAGTGACCGTCTTCTAAAACTTGTAGCAAAGTGTTGAAGATATCGGGATGTGCCTTTTCAATCTCATCAAAAAGGATTACCGAGAACGGTTTGCGACGTACTTTATCGGTAAGTTGACCCCCATCTTCATAGCCGACAAATCCAGGAGGTGCCCCAAATAGTCGTGAAGTGGTGTGTTTTTCGCCGTATTCAGACATATCGACCTGAATAAGTGCGCTTTCATCACCAAAGAGGAACTGGGCTAATGCTTTGGCTAGCTCAGTCTTACCAACACCAGTAGGCCCTGCAAAAATGAAGGAACCACTAGGTCGCTTCGGGTCTTTAAGACCAGCTCTTGTGCGCCGAATTGACCTCGAAAGCGCAGAGATTGCCTCATTCTGACCGATGATGCGTTTATGTAGCTCATCTTCCATTTTCAACAAGCGCTTCGACTCCTCTTCAGTTAGCTTGTAAACTGGAACCCCAGTAGACATTTCAAGTACTTTCGCAATAGATTCGGCGTCAACTTTGGGGTCTTTGGTGCCTCTTTTGGCATACCACTTTTCGCGCGCCTTTTCTCTGAGCGCTCGCGCATCTTCGATGTCATCTTTCAAAAGGGCAGCCACTTGGAAATTCTTGGCTTCAATCGCCTTGGTGAGATCTTCTCGAAGTTCGCGAAGCTTTAAGTCGCACGTCTTAACGTCTTCTGGCATGGTCATCCGAGCAATGTGTAAACGTGCACCTGCCTCGTCTACTAGGTCGATAGCCTTATCGGGCAGGAATCGGTCGTTCATATATCGCGCAGAAAGCTTGACGGCCGCCTCAATCGCATCGTCAGTGATGATTACTTTGTGATGAGCTTCGTAGCGCGCCCTCAGGCCCTTTAGTATTTCTATCGCATCCGGAATTGAAGGTTCGGGTACTTGGATGGGCTGGAAGCGGCGCTCGAGGGCGGCGTCCTTTTCGAAGTGCTTACGATACTCGTCTAAGGTAGTGGCGCCGATTGTTTGCAGCTCGCCTCTAGCAAGCATCGGTTTCAATATGGAGGAAGCGTCAAGTGCACCCTCAGCATTTCCAGCGCCGACAAGGTTATGGATCTCGTCGATAAAAAGTATTACGTTGCCGCGACTAGTGATTTCAGTCATCACTTTTTTGATACGATCTTCAAACTGCCCCCTAAAACTAGTGCCAGCGACCATTGAGCCTAAATCTAAGGCGTAGATTTCTTTATCAGCTAGGTTTTCGGGAACGTCTGAGCGCACAATGCTCTGGGCAAGGCCTTCAACTACTGCAGTCTTACCCACCCCCGGCTCACCGATAAGTATCGGGTTGTTTTTGGTGCGCCTGCTTAATATCTGCATGATGCGTTCAACTTCAGTTTTGCGGCCGATTACAGGGTCTAGTCGACCATCTTTAGCTTGGGCTGTCAAGTTGCGCGCGAACTTCTCAAGTAATTGCACGCCAGTCTGAGACGATTTTGCTTTGCCTTGCCCTGCCATTTGCTGGTCCGGGTTTACAGCATCGGGGTTTTTCATATAGGTGCTGAGTGCACGTCGGACAGTCTGAGGTGAAACGTTCATCTTAGCCATAATCTTGAGCGCTACACCTTCGCCTTCGGTTAAGATACCTAGTAAAATGTGCTCGGTTGAAACATGCTTTGTGCCCATATTTAGTGTCTGCTTGTAGGCAATCTCAAGTACGCGTTTCATCCTTGGAGTGAATTTTGGCTCATTTGCATCGCTTGGGACTTCTTGGCCGATCAGCTCAAGCAAAGTTTTGCGCACATTTTCGGCCCCTAGACCAACGTCTGCTAAGGCTTTTGCTGCTAGACCATCTTCCACTTCGGTAAGTGCTAGCAAAATGTGCTCAGTGCCAATGAAAGCATGGCCGAACTCTTTTGCATGAACGCGTGCAGTACTGATGACATTACCTGCCATATCGGTGAAACTATCAAACATAGTCTAATTATAACATATCTAGCCTATTTGTGTCAAGCATTTTTTTGGTCGCTTATAGCGCTTGACACGGGCGAGCAATATGTGTTATAATGTAGTTAATGTGCGAGGGCTCGCATTTGCGCGTGTATATTTTATACATTAACTTTTTGTTACCGTAAATTCGGCATTCGACAATGACCGATAGATTATGTTTATAGGAGGATATATGGAACTTTCAATACTGCTAGTAGTACTAGTAATGGTGGGAATGCTTGCTTTCTCAACCCGCAGCAACAAAAAGCAGCAGCAAGATATTGAGCGCTTTCGTAATTCGTTGTCAGTGGGCGACGAGGTAATGACTGGCTCTGGTCTGATTGGTAAGATTATCGAAAAGGATGTTAAAACAGGTACTATTGTGCTTGACTCAGAAGGCACACGCTCAAGATGGCTTCAAGACGCAATCGTAAAGCGCCCAGAAGTCAACCCTGAGCCTATCCGCGGTAATAAAGCTCCAGCAATCGCTGAAGAAACTCCTGAAGTTGACGCTCCTAAGAAAACTTCAGCAAAGAAGTCATCCACTTCAAAAGCGCCCAAAGGTGATGCTGATATGAGCGAAAAGGATGAAAAAACCACAGCCAAGAAGCAGCCCAAGAAGTCATCCGCAAAAACACCTGCTGCGAAAACACCGAAGAAGGCAAAAGGTAAACCCGAAAATTTAGATGAAGAAATGACGACCGAGGCTGATGTTTTGTCAGACAAAGACCGTCAAGAGTTTGAAGAAAATGACGGTCTCGATTCAGAAGAGCAAGTATAAGTAAAGCGAGTTAGGGTAAATGGCAGTAAAAAATTCCGCAAAGGCACAGCATCCAGTACGCACACTGGTAACGTTGTTTATAATCATATTCCTAATATATGGGATAATTGGTTTCAATGTCGTACAGTTACACTGGGATGAGCTGACTGCCCCCAAGACCGAAGAGCCAGCCCCTGATCAGTCTACAGACGAGTCAAGCGACCAGAGCCCTGACGCTACGGCGGATCAAAGCGCTGACGTATCAACTGACCCGAATGCCACACCTGAGGCTAGCACTCCAGGTGATGAATCTGCTTCTAACGGCGAAGGCGACGAAAACGCCACTCCTGAGGCGAACGATGCTGGAGATGGTGCCAATCAAGTCAATTCAGAGGACAATAACGTATCTGACTCCCCGAAGACGCCTGACGCTGTAGGATTCATCCCGAAGTTCGCACTTGATTTAGCCGGCGGTACTCAGATTATCCTTTCTCCTGTGGTTGAAGGTGACTATCAGATAGATGAAAATGCACTTTCTCAAGCCATTGAGGTTATCCGCCAGCGTATCGATGCGTCGGGTGTGTCTGAAGCAGAAATCAACCAGCAAGGCAATTCGAATATCGTTGTGGGGATCCCTGGCGAAACCCCATCTGATGAAACCATCAAGCTGATTTCAAACGCTGCTAAGATGCGCTTCCGCCCTGTCATCACCGCCGGCGCACCGACTGCTAACTTCTACTCAGCTGCACTTGGGCAAAAGAGCGCGCTTGCCAACCAGGAAGGCGACCAGGAGCTGATGCAGCAAGCTGATAAGAATGGTGATGGTAGCATAGATGAAGAAGAGTCGAAGGGCTACATAGAAGCTGCGGCAGCTAAAGATAAAGCCACCTTTGAAACTGAGCGTGCCTCAGATACAGCTTCTGGAACGTCTAAGTATTCGGAGATTACCGATGAAGACATTGCAGCTTTCGATGCAATGGATTGTTCGAAGGAAGAGAACCGTAAAGGTGGGGGCAATGATGACTCTTCAAAGCCGCTAGTGTCTTGCCAGCAAGATGGTTCATATAAGTACATGCTTTCCTCAGTAGCAGTTGAAGGTGATGGTATCGACAAAGCTCAAGCCGGTCTGAAGCCTCTGCAAAACGGACGCACCTCAAACGAGTGGGTGGTATCATTGCAGTTCAAAGACAAAGCTGATGATGATTTTATCGCAATCTCTGAGCAAATCAAGAAGCTTTCTGAGCCACGCAACCAGTTCGCAATCGTCCTCGACGGTCTAGTTATTTCGGCGCCTTCAATCCAACCCGATACGACTTTCGTCAAGGGTAACGGAGTTGAGATTTCCTCTGGAAGCGCACAGTCTGAAGGCATGGCAAAGACTCGCGAATGGTCTACTACTTTGGCCAACCAGCTCAGCTTTGGTGCGCTACCAATGAGCTTCAACGTTGACTCTAAAGAGCAGGTTTCAGCATCGCTTGGTTCTGAGCAGTTGCAAAAAGGTCTTCTGGCAGGTCTACTCGGGCTCTTGCTAGTAGTGATTTACTCGCTCTTCCAGTATCGCGCCTTAGGCCTGGTTACCGTTGGTTCACTAGGCGTAGCAGCTCTGCTAACGTATGGTGTGTTGCTATTGCTCAGCTGGCAAATCGGATACCGCCTATCACTCCCAGGTATCATCGGCTTAATCGTAGCAATTGGTATCACCGCTGACTCATTCATCGTCTACTTCGAGCGCATTCGCGATGAGCTTCGCGATGGACGTAGTCTTGATATGGCAGTTGCGCGCGGTTGGAAACGTGCATTGCAGACGATTCTCGCTTCTGATACTGTCAACATCTTAGCAGCAGTTGTGCTTTACATGCTCGCCGTCGGTGGTGTGCGTGGTTTTGCCTTCACGTTAGGTTTGACTACTTTAATCGACTTAGCGGTGGTCTACATGTTTACACACCCCGCAGTAATCCTGCTTTCGAAGATTCGCTTCTTTAGAAACGGACACCCGCTATCTGGTCTTTCTGCTTTTAACCTCGGCGCCGATAATGCTGAGCGCTATCGTGCAATGACAAGTAAGGAAAAGCAAGAGCTTCGCGACCAACGCAAGCTTGAAGATAAGCTAGAAAAAGAGCAGCGACTTGAGGCTCGCTCTAAGGCGAAGCAAGCAAAAGTCTCTAAGCGTGAGTCAAAGCTTGAGGCACGCATTCAGGCAAAAGAGCACGAAGCATTGATGGAGAAAAAGCTAAATGTACTTAAGTCTGGGGGCTCAGAAGAAGATATTCTTGACGTCACCTTAACTATTGCTGAGCGCAAAGCATTAGCCAAAGGGAAAGATATCTCAAAACTGCAAGCAATCATTTCAGATGAAGGCGAAGCAGATGACGGAGTCGCGGATACCACAAAGAAAGACGCTCCTAAGAAGTCCGAGCAGAAAAAACCTGCTACTAAGAAGACCTCAAAGGGTGCCACTAAGTCTACTGCAAAACCTGCTACTAAGAAGTCGTCTTCTAAAACTACAGCCACTGCTAAAACGCCCGCAAAAATGACTGCTAAGAAGCCTGCTGCAAAGACTAGCACAAAACCTAGCGCAAAGTCAAGTACAAAGTCAAGCGCAAAGTCAAGCACAAAGGCGAGTGCGACTAGTGCGGCTGCTAAGAAAATGACCACAAAAGCAACCCCTAAGAAGGCGCCTGCAAAGCCTACCCCGAAGAAAATAACGCCTAAAAAAGCAACCGCCGCATCGACGGCGCCCGCAAAAACGAGCAAGAAGGAGAATAGCAAATAATGCCTGAATCAAACACCACAAATCAGCGTCGCACTTCTTGGGGTAACGCTCTCTACACTGGCGAAAAAAGCTATGGGATCGTGGCTGCAAAAGCTAAGTTTTTCATCGCATCTGCCTTGATTTGCCTTATTTGCATTGGTTTTTTGAGCTTTAAAGGTCTAAACTTGGGCATCGACTTTCGCGGTGGCTCTGAGTTTACAGTTTCGAATGTTCAAGATAATTCACAGCAGCTGGCTATCGAAGCTGTGCATGAATTCTTCCCCGATGACGAGCCGCTAGTTTCAAACGTTGGTGACAATTCAATACGTGTCCAAACTGGTGTTATCGAGGATCAAGATAAAGTCAATCAACTTCGCGATAAGCTGGCTGAAAAGTACGGTGTCACTTCGGAGGATGTTTCGAATACTGCTATCGGGCCCACTTGGGGTACTTCAGTGGCTAGCAAAGCTTTGCTAGGTCTAGTCGTCTTTCTAATTGTTTGTGCCATATTCATGTCGTTCTATTTCAGGTCTTGGCGTATGGCTCTCTCTGGTATCATTGCCTTGATGCATGATCTCATCATAACAGTTGGATTCTACGCGTTAGTAGGCTGGGAAGTGACCCCTGCTTCAGTGATCGGTTTCTTGACGATTCTGGGCTACTCGATGTACGACACAGTTGTGGTGTTTGATAAAGTACGCGAAAATACGCGCGATGTTGAGAAGCAAACTCGCTCTACTTATGCCGACCTCGCCAACCTGGCAGTAAATCAGACTCTGGTTCGCTCAATCAACACTACTGTAGTAGCTTTGCTTCCGATCGGCGCGATTCTAGTCTTCGGTGTCTTCTTGATGGGTGCAGGTACTTTGCGCGATATTGCACTCGCTCTATTTGTAGGCATGGCGGTTGGAGCATATTCTTCCATCTTCTTGGCCACTCCGCTTGAAGTTGCTATGCGTAGTACCGATAAACGAATCCGGGCAAGTAATGCTAAAGTTTTCGCAGCGCGCGAAGCATTAAAGAGCCAACTTAGCGAAAGTGGTCAAGACATTTCCGAAGAAGCAGTTAACAGTGCGAAACTTCTACCAGGGAAACGTTTAGGAAATGAGGTGCAACCCCGCAAGAGACGCAAGCTATAGTTAAGCATATGGATATTTTACAGCAGAAGTACGATGTTCTTGTTGAGTCTTTGCGCGCTCGTTTCCCCGACAGCGAGCTTAAAATACTTGAAGATGCCTACCATTTTGCCCGCGATGCACATGATGGTCAGCTTCGAAAATCAGGTGAACCATTCTTCATCCACCCCATTGAAGTAACTCAAATCCTTGCCGATTTAGGTATGGGGGTGGAAACCTTGACTGCTTCGCTCTTGCACGATACAGTTGAAGATACTAGTGTCACCATCGAAGACATAACTACTCGATTTAAGGGGGTGGTCGCCAATTTAGTCGACGGTGTGACTAAGCTTACCAAACTTCAGTACGGGGATAATGCCGATGCTGAAACGATTCGTAAGATGATTATCGCTATGAGTAAAGATATTCGAGTTCTTATCATCAAGCTTGCTGACCGTCTTCACAATGCGCGCACTTGGAAGTACGTTTCAGTCTCCTCAGCGCAGCGTAAAGCTAAGGAGACTCTCGACATTTATGCACCTTTAGCACATCGCCTAGGGCTTAATCAGATCAAACGAGAGCTTGAGGATTTATCATTCCACACACTATACCCTAAAGTTTATATGGAAATCGAGTCGATGGTTTCGCATTATGCACCCGAACGTGACGAGTTTGTCGACAAATGCATTGAGGGCATTTATGACATTCTTGACGAAACGCGGATTCGGGCTACGGTCACCGGACGACCGAAGCATTTTTACTCAATATATCAGAAGATGATTGTTAAGGGGCGCGATTTTAAGGACATCTACGATTTGGTAGGCATTCGTATTATTACTGATACAATTTTGGACTGCTATGGCGCTTTAGGAGCAGTGCATGCGAAGTGGAACCACCTCCCGGGGCGGTTTAAGGACTACATTGCCATGCCTAAGTATAATATGTACCAGTCGATTCATACCACAGTTCTAGGCCCTGGTGGGCGTACCATCGAGATCCAGATTCGCACTAAGGAGATGCACCAATTCGCCCAGTTTGGTGTGGCTGCGCATTGGCGGTATAAATCTGGCGATGATGCTGAAAACAAGCGCAGCTCGACGCTAAGCCAGGAGGAGTTCATCCAGACTGAGGAGAATCTGAAATGGGTCAAACAGCTAGTGGATTGGCAGCAAGAGACTGAAGATTCAGTTGAATTTCTGGAGTCGTTGCGTTTTGACCTGAATACTGAAGATGTTTATGTATTCTCTCCTAAGGGCACTGCCTTTACGTTGCCCAAAGGCGCAACCCCAGTTGACTTCGCCTATAGTGTACACACTGAGGTAGGTCATAAAACTATGGGGGCTAGAGTCAATGGCAAATTGGTACCTCTGAGCTCTGTGTTGCAAAACGGGGATACTGTGGAGATATTGACTGCAAAGTCGGATACTACAGGGCCGAGTCAGGACTGGCTGAATTTTGTGAAGTCGCAGCGGGCGCGCAATAAAATCAGAGCTTGGTTCTCTAAGTCGAGGCGTGAAGAAGACATTGAGCGTGGTAAAGAAGAACTTGCCAAAGCCATAAAAGGTAAGAATTTACCGTTCAAACGCTTATTGACTCACGAGGTGCTCTTACAAGTGGCTGACGAAATGCACCAGAAGTCAGTTGATGACCTATACCGCGGTCTTGGGCGTGGTGATTTTGCGGCTAACACTTTACTGAACCACATCTTGCATATTCAGCATGATGATATGGTCGACGAGATCATCGATGAACGTACTGGAAATGCCAGCAGTTTGCAGGACTCAATGCTCACCAACTCTGACCCAGCTCGAAAAAGCGTCAACCCTGGCATCTCCGTCTCAGGGGTAGAGGGCGAAAATGACGTGTGGGTGAAGCTGGCAAAGTGCTGCACGCCTGTGCCTGGAGACGAAATCATCGGGTTCGTAACCAAAGGTAATGGCATTTCAGTGCATCGTAGCGATTGCTATAACATCCACGTTTTGCATGGCGAAGTTGACCCTGGGCGCTTTGTCCCCGCGACGTGGGTGCAGGGCGCAAGTACCACCTTCCTGGCAAACATCCAAGTAGAAGGTATCGATCGTGCACACATGCTTGCTGACGTCACCAAAGTGCTTTCTGAAAATCACGTCAACATTTTGTCGGGTCAAGTGGATACTTCTAGAGATAGGATTGCAATGTCGCGTTGGACGTTTGAAATGGCTGACCCCGCTCATCTTGCACGCATCATGACGGCGATTCGAAAGATCGATGGTGTTTTCGATGTTTACCGTGTCACCGGTCGCCTTGCAAAGTGATTGGCTCTTATGGCTAATCGCTTGGTTTGTGATTGGGGTTGATTTGACAAAGAGGCCAAGAAATGCTATAATAATGTTGTAAAACAATTGGTTAATTGAAGAAAGGACCAAAATGGCAAAAGAAATATCAGGCTATATCAAGCTACAGATTCCCGCTGGTGGCGCAACTCCTGCACCCCCAATCGGACCAGCTTTAGGTTCACATGGTGTGAACATTATGGACTTCTGCAAAGCATACAACGCTGCCACAGAAGATAAAAAAGGCGAAATCGTACCAGTTGAGATTACTGTTTACGAAGACCGTTCGTTTACATTCGTGCTTAAAACCCCTCCAGCAGCCGTGCTGATCAAGAAGGCGGCTAAAGTGAAGAAAGGTGCAGCCAATCCGCTAACAATGCGCGTGGGGGAAATCACTAAAGCTCAAGTTCGTGCAATATCTGAGATAAAGATGCCTGATTTGAATGCGAATGATTTTGAAATGGCTGATCGCATTATCGCTGGAACTGCCCGTTCAATGGGGATTGCAGTAGTAGACTAATTTTTAAGTGGGAGGGTTTGATCGCCCGCACCACACCCATACAAGAAAGGAATATATGGTACAAAGATCAAAATCATACGTTGCAGCGGCAACGAAAATCGACAAATCCCGGACATATTCAGCAGCTGAGGCAGTTGATGTGCTAAAAGGTATCGAAAATAAGAAGTTCGACGAAACTGTTGAAGTAGTTTTACGTTTGAACGTCGACCCCCGTAAGGCTGACCAAGCTGTCCGCGGTGTGGTAAACCTACCTAATGGTACTGGCAAATCAGCACGTGTAGTAGTAATTGCCCAAGCAGATGCTGCTACTGCTGCTAAAGACGCCGGTGCTGATGAGGTCGGTTCTGATGAGCTCATTGACAAGATTTTCAAAGGCTATACGGACTTCGACGCTGTGGTAGCGACGCCTGACCTGATGGCTAAAGTTGGTAAGCTCGGTAAGGTGCTCGGTCCGCGCGGCTTGATGCCTAACCCGAAGCTTGGTACAGTAACTATGGATACTGCTAAGGCAGTTAGTGACATCAAAGGTGGCAAGATTGAGTTCCGTGTGGATAAGAACGGTAACCTTGCCTTCATCATCGGTAAAAAATCGTTTGATGCGCAGAAGTTAGTGCAGAACTTTAATGCTGTGGTTGACGAGATTTTGCGCGCAAAGCCATCGACCATCAAAGGGCGCTATATCACTAAAGCGACTGCTTCGACTACGATGGGTCCAGGCGTACCGCTAGACTTGACAAACTTCTAGAACTGTGGTATAATACGATTGTCGGTATTGGTGCCTATGTCGCGCTGTGCCGACTTTCGTACACAACTTCATAAAACGAACATCTACCTTCCCCTGGTGGGGTACGGGGAGTACTTCCCGAGAAGCCGCTCAGTTGGTCAGGGGGTACGGGGGAGATTCCCCCGAGGTTAAGCGAGGACGAAGTCCGATGCTCTACCAACTAAAACTAGAACTAACATTCTAAAAAACTTCATAAAACGAACATCTACCTTCCCCTATAGCTCAGTTGGTAGAGCATCGGACTGTTAATCCGTGTGTCCCTGGTTCGAGTCCAGGTGGGGGAGCAAAGCCCTTATTTTATAAGGGTTTTCTGTTAGTCAAATTTTACTCATGGTCATAATTGGTCACAATGGTCACAATTTTAGAGTAGATTTTGGGTTTTTTATAAAAACATTTTTTACTTAATACTTAGTGCTATCCTGACACTTTTGGCTCGTTTGAACCGGGGACATCAGGCATTAAGTATCAGAAATCGTGATTTTTCGCTCATTTGAGCAGCTTGTTTATGCTAAAAGGGAAGGAAAAATTATGGCAAAAGCATGGATCACCGACTTGTGGGTGAAGAAGAACGCAAGTGCGAATGAGTTGTCTTCGTTAGGAAGGGGGCTGGAGGCGTCAAAGGTTAAGCCAGAAAATCGTAAGCCACGATATGGAATTGGCAAACGTTGGCAGGTGGGATTTTTTGAAGATCTACCTGATGGATCAAAAAGAGCATCGAGTAAGAAATTCTCAAGAAAGAGTGACGCTGAGGATTACTGTGCGAGAATTAGTGTTGAAATCCAGTCTGGTACGCATATCGATAAAAAAACACTGCAAACCCCCTTTCATAAGGTGGCAATGAAGTGGTTTGACCACAAAAAGGTTAGTTTACGTCCAGTGACATATGGGAAGATGCTACGACAATATAAATCCAAAGTACAGCCAAAATGGGGAAAGAGGGAAATTGGGTCTATAACATCAGCAGAGATCGATGGCTGGGTGCAAGAATTAATTATGACAGGACTTTCGGCATCGACAATTCACCAATTCGTACGATGCATCTTTGGTGCAATATTATCATGGAGTGCAAACCCTCGTCAAAGAATTCTGTATATAAATCCATTCCAAGGCACTAAGCTGCCTTCTAGGCAGCGTTATAGCTCTAGTATTGGGTTTTTGCACAAGCAGCAGTTAGTTCAGCTCGCGGACACTGCAGAAGAGATTGGAGGGCTTCAAAGCAAAGTGATAGTATACCTGTTGGCATTTACGGGCATGCGGATTGGAGAGCTTTGTGCGTTGCAGATATTTGATGTCGATTTCGCAAGAAATAGAATATCAATCACTAAGACAACGACGTATAACGAAAAAGGTAAACTTGTAATAGGACCCACGAAGACGGGTAAGAATCGTAAAGTACCCATTCCTGTATTTTTGAAAGATATGATACACGAATACTGCAGAGAAAGAGAGGCAGATGATTTTTTGTTTTCGATAAGCAGAAAACGCACAACTGGACTTGGTGCCATGGTGCCAAACAACATCAGAACCAGAGTATTAAATCCGGCGATAAAAAAGTGCAATTTTAAGACTGAAAACAAGATTACTATACATTCATTGCGTCACACTTGCGCTGCTTTTGCGATAGACTCAGGTTGTGACGTAAAGACTTTACAAAACATGCTTGGACATCAAGACGCAGCAATGACGTTGAACATCTATGCAGGATTCTTTCCGGATAACTTTGATGAGTTGGCAAAGAATATGAGCTCAGGATTTGAGTTTGATAGACAAAGTTAAAAGCTGGGCACATGCATCTTTGCCCACTCTATATTAGAGATATCTTTGCCTGTAACGGAATAAGGTAAGTTCGACTCTTACTGCAGGTGCTATACAAAGTTGCAATGCCTGAAGCTACTTTGTAGAACAGCTTTCCTTCCAGAGCTGATTTTGTTGAAGAAGGCATGGGTGCTGTTGGGCAGATTAACTGTAGTGCTACTGAATCTTTGTGGGTTCGATTCCCACCAGCACCCCTTTTACTTAACTTCGATAATTGACATTACTGGACGTCGGTTTGAAAGAGATCATAATGACTGCCCTAGTTATTTCCATTTTCCGTATTTCGCATACAATATTAAACTATTTTCTTTTTTTTGGGCATAGGTGCGATCACTAAGGCTTCATCCTTGTGCTCTTCGTACCACTCGTCAGGTACGAGGCCTAGCTCAATATCAGACTTTGCGCGTTCCTCAGGCGTTGTTCTTTGTGAAAATATATGACGAAATTCTGGAGCATAG
>JAITGF010000003.1 GCA_031280795.1 Candidatus Ancillula prorhinotermitis | reverse complement strand
TGAAGTATTTTCATCTTTATGCTTGTCTCCATTCTTATATTATAGTTGAGAATCAAAAACGGACATTTTTGAATGAGTTGATGCGACATTAAAACGGATATTTTGAATGAGTTGATTCGTTCCGTATGCACGCGAAGTTAGAATGTGCTATAATGTAACTATGGATAAAGTTTCGAAGAGAACCCCTACTAAAAAGGGCAAGAAAGTCGCTGACAGCAAGGAAAGCGTTGCAGTTCGGTCACGCTCAGGAAATCCTGCAAAGCGTGGAGAGGTGGAGCAAGAATTAAAGGCGCAAAAGGTCGAAACCACTAAAACGCCAATCAAGTTCTCAAAGTATGGCATGAATCCACTCTGGCTCATACCAACTATGCTTGGGCTGATGATTATCGGTATGGTTTGGTTAGTAGTGTTTTATCTAACGTACACAATCGGTGGCTACCCGATACCTGTGCTGCAGTACTGGAACTTAGTGGTTGCATTTGGCTTCATTATCGCCGGCTTCATACTCACAACTCGGTGGAAGTGATGAAGCGCGTTGCACTACTCGGGTTTGGCACGATTGGCGCGTCCGTTGGGCGTATAATTTCCGAAGATGGTTCAAATCGTCGTGCATCACTTGCAAATGACCCGCTGTCTGTAAGCTCCATCTCAGACGTGCTTGCAGATCTAGAAATCTGTGCAATCTTAACCTTAGATGTTGGCGGTGTTAGCGCCTTGCTCAAAAGTCCTGACTTTTCAGGGTTGGGTAATCTCCCTGCGAGCAAAGTTGCTGAAGGTAAAAACCCCGCTGGAGTGGTCGTAACTGACTCTTACGATGATGTTCTAGCCACCAATCCAGACATCGTCGTAGAGCTCATTGGGGGAGTGCATCCCGCCTACGAATTCATAAAGCGTGCCCTTGAGTCGGGCAAAAATGTCGTCACAGCCAATAAAGCTGTACTTGGTGTTTACGGTCAAGAGCTGCGCGACCTGGCTAGTGCAAAAGGTGTGCAACTGCTTTACGAAGCATCGGTTGGTGGTGCAGTACCTATCGTCCGCGTGATTCGCCACTCGTTAATGGGGGATAAGATCATCTCCATAACAGGTGTTCTGAATGGGACGACTAACTTCATCCTCGACAAGATGACTTCGGAGGGCATGGACTATTCAGCTGCACTTAAGCAAGCCCAAGAGTTAGGATTTGCCGAAGCGGACCCGAGTGCCGATGTTGACGGATATGACGCTGCTGCTAAGATATCGATTCTAGCGAGCTTAGCATTTGGCCGCGATTTGAAGGTGGGTGATGTAACGACTGAAGGCATTACTGATATCACCCAAGGTGGCATCATCGCTGCCAAAAACGATGGTAAGGTTTACAAACTAGTCGCCACTGCTGTCCGCAAGGGGTGTGCAGACGGGAATGATAACATCACCTTAGAGGTTTCTCCAAAGTTAGTGCCAGAAAATAGTGCCTTCGGAGAGCTAAAGGGCTCGCAAAATGCTGTTGAAGTCGTTTCTGAGTATTCCACAAAGCTGACCTTTTTCGGCCCCGGGGCAGGTGGTGACCCTACAGCATCGGCAGTGCTAGCTGATATTATCGAAGCTGCTTCAACTACCCTAAAGTAGCTAAGTCTTCGGGGGTTAATTCCAGCTCTATAGCCTTTAGAGAGTCTTCAAGCGTTTCAAAGCGACGGAATCCTGGAATCGGGATTACATGATTACCTTTAGAGAGCTCCCAGCTTAAGATAACTTGCTGTTTTGAGACCCCGTATTTCTCGCCTAGTTTTGCAAACGGCTCATCTTTAGCCAGTAGAGCCACATCTCTAAAACCACCTAGTGGTGACCACGGCAGGAATGCAATGCCTTCTTTTGCAGTATGTTCCAAAGTGTCAGCGGTCCGAGTAACGGCGGGCGAATATTGGTTCTGCACAGCAATTAGCTTTTCGCCAAGAATGCTTTTAGCGAGGTCGATTTGGGCGATTGAAGCATTGGAAATGCCAGCGTACTTAATGACGCCATCTTCGACCAGTTTGGCAAGCGCATGAATCGACTCAGCGTAGTCAACGTTAAGATCAGGTCGGTGGTAGTAGTAGAGGTCGATCGAATCAGTTTCTAGAGCATCGCGTGACTTTTGCGCAGTTTCCAAAATGTAACGCGAGTTGCCTTGCTGACCCCACTTAGGCGCCCCGCTGTAATCCAAATAGCGAAAGTGACCAACTTTAGAGGCTACACTTACGTTTGAAGTGTTCTTGCCGTAGGTCCGCAGTGCTTCAGCGATAAGCTTTTCGTTATGCTGCTCTTCGCCGTCTTCGGCAGTTCCTCCAGCCTTGTAGTATGCGAACGCAGTATCGATGTGATTTACTCCAAGGTCTAGTGCGCGGTGGATTAATGCGATTGACTGCTCTCTCGAAGGGCGATCTTCAATCGAAAGTGGCATTGCCCCAAGACCAAGTGCCTTTACTTCCCATGGGCCCAATTTTCTGAACTTGCTATCTACCATATATTACCTTTCTTCGCGTTTTTTTAACGACAAACACTGATGCGTCCATTAACGCACGCCAAACACTTCGCACAGTTTCACCTGCACCTTCTATGTCAATTATACATCATTTTCTAACTTCGCGCACATAAGGATATGAAACCCTTATGTGCGCTCAGAAGAAAATGTGCATTCTGATAAAGGCGCTGAGCGGCGCCTTAACTCCGCTCCCTGCGGGGCACAAGTAAGGTGTAAAATTAATTTAATTTTACTCCGACTTGCTAACTTCGCGTGCATAAGGATATGAAACCCTTATGTGCGCTCAGAAGAAAATGTGCATTCTGATAAAGGCGCTGCTCCGCGCCTTAACTCGGAGCTCTGCGAGGCACAAGTTAGGGGTAATTTGCAAGCAAATTACCCGATTTGCTAACATCGCGTGCGTTACTCCCCGAGTGCTTTTTTCAACAAAGAAATATCGGCGGTTTCCGGCGATTTTCGACTTGAAAAATGGTGGGGTATGGGGAGTTACTCCCCAAGTGCTTTTTTCAACAAAGAAATACCAGCGGTTCCCGGTGGTTTTCGACTTGAAAAATGGTGGGGTATGGGGAGTTACTCCCCAAGTAAGGTGCGTGCACGCAAGTAGGTGGCGTGATATAATAGATACATGTACAGCGATTTAAGTGCATGGAAGCATCTAGCTAGCGGTAAAGTTCGCGAGCTGTATGTACCAAAGGGCGAGCATCCTCTTGGGGATGTGGTGTTAGTTGTCGCTACCGACAGGATATCCGCCTTTGACCATGTGCTTGAACCGTCCATCCCTGGAAAAGGCGTAGTTTTGACCCAGATGAGCATCCTTTGGTTCGAATACCTCAAAGAGCATTTAGACATTCCGCATCACTTCATCACTGCAACTTCCGTGCCTGTCGAAGTTGCCGGTCGTGCCATCATCTGCAAGCGTTTGAATATGCTTCCAGTAGAGTGTGTTGCAAGGGGGTACCTTACTGGGTCTGCCTACCAGGAGTATGCATCCACTGGTAAGTATCAAGAGTTCACCTTTGCTCCAGGCATGAAGGACGGGCAAAAGCTCGATCACCCGATATTCACTCCCGCTGCTAAAGCTGAAGTTGGCGAGCATGACGAAAATATCACCTTCCAAAAAATGTCAGACACCATCGGCGCAGAAGTAGCAACTGAATCACGTGAAAAGACCTTAGCGGTTTTTGAAGTAGCTTCTACGCTTTCGGAGCGTGCAGGCATGACGCTTGTTGATACAAAATTCGAGTTCGGATTCGACCCGCAAGATAACACCATCACCCTTGGAGACGAAGTCCTAACTCCCGACTCATCGCGTTTCTGGGATGAAAATAAGCAAAGTGTTGATAAGCAGTTTGTACGCAACTACCTCTTACGCGAATCTGGGTGGGACCCCAAGTCAAACCAAACGCCCCCAGAGCTGCCCGAAGAAGTGGTGGATAAAACAGTCCAGCTTTACAAAAAAGTGTTGAAAAATTTGAAAGGAGCACTATGAAAATTGCAGTTGCATCAGACCATGCCGGGATTGACCTAAAACTCCCGATGTTAGAAGTGTTAAAGAAGAGAGGTGTTGAATTTACTGATTTCGGTACGTTCGATCACGAATCGACTGATTACCCGAACTGGGGCGAGTTAGTCGGCGAAAAAGTCGCTTCTGGCGAATACGAAAAAGGCCTGCTTTTCTGTGGCACTGGTGTTGGGATATCGCTGGCTGCAAATAAGGTTAAAGGTGTGCGCGCAGTAGTCTGTTCTGACACGTTCACAGCCAAAATGAGTCGTGAACACAATAACAGCAACGTCTTATCAATGGGGGCAAGAGTTGTGGGAATCGGTCTTGGGGAAGAAATCCTGACCGCCTGGTTAGAGGCGGACTTTGAAGAAGGTGGTCGCCATCAACGCCGCGTCGACATGTTAACAGCGATTGAAGATAAGAACTTTAAGTAATGGACAGTTGCATCTTTTGTAAAATAATCGCTGGTGAGATTCCTTCTAAAAAGGTCTACGAAGATGATTTAGTACTCGCTTTTGAAGATATTGCCCCCAAAGCCAAAGTGCATGTCCTCATCACCCCCAAAAAGCACTACCAAGACGTTGTGGAGCTTTCTAATGACCCCAAAACTTTAGCCCACCTCGCTGAAATCGCAGGTGATATTGCGTCCGGAAAGCTCATTCATGCCGGCAGTGAATTATCTGCAAACCTATTTGAAGATGGCGGGTTTACTTTAATCTTCAACACTAAAGCCAGTGCAGGGCAAACAGTATTCCATGCGCATGGGCATATTTTAGCTGGGGAAGGATTTCCAAACCCAACTGCGTAAGGTAGGTACCCATGCCACAAACAATTTGCAAGCAAAAACAAGAAGAACATGAGACATACGTAAACTTGAAGAAAGGTGTATAATATGAATATAGATGATTTGTCTGCGGAGTTAGCTTTGGAGCTTAGTAATTTGCGCGCTGAAATCGATGAGATTGATGACGAAATACTCTACTTGCTATCAAAACGCTTCTCGATTACTGAGGAAGTCGGTAAGTTTAAGGCCGAACATAGAATTGAAGATGCGGATCCGATTCGCGAAGCTAAGCAATATAAACGCATGAAACGCCTCAGCAAAGAGTTGGCATTACCCGATGGTCTCGAAAAGGAGATATGGGGTGTAATTATGAAGGCGGTCAAGCATAGACACGGCGAACTCAAAGATGTAGTATAATAATGATATGCTCTCGTAGCTCAGCTGGATAGAGCGTCTCCCTCCTAAGGAGAAGGTCGCATGTTCGAATCATGTCGGGGGCACATGGATGAAAATAAAAAGACTTCATGTAAGCGAAGCATCACAAGCTTGCAGAAGATGAAAGAGCGTGGTGAAAAGATCGCAATGATTACTTGCTACGACTCTACTTTTGCACGCCTTGTCGACCAAGCTGGAGTCGATTGCATTTTAGTGGGCGACTCTATGGGGAACACTATGCTTGGGTATGACACTACTTTACCAGTGGATATTGAAGATATTATCCGGAGTGCTAGCGCAGTGATGCGAACTACACCTGATGCCTTCGTTATCGCCGATCTGCCTTTCATGAGCTATCACCTCAGTGCTTTGGAGGCTGCTCAAAATGCTGGTCGCATCATTAAAGAAACTGGCGCCCAAGCAGTAAAGTTAGAAGGCGGTGCAGGCTTTACTGACGTCATTAAAGCTATCGTGCACGCCCAGATTCTTTGTGTAGCACACTTGGGGTTGACTCCGCAATCTGTGAACGTGTTTGGAGGGTTCAAAGTGCAGGCTAAAACTAAGGACGCTGCTAAAGTACTACTCGATGATGCGCGAGCAGTTGAAGAAGCCGGTGCTTGCATGTTGGTGCTCGAAGGCGTTCCAGCTGAAGTGGCTGGAGAAGTTACTGCGGCACTGAGCATACCAGTGATCGGCATCGGAGCTGGGGCTAACGTCGACGGACAAGTGTTAGTGCTACAGGATATGCTTGGGATGAATGACCAAGTCCCCAAATTCGTTAAAGAGTATGCTGACCTGAAGAGTACCGTTGTAAACTCCATTAAGGACTACTGCCGCGACGTTAGGAGTTTAGAGTTCCCTGCTGAAAAACATACATTCAAAATGTCAACTGAAAGTGTGTCTAGTTCGCCTGCAGAAGTCGAGGGCTGATCGATGACAATTCTAGTAAAAGATATCGCCGAGCTAAGAAAGATGCGTTCCTCATGGCGTATGGAAGGCAAAACTGTCGGCGTTGTACCGACAATGGGATATCTACATAAAGGCCACCAAAGCCTAATCGAAACTGCGCGTAGCCAAAACGACGTTGTAGTGGTGACGGATTTTCTAAACCCAATCCAGTTCGGCCCTTCAGAAGACCTTTCAAAGTACCCCAGAGATTTGGAAAAGGATTTTGAGCTTGTAGAATCAAATGGTGCCGATGTGCTTTTTTACCCCAGCGTAAAGGAGATGTATGGAGATGATTTTTCTGAGCATGCAAAAAGCTTAACTATGGTTGTGCCTCCAATTGGCCTTTCCTCTAAGCTCTGCGGTGCTAAGCGACCTGGTCACTTTGAAGGTGTTTGCACAGTGGTAGCAAAGATTTTCAACATTGCCGAGCCGGAGCGCGCTTATTTCGGGCAAAAAGATGCTCAACAACTAAATATCATTAAACGAATGGTTAAGGATACAAATCGCAATGTGGAGATAGTTGGGTGCCCAACTTTTCGTGAAGCTGACGGTTTGGCGATGTCCTCTCGTAACGTCTACTTGAATCAAGCTGAACGCAGTGCTGCCCAGGTTCTATACAAGGCATTGGTGGAAGCAGATTCTCGCTTAAAGTCTGGACAGAATGATGCGCACGCATTGGTGGAATACGTTAAAGAAGTTATAACTTCTGAGCCACTAGCAAAAATCGACTACGTTTCATTGGTTAACCCCGACACTCTTGAGGACTTAGAAATAATCGAAACCCCTGCGCTCTTAGCTATTGCAGTGTTTATAGGCGAAGACGTACACCGTACTCGCCTAATAGATAATATCGTGCTTCACGCTTGAATCTAGCGTCGACCGCATTATTGATTCGGCTCTTGAGGCTCTAGCGGCGCGAAATGGCTTCAAGATTCACGTAAATGTGTCACTATTTGATGAATTGCCAGGAGGCATATGCCCGAGGTGACACTTTACGCACACCGTACCCTCCCTTAAAGTCATTATTTGCTTCAGAAATGACAATCGTTCCATCTTCAAGTACGCCTTCTACGATTCCTACGTGACCCCAAGTGCCCTTTTGGCAGAAAACATCGCCTGGTGCAGGTGTTTTGCTAACTTCTAGACCTGCTTTTATAGCACTGTTTGCCCAAGATACGGCATTTCCCCAAGGGCCGTTATTAGGGAGGGGGCGCCCGAGCTGCGTCCGTCTAGTTGCAGCGTAAAAAGTGCATTGCTCTTTAACGTTGGGATCCCAGTATTCGCCATAAAAGCCTTGGGTTACTCCTTTGCGCAAAATGTCCGGATTCTCACCTAAGAGACCATCGATATTCATGTTAATAAATGAATCTGGGATACGCTTGCGCTGCATATACACTTCAATTGATTCACTGAAAGCACTGGTAACGCCACTGGACATTAGGTCATCTTCTACCTGTTGACGGCAGGCGTTTCCGTTTCGGATAATAATGGCGATCACTTTTTCAAACTCAATTTCCGCTTCCTCAATCTTTTTTATCGTCTCCCTGAGTGCTTTGTCATTGTCAAAAAGTTTTTCGAAAAGGTCTAGTATATTCTGGAAAAACGAACTCCGAATAAATAAGCTCGAAAAAATATTCGTTAAGGAAAATAGACCATCTTCGGCGTTGTAAAATACGCTTTTCGCTTGATTGGTGTAGTGAATGAGTTCATACGCGTTCGTAAATAAACTACTTACCAAAGCGTTTGATTCGTTTTGGATTTTTGTGTTATTGCGAGACTGGTCAACTAATGCTCCGCCATTGTCAAATTCATTTGCAAGTATACTGTATTCCCCGTTGCTTAACTCCACTACGGGTGCATGCATCTTTATGTACATTTCATCTTCTGCAAACCTACTAAGACAATTTAAAAGACTATCGAGCGATTCGGATCGAAAGCGAAAGCGATTTGACATTATTACTCCTTTCTATGTGTCAAGTATATATTTTTCTAATAGCGAGGAATCTAAGCTCGGGTGCTAATGTGAAAAATCAGGGCTGTTAAGAATCATTTATGCTATTTCATCATCATTTATCATTATTTCACCATGTACTATCGCGTTTCTTTGCAAAAGATTTGACAAATACGCGGTATTGTGGTATAATTCATATAGATAATTTTAATTCACAGAAAGAGGAATAAATGGCAGTTAATGCAGAGAAGAACCTATCGAAAGTTCGCAACATTGGTATTATGGCACACATCGACGCTGGTAAGACTACTACGACTGAGCGTATTTTGTACTATGCAGGTGTGAACCACAAGATCGGTGAGACTCATGATGGTGCTTCAACGATGGACTGGATGGAGCAGGAGCAAGAGCGTGGTATTACTATCACTTCAGCAGCAACTGCATGCAAATGGGGGGATACCCACATCAACATTATCGATACACCTGGCCACGTGGACTTCACAGTTGAGGTCGAGCGCTCGCTACGCGTCCTCGATGGTGCCGTAGCTGTCTTTGACGGCAAGGAAGGCGTTGAGCCACAATCGGAAACAGTATGGCGTCAAGCTGATAAGTACAACGTTCCTCGTATTTGTTTCATCAACAAAATGGATAAGCTTGGTGCGAATTTCTACTTTTCTATCCAGACCATCAAAGACCGCCTAAAAGCTAAGCCGATTGCGATTCAGCTTCCCATCGGTGAAGAAGACGGTTTTGAAGGCGTAGTGGATCTTGTGGAGCTAAAAGCGTATACTTGGGGTAACTCTGAGGATCATGGTAAGAAGTTCGATACTGTGAGTGTTGAAGATGTTGACCGTGATGTTGTAGTTGACAATGGTGATGGCAATAAGCGTACTGTGAAGCTTAGCACACTTGTGGAAGAATATCGTGCAGCCCTGCTTGAAGATGTTGCAGAAACTAGCGAAGATCTTATGGAAGCATACCTTGAGACCGGCGATTTGACAACTGATCAGATTAAAGCTGGCCTACGTCACGTGGTGACAAATTCGGAAGCATTCCCGATCCTTTGTGGTAGCGCCTATAAAGATAAGGGCGTGCAGCCGATGCTTGACGCAGTAGTTGATTACTTACCTTCTCCTCTCGACGTTCCAGATGTTGCCGGGCACGATATGAACAACCCTGACAAAGAGGTTACCCGTAAAGCTGAGGCTTCTGCGCCATTTTCCGCTCTTGCCTTTAAGGTGGCAGTACATCCATTCTTCGGTGAACTTACTTACATTCGCGTTTACTCTGGTACAGCTAAGCCTGGCGATACAGTTTTGAACTCGATTAAGAACAAGAAAGAGCGCATCGGTAAAATGTTCCAGATGCATTCAAATAAAGAGAATCCTGTAGATGAGGCAATTGCTGGTCACATTTACGCATTCATCGGCCTTAAGGAGACGACAACTGGTGACACGCTTTGCGATACTGCGAACCCAGTCATCCTAGAGTCGATGAGCTTCCCCGATCCAGTGATTTCAGTGGCAATTGAGCCCAATTCGAAAGCTGACCAAGAGAAACTTTCTGTAGCTATCCAGAAGCTCTCTAAAGAAGATCCAACCTTTACTGTGCGCCATGATGAAGAGTCTGGTCAGACTGTGATCGGTGGTATGGGTGAGCTACACCTTGACATTATGGTCGATCGCATGAAGCGTGAATTCAAAGTTGAGGCTAACGTTGGTAACCCTCAAGTTGCCTACCGTGAAGCGATTCGTGGCAATGTTGACCAAGAGTACACCCACAAGAAGCAGTCAGGTGGTTCTGGTCAGTTCGCGAAGGTGCAGATTAAATTTGAGCCTATCCCTGAGGGCACTAAGGATGAAGAGGGTAATGAGGTTACTTTCGAGTTCGTTAACGAAATTAAGGGCGGCTCGATTCCGCGTGAGTACATACCGGGTGTAGAAGTTGGTATCAAAAAAGCTATGGAAAGTGGTATTCTTGCCGGGTATCCAGTCGTAGGCGTGAAAGCAACTCTTTATGATGGGCAAACTCACGATGTCGACTCTTCTATCTTTGCGTTCGAGCTCGCTGGTATCCAGGCGTTCCGCGAGGCTGGTAAGAAAGCAAATCCTGTGCTGATGGAGCCTATCATGGCTGTAGAAGTTCGTACTCCAGATGAGTATCTCGGCTCAGTGATTGGTGACATCAACTCTCGTCGTGGCATCATGAAGCAGCAGACTGACGCTGTTGGCGTTAAAGTGATTGATGCTGACGTTCCGCTTTCTGAGATGTTCGGCTACATTGGCGATTTGCGCTCCTTTACCCAAGGTCGCGCAGTCTTCACTATGCAATTTAGCCACTACGCTGAGGCGCCACGCAACATTGCGGATGAGGTAATCAAAAAAGTCCGCGGTGAATAATTTCTCCATCTTTTTCTGTTATAATTACAGATTTCACAGCTCGCTGTAACGAAGTACAGCATCGCTATTTATCGAGTAAT
The DNA here is from genome assembly GCA_031280795.1 of Candidatus Ancillula prorhinotermitis. Next base: position 119,058 of record JAITGF010000003.1, on the reverse strand, counting down.
TCCATTCAGAAAAATTTTGAAGAAATTGTAGCACTTCGTCACCTGTCAACCAATTTGATTCAAAAAGTTTTGACTAATTATAGATTCTGCGGGTGTAATGCAGGCGCGAAAGTAAGGTGATGTATGACTCAGATTAGCATTGTTATGGCCTTCGTGGCTTATGCGGGGTTGATGGTCGTGCTCGGAGGTATCGGCTTCAGGCGCGTTAAGACTAGCTCGGACTACATCATTGGTGGGCGTTCGCTTGGGGCACTAGTTGGTGCACTCTCGGCTGAGGCGTCCGATATGTCAGCTTGGCTTTTCATGGGGCTTCCTGGTGCGATTTACATCGCCGGTACAGGTGAGGCTTGGATTGCGGTAGGGTTGCTACTTGGTACAGTTTGCAACTGGGTCTTCGTGGCGAAAAAAATGCGTACAAAATCTCAAGCGGCCGATGATTCGGTAACGCTACCTAAGTTCTTCGCAGCTTCTTGCTCCGGAACTGATGCGCAAAAGAAGGCATTGCGCGTGCTATCTTCTATCATTATAACACTTTTCTTTACTGTGTACACAGCCTCCGGATTTGTGGCAGGTGGAAAGTTCTTCTCCTACACTTTTGGTACAAGCTATTTGGTGTCAATGCTGATAACTGCTGCCATTGTGATAACCTACACTTTTTTAGGTGGCTTCCTTTCTATCGCCTGGACTTCCGTCGCCCAAGGTATATTGATGGTGGTGGCAGTAGCCGCCGTTCCAATCGGGGCGATGTTAGTGCTCGGCGGTGTTTCTAGCGCGTTGTTTGAGCCTGCAGTTTCTTCTGCGCCTGTAAGCTTGGTTCAGATAGTGTCAAATCTAGCTTGGGGCCTTGGCTATTTTGGCATGCCACACATCATTGTGAAGTATATGGCGCTCAAAGACACGAAAACTGCCACCCGCTCTGGCGTTATTGCAATTATTTGGTGTGCGATTTCGCTGGGTTTTGCAGTGCTGATTGGTGTAGTCGGCAGGGCGTTCATCGGCGGAGAAACGCTTTCAAAAGGCGACTCAGAGAACCTTTTTACTATGATGATTCATAAGCTTTTTATCGATGGGGGTTACCTAACGCTACCGTTCATCGCCGGGCTTTTTTTCTGTGCGATACTTTCAGCGATTATGTCGACAGCTGCGAGTCAACTTTTAATGGCATCATCTTCGATAAGTGTAGATATTTATGCAGGCAGCCTTAAAAATGGAGACGTTTCTGATAATGTTCGTTTGAAATTGTCACGCATTTTTGTCGTAGGCATTGCGCTGCTGGGGTTCCTGATTGCTTTGAACCCCGAAAACCAGATAATGACTTTAGTGTCAAACGCGTGGGCAGGTTTCGGAGCGGCATTTGGACCTTTGGTCTTGCTGGTTTTGTATCGTGAGCGCATTTCCTGTGTTTCTGCCATCGCAGGCATGGTTTCCGGTGGTCTTTGCGTGCTTGTTTGGCCACATCTCCCAGCCGTGAGCAGCTTATACGAGTTGGTACCTGGCTTCGCACTTTCGCTAATGGTGACCTGGGTGACATCTCACACATCACTCGGGGAGTAACCCCCGTACCCCGCCATTTCTCAAGTCGAAAGTCACGGCAAAGCCCCGACATTTCTTTGTTGAAAAAAGCACTCTGGGCGTAACTCCGTACCTGTAGATTTACAAGTATTTTAAAATGGAAACTTTTCGGCACGCTCGACCTCAAACCGGAGCTCCCTTGGGTTGTCAATAGATTTATTTATAGGAACTAAAATTTGCTTTGCAAGTTGTAGCATAAATCTATTTTCCAAACTACCTCAAAGTTCATTTTGAAAACACGTGTAAATCTACGGGCGCAGCCACTTCAAGCAGGTACGTGCGCGCGAAGTTAGAAAAATCAGAGTAATTTGCTCGCAAATTACCCCTAACAAACACTCATCTTTGGCTACCGTTCGTTTCACTCACTACCAAAGAAACAGCCCTTGCTCCGCTACGCCTGCTCGAGAAACAAGTTCCCGACCTGCTACACTACGCGGCTGACACTTGTTTTTCATTACCGTTTTCTTCGAAAACTATGAAAAACATATGCTTACTACGTTCGCCTGCTCACCAGCAAAGCTGCTGACCTGCTCACTACTCGCATATCAGCCTCGCAGCCTAAGAACCGAAGCGAGCAGGCACGGAATTCATTTCCTTGGCAGGTGAGCGAGAAGTTCGTGGTTTTGGTAGCGAGTTTACGAGCGCTGACCAAAACAAAGTGTTTTGCGGAGTTAAGGCGCGGAGCAGCGCCTTTATTGGAATGCACATGTTCTTCTGAGCGGCATACGGAATTTATTTCCGTATGCACGCGAAGTTAGAACATGATATAATATACCTATAAAGATAGCCCCTAAGGAGGAAATTGAGAGGGTCCGCGATCATGCTTCGATCTCGGATGTAGTCTCCGCTTTCGTTGAGTTACGCTCGGCTGGAGTTGGATCCAAAAAGGGGTTATGCCCTTTTCATGACGAAAAAACTCCTTCATTCACAGTCCGCGAGTCGATGGGTACATTTCACTGCTTCGGGTGTGGTGAAAGTGGGGATGTCTTTGCGTTCGTGATGAAGATTAATGGGGTCGACTTTCCTGAGGCACTTGAGTACGTGGCTGCAAAAGCAGGCATTTCCATCAACTGGAAGGAGTCATCTTCTTCGCGCGGAAAAGGCCAAAACGATATCATTAAGCGCAGTCAGATAATTGATGCAAATAACGTTGCCGCTGAATTTTTCGCCAAAAACCTGCAGTCAAAAGAAGCGGGGGCGGCACGCAAAATGATGATCGAACGCCAGTTTGAGCAAGCTGATTGTGAAAAATTCGGTGTTGGTTATGCGCCACGCGGTCGCGATAATCTGGTGCGACACTTGAGTGAAAAGGGTTTCTCACGTGCGGTCCTAGAGGCAGCTGGCTTGGTTTCAAACACCAGCTCCGGGCTTTTCGATCGCTTCCAAGGGCGCGTCATCTGGCCGATCCGCGATGTGAATTCTGATGTGCTTGGGTTCGGCGCACGAAAGCTTTATGACGACGACTTCTTCGATGCGAAGTATTTGAACACCTCTGAAACTAGGGTGTACAAGAAGTCCAAAGTGCTCTACGGTATCGACCTAGCCCGCAAACCAATCGCCCAAAAACGCCAAGTGGTGATAGTCGAAGGCTACACCGACGTGATGGCAATGCATTTAGCTGGGGTAGATACTGCCGTAGCGAGTTGCGGCACTGTCTTCGGCTCTGAGCATGCCCAAATCGTGCGACGCTTAATGGGGGACATGGATGCTTCAAACATGATTATGTCTGGAATCGCCAACTTACATCAGCCAGGTAAGATAATCTTCACTTTCGACGGTGACGAAGCAGGCTTAAAAGCTGCCATCAAAGCCTTTAATGAAGACCAGAATTTCATCACTCAGACATATGTAGCAATCGTGCCCGACGGTCTAGACCCTTGTGATTTGCGCGCCCAAAAAGGCGACCTTGCCCTTAGGAACTTGGTGGAAAACCCGACACCAATGTTTGAGTTCATCATTAAAACTATAGTATCCAACTTCGACATCTCCTCTCCAGAAGGTAGGGTAGGAGCTTTAAGGGCAGCGGCACCGATCGTCGCCGGCATTCGCGATATTGCACTTCGCCCCGAATATGCTCGACTTCTAAGCGGCTGGGTCGCTCTAGATATAAGCACAACTCAGAGGGAGGTGGCATCTGCTGCAAGTAAGGTGAAGAGCATGAATCCAGATCAGTTTAACACCACATCAAGTATACCAACCTTGCGCGCAATGCGTGACCATCAGGAATACACCCCCCAAGAGCATATCCCGCAAGAAGGCCACCCCGAAAGTGACCCTCACGTTGCCCGCCCGCGAAAGCCAAAGACAGACATCGAAGTGCAAGTGGAGATGAATTTGATTGCAGCAGCGTTGCAGTACCCAAACCTACTCGACCCCGATGCATTCTTAGAGCTTGATGTAACCAACTTCAAACACCCGCTTTTAAGAAGTGTCTTTGAAAAGATTGTCGACCTCGGGGGTATTGATGTGGGCACAGTAATGTCTGGGTCTGCATGGTTGGCAATGATTGCGGAAGATATGAACCAAAAGGCTAAGGCGTCGCTCAGTAAGCTTTCCACGATTGCTCTGCCTGTAGCTAATGAAAGGGAAATCGGTAAATATACTAGTGACCTTATTGATCGGGTTTTATCGCAAGCTAAATCTCGCCAATCAAGCGAACTTCGTGCTAAACTTGCCACGTTAGACAAGAGCTCGCCAGAGTACGAATCAACCTATAACGATATAATCAAGTTGAGCGCGTAATAAGGCCGTAAAGTGAATTTTCTGCATGGTACTACATAAAATAGCGTTATTTTGTGTAGTTTATACTGATTTTCATACATAAAATACACTTATTTTGTGTAGTTTTCCCCAAAAACGGACTTTAAAGCTACTTATATGCTGTATAATTGTATTGTAATCGAAAGGATATATATGAAAAAAATAATAACTAGACTAGCACTGTTCTTTGCAATTGCATTGGTAGCAACCCCGCTTCTAGCCTCTTGTGGAGAAAGTGAAAATAACGCAGTTGGAGAAAATGGGCGTACTGTGCAGCAGATTAAAGACTCTGGCACTGTAAAAATAGGCGTGTTTTCCGATAAAGCTCCGTTTGGGTACGTTGATGCAGATGGCAACTACGCTGGGTATGACGTTTTCTTTGCTGAGCGTATCGCAGAAGACTTGGGCGTCAAGGTGGAATATGTACCCACAGAGGCAGCCGCAAGGGTTTCTTCAGCTGAGTCGAAACGTGTTGATATCGTTCTGGCAAACTTCACAGTGACTGATGAGCGAGCTGAAAAGGTCGACTTCACGCTTCCCTACATGAAGGTGGCGTTAGGAGTGGTTTCGCCCGAAGATACACCAGTTTCCTCTTTGGAAAACTATACCGACCAGACAAACAAGCCGCTGATCGTAGTACGTGGAACTACAGCTGAAACCTTTATCGATAAGACTTACCCTAACCTTCCCGTGCAAAAGTTCGAGCAATATAACGATGCTCAAAACGCTTTACTCGATGGTCGTGGTGGAGCTTGGATCACGGACAACACTGAAGCTATTGCTTATGCTAAGAATAACGATGGCTTTATCGTTGACCCCCGTGTGGCTAACGTTGGCGATGCCGACACAATCGCTGCCGCTGTCACCAAAGGTAATACTGATTTGTTGAACTGGCTGAATGATGAAATCAAGAAGCTTGGCCAAGAGCAATTCTTTCATGCCGACTACGATGCTACACTTTCTAGCGTCTACGGAGAAGAATTCGAAGATGAGCTAGTCGTTGAAGGTGGCGAAATCTAATCGACTTCGACATAGTTGTAAAGTTAACTCCGCAGTTCATCGAAGCTGCAGGGTTGACTTTGCGCTTGGGGCTTTTTGGAGTTTTGGGCTCACTTCTGCTAGGTGGTGTCGTCGAGCTAGTGAAATACTATAAGGTACCAGGCCTAAAAGCTTTTTTCAAGCTCTACTTTGAGCTTTCCCGCAATACGCCGCTGATTGTACAGCTTTTCTTTCTCTTTTACGCATTGCCCAAGATAGGTGTGGTCATATCGGCTGAAACTTGTGCAATCGTCGGCTTGATATTCTTAGGTGGCTCATATATGTCAGCTGCACTTGCCTCGGGAATCAGTGAAATATCATGTGGGGAAATTGAAGGTGCCAGAGCTTTGGGGCTGAATCGATGGCAGGTCTTGAGCATACTAATCGCCCCCCAAGGCGTAAAAATGGCGCTTCCGGGTATTTTTGCCAACTTGGTGTTCCTAATCAAAGAGACTTCAGTTTTCTCGGCGATTGCAGTACTTGACTTAATGGCAGTCGCTAAAGGCGTTATCGGCTCCACGTATGACACGAATGAATCGCTATTGTTACTCGTAGTTTCGTACGCAGTGATTCTTACTCCATTTGTTGTGCTGTATTACGTTTTGCACAAATATGTCCAGAAAACTAACATTGCTAACAAAGGTGGTGTAGCTTGAATCCACTTGATATACTTTTCCAAGGGCAAAATTTCGCTCGTTTAATGCAAGGTCTTGGTGTGACGCTATATATTGCCGCCGTATCTTCAGCGTTATCAGTGCTTTTCGGTATCATCTTCGGATTTATTTTGCGTTCAAAGAATCGCCTTATCAAGGCTTTGTCGCGCGGATATCTTGAGTTTTTCCGCATAATGCCTCAGCTTGTATTACTCTTCATTCTCTACTACGAGCTCTCAAGTTCAATTAGTGCGGACACGGCTTCAATCATCGTCTTCACACTCTGGGGCTCGGCAGAAATGGGGGATTTAGTGCGCGGAGCAATCCAAAACGTCCCCAAAGCATATACTGAAGCGGGGAACGCCCTTGGCTTAAATCGCCTTCAACTCGGGTGGTTCATCATACTTCCTGCCACTGTGCGCTCATTAGTGCCAGTTTCGATAAATTTAATCACGCGTATTATCAAAACTACTTCAATCGTACCTCTTATCGGCGTTGTAGAAGTTTTAAAAGTCGGGCAGCAGATAGTCGACTTTAACCGTATCGCCTTCCCAACCGCATCAATTGGGGTCTATGGACTCATCTTCGTACTGTATTTTATCGCCTGCTGGCCGCTATCACTGCTCAGTGGATATCTTCAAAAACGCATCCGAACATAAACGACATTTAGGCACATCCGAATATCCCGCATTTTTGGGAATTTTTTGATTTGACAACTACGCTACGGTGTGGTATAATGATAAGGTAATTGTAAATAGTGTGCAATTCACTTTAGTCTAAGCTACTTTTGTGGTTTCACATAGTCGTGCGCCTTGCCCGCATTCGCAACTCCTGCGGAAGCGCGGCTCAGATCGCATGCAATATCAAGGAGATATAAATATGGCAACTAAGATGCGTTTGAAGCGTTTTGGCAAGAAGCGTGCGCCCTTTTATCGCGTGGTGATTATGGATTCACGTAAAGCCCGCGACGGTAAAGCAGTGGAAGAAATCGGGCTCTACCACCCAACGCGCGAGCCTTCAGTGATCGAGATTAATTCGGAACGTGCCCAGTACTGGTTAAGCGTAGGGGCTCAACCAACCCAGACTGTGCAACGCCTGCTTGAACTCACCGGCGATTGGGGCAAGTTCAAAGGTGACCCGAATGCGAAGAGCACTGTAAAGCCGCAGCCTGCGAAATTGACACCAGAAGAAAAGATTGCTAAAGCAGCCGATGAGGCTGAAAAGTTGAAGCAAGCTAAAGCGAAGGCAAATGAAGAAGCCAAGGCGAAAGCTGTGGAAGAAGCGCGCAAGGCTGAAGAAGATGCAAAAGCTGCTAAAGAGGCTGAAGCTGCTGCCAGTGCCGAGGAAGCCACTACCGAAGAAGCGCCTGCAGATGCTCCAGCTGACGAGGCGACTCCATCTGAGGAATCTGCAACTGATGCACCTGCTGAAGAGTCAGCTGATACCACCACCGAAGGAGATGCTGCATAATGTTACAAGAAGCTTTAGAGCACTTAGTGCGCGGGGTTGTGTCATTTCCAGGCGATGTGCACATCACGCAGAAGAATACCATCCGTGGCGTCATGCTTGTGGTACGTACCAACCCCGAAGATGTGGGCAAAGTTATCGGGCGTGGCGGTAGGACTATCAACGCTTTGCGTATCGTTGTATCAGCACTTTCTGGTGGAAACAATGTGCGCGTCGATGTAGCAGACAAATACGGTAGATAAGCACATCTGCAAACTTAACTAGTTTGAAGCTACGCGTTGGTATTATTGGCGCTGCCGTCGGCCTAAAGGGTGAAGTCCGCCTAAGGGTGACGACTGACCGACCAGATTTACGCTTTGCGGTAGGCGAGATATTTGAAGTCTCAACAGCTTCAATTTCCACGACTTTGAGTCAAGATACTTTAACTCTAGCTAACGCGCGCTGGCATAAGGAGTCGCTGATTGTCAAGTTTGAAGGTGTGGAAAGTCGCGAAGACGCTGAAAGCTTACGTGGCAGAGAGTTGTACGCTGATGTAACCGCCGGTGAAGAAGACGGTTCGTATCATTTTGCCGAATTAGTGGGGTTGAATGCGTATGTCGGAGACAATCAAGTAGGTAAAGTTTCAGCTGTGATACCTGGTAGTGCCCAAGACCTGCTCGAAATTGAGCTCCTTGAAGGCGCAAAGGTGCTAGTGCCGTTTGTTGAGCAGATCGTCCCCGAAGTTGATATAAACAACTCACGTTTGACTCTGACCCCGCCCCCAGGTCTACTTAACATCGAAGCAGATGCGAAATAAAAGGTGTGCAATGAAGCGAATTGATATTATCACGATTTTTCCAGAGTATTTTGAACCACTGAAGTTATCGCTAATTGGTCGCGCAATTGAAAATGGTGTGCTTGAAGTTAATACTGTTAAGCTACGTGATTTTGCCGCCCCACCGCATCATAGTGTAGATGATACTCCGTATGGTGGTGGTGCAGGCATGGTGATTAAGCCCGACGTTTTGAGTTCTGCTATTGATTCTGTGCTCGATGATGATGCAGTACTGATATTCACCTCGCCAGCTGGCATTAAGTTTACCCAACCGCTTGCCCACCAGCTAAAAGGCGATGAATTCAAACATCTTGTCTTCATCTGCGGGCGTTTCGAGGGCTACGATGCTCGTGTAGTGGAGTACTATCGAGCGTCTCTGGGAGCGGGGCGCGTTTTTGAGGTATCAATTGGGGATTATGTGCTCAACGGTGGTGAAGTGGCAGTTTTAGTGATGGTCGAAGCAATTTCGCGGCTAATCCCCGGAGTAGTTGGTAATCCTGATTCACTCGTGGAAGAGTCGCATGAACTTAGCGAAGATGGCGTAGCATTATTGGAATACCCGAACTACACTCGCCCAGCTGACTTTCGGGGGCTAAGCGTGCCCGAAGTGCTTTTGTCGGGCAATCACAAAGCAATATCTGACTGGCGAAGAGGGCAAAGCGCACAGCGTACAAATAGTGTATAATGTAAATATGAGAACTGCATCAATTGTACGGGAGACTTTGGAGTCAAAAGTTTCGCTGTCCTTAAATCTAGATGGCAAAGGCGATTCTAAAGTTAACACGTCTGTACCGTTTTTAGACCATTTACTCACAGCTTTAGCCAAGCACTCCCTGATTGACCTCGAAATCGAAGCTAGTGGAGATACGGACATTGACATCCACCACACCGCCGAAGATATTGCTATAACGCTTGGTCTTGCACTCAAGGAGGCCTTAGGCGAGAAGCGTGGCATCAGCCGTTTTGGAAGTGCCTTTTGCCCGCTTGATGAAGCGCTAACTCGGGCAGTAGTTGATATTTCCGGGCGCCCGTATTTAGTGCACGAAGGTGAGCCGGCGGGGTTTGAGCTCCACTTGATCGCTGGTCATTTCACGGGGTCGATGATGCGTCACCTTTTTGAGTCAATCTGCTTCAACGCTGGAATCTGCGTGCATATTGACGTGCTCCGTGGGCGCGACCCACATCATATTGCCGAAACTGAAGTAAAAGCCTTTGCCAAGGCGCTTCGCCAAGCCATTTCACTCGACGCACGAGCGAAGGAGCAGATCCCATCAACGAAAGGGGTTATATAGGCACTAGAGAAGACATATCATACCTCGATTTTGACTTACCAGACGACTTAAAAAAGCTTGGTGAGGAAAACGAGGCGCGCGCCAAAGTTGCAGCGATTGTAACATCTGTGTCTGACATGGGCATTATGGCGGCATTTTGCGTGGTGAATGATATTGAAGCTGTGATAATGCCTAGTGGTGTTTTTGGAACGGTGGCATTTTTGCATCTCACTAAAGATGTTTCACCTGAAGAGACTGTCAAGCGCTTGACAACTAGCGTAAAGGGTCTCGATGCGGTGCTTGCCCAGTTCAAAATGGGTAAGATTGAGACGGCTTTATATCATGATGGGAAGTTCCAAAAAGAGTTGGTGCCAACTTTGGTGCTTGGCAATTTGACGGACGCCGCTGAAGACGCCCTAATCGGGGAGCTTGATTTATTTGAGCTAATCCAAACTGGCAAAGCACATGTGAACTCTGAGCACGCCTTAGCGCACCTCCCATCAAACTTCATCCCCAAAAAGTACCAGAAGAAACCCAAATCTTCCGAAGACATCCCCCCTCAAGACTTCCAAGCCTTCTACACCAAGAACATGCCACTAGATGTCGCGAAGGCAACACTAAAGAGGTTCGAATCATGACGTTATGCGACATCGTACTTTTATCAACCAAGAAATACCGAGGGTTTCCCTTGGTTTTCGACTTGATAAATGGTGGGGTACAGAGGAGTTACTCCCCGAGCAAATGTCGCGAAGGCAACACTAAAGAGGTTTGAATCATGACGTTAGATAAAGAGGTTTGAATCATGACGTTATGCGCAATGGTGGCGCAACGCTTTATCCCGCAAGGCAAGAAAGGTGAATATTATGTCAGATAATTGCGAACACACACACACACACACACTTCTGAAGATTTTGCGAGTTCATCTAAATATAATGCTACATCCCCAAAACGCACGCTAAAGTTATGTGAAATGAATGCATTTCAGCGGATTTGCATTCTCTTCGCGGCGTACTTTGTGTTACTATTCCCATTTATCACAAGTTCAACTTTTATGTCCGATGATAAAGGTAGATCAGCGCATGGGATTGGTTGGATGCAAGATTTAAGACCAATTACTAATCTAATTTACTACTTCTTTTCACTAGATAAAAAAATCGTTGATCTGCATCCTTTTCCATTGTTGGTAAGTATCGCTCTGCTTTCGCTGACTAGTTATCTCATCATCACTATTATCTTTAAAGGGAAGTGGTCGGCATTAACTCTCGCATTGTCTTTATTTGTGGGGGTAAATCCATTTATGCAAGCTGTATTAGTCTGGAAATATGACTGTGTGTCGATGGTGCTTTCATTATTCATATCGTGCGTTCCACTTTATTTCTTTGCGGGCATACTCAAAGATCCTAGTAAGGTAAATATAATAAAGCCGCTATTCATTTCATGCCTATGCGTGACTTCAACATTTTTCCTATACGGACACGCTAATGGTGCGTATATAATCCTGACCACCTACCTCGCTATTGAAGCAATTGTAAGTGGAATGAAATTTAAGGTAGTCATAAAGGTCTTCTACCTGTTTGTGGGCGCCTATATTATTAGCTGTTTGTTTTACGGTGCCATATTAAAGCTGTTTTTTCCGAATACCCGCTCTGACATTCCCTTTACAGTTAGTGAGAGCTACATATTTCATGCTGTGGGTGGTGGGGTAAAAGTTGTGATTGACCTATTTGCAATGCAAAGAAATTGGGGTATTTTGATGCTGGTGTGCCTGGTGATTTTCCTTATTAATCTCGGCAGACAAAGACATGCTGATAAAATGTCACTACTTAGAGCAGCGCGTAATGTTTTGCTCGGGGTAGCATTTGTCATCACAGCACTAACACTTTACAGAGGTGCATATAGTATCATCAATACGCAAGGGGGAACTTACTGCATATCACTTTCGGTGTTTTTTGCGATAATCGCTGCCGGAGTTTATAATTTTTCCGCTAGCAAAAAGCATTTCTTTGGGTTTGAGCGAATTCTAAAGAATAAAAAAGTTCTACTCGTGTTGCCTGTGGTGTCGCCATTCTGTCTCTTATTGGTTTTTATAACCTTTAATTTTGCAACGATTCAGGCGCTTAATTTTCAAACTGAGACTAAAAATAAGATATACAGCGAGCTTGGGTTAGATATTTCACGCATTGAGCCAAGTTTTTACACTGACAACTTCCAATTGGAAGTTCACTCTCGCCCAGGATACGGAATACTTCCTCCGCAAACCAAGCTATATCTTAATCAGTTTCCTGGACAGTCATCAATTGGGGTTCTCGCAAGGTCTAATCTTAGTATTGGGTTTGTTTTGCCGAATAGATACCAGAGTAGATTGCCACTTTATACTGAAAATGAAGCTATTTGCGATAGCGGAGACCTTAAGCTAGATACTGCATTTTATAAGATCTATGATAACTTGAATGACCCACAAAGAGAGTCAAACACTGTATGCGTATGGTTAAAAGATGTACCATAAGTCGCTAAACGGTTGATAAACCCACAAATTTGTTTCGCGTGCATGCGATTGGTAGCGAGTAATTTGCTTGCAAATTACTCATTACGCCGCCTCGCAGAGCACGGAGTTAAGGCGCCGTGCAGCGCCTTTAATAGTTGCGGGAAACCACAAATTTGTTTCGCGTGCACGCGAAACAAATTTGTGGTATACTTAGATTAGACATAAATCAACTATGAAAGGAGTCTACATGGATCTAGCGGAAATTACAGGTAACCTGTCAACCGTAGGGTATGGTCTTTCAACGATTGGTCCTGGTATCGGTATCGGCATCATCGTAGGCAAAACCATTGAGAGCATTGCTCGCCAGCCTGAAATCGGCGGACGTCTGCAAGGCTTGATGTTCCTCGGTATCGCATTTGTGGAGTTGTTTGCACTAATGGGTATCGTATTTACATTCATCAAGGGATAGTAAAGGAGTAAAATGTACACCACTTTCCTTGCTGAAGGCGATATTGACGTATTCATCCCTAAACCTGATGAAATACTTTGGTCTGCAGTAGTTTTGGTGATCTTAGGTGTAGCTTTTTATAAATTCTTTCTGCCTAAAATCAATCAAGTCCTTGAAGCGCGTAGCGAAAAAATCGAGGGCGGCATTGCTGAGGCTGGCAAACTTAAAAATGAGGCTATGGAGCTACATGAAAAGTACACTGCAGAAATCAAAGGTGCACGCCTAGAAGCAGCTCGCATCCAAGATGAAGCTAGAGCAAGTGCAGCCCAGATCATCCAAGATGCCAAGGTAAAAGCCACTCAAGATGCAGAGCTGATTTCCAAAAACGCTTCCCGCGCGATAGAGACTGAGCGCAAAGCTGCAGCTGCACAGCTCAAGAAACAAGTTGGCTCACTTGCGATGGCAATGACGCAGAAGATGCTAAATAATGGACTTGAGAATAGTGAGCGCCAGTCGCGCATGATTGACAATTCGATTGACCACTACACAGCAGCCGACCGTAAGAACGCACCCAGAAGTGGCTCCAGATCCAACAGGGACGCAAATAGTGAAAGCTCAGGTGAAAAGCGTATTAGTCGTCGTCGGAGAGTAACCCGCTAAATGCTAGCTAGCCTACCGCAAACTTCGGCTGCATCGATGAGCGATGTCGGCCTTAAATTTGCTGAGGATTTTTCAAAGTTAACGTCCGTAAAAGGCGAGAAGGTGGCAAATCAATTCTTTGCCTTCGCTGTTGCGCTTCACGAATCCAAACGTTTGACGCGCGCACTGACGGACTACGCTAAAGAAGCTGACTCTAAGCGTGGAGTTATCGCTGTGCTTGCTAAGAGTATCAAAGCTGATAAGCTCGTCGAAGATGTAATGGTTGAGCTCGCTTCGAAAAAGTGGTCGAAACCGCGTGACCTTTTTCAGGTGGCGTCCGAGTTTGCCTTTTCCACGTTGATGATTTCGCTTTCTAAGAGTAAGGATACAAAGCTACTCGAAAATGTGGAAGCGAACCTCTTTAAGCTTGAAGAGCAGATGAAGGACATTTCCAAACATAACAACGACCTCGTGCAGCTGCGAGACATTCTCTCATCTGAGTCGCGTTCACTTGAAACGCGCTTCACAATAGTGGACACGCTAATTGGCAAGAAAGCTGATGCACCGACGTTACTTTTAGCGAAGCTGGCAACTCTTCAGATACGCGGAGCATCACGATACGTGCACTCATTGAAGCATATTTCTGATGAAATCGCTCGGGCGCGTGGCAAAAAAGTAGTTGATATCATTGCAGCTGCGCCCCTAACTGCCCCCCAACTTAAGAAGCTTGAAAGCCATCTTCAAGATAAGTATAACGCCCCTGTGCAAATGAACATCGTTGTGAAGCCGGCCATGCTCGGAGGCCTGCGCATTGAAGTCGATGGTGATGTTTTTGACACTACGATTTTACACTCCCTGAACGCCTTTATTGCTGATTTCGAGCTGGAGTTCCGCTCATGAGCACGCGCCCCATTGAGGGTGTTTCAGAAGATGGCATAAGCGCCCCTCAGGCTAGCTCTAACCGCACAGATAGTCATGCTGATATCCCCGCTAACACTCGCGCTAGCAATCATACCGGAATGCCGCAGACACCTTCAACAATGCCTTTTCGCAAATACATACCCTTCCATAAGCAAATCCGTGTAGATGGAAATGGTCGAACTTGGCCAGATGTGGTGATTTCCAAAGCTCCTCGCTGGTGCTCAGTAGATCTCCGCGACGGTAACCAAGCCCTGATTGAGCCTATGAATAACGAGCGCAAGTTGGCGATGTGGAATCTTCTTGTGCGTTTGGGTTTCAAAGAGATTGAAGTTGGTTTTCCGTCGGCCTCACAAACGGATTTCGATTTCATCCGCCTACTGATTGACCAAGATTTGATTCCTGAAGATGTAACTATCGGAGTCCTTACCCAGGCACGTGAGCATTTGATTCGTCGCACCTACGAAGCGCTTAAGGGGGCGAAGTCGGCCTATGTGCATCTTTATAATTCCACTTCAGTTTTGCAACGCGATGTAGTGTTTAATATGGAGAAGGACCAAATCATTGACCTAGCTGTTGAGGGGGCTAAGCTCTGTAAGTCGTTAGAGCACCTTTTAGAGGGCACGACACTTTATTACGAATATTCACCGGAGAGCTTTACTGGCACTGAGCCTGAATTCGCTGCCCAGATTTCCAACGCTGTAGCGGAAGTCTTCCAGGCAAGCAAGGAACGCCCTGTAGTGATCAACCTGCCATCCACAGTTGAGATGACGACTCCTAACGTGTACGCTGATTCGATCGAGTGGATGTGCAAACATCTAGGTGCTCCTACTAACATCGCCCCCGATGATGGTCTAGTTCCGGGGCGCGCCGATTTAAGCTTCACCCGTGAACACATTGTCGTATCCTTACATCCACACAATGACCAAGGCATGGGAATCGCTGCGGCACATCTTGGCATCCAGGCCGGTGCTGATCGCGTGGAAGGTTGCATCTTCGGAAACGGTGAGCGCACAGGTAATGTTGACACTATCGCGCTAGCCTTAAATCTCTTCACCAGTGGAGTCGACCCAGAGTTGGAGATACACGATATAAAGGAAATCCGGCGCACATATGAACACTGCAACCAGCTGGCGATATCCGAAAGGTATCCCTATGCTGGCGATTTAGTCTTCACTGCCTTTTCTGGCTCCCATCAGGACGCCATCAAGAAAGGTCTACAGCGCCTAGAAGAGCGCAAAGAAGCTGGCGAGCCCGAAGTCTGGGCAGTTCCGTACCTGCCTATCGACCCGCGTGATATCGGCGCTAGCTACGAGTCAGTGATTCGAGTCAACTCCCAGTCCGGTAAAGGTGGCGTTGCCTATATCTTAAAGTCAAAGCACAATCTAGACTTGCCCAAGCGCCTCCAAATCGAATTCTCTTCAATTGTGCAGAAGTTCGCTGAAATTTCTGGATCCGAAGTCGGCGATTCTAGTATCTACCGCCTCTTTTGCGACGAATACTTGCCGTCCACAGATTTTGCAAGCGAGTTTGCAGGTGATGCTAGTAGTGCTAATCTCGACGCTTGGGGGCGCATTAAAGTCCTGAGTATCAGTAACACTAGCCAAGATGGTGGCGACTCGTTTTTGAAGGTGAAAGTTCAAGATAAGGGTGAAGTGCTTGATTTGACTGGCATCGGAAATGGCCCGATGGACGCGTTCATCTCCGCGATATCACCACTGATAAGTGACTTGGCAAATGATTCTGGTGGGGTTCAGATTTTGGACTACACTCAGCATGCAATGACTACCGGTCAAGATGCCCAAGCCGCTGCATATGTGGAGTGTCGCGTCGGCAGTCTAGACCTCTGGGGTGTGGGGATTGATTCATCTACCACTAAAGCGTCGCTAAAGGCAATTGTTTCAGCTGTGAATCGAGCAGCACGACGGCTCGGGTTAGGGGGTGGCAGCCACTAGTAAAGAATTAAACGACTTTAGTGATGGGTTCTTCGGAGGGGTTATTACCGCTATGGTTACCCCGATGCATTGTCTCGCACCCGAAAATAGCGCGCCCGAAAATAGCGCGCCTGAACGCTCTGCGCCCCAGAATTCTGCACCTAGAAGCGATGCAATTGCAGTAGACTTTGAAACAGCCGCTAAGCTGGCAGTGCATTTAGCGGAGAGCGGGAGTGACGCGCTAGTCTTGAGTGGTACCACTGGAGAAGCCCCCACAACGCACATCGACGAAAAAGCGCAGTTGATAAAAACTGTATGCTCTGCACTTTTGCACACCTTCCCTGGTCGAAAGGTTCCCATAATTGCAGGCACTGGCTCTAATGACACTGCCCACGCAGTACGCAATACAGAAGTTGCCTTTGAGTCTGGGGCAGATGCCGCTTTGGTCGTGACGCCTTACTATTCAAGGCCTTCCCAAGCAGGCATTTTTGAGCATTATCGAGCAGTGGCTGCCTCGACCTCGCTTCCAGTCATACTTTACGATGTGCCGGCTCGTTCAGGGGTGAGTATTGAGATTGACACTTACACTAAACTAGCCGAGATACCGAATATTGTGGCAGTTAAAGATGCGACTGGAAATGTTTATCGCGCACTTAAAATTCAACTTGCAATGAACGCGGTACGAAAGGAAAGGGGCTTACCAGAAGTCACACTCTACTCAGGAGATGACACTTTATTACTACCGTTTTTAGCGGTAGGCGCCCGAGGTATCATTTCAGTAGCATCGCACCTCGTCGGCGATTTATTCAGCGAAGTGGTTGAAAAGCAACTGGCAGGGGATACGAAATCCGCTTTGAAAGCATTTCAGAAGTCGATGTACGCTGTGGACATATGCAACGATTCGGGACAGCAAGCAGCTTGCACAAAAGCCGCCCTACAAGCGCTTGGGGTGATACCAAATCGGCAAATGCGCCTTCCAAATTTACAGCTAGATGATGGCACTTCGGCAAAGCTGGCATCCCGCATGCTTTTGCCAGAGGCGAACATCTTAGCGTCTACAAACGAGAAGAAGCGAAATGAGGCAATATGAAACATGATTCAAACGCATTAGATATGCAGCTCCAAGATCCACCTAAGCTAAAGACAAACACTTTGCGAGTGGTTCCGCTTGGAGGGCTTGGTGAAGTCGGGCGCAATATGTCTGTGGTTGAAATGATTGACCCATACCATGAAGATGCTCCGCCGCGAATTCTGATACTGGACTGCGGAGTGCTTTTTCCTAGTGACGACGAGCCTGGGGTCGACTTGATTTTACCAGACTTTTCATACATCGCCGATCGTTTAGATCAGGTTGAAGCAATCTGCATCACGCATGGGCACGAAGACCACATCGGCGCGATTCCATACCTTCTGAAACTGCGTGGCGACATTCCGCTAGTTGGGAATGAGTTCACTTTAGGTCTAGTGCAGAAAAAGCTAGATGAGCATCGCATCAACGGTGTGCATTTCCAGGTTAAGGAGGGCGACCACTTACAACGCGGGCCTTTCGCACTGGAGTTTTTGGCAGTGAACCACTCTATCCCCGATGCTTTAGCGGTGCTGGTAAAGACTTCAGCGGGCACGATACTCGACACCGGTGATTTCAAAATGGATCAACTTCCGATTGATAGTCGTATTACTGATTTGCGCGCCTTTGCTAAAGCTGGTGAAGAAGGTGTCGACCTGTTTATGGTAGACTCGACCAACGCCTTAAACCCGGGGTTCGTAGTCAGCGAATCGGTGGTGGGCCCTGAAATCGATAAGATTTTTTCCAAACATAACCAAGGGGTGATTTTTGCCACTACTTTTGCCTCACATATCCATAGGATTCAGCATATCGTGAACTCGGCTTTGAAGCATCGACGCAAAATCGCTTTTCTAGGGCGTTCGATGGTGCGCAATACGGAAATTGCTGCCAAAATGGATAAGCTGCAGATTCCGGAAAAGCTAAAAGTTGACTTAAAGAACGCTCGCTCCATACCACCAGAACAGCTTTGCATCATTTGCACAGGTTCTCAAGGTGAGCAGCTTGCAGGCTTGAGCCGCATGTCCCAAGGCATGCACCCGAGTATCAATATCACTGGTGACGATACTGTAATATTCGCTTCATCATTGGTGCCCGGCAATGAGCAGGCGGTCACTTCATTGCAAAATCGTATCATTACGCTTGGAGCAAAAATCTACTCGCGCGATAACGCTGTAGTACACTGCTCTGGTCATGCTAATCGGGGCGAGCTGGAGTATATCTATAACGTGGTCCGCCCGAAAAACGTGTTACCGATTCACGGGGAGCCTCGGCACTTGCTTGAGAACGCCCGAATCGCCCAGTCGACCGGTATTGACCCTAGAGATACTCCGACGATATTAAACGGTGGTGTTTTGGACATCTTCGAAAGCCGTGCAAAAATCGTTGGGCGGATAAAAAACGGCTACGTCTTCGTTGATGGGCGCAATGTCGGAACCGTTTCAGAGGAAGACTTGGTGCAGCGACGCATTCTCTCCGAAGAAGGTTTCGTAGCGGTTTTTGCTACTGTGGATCTTGATGCTAAAAAGGTAATCGTACGCCCGCGAATCGTAGCTAAAGCTGTGGCTGAAAATGACGCCATTTTTGCGGGGTTAGTCTCTAAAGTGCGCAAAGCTCTAGAGCGCGCAATGCTCGAAGATGGTATCGATGACCTTGGCAAACTGTCTAGAGTAGTTCGTCGAGTGGTCGGAAAGTGGGTTTCTCGTGAGCTCAGACGTAGCCCGATGATTTTGCCAATGGTGAACGCAGCGAGTGAAACGTTAGTATGATAGCCTTTCTCGATGGTGAGATTTACAGCGTTGAGCTTGGCGATTTCTTAAAGGTCATTGTTGCAGTAAACGGTGTCGGCTACCTAGTTTTTATGCCCAAAAATTCAGCGAACATGCTAAAAGTGGGGGAGAGGGCACATATCTTCACTTCCCAAGTTGTGCGCGAAGACTCTTTAACACTCTATGGTTTTCTAGAGCAAGGCGACCAAGATATCTTTGAGCGACTACTGAGTGTCTCTGGGGTTGGGCCAAAACTTGCTCTAGCACTTGTGAGCGCTTTGGGGGCAGATGGTGTGCGCAGTGCCGTGGCTAACGATGATATTAAAACGCTATCTAGCGCACCCGGCCTCGGCAAAAAAGGTGCGCAGAAAATCATCTTAGAGCTTAAAGGAAAGCTAGTTGACACTCTGGAAAGCGTTCAGGGTAGTGCCCACCCACTAGAAGATATCCTTGAGCAGGCGTTAGAAAGCCTTGGATATAAGCCGAGTATCGCCAAAGATGCGGCTGTGAGGACTTTAGAGCAAAACCCCGACTTAGGTGTTGATGAAGCAAGCACTGGCATAGCACTCAAGAAAGCCTTGGCACTACTCGCGAAGTAATAGCATACATAAAATATGCTTATTTTGTGTATGTGGTATGCGAAATACAACAAAAAGAAGCGCGATCCGTAATGTTTTATATTTTTTTAGAACGATTAACGTTGGCAATTGTGGTATAATAATAACAAATAAAGGAGATTATGAAAAAGATAGTTATTGTTGGAATCGTGTTCGTCACGGCGTTTATTAGTCTATTTACACCCACTAATAAAGTTGCTTTGGCGAATACCATAAAGATTGTCGATGGTGTTGTCATCAATGTCGAAGGTGTTGAGTTGTTAAATTACGAAGACGTACTAAATTATATTGCTTCTGATACACGTGGTACCAACATTGAAGTAAATTATGATGTCTCAGTAGGTAAAATCACTTCCATAACAGAGACGACTGCATTCTCTCCGCTTTCAGTTGTTTCAAATTGTTCCGGAGTAAATGCATGCTGGTATAAATTCAGTACACCATCTCTGGATGTTGGTTTTATTGGTGCTGGAGATTATAGCGGTCCATGGGATAATCGCGGTCGGTTTGAAACGGCAGTTTTGGCTTCAATCACTTGGAGTGATAAGAACGGTGATCACAATATTGCGCTTGGTTCTGGTACCGGGTATAACTTTGGTAGCGACCCGGTAATTGGGCGCCGTGTGGTATTGTAAGGGGTGGAGTATGACTTTAAATAAAAAACTATCAATCGCTTTTGTTTGTGTTACGTTTATTGCGATTTCAGCACTCAGCGCTCTCTTTTTTACTTATGCTATGAGTAATTCACATGCATCACCTAATAATGCCTTAACTGCACCTAAAGTGCTAGATGGTGATTATTGGAAAATCGGCAAGAAGACTGTGAGCATTTCAAGTGCGCGTGTGCACAATGCTGAAGAGTTGGATAGGTTTCTAAAAGACCATCCCGACACTTGTGAAGTTAAAAAACCAACACTAATTCTTGTGACTGACGATCCAGAGAAGTGCGAGCTTTTCAAAAGCGATGATTTTTTTAATAATAATGACTTCGGTATGATATACAGCTTTGAACATAGTGGTGATACAATCACGGTTCTAGATGATGAAATTATTGGTTAAAGAGAGAATTCCGGTAAGCAAGTCACTTGTTATAGTGCTCACCCGTTAAAGATATGATATAATAAATGTATGCAAACATATCGGGCAGCGGTAATAGGTAGCCCTATCGCGCAGAGTAAATCACCTGTGCTACATCGTGTCGCCTACGATTTCTTGCAGCAAGTGGGCTGGGAGTACACTAAAGATGAGGTCACCCTTGAAGGTCTGCCAAGTTTTATCACCCAAGTAAAAAGTAATGCTAAAGGGCAAGCAAAAGAGAACGCAACTTGGCGCGGCTTTTCAGTGACAATGCCACTTAAGCAAGCTGTGATGCAATATCTAGACAGCGTCGATGAAGTGGCTCTTGAAACAAGTGCGGTGAACACTGTAGTGGTTTCGTGCAGTGCTGACACGCCTGCTGGGGCACAATCTACCAAAGATGGCGACTTTGATGCGAGCACCAGCGAACACGTTACTTTAACGGGGTACAACACAGATGTCTACGGTATCGTTCAAGCAGTTCAAACATCTGAGCACTTTGCACCGACGGCATGTAGTGCGACACCGGGAAGCACACTCATCCTTGGCAATGGGGCAACGTCTCGATCAGCGAAAGCGGCTATGCATGAGATGGGCTTTGAAGATGTGGCAATTGCAGGGCGCAGTGGTGAGTTTGACGTGGATATAAATGATACCGACTCTCTAAACCTTGCCGCAAATGAAGCGACCTGCATCGTATCGACGCTACCTTGGGGGGCGGCTGATAGTATATTGCCAAAGCTAGACGGTGAAGCCATCTCGGCTAAGCCGTTCCTCGAATGCGCCTTCCCTAAAGTTCTGCCTAGCTCGATCGACGGCGAAGTGATGCTTGCTTACCAAGCGATACGTCAGGTAGAGCTGATGACGAGAGCGCAGATGAGCACATCCCAGCAAAGCGAGCTCTTGCAGCGAATGCTTACTGCTTTAAGTGAGGTTTAGCATGAGTGAAGCAATGGAAGCAAAAAGACTTCGCCGTCAGATTATCAAGTACGCAGCATCGATCCTAGGAAACATCATCGTAGGCCCGATGGTGGTCTTTTCGGATACGGTAATTGTAGGGCATATCTTAGGTACTGATTCACTAGCTGCTCTCGCTGTAGGCGGTACTATCATCCAAGCATTTTTAGGAGTCTTTGTATTTATGGTTTACGTTACCAGCGCTATGGTAGCACGTAAGTTCGGCGAAGGTGATGTCAACGGAGCCCTGCGTTTCGGGGTGAATTCTGTATACTTAAGTGTAGCGATTGGTGTAATTTGTGCATTGGTCTGTGGCGTTTTCGCAAAACCACTAATATCTATGATGGGGCC
Source organism: Candidatus Ancillula prorhinotermitis (assembly GCA_031280795.1). The sequence goes on along the minus strand of JAITGF010000003.1, from coordinate 97,225 downwards.
ATCACTGCGCGTCGCCGAGCTTTCTCGTGAGTATATTTATGGAATGCTCATCTTCATTATATCACAACTAGTAGTTAATGCGTGCACCGGTATTTTGCGCGGCATGAAGATGTTGAAAGTGCCAGTCGTGGGGTCAGTCGTCTGTTTGGTAGTAAACGTGCCGCTGAACTTGTTTTGTCTGCTCATACTAAAGATGGGTCTATTTGGGTCTGGAATTGCCTCGTCTATTGCGACTGTAATCCAAGTACTTGTGCTACTCGTAGTGGTGCTACGCTCTGTGCATAGCCATAAGACAAGCCGCCGGGCATCGCTTTCGGGCATGCTTGACTCTTTAAAAGAAGGCATACCGGTATTGGTACGCACAGTGATGCTCTGGATGTCGATACTGTTTTTGGTGTCATTAGTCAATAAGTTTGGCGCTGCGGGCACGGCCGCCATGCAGGTGGTTGATACAGTCTGGGTGCCAGCCGTTTTTGCGATGGATGCAGTCGCCCAAGCGATAAATCCGCTTGTATCCGAAAGTATGGGGAAGCGAGATGTTCGTAAGACGCGGCTGATCGTGTCATTAAGCATTCGCATTGAGCTTGTTCTCGCTGGGCTCATTTCCGCATTCTTCTTTTCGGGGGCATTCTACTTGCCGGCAATCTTCACGCCCGACCCGCTGGTACACGACTTCGCCTTTTGGGGCATCTTTGAAGCTGGAATCATCGTCTACCACGCCTCATTTGCATTCCTCTCTGACGCTGTGATGATCGCTACTAAAGACACGAAGTTTCTAGCGCAACAGTCTATACTTTCGGGCACGCTTTTTATCGTCAGTGCCTTTTTTCTGCAAAATATCATACCCCTTAATCCATTTGGATTTCTCGCACTCTACGCAACCTACGACTTCGTATTACTCGGCACCAGAGCACTTACTAGTTTATGGCGCTACCGAAGTGGCATGTGGTTTGAAGTGGAATCTGCTGGAAAATGAATTTTGCGTAATTTTCTCGAAAATTACCCCTTACTTGTGCCTCGCAGAGATCGGAGTTAAGGCGCCGATTTGCGCCTTTATCGGGTTGCGTAAATTATTCTGAATCAAAAAAGAAATTCATTTTCTTTTGCAGGTGAAGTTAGAATTTACACATCTAAGAAACGCACGTCTTTAGCGTTCTGCTGTATGAATGCACGTCTCGACCCAACATCTTCTCCCATCAGGAGCGAGAAGACCTCGTCGGCAACGGCTGCATCCTCCATAGTGATTTGCTTTAGTGTGCGCGTTTGGGGATCCATAGTGGTGTCCCAAAGTTCATTGTAGTTCATTTCACCTAGACCTTTGTAACGCTGCAGGCCTTCTTTGGGCAGTTTCTTGCCTTCTGCCTCTCCGGCTGCAAGTGCTTTGTCACGCTCCTCATCAGAAAAAACGAACTCGTGAGACTTTCCAGACCACTTGATACGGTAAAGCGGAGGCATTGCGATGTAGATGTAGCCAAGTGAGATTAAAGGCTGCATGTAGCGGAAAAGGAAGGTTAAGATGAGTGTTGAAATATGGGCACCGTCTACATCGGCATCAGTCATCAAGACGATTTTGTGGTAGCGTGCTTTTTCGGCTTCAAACTCTTGGCCCCACCCAGTGCCGATAGCAGTTATCAGCGATTGGATAGTTTCTGAAGAGAGAGCTCGGTCAACCCTAGCTTTTTCAACGTTCAAAATCTTTCCGCGTAGTGGCAAGATTGCCTGGTTGTAAGGGTTACGCCCCTGAATCGCTGAGCCGCCCGCTGAGTCACCCTCAACTATGAAGATTTCGCACTCGCTCGCATCAGTGCTTTGGCAGTCCTTAAGCTTATCAGGCATTGAAGCACTTTCGAACACAGACTTGCGGCGAGTCGCTTCCCGAGCTTTACGAGCTGCGATACGGGCGTGCGCTGCTGACTGAGCTTTCTGCACGATTATCTTTGCTTCGTTCGGGTGCGAGTCAAACCAGTCTACTAGCTTTTCGTTTACAACTTTAATCACAAAAGCGCGCACTTCAGAGTTACCCAACTTTGTTTTAGTCTGACCTTCAAACTGAGGCTCACCAAGCTTAACTGAGATCACGCAAGTCAAGCCTTCACGCACATCATCGCCGGTCAAATTGTCATCTTTTTCTTTGAGGAGTTGCTTCTCACGGGCATATTTATTCATCAGCGAAGTTAGCGCAGTCCTGAAGCCTTCTTCATGGGTGCCACCTTCAGTAGTTGAGATAGTGTTTGCAAAAGTGTAAATCGACTCCGAATAAGCCGTAGTCCATTGTAAGGCTAGCTCAGCAGAAATTAGCGGATTCTTTTGCTCGGATTCAAAGGAAATGATTTCACTGTGTAAAACGTCAGCATGCTTTGCCTTATTGATGTGGGCGACGTAGTCGTAAAGCCCACGCTCGTAGTAGTAGGTAACTTTACTCTCATTATCACCCTTTGCTTTATCCCTTTTGGGCGCGTCTTCTTTAGCGTCAGCTTCATTTGTAGCAGTTTCTGTGCCATTAGAATCATCGTTTCCAGTCTCTATGTTTTCTATTTCAGCGCCTTCGGGGAGCTCCTCTTCGGAAAGCTCAGTGATGCTTTTAGTGTGATGGTTAGCGATTCTTGCATCAGTCAGAGTGATGCGCAGACCTTTGTTTAGAAACGCCATCTGTTGGAAGCGGTTGCGCAATGTCTCGAAGTCGTAAGTTGTGGTTTCAAAAATCGTTCCGTCCGCCCAAAAGGTGACAGTAGTGCCCGTTTCATCTTCGGGGATGCTCGCACCTTTCTTGATGGGCGCTTCGGGCAGGCCTTTTTCACCAGTGAAAGTTTGCGTCCAGATATGCCCTTGTTGGCGCACCTCAACCTCGACACGCGTAGAAAGAGCGTTCACAACCGAAATGCCTACACCGTGCAAGCCACCTGAAACTGCGTATGCATCACCGCCGAACTTGCCACCAGCGTGCAGAATGGTTAAGACTACCTCTAAGGTACTCTTGCCCTTGTGGGGCCCCTTCGTTTGCGGGTCGACAGGTATACCACGGCCATCATCTTTTACACGCACACCGCCGTCATCAAGCAGGGTAACCTCGATTTGTGAAGCATAACCAGCTAGCGCCTCATCTACTGAGTTGTCGACAACTTCATAGACCAAGTGGTGCAGGCCCCTGATGGAGGTGGAGCCGATATACATACCAGGGCGTTTGCGGACAGCCTCCAAACCTTCAAGTACTGTAATGTCATCGGCACCATACGAAGCTGAACCCTGAGTGGATGTCGGCGTGGATGTTTTTGCATCATCGGCGTGCGATAAGTCTTCCGCTGTCGACGTTTCAGCCGAAACTTCAGCAGATGTTAATTCTTCATTGCTCATTACTACTATTATACACTATTTTGCACTTCTGCGCATAGCTATTTTGGTGGTCTGCCTTGAATGATTGCGCGCGAAGGTCGAAAGTAGTGTATAATGTAGATACATGGATAGATTAACCGAATTGGTCAGTGGTGCAGTCGATGATATGCACAAGCGTCGCGCAGTAGTTTCAGCGTTTGACTTACGTATGCTAGCGGATGTGCAAACTCCACCGCAAGACGTATTGCCGTATCTGCAAGACAAAGCGCAAGTGAACCTTATCGCTGAGATAAAGCGCTCTAGCCCTTCTAAAGGTCGCCTAGCGGACATTGCTGATGTGGCTGCGTTAGCTCGTGAATACGAAGCTGCCGGTGCGACTATGATTTCAGTACTCACTGAGTCTAGGTACTTTGGGGGCACTCTTTCAGACTTGCGTGCCGTTAGTGAAGCGGTCAGCATTCCTGTCTTACGTAAGGATTTCATCGTCGACACTTACCAAGTGCTTGAAGCACGGGCGAATGGTGCCGACTGCATTTTGCTGATTGCTTCAGCATTTGAGGTTGATTCCAACGGTGGTTTCGAGCAGCTCCGCACACTGATCGACTATACCCACGAGCTCGGTATGCGCGTGTTGCTAGAGTGCCATACTTTCGACGAGGTGAAGCTTGCTAAAGCGTTAGATGTTCGTATCATCGGTATAAACGCTAGGAATCTGAAGACTTTTGAAGTGGATCGTGAAATTTTCTCGACCTACTCTAAGCTACTCGGTAACGAAATCGTAAAAGTTGCTGAGAGCGGTGTCTCTTCGGTGCAAGACTTCTTAGAGTATGCGAAATCGGGAGCTGACGCTGTGCTAGTCGGCGAAGGTCTAGTCATCGCTGAAAATCGCCAACTCAAAGCTGAGCAGTTTATTGAAGCTGGGGTAAGACTTAAGCGCGGAGATTTTACAGTGTCTTCTCAAAGCGCTTCGAGCAGTCTTTCTGATGACCAAAACCCCGTCACAAATGTTTCCCTACCTCGGCGCCAAGATGCCAATTTAGTATCCGACTCGCCACTTTCAAAACAAAATGGACCGTATTTCGGCAAGTTCGGTGGTACTTTTGTGCCCGAAGCCCTGGTGGCAGCGCTTAAGGAATTCGAAGAGGCTTACCTACGCTCTACCCAAGATGACGTCTTCCAAAAGGAGCTCAAACGCCTTGGGCGCACATATGTCTCTCGCCCGTCGATTCTCACGGAGATACCGCGTTTCGCAAAGCATGTAGGAGATTGGGTGAACGAGCAGGTTTCGGGTATGCATGACATCCGCCCACGCATTTTCATCAAACGCGAAGATTTGAATCACACTGGTGCGCATAAAATCAACAACGCACTCGGCCAGGCTTTACTGGCAAAGCACATCGGCAAAAAACGCATCATTGCCGAAACTGGGGCTGGCCAGCACGGCGTTGCAACAGCTACAGTCTGCGCCTTCCTCGACTTAGAATGCACTATCTACATGGGCGCAGTTGATGCTAAACGCCAAGCACTCAACGTTGCTCGTATGAAGCTTCTCGGTGCAAAAGTGGTGGAAGTTGAAACTGGAGATGCTATTCTAAAAGACGCTATCAACGAGGCGTTGCGCGATTGGGTGGAAAATGTTGCGGATACTCATTATCTACTCGGCACTGTAGCTGGTCCGCACCCCTTTCCGACGATTGTGCGTGATTTTCAGAAAGTCATCGGCGAGGAGGCTAAGGAGCAGGTTAAGGAGTATCTAGGTGAATACGCCCTTCCTGACGCTGTGGTGGCGTGTGTAGGGGGTGGCTCAAATGCTATCGGTATCTTCAATGCCTTCTTAGATGATGCTAAAGTGCAGCTGTTTGGTTTTGAAGCTGGTGGCGAAGGTTTGGAAAGCGGTAATCATGCCGCACGCTTTTCAGAAAGTGTTGAAGATGCAAAAAACATCGGCACAGTGGGCGTTTTCCAAGGTGCGAAGTCGTATCTTTTGCAAGATGCTGATGGTCAAACCCTGCCTACACACTCCATTTCCGCAGGTCTTGATTATGCCTCCATCGGCCCAGAGCACCCTTGGCTACGCGAGATTGGTCGAGTTCAGTATGGCTTTGCTACCGATGATGAAGCTATGCAAGCCTTTGGCACTTTGTGCCGCCTAGAAGGAATCATACCCGCACTTGAATCTGCGCACGCTTTAGCTGGGGCTTATAAAACCTGTCTAGATTTAGTCAAGCAAGGCAACAAAACGCCGGCGATACTGATTAACCTCTCTGGGCGTGGCGACAAAGATGTTGTGACCGCTAGTAACTACTTCGGTATTTTAGGAGATGACTCAAGTATGAGAACAAGCGAAAGGGGGTCTGGCTCTAAAACAGTTTAGCTAATATTTCTTTTGACGATACCTTGTACACTATATAAAGCACACGGTATGGGTAACGATTTCGCTGTCTTCGTTGACCTAGAAGACTCTTTCGCGCCCGAAATCAAAGAGGTTCGAGCTGTTTGTGATCGACACTTCGGCTTAGGGGCAGATGGCCTAATACGCATTACGCTCAAGCTAGACCCAGCTGAAGACACTAGCTATTTTTTCATGGACTACTACAACCAAGATGGTAGTATTGCCAAGATGTGTGGTAACGGAGTCCGAGTAGTCGCGCATATCATCGAGCTATCTGGACTGCATGACTTCAATGCTTCACCTGAGCTTGAAATTCTTACTCGCGCCGGCGTTAAGACTGTGGAAAAAGTGACATCACCAGATGGCGACCAACTATACCGTGTTGATATGGGTCGATTTACAATTGATGCTGATACTAAGCATGTCGTTTCAGGGGCTTCTAGCAAAAGCGACGACCGAGTCGGCAATCTGGTTGGTGAGGGGTTATATGTAAATATGGGCAACGACCATGTGGTAGTAGAATGCACGGAGCTCTTCGACACTTTAAGCGATGAAAACGATACCAGCAGAGGTGATGTGCTAGACTTAAGTACAGATATTGATGCGAATATTGAGCTAATCAAAGTGGACGCAAAGAATCGGAGTATCGACATGCGCGTAGTGGAGCGCGGGGTTGGAGAAACGCTTTCGTGCGGTACAGGAATCTGCGCGGCCAGTGTTTATGCATCACACATATATGGTGGCGATGATTGGGGGGTTCAAGTGCCTGGTGGAAATGCCTCTACGCTAATTGATGGTGGGCGTATTTCTTTAGAAGGCCCGGCAAAGCTGGTGGGTAAGTTTTATATGGTGGAAGACTATTTAGATGATGATTCGATAAAAGAAATACTGAACGGTGGTGAAGATGTCAACTAGTTTATGGAGCAAAATTATTGATGAAGTGGATGGGGAGCGTATCTGCTTGGGAATCGACCCGCATAGTGCACTTTTGGAGTCCTGGGGTCTAGGTGATACTGGGCCAGATTTGTATACGTTTGGCGAATCGGTGTTAGACAGCTTTGATGAGTCAATGATCATTGCGCTAAAACCCCAGTCGGCCTTTTTTGAAGCCCAGGGTTCAAAAGGGGTGAAAGCCTTGGAAGATTTACTGCAAAGTGCAAATGCGCGCCAGATTCCGACGATTCTTGATGTTAAGCGTGGTGATATCGGCTCAACGATGCAGGGCTATGCAAGAGCATACTTAAGTGAAGAGTCAGCGCTCAAAGCAGATGCTGTAACCATTTCGCCATATCTAGGTGTAAAAAGCCTGGAAGAAACTGCAAAGTACGCACTAAAAAACGGGCGCGGTATCTTCGTGCTCTGCCTTACTTCGAATCCAGAGAGCTACGGTATCCAGCATGCTAAAACTGAAGGCGGTCAAAGCGTCGCTAAAGAGATATTCGACTGGGCGAAAGATTTCAACGAGCGTTTTGAGCCGACTGTAGGCTTGGTCGTAGGGGCTACGATTGGAGATGGTGCCAAAGCTGCTGGTATCGATTTTGACGGCTTTAATGCGCCGATTCTTTCCCCAGGTGTCGGCGCCCAAGGGGCAGGTGCAAAAGAAGTGCGTGCAGTTTTCGGTGAAGCATGCACGAAGGTTCTCCCTAGTGTTTCCAGGGCAATTCTAAAAGCCGGGCCGGAAGTAGCGGACATGATTGAAGCAACTAGCAAAGTAGTAAAGGAGCTGAAAGATGAGTAAGTTTATAGGGTATTTACCAGCGGGGTTTCCAGATGCTGCGCGTAGCATTTCTGGATTCAAAGCTTTGATCGACTCTGGGGCAGACGTGATTGAGATCGGTGTCCCTTATTCTGATCCGGTTATGGACGGGGAGACGATTCAGATGGCAGGCAAAACAGCATTGCAAAACGGCTTCAAGATTGCTGACCTCTTCTCAGTGATTCGTCAAGTTAAGGACTACTCAGATTCATGCTACCTCGCCAACCAGATTGAAAAGCCGGTAGAAATATATGTTATGTGTTACTACAACATCGTTTTTAAGTACGGGCAAGTAGAGTTTGCCAAGCGCATCTCAGTCGCAGGGGCAAATGGCGTGATCATCCCCGACTTGATACCTGAAGAGGCGAGCGATTGGGTCGATGCGGCTAAGCGAAACAATTTGCGCACCGTTTTCCTGACTGCACCGAATTCAAATGCTGCCCGCCTCGACGTTATCGCTAAAGCTTCTAGCGGATTCATATATGTTTCTAGTTTACTTGGCACGACTGGTGTGCGTGAGTCTGGCAATCAGGAGCGTTTCGAAAAAACAGAAGCAAACGTAAGTCGTGTACGAGATGCTTTGCGCGCAAACGTTAAGGACACCCCAGTTTACGTCGGACTTGGCATTTCTAGCGCAGATGATGCTGGTCAAGTAGCACGTTTTGCTGATGGCGTGATTGTCGGTTCAAGACTGGTCAAAGCACTGCAAGACGGTGAAGAAGAGCTGCGTTATGTTGCAAAGCTTATTGCTGACGCATGTCATTTGGGATGGGGGTAAATGGAATATTGTGAAGCTTCCGGGATAATTGGTTATTTTGTAGACTTTGCACTGAATCTAATCGGCGCACTTGGTTACATTGGCGCGATGCTGGTAGTAGCAGTAGAAAACGTACTTCCATTCATCCCCTCAGAAGTGATTCTCCCTGCTATCGGTATGGCGAGCGAGCGTGGTGTGTTTCCGATTACAGGCGCATTAGGCGTGGTGGTAAGCGTTTTACTCGTTACTGCAGCCTCCATCATTGGTGCTTTGATTCTGTTTGGCATCTCCCGCTTAATCGGCGAGGAGCGGGTGGCAAAACTTCCGTTCATTAAGCCTGAAGCAATTGCTAAAGCTGACCGTTGGTTCGCGAAATACGGTGCTTTCGCAGTGTTTATATGTCGAATAATTCCAGTGGTACGCGTTCTAATAACTATACCCGCCGGGATTTCAAAGATGAAACTATCTTCCTTTGTTATCTTCTCTACGCTCGGATCCTTGATTTGGAATACTGCGCTAGTAGGAGTTGGTGTCGCTGTAGGGTCAGCCTGGTGTGATGTCGAGCCTGTTTTCTCAAAATTTGCCCATATTACTGTGCTAGTACTTTTAGTAGTGCTTATTTTAGCGATAGTCCTGAAAAAGAAATTGCTTAAAGGTGGGGCAGACACGTTGAATGATGAAAATAACGACCAAGTTGTAAAAGGCGTGGAAGTTGCAAAAAATGCGCAAGACGATGCAAATTTGCTTGCAAAAAATGTTGATGACGCCTCAAATAGCATGCAAAAAGGTGATGTTTGATGAGGGTGGCAATCGTCGGCGGAGGTCAGCTTGCCCGTATGATGGCGCCTTGCTTTGAGGAGCTTGGCATTGATGCTAGAGTTCTTGTAGAAGCGATTGGCGTTTCAGCTGATCAGGTCTACCAAGATACTGTGGTCGGTGCTGCTGGCTCCCTCGACTCAGTGCGTCGTATCGTGTATGGGCTTGACTCCACTGTGCTTTCGAAGGCTGATGTTTTGACATTCGAGCACGAGCATGTCCCAAGTGCAATCATTGAGCAGATAAGTAGCGAAGGCTTCAAAGTGTTTCCTAGTTCTGATGCTTTGCAGTACGCCCAAGACAAGCTGAAGATGCGCGAAAAGCTGCACCAAGAAGGTCTGCCTTGCCCGAAATTCGCCCGTATTGGTTCGGAGCGCGACTTGGTGAAGTTCTTTGATGTGCTACAGGCAAAAGGCCAAGCAAGAGATCAGGCTAAAGAAGTCGTCCTCAAACTTCCCCGCGGAGGCTATGACGGCAAAGGGGTGGAAATTATCGATACCCCAAGTAGCAAGCTTGCGGCGAAGTGGTTAAGCAAATTTGATTCCATCCTAGCTGAAGAAAAAGTCGACTTCGCTTTTGAAGCATCAAGTATCGTGGTTCGCTCTAGCACCGGTGAAATTAAGGCATATGACACTGTGCTTTCACATCAGGAAAACGGGGTTTGCCGCTACGTTATCGCACCTGCGCCAGATTTAGACCAAAGCCTACAGAAAAAGGCACAAGATATTGCTGTTGAAGTTGCTACTAAGCTAGGCGTTGTAGGCGTTTTGGCAGTGGAGATGTTCTTCACCAAAACTGGCGAGTTTCTAATCAATGAGCTAGCGATGCGTCCACATAATACCGGACACTGGACTATAAACGGTGCTGTGACCTCGCAGTTTGAGAACCACATCCGCGCCGTCTTAGGCTTAAAGCTCGGGTCGACGAGTCGCATCAATCCGGAGCATTTCACCGTGATGGCAAACATTTTGGGATCGAAACGAGGTCAACTTAGCGAAGCCATACCAGCCGCCTTAGCACATAATTCGTGCGCTAAGATAAACCTCTACGGTAAGGAAATACGCGAAGGCAGGAAGCTCGGGCATGTAAACATTTCTGGAAAAGATGCGAGACGTCTTTTAGAGGATGCACTATGGATAGCAACGCTTTTTGAAGGGAAGCATTAAGGAGAAAAATGATTAAATACGGTGATAACCCGCAGGTAGCGATAGTGATGGGATCAGATTCAGACTGGCGCATAATGCGCGAGGCTGGTCAAGTGCTTGAAGAACTTGGTGTTTCTTACACCGCTGACGTTAAGTCGGCGCACAGAATGCCTTTCGAGATGCTGGAGTTTGCATCTACAGCTGCGTCTAAAGGCTATAAATGCATCATCGCCGGAGCTGGGGGGGCGGCGCATTTGCCTGGCATGGTGGCGTCCGCTACTACGCTCCCTGTGATCGGTGTGCCAGTAAGTCTTAAAAATCTCGACGGTTTAGACTCATTGCTTTCCATAGTGCAGATGCCATCTGGCATTCCGGTAGCGACAGTTAGTGTGGACGGTGCTAGAAACGCCGGCATTTTAGCAGTGCGTATATTAGGTGTAGGCGATGAGCCGCTTGCCCTAAAGCTGCAACAGTTTGCTAAAGAACTTAACGCACTTGCTAAAGCAAAAGGTGAAGCGTTAGGGAAGGGGGTCTAGCCCCAAGTAGTGCCAAGTACCCCCCGCAAATACCCGCCCGAAAAAACTCCGGCGGAAGGTAGGCGTTCTTACGCGTTCACGCAAAAGTCGAGTAGCAAATCTGCAGCCAATTCATCGCGCACACCAACCGCTCGTGAGCAAATGCGTGCCAACTTAGACGCCCGCCTAGACAGTGGGCGAAGCGGTAGACTAGGCGGTAGCCAAAACGATAGACTAGGCGGTAGACTAGAAGATAGGTCAAGTAGTCGTATGCTGGTAGATAATGCGCAGCAAAGGATGCCACGTACATTTGCGCGTACATCTGCCAGCCAACCCCACGCGTCGCCCCCTCCGGCATCCGATGGTGTCCGATTCAGTCACCCGCAAAATCACCAGCACGGACAGCAGTCGGGTTTGCCTAACACTTCCCCCAAGCGCAAACGCCCAATACTGCGTGCTTTCTTAATCGCGTTATTACTCTTGTTCTTAAGCGCACTTGCGATCGGGGGCTATATTGCACATTATCTCTACACGAATTATAACGAGCTGAAAGAGAGTATTCAGTACGTCGATGCACTCTCTGGCGCTCTAGACGACAATACTGGTGCCGATGTTACTCTAATCGTCGGCAATGATGCTCGTTCCCTAGATGCGCAGACGGATATTTTAGGAGCGCGTTCAGATACAATTATGCTACTGATTCACAGCCCGTCGGGTAATGACTCTCTTATATCGATCCCTCGCGATACTTATGTGCGTATACCGGACTTCATCGATGACCAAGGAGTTTTCGGCATTATCGGCGATCACATAGGGCTTACACACAACAAGATCAATGCATCGTACTCATATGGTGGCCCTAAGCTTTTGGTGCGCACTGTAGAGCTTTTGACAAACCTTAAAGTCGATCACTACACTGAGATCGGCTTCGACGGTGTCGAACACCTAGTCAATAGCGTTGGCGGTATCAATATCTGCTATGACCAACCGATTGACGATAGTGAATACACAGGTCTCATCTGGACTCCCGGGTGCCAAGATGTTGATGGTAGTAAAGCACTTGCTTTCGCACGGATGCGCTACGATGACCCAACTGGCGATATCGGAAGAGCTCAGCGTCAGCACCAAGTAATCGATAAATCTGCTCGAAAGATTGTCGGCATTGTCAAAAGCGGAGACATTTTCAACTTGTACAACATCCCCGAATTGATACCTATAGCTAAAACCATGCTTGGGTTTGTGAAGTTCGACCCTAGCACTGGTCTCTGGCAGATAAAGGACATGGTAGAGCGCTTTCAAAATGCCCAAGCGCACGCAACTGAAGAAAATGCTATAATACCAATAGAGAACCCACTCGGGTTTGACGATGTAGTCGGTTCAATTGTGGAGGTTGATGGTGATGAAGTAAGGAAATATCTGAAAGGCATAGCTTCTGAGTAGTTTGGGGACTGCCACAAGCTTAAAGGGTGGATTGCTCCGACGTCCGCGTCTGGAGTATACACTTTCGCGCGCTGAGCTTGACCAGAAACGTGCCCTAAAGCGCAGTCTTACCTGGTTCGACATCGCTATACTTGGTATCTCCATGTCAGTTGGTGCGGGCATATTTTCGGTAGGCGCAAAAGTGATATCGGAGCAAGCAGGGCCAGCCGCAATCATTTCCTTCCTAATCGCAGCAGTCGTTTGCGCACTTGCAGCAATGTGCTATGCGGAGTTTGCCTCATCTATACCGATTGCAGGGTCGGCTTACACCTTCTCATATTCAACGCTAGGGGAGATCATCGCCTGGGTTATTGGGTGGAACATAATTCTAGAGTTGTTTATGGCAGGCTCAGTGGTTATAAAGTACTGGGCAGTTTATCTGTATACCTCAATGCGTTTGCTCGGTGTTTCACTTCCAGGGCAGATACATATCCTGAATTTCAATGTCGACTGGACGATATTCTTAGGCGCGATTTTCTTCACATCATTGCTAGTCTTCGGAACTAAACTTTCAGCACGGGTGGCGTCAGTGTTTGTGGTAATTAAGATAGGCGTTATTCTATTTGTGGTGATTGCAGGGTTCCGCTATTTCGACCCACAAAATCTCGTGCCTTTCATACCTGATGCAACGCCCATAAGCGGTGAGTCAAGCCTAGAAACGCAGTCGATTTTAAGTGCACTACTTGGGCTTACTCCACAAGCATTTGGTGTGATGGGGATATTCTCAGGTGCTGCTATCATCTTCTTCGCCTTCATTGGCTTCGATAACGCAGCGGCTGTCGCTGAGGAAACTCTAAACCCGAGGCGTAACATGCCAATTGGCTTGATGGTGGGTATTGGTGTAGTCTCCTTACTCTACATGTTGACAGCAGTCGTTTCAGCGGGCATGGTGCCGATTTCGGGGTACCTGCAATACAAGGCCGAGCATCCTGATGAAACAGTTTCGCTAGCAACAGCTTTTGAAATCAATGGGCAAAATTTTGCGGGGGCAATTTCCGCTATGGGCGCGTTCGTGGGCCTTACCACAGTAGTGCTGATTTGTATGCTTGGGCTTTCGAGGGTGCTTTTTGCGATTTCTAGAGACGGGTTACTGCCGCGGTATCTTTCTGAAACCTCTAAGCGCGGAACGCCTGCTCGCTTGCAGATAATGATCGGGGTAGCAATAGCTGTGACTGCAGCCTTTGCGGACGTGGATACTTTAGCCGAGATGATTAATGTGGGCACTCTATCCGCATTCGTAGTTGTATCATTTTCAGTACCGATACTCAGAAAGCGGATGCAAGAGTTTGACTCAGCTAAAGAGCAGCGATTTCGCGTACCGCTTAGCCCAGGTCTGCCAATAATATCTGGTACCATCTGTATACTCCTCTCCTTGAATCTTGCTGTCATCACTTGGGTTTTCTTCCTCATCTGGGTTGCAGCTGGGCTAGTTATATATTTCGGATACGGGGTAAGGCATTCTGAGCTCGCTAAACATCCGGAAAACATACAGATGGAAATGGTGTAGGTGATATGAATATTAGCCAGCTTATCGAAAACCCTGATTCAGCACATATCAAACGTGTGCGTGCACTTTACCTCAAGAAGAATCGTCAGAAGTTCTCGCGCGTCATCGCTGAGGGCGTTAATGCTGCTGAAGTTTTGGTAAATAACCACCCCGAAGCTGTGGTAGAGATTCTAGTTGAGGAGTCAAACCCGAAGAGTGATGGTAATGCTTCGAAGTGGCAGAAGCGGCTAAATCAGCTAGTACAGAGCGCTCAGGCGAAGAACCTAATCGTGAACTACGTAACCCCTCGCGTTATGAAGTCAATCAGCGAAAATGCTGAAGGCGTTATCTGCATCGGTAAAACTATTGTCTTTGATGATGTGCGTAAAAACGCCGGCGCTAAAGATGTGGTAGTGGTTTGTAAAGAGACTTCTGACCCCGGGAATGCCGGGATGCTGATACGGGCATGTGTCGCCTTCGGGGTGTCGAAAGTGATTTTTGCAGGCGATTCAGTCGACCACTGGAACCCCAAAGTGGTGCGGGCATCAGTCGGGGCAGTCTTTCAAGTAGCCATTCAAAATGCACCCGATTTGAAAACAGCGTTGAAGTACTTACGCGATTCAGGTTATAGCATTGTTGCAGCCGATGGTGTCGGAACTGCGCAAAACGTACCCCATGATTTGAAAAGTTCAGCAGTTTTACCAAAGGCAAATAGTATCGCGTGGCTATTTGGCAACGAAGCCCACGGCCTTGAGTGTAGTGAGCTAGACCTTGCTGACGAAGTGATACGAATTGAAATGCTACCAAATGCTGTAGAGTCGCTCAATCTTGCCGGCGCACTTCACATCTGCCTATACGAAACCTTCGTTGCGTAAGTACACATTTTTGCTTGTGCGTGTAGCAAGCAGATGTGATATAATAAGGGTATGAGTGAACACTTTTCTAAAGATGATATTTCTCATCTCGCTACTTTGGCACGCATTGATTTGCGCGATGATGAGATTCTACGCCTGACAAAGGACTTGAACGTCATTAATGATGCGATCGCTAAAGTAAGCGAAGTTGCAAACGAAGATGTTGAAGCGACGTCACATCCTTTGCCACTTCGTAACGTTTTCCGCGAAGATATACCAGCTACAGTTGCTAGCTCACACAGCGAGCCCTATAGTGTAAACGGTACTGGGGAAAACCCGTTCGAAGGCGACTTGCTTACAGTTGAAGACGCACTTAGTGGTGGGCCAAAAGTTGAGAGTGGTCAATTTGTCGCGCCGCAGATTCTAGGGGAGGAATAATGGGACTTTCTAATTCTGACATTTTAAAGCTGAGTGCTTTCGAACTAGCTGAAGGTCTACATGCTGGTGATTTTAACGCTCGCGCAATCGTAGATGCTTACATTCGGCAAATTGAAGCAGTTGACCCCAATATCAACGCGTATATAGTTACCAATTTCGAAAAGGCGCGTTTGGTCGCCGATCATATCGACCTTGGTGTTCAAAAGTTCGGGTTAAAACGTGCAGACCTAACTCCTGAAGGTATTTCCGGCTGGAAAGCAGTAAAAACTCTTGGCGATAACTGCGAAGTTGCAGTGAATGCGGATGGTTTACTACACCCGATGGCAGGAGTGCCTATTGCTGTGAAAGATGTCGTCGTAACAAAAGGTGTGCAGTCGACTTCTGGATCAAAAATTCTTGAAGGCTGGATTCCTCCGTATGATGCCAGCTTAGTACTTCGCTTAAAGCAGGCTGGTATGCCAATCTTGGGCAAGACAAATATGGACGAGTTCGCAATGGGGTCTTCAACTGAGCACTCAGCATATGGTGTGACGCATAACCCTTGGAAGAAGAACTACATCCCCGGAGGGTCTGGCGGAGGCAGTGCTGCGGCGGTCGCAGCCTTTGAGGCACCACTGGCAATCGGCACTGATACTGGTGGTTCGATCCGCCAGCCAGCTGCAGTCACGGGCACCGTAGGAGCAAAGCCTACGTATGGAGCAGTTTCCCGCTACGGGTTGATCGCTCTTGCCTCATCGCTCGACCAAGCCGGCCCTTGCGCGCGCAATGTGCTCGATACGGCGATCTTGCAAGATGTCTTACAAGGGCATGATGTACACGATTCAACTTCTTTGGAAATCCCGTGGCCAAGTAATTTTTCCGCTTGCCAAGAAGGTGTAGCAAAAGGTCTAGAAAGTCTTACGATTGGCATCATCAAAGAGCTAAGTGGTGATGGTTTTGCTCCAGAAGTTAAGGCGCGATTTGACGAAGTAGTCGAAAAGGCGAAAGAGCTCGGCGCAAAGGTGGTGGAAGTTTCTTGCCCGCATTTCGAATACGCACTAGGAGCTTACTACTTGATCATGCCTTCAGAAGCAAGCTCTAATTTAGCGAAGTTCGATGGTATGCGCTACGGTCAAAGAGTTGATGCAGGCACTGTTGATAAAATGATGTCTTCTACGCGTGGAAAACTGCTCGGAGATGAAGTGAAGCGCCGTATAATCCTCGGTACCTACGCTCTTTCTAGCGGTTATTATGATGCGTACTACGGTAGTGCCCAAAAGGTGCGCACTTTAGTGCAGAACGACTTCAATTTCGCCTTTGAAAAATGTGATGTATTGGTTACTCCGACTGCACCGACGGTAGCGTTTAAGTTCGGGGAGAAACTAGACGACCCTATGGCAATGTATTTGAACGATATTGCCACTATTCCAGCCAACTTAGCTGGTGTCCCCGGGCTTTCCATACCTTCTGGACTTGCTGAAGAAGGCTTGCCAGCTGGTGTGCAAATCATTGCCGATGTGAAAGAAGATGCCAAAATGTATCGAGTAGCGGCGGCCCTAGAAAAAGGGTTAGGTAAGTTACCGTCTCCGAAAGTGGATGGCTCGCTAATCTAATTCTTTGGGTATCCTTTTATTACTTGACATATTCAGCTTTCTATTAGGCTCAATCATACTTGTGTACCAAGTTTTCTGCATCATAGTTGGTCTTTTCGGTAAGCCGATTATTTTCCCCGAATGCGCCCCTAAACACTATGCAGTGTTAATCGCGGCTCGCAATGAAGAGAATGTCATCGCTGAGCTTATCAACTCCATAAAAGCACAAAAGTACGATGAAAAACATCTTGATATATTGGTTTGCGCTGATAATTGCACTGATAAAACTGCTGAAGTTGCTAGGAAACACGGCGCAAAAGTGGTGGAGCGCTTCAATAAGCATGAAGTTGGTAAAGGTTATGCCCTAAGTTACCTTTTTGATAACACTGACAATCTAGATCAATATGACGCTTTCTTCGTATTTGACGCAGATAACGTTTTAGACGAAAATTACATCACCGAAATGAATAAAGTTTTCAGCGCCGGCTTTGAAGTGGTTACTAGCTATCGTAATTCCAAAAACTTAGGGTCAAACTGGGTGTCGTCAGGGTCAGCAATTTGGTTCGCAAGGGAGTCGTCACAGATTAACTTCACACGTATGAAGATTGGCGGGTCATGCCAGGTTGGAGGCACGGGCTTTATGTTTTCTAAGCGCATCATGCAGCGCAACAAGGGTTGGAAACACCATCTACTCACCGAAGATATCGAGTTCTCTATGGACTGTGTGCTAAATGGTGATAAGATTGGTTATTGTGGTAGTGCTATTTATTACGACGAGCAACCAGTGCTATTTTCCACTTCTTGGCAGCAGAGATTACGCTGGGCGAAGGGCATGATGCAAGTTTTTAGGGAATACGGCTCCTCATTAGTGAAGCACGCTGTGCGCTCAGGAGAGCTTTCTGCTCTAGACTTGATGATGTTCACTTTTCCTTGGGCAGCGGTTTATTTGTTCAGGCTCTTTATAGGTATGCTCTTTGCGCTTTGGGGTCTAGTATCATTCTACTCCCAAGCGATGCAGCTCATTTCCATGCTTACTACAGCTTTACTTTCGATATTCGCACTCATGGTACTTGCAGGGATTACAGTCCTATCTCAACGTTCGAAGATGCGCGCGACTAATAAACAGCTCCTTTCCTATGTGATTTCATTCCCGATCTATGTCGGGTCATATATGTTGATTTCAATGCTAGCTATCTTCTCAAAAGTTGAGTGGGAACCCATACCACACGGCGATAAAGCACACCTTGGGTGATGAATGCATATGAATTGAAAGTATGATATAATTATGGTAGATAGCAAAGGAGAGATAATGGCAAAAATTGAAAATGTTGAAGTTGTTGGTGGTTTCGGCGAGATTCCAAACCTGCAGTTTTCGGGTGACGCGCCCGCGGGTCTAGAGGTTCACGTGCTCGAAGAGGGCACTGGCACCGAAGTAAAAGTTGGTGATACAATTGAGGTGAACTACCACGGTGTCGTCTGGGGTGGTGACATTTTCGATTCGTCCTTCCAGCGCGGCTCAAGCGTGGAGTTTCCAATCGGCGTAGGTATGCTCATCAAGGCCTGGGATCAAGGTATCATCGGGCATAAAGTAGGTTCAAGACTTGTGATTTCGGCTGAGCCCGATTTCGCATACGGTGAGCGTGGTGTGCCCGGCTCTCCGATTGGCCCTAATTCTGTGCTGACTTTCGTAGTCGACATCGTTTCGATTAAATAACGAGGTAGCAACACAAAGGAGTGCGATATGTAACCGCTGGCGAATCACATGGGAAAGCGTTAATTGCGCTTCTAGAGGGCGTCCCTGCGGGCGTTAAGGTTTCCACACGCATTATTCGCGAAGAGCTTGCAAAAAGGCGTGGTGGCATAGGTCGTGGTGCGCGTCAAAAGTTCGAAGAAGATAGCGTTACTATACTTTCAGGCGTACTGCAAGGCAAGACCATCGGGTCGCCTATCGCCATCATGATTGAGAATACCGAATGGCCGAAATGGGAGCAGATTATGAGCCCTGATGGTGTTAGCGAGACGCGCGAAAGTGGTGCAAATTTGTTGGGGGAAGTCTCCCCCTCGCTCCTGAGCCAAAGTGACTCATCCGCTACCCCCTCTCCTGGGGGTACCCCCCAAACCCCCGCGCCAAACGTACCTGATGGTGAGGAGTTCGATCGCTTGCAAAGACCTAGACCAGGGCATGCCGATCTTGAAGGCGTTCGCAAATATGGATTTGATAGTGCTCGCCCGGTCTTAGAGCGGGCCTCAGCGCGAGAAACTGCTGCAAGAGTGGCAGCGTCCGTCGTAGCATCAGCGCTACTTGACCAGGCATTCGGAGTCGAAATCAGTGCTAGTGTGGTTCAATTTGGCAGTGTGAAGCGCGAAAAGGGTGAAGGTGACCTGGAGTTTGATGCAAGAGCTGAGCAACACGCCAAAGATGCGGCAGGTGCAGGCGACACCATCGGCGGAGTTGTGGAAGTTATCGCCAAAAACGTTCCACCAGGTCTTGGCTCCTATGTAAGCGCCGACACACGCCTTGACGCCAAGTTAGCAGGAGCCCTAATGTCGATCCAAGCAGTAAAGGGCGTGGAAGTCGGGGTGGGGTTCAGGTTTGCCGACCTCCCAGGTTCCAAAGCGCACGATGCGATAACGCATCTAGGTAGTTCAGGCTATGCGCGCGAAACCAACCATGCTGGCGGTATCGAAGGTGGCATCTCCAACGGTGAAGATATTATTTTGCGTATAGCCATAAAGCCAATTCCGAGCGTGCCCGGTGGTCTGAAAACTGTAAATATGCAAACACTAGAAGAATCACGCGGGCACTCCCAACGTTCTGACCTTTCCGCTGTATACCCAGCGCGTCTAGTTGCTAAAGCGATGGTTGCACTTACGCTTGCCGATGCTGCTACGAAGCGTTTTGGCGAAGATAGCCTTGCTATGATGAAGTCGGCGTATCAGCACTCCACATTTGACAGAAGTGAAAGTTAGGGCCGAGTCTGAATTATGGACGAAGAAAACCTAACCTCTGCCATCGAGCTTGATTCTGATCACTCAAGTGAAATCGCTTTGCGCCCTAAAACTCTAGATGAATTTGTCGGCCAAGGTAAAGTTACCAAACAGCTTCAGCTTATCCTCAAAGCTGCTACTTTGCGAGGTGAAGCATCTGAACACCTGCTCTTTGCTGGGCCTCCAGGTCTTGGTAAAACGACTTTAGCGGGTATTGTCGCCAATGAGCTAGACGCTGCTATACGTGTCACATCCGGCCCAAGCCTCACTCACGCCGGCGATCTTGCATCGATTCTCTCATCGCTCGAGCCAAAAGAAGTCCTGTTTATCGACGAAATCCACCGCATGGCCAAGCCTGCCCAAGAGATGCTCTACATCGCAATGGAAGACTTCCGCGTTGATGTCGTGGTGGGTAAGGGCGTGGGTGCAAGCTCCATAGCACTGCCGTTACCACGCTTTACAGTCATAGGCGCCACCACTCGCTCAGGGTTACTTCCAACACCGATGCGCGACCGATTTGGATTCACTGGCTTTATGGATTTCTACGAGCCAGAAGAGCTACTCCAGATTGTGCTGCGCTCTGCTAACCTCCTAGGCGTAAAAATCGCGCATGAAGCTGCTTTGGAAATCGCTAAGCGTAGTCGTGGCACAGCTCGCATCGCAAACCGCATCTTACGCCGAGTGCGTGATTGGGCGCATGTGCATGGAGATGAGCAAATCGATTTGCAAGCTACTCAAAACACCTTAGAGCTTTACGAAATCGACCAAGCTGGCCTTGATAATCTCGATCGCCGAGTCTTAAAAAGCATCATCGAGCAGTTTGCAGCCGGCCCAGTCGGCGTTTCAACGCTGGCAAATAGCATTGGCGAGGAAGTGGACACAGTCGAGTCAGTTTCTGAACCCTTCTTAGTGCGTAAGGGCTTCATAGCTCGTACCAAGTCTGGGCGCGTTGCCACCGAGCGCGGAATTTTGTGGTATAATACAAATATCTAGTAGAAAGGAGTGCCTATAAATAGTAAGAATAGCGATGAGTCGTTTAATGAATCCATCAAAGCTCTTGAAGCACGCCTAGAAGGTGTTGAAAATCAGGAGTTCGATGCGCAAATAAGTTCGCTAGAAAGTGTGATTGATGATTTGGGCGCCCTGCTTGAACCCAACGCTGTAGGTAGCACAAACTAGAAGTGCATTTACGCCTTACCGAAGCGGCGGTCACGTTTCGTGTACTCTTTGATTCCTTGAACGAGGGTTTCCCCAGATGTGTCTGGCCAGTAGTCATCTACAAAGACCATCTCAGCGTAAGCAAGTTGCCAGAGTAGGAAGTTGCTTAAGCGAAGCTCACCTGAAGTGCGGATCAATAGGTCGACATCTCGCATTTGTGGTGAGTAAAGGTGGCATTTGAAGCTGGCTTCACTTATCTTTGCGCGTTTTTCGCCGACGATACTCTCTCCTGCGCGACCATCTAGTTTTTCTTCAAGAATTGCGTTCACAGCGTCGACAATTTCGCTACGACCACCGTAGTTGATGCAAAAGTTCACCACCATATTTGAGCAGTGGGAAGTTTTTTCTTCAATGATATCCAGCTCTTTGAGCACACTCTTCCAGAGGCGGGTTTTGCGACCTACCCAACGTATCCTTACCCCGAGCTCGATGAATTCATCAGCACGTTCGCGCATGATACGTTTAGATATTTGCATCAAAAACTTCACTTCACTCGGGGCGCGATTCCAGTTTTCAGTGGAAAAAGTGTAGAATGACATTTCCTTTACGCCGAGATTTACGCCCTCTCGGACCCAGCGCATTAGGGCCTCCTCCCCAGCGCTATGCCCATCGGTGCGGGGGAGTCCGCGCTCTTTAGCCCAACGACCGTTGCCGTCCATAATGACAGCTACATGCTCCGGTATCTTTAGTGCAGGTGGCATTAGCTCCCTAAAACATCGCGCCCAGCGCGGAAAGTAGCATAGGGTTTCGACCCCTTTTTGTCAGGCGACCCTGAAAGCCAGACTGAAATTTCAGCCGTGATACCAGTGACCTCTGGTATTTGTGGCCCGACGATTTTCATTGCTTCGATAGCGGCTGATTGCGCTTGAGCGCTTGACCAAGTACCAAGCTCATGCTCAGCAATGAATTTGATAGTGTATTCGCCGTCATTACTCCCTGGCGTACTTGGGGCAATGCTTTGAGTCTGCCCAAGCAAATTCTCCGGGTCTTGGTAGAGGATTTCCGGAAACTCGTGCACTTTATAGTAGCTTAGAATCGCATCGCTAATCATTTTAGCATATTCAGTGTCAGAAATTGGGGTCTTTGGGGGCTCTACGTAGACGATATTTGGGTTATTCTTAGCATCATTGACGCGTTGCTGTAGCTTATTTATTGCAAAATGCGCTATTAAGGCTAGCAATATCAAAGCAATGACTATCCCCACAGAGCGGTAGATAACGGTTTTAGTGTTCTTGTCCACTAATTACCTCCGTTTGAAGCCTGCTCTAAGAAGTAGGAATCGATAGTGATGACGATAATTGTGGTAGCCTGAACGTTATTTGCACGTGCAATCTCTAGCAGTTTATTTGCAATAGCTCGCACAGCTTGGCGGTTAGTATTCGAGTGGGTTAAATTGAGGCGAACTGTCAGCTTGTTAGCGTTAACCTCAGTGATGGAGTGAATTTGGGACATACCCTCAAGCAACCCAGTCTCACGTATATCAGAGAGGCTTGCAACTCCGTAAGTGCGTAAAATGGCATTACGCAAAGCACTGGAAACCTTAGTTTCATCAGCAGGATTTTGGTCACCTTCATTTTGGCCACCATCACTAGAGGAATTGTCACCATTTGTGTATGCGTCGTCATTATTTGATGAGTTGGAATTCTGAGAGTTTCCATTATCTAGTCTAGAACCACTTTGCCCAGGTACATTTTGGGATGTATTCGTCGATGAATTTGCGTTCGGTTCACTCGCCCCAAGGAGATAGATACCCCTGTCGTTAAGCGCTTGTAACGTAGGAGTCCTAAGGCTAGGAACTGCGTAAATAACCACTAGAGATACTATGCCCGCTAGCAAGAGTGATTGAATTATGTATAGACTGGGAATGCGCCTAGTTTGTTTTAAGGCTTGTTTCAGGTCAATGTTTTCGAAATTATTTAGACCAGATTTAAGACTCTTTTTCAGAAGATGTTTCTTGATGGCGTGCTCTTTGTGGAGGTTACTCGCATGCTTAGAAAATTCCCTACTAAGTGCCACTTTCTTTCTGAGGGGGATAATTTTAACTACGGGGTTTTGGTTATTCACAACTACTTAGACCCCCTTTTGAAAGCGTCAAGCGGGTTTGAAACGTCGTCAAACCGGGTTTGCATTTGTGAGATTGCATTCTTAGCGTTAGCAGAAATGCTTGACTCGGCGCGTTGAGTTTTTGAGTCAATCTCGGACAGTATATCTTCAAAAGCGGCTAGCGGATCGCCTTTCTTTGAGCGTCCGAAAGTTGGAATAGTACTTGCAGCAGTAAGTGGCCTTGATGACTTGAGGATACTACTTGAAAAGGCGTTGGTTTTACGTGTTACTGGAGTTGCAGTAGGAGTGCTCGGTGTCGGCGACTTCTCATCCTCAAAGAGAGCTCGGCGCTCAGAGGGGAAGCTGATTTTAACTGGAGGGGGCGCGGGGGCTTTCGGCTTGGCTGGGGTCCGAACCGGCGGTACGTCAATCTCGCTAGTGCCTGCTTTGTAGCTGCGCCTTGGCCCGTAGACGTCGTCCATAATCTCTGACATGATGTCCGAAACTGATTTTCTTAGCATTGTGAAATCAGTGGCAGGTGTGCTAGGTTTACTAGCTGGTTTCTTTGCCGCTCCTGTAGATACAGCATCAGGTGTCATCTTATCTGCACGCGATTGTTCGATGCGTTCTTGATGGGGATCCTGCACACTGTCTGATGTGGTGGTGAGTGGCGTTGGAGATTTAGTGCCTGGTCGTATCGGCTTAGCAAGTGGTTTATGAATCGCCGAAGTTTTGAGTGGCAAAGTAGTGTTAATTGGCGCTACGTCATCGCCGCCATTTTCGCCCCCGCTAGCGTCTTGTACTACTTCTTGCACAGCTTCCGGCATAACCTTTTGCGCAACCTTTTGCGCTACTTCTTTCACGGGTTCTTTCACGGGTTCTTGCACTACTTCTTGCTCGACTTTCGGCGACTTTGGATTAAGCGTGTCGTCAATTTCTTCTACTGCGCTCTTTGCTAGTCGCTCAAGTTTGGCAAGCATCTCCTCAGGTGTGGGTTTTTGGTGTATGTGGCCCTGTTGAGAGTCCTTACTGTCAACATTTTTGGCAACATTTTCGGCAACATTTTCGGGCTTCATAATCGGCGCGAATGGTAGCGGCTCAGTAGTCAAGAACGGCTCTTCGCTATTTGCAAGATCCTGAACCTGCGCAGAATCTTGCATTGATGCTGGTTTCATCTGAATTGTATCATCAATGTCAGGCCCACCTTTGGCTGCTTGGGCAAGCGCAAGCGGGCTTGGGATGCGCTTCTTTGAAAGGATGCGTTTTATGGGCTCTCTAGCCGGTTCACTGTCGGGCGTAATTTCACTTGGCACGTCACTATTAAGTACATCATCTGGGGCACTGCTTGGTGCATCTTGTGGTAGTTTATTTTGATTTGCACTTTCATGAGGTGCTTCTTGTGCAGGTTTGTTTTCAGTGGAATTTTGCACGGCTTCAACGACTTTGACTATAGGAAGCTGCTGTGTAAGTGCCAACACGATTGGAATATCCTCTGTCTTGGGGAGGGCAACTTCAGAGGCATCTTCACTGTGGGCGCTAACTTCACTTTCACCAATTTCGTCTGCATGTATTACGCCTGTATCTCCGTCACTCGTCTTTTGAGCGCCGATATCGTTTGGAGCACTTTGATTAGGTCTTACTACTGGTATTTCTGAAGTGATAGGTATTTGGTAACCCTTTTGCACCATTTCAACATCATCGCCAATTGGCTCGTCAAGTATTTCAAGCGTAGTTTCGACTAGAGAGACTTCATCTTCTTGGCTAGGCGATTCTTCTTGTAAAGGTGGTATCTGTCCAGGTGGTGCTGACGTTGCTTCCCGTGGTTCCAGTGCATCGCCCTGTTCTTCATTCTGCGACAGTGACACATCAACTTGTGGCGGGACTTGCGATGTGCGCTCAGCAGATATATCTTCGACATCAGGTTCGCGCAAGTACTCTTCAGCGATGGTGTTATTTTCTAAGGCATTACGCACTGCCTCTAAACGGGCGTTCCTTGCGCTATCCAATGTAGTGTCTAATGCCGTGCCCGAAGCGTTGTCTGGTATGCTACTCGGTGCAGTGGTATCTAGGGCAGGTGACTGCGCTACACTAATACTACTCTTAGCACTACTCTTAGCACTACTCTTCTGGGCATCTTTGTCCATCTTTTTGAGTGCGTCGTAGTCAAGTCTTGCGCTAGTAAACTGCTCAATTTCTGCTTCAGACATCTGCGCTATAAGTCCTTTTGCAGGCTTGAGCATTACTTTGACGAAAGCGCTAGCCCCACGCAAACTAGCACCGATTTTCGTAAAAGGAGTGATGGAAATTAAATCATCTAGCTTTTCGGGCAGCAGATGCCCACCGCTTGGGGCGCCGCTAGTAGCGCCACCGCTTCGAGTGTTGTTACTTTGATCTGAAGACGCTGACGAAGATAAGCCGCCTAGTGAAGCGCCTCCAGGTGTGCTCTCAGGCGCAAGTGTGGTGTTCGTACTGCCACCTGGTGTGGCTTCTGGCTGGGGTGACGGTGCGCCGCTAAGGGTTTCAGGTGGGGTATCGGAAGTCGATGAACCGTCTGCACTGTCAGGACCGCCTACGCCTCTGTGATTGTTGGGCAGGTCGACCGATTGTGATCCCGGCTGGTTGGGTCCTTGAGTAACCGCTTGAGCATTATTAGATGAAACATCACCTTGACTGCCCGCCGGTGTGCCTGCCGATGTATCGGTATGCGCCCTTGCGTTAACCACATCCGCGCCATTGCTGGCCTCACTAGACTCAGTAGGGGCGCTACCTTTCGTGATGATTTGGGCAACGTTTTGAGGTACGAAACGTGCATAAAATTGCGCATCAGGCTGATTATTGAGTTGACCACTAAGTAGGCCATTGAATTGGGTAGCGTACACCGATTTTCCTAGCTTAAGGATTCGGCGCTTGTTTTTGGTATCGCCTGCATATGCGTCCAGCCTTAGCGGGGCATTACTTCTGAGTGCAAAACGCTTTGCTGATTGAAGGTCTTTCTTAAGATGCAGACTCTTTGCCCCGCCTTCAATTTGTGCACTAAAACGACGCGCGCTAGTCTTTAGTGCTGCAGAAGTTGAGACGCGCTGGGTGTGGGCGCTAGTGTAGCGTGCGAGATTATTTTTTGCACCACTTAAGATTCCGCTTGGGTTTCTACTTGCTTTTCTACTCGTACCCTGATTCTGGGTAGCAAAAAATATCGCTCCGCTTTCTAGCGCGCCATTAAATTCAGAAGCTTTTGGCTTCCGTTTGCTATACAACCTACTCTGGTTGCGACCTAATGTCATTATTAAGATTATACCACATCAAACAGTATTTTGCAAGAGTATTATCAAACGTTCGCGATTGGCTTGAAATGTTCGATTCCGATTGGTGGATTTTGGCGTGGATTATTCACGCTAGGCAAACCTCTACGTTAATGCTAGCCTGCTTAAAGAGGTTCAGGTATTGCTAGATTTTAGATACTATATTTTGGATACTAGGCAAATAATTTTGCTACTGTCTTCTGTCACAACATCTATATTGGTAGCAATCCACGATAAGTGCTGCACTTCGTAGGTTATCGATATTAAGTGTCTGCCAGTCGATGTCTCTATACTGCAAACCCCATAGGCTTTTCTACTATTAAGTCGCTTTACAGTAACGCTGAGCAATTTTGGGCGCATCCCAAAGCCATAGCCTTTTAGGCGCAGTTCGTCGATGTGGTTATACACATATGGCTTCATCCACTTGGCAAGCACATCGATTTTGCGCGTGTTTGAAAGCGCTTCACTGATATATAGGCACATGCTTGACACAAATGAATGCGGCAAACTTAGGGTTACTGGCTCTTGTTCGGTGTAGTCAATGTCATATTCATCGTATGCTTGACTTTCTGTGTACAACACATTGACATGTTCGTATTTACTCTTCATATATACCTCCCCATCATAGGTGATCGTGTGATGTAAGTGTAGCACATATTTTGCCGTTTTTCAAGTACTTTGATGCCATTTTGTGAATAACTACGTGTGATAATTGCCTTTTAACGTAGCACTGACGAAAATTTTGTGGTATAATACTTCTATAACTAAATAACCTTGCACCGATAAGAGGGGGTGTTCATAAGGCCTCTATCAGGTACTTATGAATTATAACTAAATAACCTTGCACCGATAAGAGGGGGTGTTAGGGGGAATCTTCCCCCTTAAATTATCAAGCCTCTATCAGGCACTTATGAATTATAACTAAATAACCTTGCACCGATAAGAGGGGGTGTTAGGGGGAATCTCCCCCCTTAAATTATCAAGCCTCATGAGGCACTTAGTCGCTAGACAGGCGGCTTTGCCGCCTGTCTTATCGACTTAGTGCCTCTGTAGCTCAGTTGGTAGAGCACTTCACTCGTAATGAAGGGGTCGTCGGTTCGACTCCGATCAGAGGCTCAATGCGGATGTAGTCCAATGGTAGGACGAAAGCTTCCCAAGCTTTAAACGCGGGTTCGATTCCCGTCATCCGCTCGATGTTAGGCACAATCATCACTGTCGTAGTTATCGTTATCGGTATCGCGCTAAGTATTGCTTTGCATGAATTAGGTCACTTTCTGCCAGCAAAGAAGTTCGGTGTTCCCGCAACTGAATATTTCATTGGATTTGGAAAAACGCTTTGGAGTACTAAACGAGGGGAGACGGAATACGGTGTGAAGCTCGTGCCGATGGGTGGTTACACTCAAATTCAGGGAATGTTCCCAGCCAAACCTAAAGACCACACTGATAAGTTCTTCAAAAGCATTATCGAAGGTGCCCGTGAAGCAAGTCAAGAAGGCATGAAGCCATTTGACGAGTCAAGAGCATTCTACAACTTGACTTTCGGCAAAAAGATTCTGATCATGGCTGGCGGCACTTTGACGAACCTCGTGCTTGGGGCATTGTGCTTTATGGTAGCCTTTACATTTATCGGCGCGCAAAGCCCGACTACCACCTTAAAGACTGTCGTGCAATGCCAATCCCAGTTCAGTGACAATACTGCTAGCAACGATTGTTCGTATAACGACGAAGCTCCAGCTTACAAATCCGGGATGCGAGCAGGCGACACGGTTAAAGAGGTCAATGGGCAGAGTGTGCAAGAGTGGGCAGCGTTGCAGCAGTTGATTGCCGAGTCTAACGACAAGGAGCTAGAGATAACCGCTGAGCGAGAAGGCGTAGATAAGCATTTCACTATTGAAGCCGTTGAAATTGACGGTGCGTACAAAGTGGGTATTTCCCCATCGCTTGAGCCCGAGCGCCTTTCGCTAGGGGGGTCATTAGGCATCACTTGGCAGACCGTCACCGGCACTGCTAAGGCGATTCTTGGCATCCCAGCTGGTATGGTGGACGCTGTGCGCTCGCTAGTTACCAATCAGGAGCGGCAAGAGCGCAATCTCGTTTCAGTGGTAGGCGTTGGGCAGATTGCCGTCGCAAGCGAAAAGGCCACTGACGATTTCGCGCAGAAAGTGGCTAACATCTTCTCAATCTTAGGCTCTTTGAATATCGCACTATTTGTTTTGAACTTGATACCACTACTACCACTTGATGGTGGTCACAGTGCGAATGCTATCTACGAAGCGTTGAAGCGCTTGGTATTTCGCCTCCGAAAACGTCCGCGCCCAGGTGCGGCTGACTTAGCACGCAGCCAGCCAGTTGCATATATTATCTACGGGTTTCTCATCTTGATGTTTATCACCATGGTCTTAGCGGACATCTTCCATCCACTAGTTTAGTTTTCAACCACAGTCTTAGGCAAGTCTTAGGTATGAGTTTTCGATAAGGTGCACGGAGCACGCCTAAGCGTAGCGCGACTCCCATTTTCATGTTATGTGCCCGTGAAGGGACTTGAACCCCCACGCCTCGCGGCACCAGAACCTAAATCTGGCGTGTCTACCAATTTCACCACACGGGCTAGACATATATTCACTTGTAGTATTTAATCGCAGACAAAAGTGATGCATAAATGCAAGTCCGCACAGATGTTATCACCAAACTGCTGATATTATTATACCAGTTCGCATCGTTTTTGTCAAGTTGCACGCAAAGCTAATATGTGATATAATGAGTACATGGTACAAGGAACGCTTTTTGGTGATAGTATCCCTGAGCTTGGTGAGCAGGTGGGGTATAGGTCTTCCGTTGTCTCGAAGGCAACTGGAATCACTCAGCGGCGCATTGATTACTGGGCGTCACAAGGCTATTTTGAGCCAACTTTACTAGAAGCAAAAGGGTCGGGGAGTCGTCGCCTATACACATTCAAAGATATTCTCATCTTGCAGATATATAAACGCCTGCTTGATACAGGTATCAGTCTGAAAAAAATCATCAAAGCAAAGAGCATCCTAAAAGAGCGCGGTGTTGACGACCTTTCAGCAGTTACGCTTTGTTCGGACGGTCGCTCCATTTTCTTAGTTAAGTCTCCGGAAGATATTATTGACGTGCTAAGTGGTGGTCAAGGGGTGTTTGCAATATCGATTGCATCCATATGGTCAGAAGTTGAAGGTAAGCTAAAGCAATTTAAGCCGTCTACAGTTGAGGAAGAAATGATCCCTCCGTCTTTGCGTGAACTTCAAGAGCATATGAGAGAAAGTCGTCGCATTTCCGAGTCAGTAACAAAGGGAATCTAAATGCGCAGTCCTTTTAAGCGTGACTTAAACGGCAAATTGATACTAAACCGAACGTCAAAACCGCGCCCGAATAAGCCAAAATCAAGTCGCCATAAGCATTCTGCCAGCAAAAAACCCGGCAAAAGTGATATGCTTTCAGCGCGTAATGATGCACAAAATAAAAGGTCTTTAAGAGAGAATTCGCATCTTACCCACGATGGACGCCAAGACAATGTTTCTGGTGGCCTGACTTCTGACGATCTCAGCCGTGCAGTATTTTTCTCACCAAATCTCATCCAAGGTCAGCAAGTTTCAACTGACCAAGTATCGAAGTTTCAAAGTAAATATGTGCAAAATGTTGCAAGTTTGAATTTGAAGAATGCTGACGACTACACCCGCTTGCCCTTTGAAGCTAAGGAAAAAGTTAGTGAGTTCGATATGCTCTTTGATGACCGCGGCTGGAATTTTCGCAATGCTTGCAAAGGTCTAATCTGCCTTTTAATGGTGGTGGTTTTAGTCGTAGGCGTTTATATACCATTTAATTTACCAAGCGTAATCCTTGCTCTAGGTCAAGAAGCTTCTACCAGAGGGTTTTCAGTCTCAAGTAAATTTGGTACAGAAACCAATGGAGACGTACAGCTCGAAGTTCACCGCGAGAATCCTCATTACGCGCAAAACGTCTCCTTAACTGTCCGTGGCGAGGAGCAGGTTTTCACTACGACCAGAGCGACTGTGAAAGACGTTTTAGCAGAGCAAGCCGTGACTGTCGGGTTTGGCGAGGGAGTGTATCCTGATTTAGATCAAGTTGTTTCCGATGGTGAGAAGATTGTGGTTGACCTTATCACTACGCAGACTGAGACCATCCCGCGAGAAGTTCCTTTTGCTGAGCAGCGTATTGAAGACGGCGCTATGCGCAAGGGCGAGGAGCAGCTCGTGCAGGCCGGCCAGGTTGGGCAGTCTTCTAGCACCTTCATCGTCAAGCTAGTAGGTGGCAATCAGGTTTCGCGAGACCTTTTCTCGGAGATTCACTTAAGTGCCCCTCAGGATCAAGTCGTCAAATTCGGCACAGCGACTCCAGTAAACAACGGGACGATTGTGACTGTCCCTTCTGAAGATGTCAAGAAGTTCGCATATGACCAAGTGATGGCAACTTGGGGTGACCCCAATGAATTCCAGTGCTTAGACCACCTTTGGCAGCGCGAATCTGGTTGGAGGACACATGCAGGCAATGTTATTTCTGGTGCATACGGCATCCCGCAAGCGTTACCGGGGTCGAAGATGGCGCAATTTGGTGAAGATTGGCGCGATAACCCCATCACTCAGGTCAAGTGGGGACTTAGCTATATCACTGGGCGCTACCGTACACCTTGTGGGGCCTGGAGTAAGTCGCAATCAAGCGGCTGGTACTGACACTTGTTTTTCACTTGTTTTTCATTACCGTTTTGTTTTTTTCTTGCGCGCGAGCAAAAAATGTGGTATAATAGAATCGTAGACGAATTTCGTGTACCGCTTGACTTGCTGCAAGCCAGTCTCCAAAGTAGTGTAGCCTAAATTGAACGGCTATTAGTTAACCCTACACTTTGGCGAATAGTTTGATTTGCGCGCCAGACGAAAAGGTCGTGAAGATTTCACGATATGAGTTTTGTGAGGCCTAAGAAACCCTCGCTTAAGAAAGGATATACATGTCAGAAGTTAAGAATCGCAAACGCCAATCAATGGATGGCAACACTGCTGCAGCGCACATTTCGTACGCCTTTACCGAGTTTGCTGGAATCTTCCCCATCACCCCTTCAACGCCAATGGCTGAAACTGTTGATGAATGGTCTGCTGGTGGGCGCAAGAATTTATGGGGTGATAAAGTACGCGTTCAGGAAATGCAGTCTGAAGCTGGTGCTGCTGGCACAGTGCACGGCGCTCTTAAAGCCGGTGCACTAACCACTACTTACACAGCTTCTCAAGGGCTTCTCTTGATGATACCAAATATGTACAAGATCGCCGGCGAGCTTTTACCGACAGTTTTTCACGTCTCAGCTCGCGCCATCACCACGAATGCACTAAACATTTTCGGAGATCATTCTGATGTTATGGCTGCTCGTCAGACCGGCTTTGCAATGCTCGCCGAGAATTCTGTGCAAGAAGTTATGGACTTAGCAGGCGTTGCCCACTTGGCAACATACGAGACAAGCGTACCATTTATCAATTTCTTTGATGGTTTCCGTACTTCGCATGAAATCCAGAAAATTGAAGTGATCGACCAAGATGAGCTACGACCACTTTTACCGCATGATGCGATTGAAGCCTTTCGCAAGAGGGCGATCAACCCTGAGCACCCGACCATTTCGGGCACTAATCAGAACCCGGACTTCTACTTCCAACAACGCGAAACCGTGAACTCACACTATGAAAAAGTTCCAGAGGTTGTACGCAAATACATGGGGGAGATCAATAAACTCCGCGGCACTAACTATGATTTGGTTAATTATGTCGGGGCAAGTGATGCTACTGAATTGATCGTAATCATCGGCTCGGGGGCTCAGGCAGTCGAGCAAACTGTTGAGCACTTAAATAAGAATGGACGTAAAGTCGGAATGTTAACCATCCGCTTGTACCGCCCTTTCCCAACTGCAGACTTCATCAAAGCGATTCCTTCTACAGTTCAGAATATCGCTGTACTTGACCGCACCAAAGAGCCTGGAGCCCAAGGTGACCCGTTGCTTCTAGATGTGCAGTCAGCGCTATTTGGTACTGAACTAGGCAAGAAAGTGAATATCATCGGAGGTCGTTATGGTATCGGATCAAAGGACTTCTTGCCTAATCAAGTTGTAGCAATTTTTGATGAACTTGCTAAGCCAGCCGATCAGCAAAAAGCGCGTTTCACAGTTGGAATCGTTGATGATGTTACCGGGTCTTCACTTGAAGTCGGACCTTCTCTAGACTTCACCAATCCAGACACTTTCCAAGGCAAGTTCTGGGGCTTCGGTTCCGATGGAACGGTCGGGGCAAATAAGTCTGCTATCAAGTTAATTGGTAACTACACCGATAAGTACGTACAAGGTTATTTCGCCTACGATTCAAAGAAATCTGGTGGTTTGACGGTATCTCACTTGCGCTTTGGTGACTCTCCAATCACTTCAACGTATTTGATTTCAGCAGCTGATTTCATTTCCTGCTCGACTCAAGCCTATGTGAAGCTGTATCCAGTCATCCAGGGCTTAAAGAAGGGCGGTACTTTCTTATTGAATACGATTTGGAGCGACGAGGATTTAGAAACTCAACTTCCGAACTCTCTGAAGCGATATATTGCGCAAAATGATATCAAGTTCTACACGATTAATGCTGTGCAAGTGGCACGTGAAGCCGGTCTTGGTGGTCGCACGAATACTGCTATGCAGACAGCGTTCTTCAAGCTTTCACCAGACATCATGCCTTTTGACAAAGCTGTAGAGCTTCTCAAAGAAGATGCGCATAAATCGTACGCGAAAAAGTCGATGGCAATCGTCGAAAAGAACCAGGCGGCAATTAGCGCTGTGGCTGAAAATGACGCAATCTTGCATCTGGTAGATGTACCAAGCACTTGGGCGAGCTTGGCTGAAGAAGATGATTTGCGCAAGTTCCCAGCTCCGCAAACTACTGGTATCGACAACAAGAAGTTCGTAGAAACTGTTTTCACTAAGCTCCAGCGTCAAGAAGGTGACAGCATTAAAGTTTCCGAGCTGATCGAAAACGGTATGCTTGATGGCACCATCCCACTAGGAACTTCTGCAGTCGAAAAACGCGCGGTAGCGACCCATGTGCCAGCGTGGAATGCGGAAAAGTGCATCGGTTGTAACGAATGCGCCTTTGTCTGCCCACATGCAGCCATTCGCCCAGTCTTAGCTGATGCAAAAGAACTTGAAAATGCACCCGAAGGCTTCATTGTAAAGGAGATGAAAGGTTCAGATGGTCTTTCATATCGCATCCAAGTATCAGTTGAGGATTGTACTGGCTGTGGACTCTGCCTGCAAGCCTGCCCCGTAAACGTGAAGAACCCCGAAGATGAGAATCGCCCACTAAAGGCAGCGACGTTCAAATCCCAAGCTGGTGAAGCAGTGAACTGGGCGTTTGCAATGACACTTCGCGAGAAAACTAACCCCACTAAACTCTCCACAGTGCGGGGGTCTCAGTTCCAAAAGCCACTGCTTGAGTTTTCGGGAGCATGCGCGGGTTGTGGTGAAACACCTTATGTGAAGTTGCTTACTCAGCTTTTTGGCGATCGTATGACTATCGCTAATGCGACCGGGTGCTCTTCAATCTGGGGTGCAGCAATTCCGGCAGCGCCATTCACGACTAACGCTAAAGGGTTTGGTCCAGCTTGGTCAAATTCACTTTTCGAAGATAATGCTGAGTTTGGTCTTGGCATCTTTTTAGCGAACAAGATTAAGCGTGAAGGCTTGCTTGAGTCAGCAAAGGATATTCTTTCTCTAGGTGATTCGGCGACTGCTTGTGGCGAAAATGCTATGGCACACGCTGCGCTTGGCGATGATTTGCGAAACGCACTTCAAGATTGGGTCAACGGCTACAATGATTCTGAAGCCAATCGTGACCGCGCCGAAGCGCTTAAAGAAGCCCTAGCGAAAGCCGGTGGTGAGAGTGCTTCTGACCCAGTATTGCGCGATTTATATAAAGGGCGCGACTTATTCGCCAAGCCTTCGCAATGGATTATCGGCGGTGACGGCTGGGGCTATGATATCGGTTACAGTGGTGTTGACCATGTGCTGGCATCTGGTGAAGATGTAAACATTCTGATTATGGATAACGAAGTGTATGCGAATACTGGCGGTCAAGCCTCTAAGGCGACTCCGGCAGCAGCAATTGCTAAATTCGCAGCCGCTGGTAAACATGGCGGGAAGAAGGATATTGGCGCAATGGCGATGACCTATGGTGACGTATATGTGGCGCAGATTGCATCTGGAGCAAACTCTATGCAGACCTTGAAGGCAATCCGCGAAGCTGAGAGCTTTAACGGCCCTTCATTGATTATAGCGTACACTCCTTGTATTAACCACGGGTTAGCAGGGGGGATGCACTTAACACTGCAAGAAGCTAAGGAAGCGGTTGAGTCTGGCTACTGGTCACTCTATCGTTTTGACCCACGCTTAAAGTCAGATGATAAGAATCCGTTCCAGCTTGACTTCAAGAAGCCAGATTTCTCCAAGACTAAGGAGTTCATGCTCAAGCAAAATCGTTTCTCGAGCCTGCAGCGTGTGCATGGCGATAATGCGAATAAGCTCTACGAGAAGACTGTGCAAGATGCAAAAGAGCGCTATGAGCGCTATGCATCTCTAGCTGGATAAGTCGAGTCAGATTAGGTGCAGCAATAAAAGGTACATAAAATAACGCTATTTTATGTACCTTTTTTGCGTTTTCATACATAAAATAGCGTTATTTTGTGTATGTACCTCCATTTTACTATCGCCCAAGCACCATTCTAGTGTATAATAGATATATGAATGTACCGCCAAATCGCACATCTAGTCGCACATCTAGTCGAACGTCTAGAGCAACTAGTCAGTCCGCTAGTCAAATTAGTAGCGTGGTGGATTTTATTAAGTCTGGGGCTAAGCCTCGTTCCGAATTCGTCTTTGGTCTTGAAGTCGAGCATTTGATAGTCGATAAAACCAGTTCAAGAGCTGTACCATATTTTGGCGAAGGTGGTGTCTGGCAGGTCTTAGAAGCACTTTCAAATCAAATGCCCGGTGTGCGAAAGGTGTACTCAGGAAAGCACCTCCTAGGGTTAGTCGGTGAAAAGGTGGAAGTTTCGCTTGAGCCAGGCTCTCAACTAGAGTGTAGCGTCGGCCCTTTTGCGAATCCAGATGAATCAACCCAGTTTTACAGACAGTTTCGAAGTGTTCTAGATGAAGTTTTGCACAGCTTTAATGCTGAAGCTCTGACCATCGGCTACCAGCCGGTAAGCCTTAAAGACGAAATTGAGCTCATCCCTAAAGAGCGTTACGCAGCGATGAACGAGTACTTGGCGAAGACAGGAAAGTATGGTTTGAATATGATGCGCGCCTCAGCTTCCACTCAGGTTTCTATAGACTTTGAGTCGGAGGAAGATGCAATCGCGAAGCTCCGTTTAGCAAGCCTACTTGGGCCGCTTTTTTGCTACAAGTTTACAAATACGCCTTATTTTGAAGGCGAACCCAACCAATATCGCTTGCTTAGAGTGCAAATGTGGGACGATTCGGATTCATTGCGAGCGTCAGTCATACCACACCTTTTTAACGATGGTTACAACTTCGAAAGTTACGCTAAATACGCTTTAAGCACCCCTTTAATGGTTGTGGACTATTCACACACACCTGAGTTTTTGGGCGTGAAGCAAGTCCAAGCAACGAGAAGTTCTGCCCAAGAGCTTTACCCTGACCGTGTCTTAAACGAGTTTGAGATAACCCACATCCTCTCCACTTACTTCTTCGATTGCAGGCTAAAGAACTTCGTAGAGCTTCGTACTTGCGACTCTCTGCCAAGCGATTTGATTTTAGAGTATATGCATAGTGTGAACGATCTGTTCTATAATGAGAAGAGCTTTAAGGCGATGCAGGAAAAGTTAGCA
The DNA here is from genome assembly GCA_031280795.1 of Candidatus Ancillula prorhinotermitis. The sequence goes on along the minus strand of JAITGF010000003.1, from coordinate 61,241 downwards.
GGAAGGGGAGAGCAAGACATAAAGAACGCAAAGCGTGAAATCGAAGAGCTTGGTGATGAAGCGATTTGTTACGGTCAAAGCGTCAAAGAGTGGCTAGATGTGCTATAATGAAAGTATAAGCATTACTGGCGAAATGGTTTTGAGAGGGTATGATTCTCATAAAGAACATATCACTACTTTTCGGCGCCATATACATGAGCACCCTGAAGTGGGCTGGAAAGAAAATGCTACCACTGAATTTCTACTTGAGTCTTTCGCAAAAGCCGGTATTGAGGCTAAGCGACTATCTCCGACGGGGGTAGTGGCAAATGTGTACCCTAAAGGCGAAAATATGGCGACTCCTAACGATGAAGTGGCATTCAAAGCGCTACGTGGAGACATTGACGCTTTGCCGATTCAAGAGAGTACAGGTTTGGATTATGCGTCAAAAACACCGGGTGTATCGCATGCTTGTGGTCATGATTTCCACACTGCATCTATCTACGGGGCTGCGTTAATACTGAACGATTTGCGCGCCAAGTTAAAGCATCCTGTTCGTTTCATTTTTCAACCTGCTGAAGAGACTAGGCCTAGTGGTGCCAAGGAGTTGATTGACCAAGGGGTGCTCGAAGATGTTCAAGAAATCTATGCGATACACGCTGAGCCACGCCTAGAAGTGGGTAAGATCGGCATTCGTGAAGGTGCTCTAACCTCGGCAGCTGACATTTGCACAGTAAAGGTTTCAGGTTCGGGCGGCCACTCTTCAAGGCCTCACCTCACAGCTGATGTCATTCAGGCTCTAAGTGCCATCGTAAATGGCGTTCCAGTGGCTTTTTCAAGGATATTTGACCCACGCTCAGTAGTTTCCCTAACCTGGGGCAAGATTGAAGCCGGGGATACACCGAACGCAATTCCGGATCATGGTTTCATATCTGGAACGTTGCGTACTACCGATATCGATGCTTGGATGCGTGCGGAGGCAATTTTTAAGGACACTGTTGAAAGTATCGCTAAACCGTTTGGCGCAAAAGTCGACATCATCTACGAAAAGGGTGTTCCTCCAGTGATAAACACTGAAGTCTCTGCTGCCAAGATGCGTAAAGTTGCCTATGAATACTTTGGCGACAAATCAATTCACGATGCTGAAAGGTCACTTGGTGGAGAAGATTTCTCATGGTATTTGATGCACGAACCCAAGAGTGGCAAGAAGATCCAAGGCGCTATGGCGCGATTTGGTGCAGCCACGCCTGGGCGCGAACCTGTAGACATCCATCAACCAAACTTGATCGTCGACGAAAAACTTCTAGACTATAGCGTACCCTTTCTAGCGGGGATGGTGATATGAGCGAAACTGGCGATGGGCAGCTAAAAATCCCTCGAACGATACTCTCTGAGTTTGACGGTAAACTCGACCACGAATTTCGAGAGCAAAGCGTGCTGCAAATATCAGGACCGAACTGCTCTGGTAAAACGCACATCGTCCGCCAGTTCATGAATCATTACCCAAGCGATTCTTTGCTAAACCTTAGTGGCAACAATATGCTAGAGCGCATCAACTTGATGAATAACGATGTATCCTATTTCAGGAGCGCCCTTAAGGGAAAAGACATTCTCTTCATTGACGATGCTCATCGAGTGCCCAAGCTACAAGATATCCTCCCCTCACTTCTAGAAGCAGCACCCTCGATAAAAGTTATCACTAGCTATTCAATGCGTGCGATTGAGGATCTGCGCCAGATTCGCATTTACCCCATTTCCTTTCCCACTTTATCGAAGATGTATGCCGGTGTTGAGGCTGTTGAGTTGCTCAATGATGTGATGATTTACGGTGCACTTCCAGAAGTAATTCTAGCCCCGACCACTTCACAAAAGCGAGAGATTCTTGACCGCATCATCCATTCCGATATGCTACGCGATGTGTTCGAGCTTGAGCGCATCACGAATTCAAAAGCTTTGATGGAGTTACTCTACTTCTTATCGCTCAATATAAATAAATCCTTAAGCGTAAACGAAATCTCTGGGCATATAAAGCTTAACCCGCGCACTACTAAGCGCTACTTAGAAATTCTCGAAAAGCATTACATCGTCCATGAACATAAGCCCTATAAAGAGAGGCTCAAGAACGAGATTACACTGCTTTCGCGCTACTATTTCTATGATTTAGGTATTCGTAACGCTTTGATTATGAGCTACGGCAGTTTTAATATGCGTAGCGATCTCGAAGAGTTGTGGGCAAACTTCCTAGTCATGGAGAGGCATAAGTACCACGAGCTCAAAGGTCTTTCTCACTCTCGCGACTACGAATCATTCTTCTGGGAGACGTGGGCCGGTCGTAAAGTAGACCTTTTAGAAGTTGATAATCGCGTCACCGATGCAGGAAAGATCCGCGCCTTCTCTTTTTCATTCAACTCCAAAACCCGTCAAAACGTCGCCCCATCAGTTTTTTCGAAGCATTACCCTGAGACGCACTTCAAACTGATCACCTCTTCGAACTTCTTAGAATTCATCACCTAAATATCATCAAAAGCTTTTTGAAACGATTTGACAGAAAAATGTCTTTGTGTTATAATGGAGTTAACCAGTTAGGTGCTGGTTATTGTTTCCTGCTCGCTAATCCGTGTAGCACGTATCGCTGTGCTTAAAGACGTACTAAGATAGACGCTTAAAGCTGACATTATGTGTTTCACTCTAGCAGGTAGTGTACAAAGCCACCCGGAAAGTCCGTGTGGTACAAATGTGAGATAAGGAATAAATGAAAACATATAGCCCAAAACCTGGCGACGTTAGCCAGAATTGGTGGGTCATCGATGCAACGGATGTTGTGCTCGGTCGGCTCGCAGTAGTCAGTGCAAATATTTTGCGTGGCAAAACTAAGGTGAATTTCGCGCGTCATATTGACGTCGGTGATCACGTAATCATTGTAAACGCTGAAAAAATCGCCCTTTCTGGCAATAAGCTACAGAATAAGCGTCTATGGCGTCACTCTGGATTTCCAGGCGGTATTTCATCGCGTACGTATGGCGAGCTGATTGTCGATAACCCAGTGCGCATAGTCGAGCAAGCGATCCAAGGTATGGTTCCAAAGACTACACTTGGGCGTGACCAGCTTAAGAAGTTGCATGTGTATGCTGGCCCTAGCCACCCACATAATGCGCAGAACCCAGTTAAATACGACACGAAGCCGCAAGTAAAGCAAGGAGCGTAAATGGCAGAAATTAAAGAATTGATCAACGAAGATGCTGAAGTAAAGAAATCGCCAAAGGATGCAATCATCGGTAGCAGTGCTGCTGTGGGGCGTCGCAAAGAAGCGATTGCTCGCGTGCGCCTTACTCCTGGTACCGGGAAATGGGTTATTAACGGGCGTGATTTGAAAGTGTACTTGCCCAATAAAGTGCACCAGCAACTTGTGAACTCACCATTTGTTTTGCTTAGCCAAGATGGTAAATATGACGTTGCCGTTAATGTGCACGGTGGCGGTACATCTGGTCAGGCTGGAGCGATTCGTCTAGGTGTTTCTCGTGCTCTAAACGAGATTGATCGTGATGCGAACCGAGCTACACTTAAGAAGCGCGGGTTCCTTAAGCGCGATGCACGTGTTGTTGAGCGCAAGAAGGCCGGTCTTAAGAAGGCGCGTAAAGCTAGCCAGTTCTCTAAGAGGTAAAGTTTCGTCTCTGTGCCCCTTTAACCGAATATCTGGTTTACACACACTTCGGACACAGAGGTGTTTTTTAGTTACCGAATGAGGCATACGGGCATCATTTCGATGATAGAACATTTCGTAAGGATTCATTATGGTAAGATTATTTGGTACTGATGGTGTACGCGGTCTTGCAAACCGTGATATTACTGCCGATTTAGCGCTCAAGCTTGGTGAGGCCGCTGGTCGAGTGCTGTCTTTGGACTCCAAATACTCTCGCAAGAGAGCGATTGTGGGGCGTGATACTAGAATTTCAGGGGAGTTCCTTTCGGCGGCTGTATGTGCTGGTTTGGCAGCGGCTGGTGTAGACGTAAAAGATGTTGGGGTGCTTCCAACTCCTGGTATTGCCTATTTAACTAAGCGTCTGGGGGTGAATTTAGGTGTAGTTATCTCAGCATCTCATAACGCTATGCCCGACAACGGTATCAAATTCTTTGCAGAAGATGGTTTCAAGCTAGAAGATAGCGTCGAAGACCAAATCGAGCAGCACTTAAACGAGCAGTGGGATTATCCGCTTGGCGATCAGGTCGGCAGGATTCGCGATGATGGCGCCCAGGCTAGTGCGATTTTTACTAGCTATCTTGCCAGATCCATCGGCGCTTCAGAGGATAATAAACCGCTTAAAGGTCTTAAAATTGCACTTGATGCGTCAAATGGTGCAGCGTCTAAGGTCGCCCCTGAAGCACTTCGTTTCTGTGGTGCAGAAGTCGTGGTGATTAACGCTTCCCCTGATGGGTATAATATCAATGAGGAAAGTGGTTCGACGCACCCTGACCAGCTTCAAGCTACTGTTAAAGCGGCGGGGGCTGATTTCGGAGTAGCGTTTGACGGCGATGCTGATCGTTGTATTGGCGTTGACGAAACTGGGGAGCTAATTGATGGTGATAAGATCATCACAATGCTCGCACTCGACTTGAAAGAGCGTGGTGAGCTTGTCGATGACACTGTAGTCTTGACAGTGATGACTAATTTGGGTACGCTAAATGCTCTGGAAAAGCATGGCATTAAGACCGAAATCACTGGAGTGGGTGACCGCTACGTATTAGAGCAGATGCGTGCTAAAAACTTGACCTTAGGCGGGGAGCAGTCAGGGCATATCATTAATTTGGACTACTCAACTACAGGCGATGGCGTTCTCTCTGCATTACTTTTAGCGAATTATTTTGTGCAAAAGCGCAAAGAAAATCCGGATGTAAAAATGTCGGAGCTGACAAGCATTGTGCAGACTTTGCCACAAGTTCTGGTGAATGTTCCGAATGTTGATAAGTCACGCGTAGGCGATGAGGAGATTGCCAAAGCAGTTGATTTTCATCAGCAGAAATTGAACGATGCAAAGGCAGGCACGTCTGGAAGAGTACTGCTTAGAGCATCTGGTACTGAGCCGCTGGTACGAGTCATGGTCGAAGCGAGCACTGATATTGAAGCGCGAAGTACTGCCGAAGAGCTTGCCCGGATTGTGAAAGAGAGAATATCGCTATGAGTTTCAAATTCGACCCCAAACGCATTGACCGCAGTTTGACTCAAAAAGTTGAGACATTACTAAAAGAGTTTGAAACTAACGGCGTGCTACGCATCACCCAAGTCGGTGAGAGTGTCTTGCGTCAGCCGTGTAACGAGTTCAAAGGCTTTCTCGCTCCCGATTTGCTACGAAAGCTAATTCATGCGATGAAGGTCACTATGCACAAAGCGCCAGGAGTAGGTTTAGCTGCTCCGCAAATCGATTTGGGAATCCAACTAGCCGTAATCGAGGATACAAGTGTTGACGAGAGTTGGGATCCAATTGCAGAAGATGACGCTCACGAAACAAGGCATACCCCGTTTTTTGTCATCATCAACCCGACATATGAACCAGTTGAAAATTCTGATGGCGATGTGGTAGAAACGCTTTTTTATGAGGGGTGCCTATCATTTCATAACTACTACGCAGCGCGTTTTCGCTATCATACTATAAAAGCCTACTGGACTGACGAAAAAGGTCGCGATCATGAAGAAGTCCTTTCAGGGTGGCCAGCACGCATTTTTCAGCATGAAACCGACCACTTAAGCGGTGAGATTTATATTGACAAAGCAATTATCCGCTCACTTTCAACAGCTTCGAATCTCTCTAAGTACGATCTTGATGCCGATATCGAGCACACTGCCAAGCAGATGGGGTTTGAGCTCTAATGCGTAAACACTTGCGCAAAAGTATCGACGGTATACCGCGCAAACACGGGGAAGCGTCGAAGCTAAAACGGTTAAACAGTGCTTACACGATGAGTATCAAAATGCTTGAAGAAGATATTTTGGGCTCAAAAAAGCCGCAGAAGATATCTAAGCTCAGGAAGGTAGATTTTGCCGTGCAGATGGTAAACCCAAGCGTTGGTTATACTGACTACGATATCGTACTTGGTAAGTTTTTTCCGCCCGACGGTGTCTTACCAGCTCGTATGGTCATTTATCGCGCACCACTTGAGGAGCGTTTTTCTGATGTGCCTAGCCTATGCGCAGGCATACTAGATGTGATCCGCCCCCCAGTTTTAAGCTACTTGAAGATTAAAGCGTAGATTTTTCAAAAACTGCTTGACAAATCGGCATCATTATGGTATACTAAGTGTAGGTAGTGCTGGTTCACCGTTCTGCCGCGGTTTGTTTGCGCATTTACGAATGCATCACTTTTCTGCGGTCGCTACCCGAGTTAATAGCGATTGAATGGACCCAGTGCGAAGAGAAAGGAATATATGAAAAAAGATATACACCCAGAATATAAAGAGACTAAGGTTTCGTGCTCATGCGGCAATGAATTCGTGACTAAGTCTACAGCTACTTCAGGCGAAATTCGTGCTGACGTTTGTAATAAATGCCACCCATTCTTCACTGGTAAGCAGAAGATTCTTGATACTGGTGGACGTGTTGCAAGGTTTGAAGCGCGCTATTCGAAGTTCAAAAAAGACTAACGTTTAAGTTTACATGTCAATCAAGGGGCAATTTCCCGCTGCTGAAAAGGCACTAGCTGAATACGAAGATATTGAAAAGCAATTGTCTGACTCAGCTGTGCATCAAGACCAATCCTTAGCACGTAAGCTAGGGAGGCGTTACGCTGCTCTACGCCAAATTGTTGAAGCGTACCGCGCTTGGGTCACTTTAGAAGAAGACCGCTTAGCAGCGCTAGAACTTGCCCAGATTGATGCAAGCTTTGCCAAAGAGGCAGAGCAGCTAATCCCCAAGCTCAATGACGCGCGGGCGTATTTGCAGGAAATGCTTATCCCGCGCGATGAAGATGATGTGCGCGATGTTATCATGGAGATAAAGGCAGGCGCAGGAGGGGAAGAGTCGGCACTTTTTGCTGGGGATTTGCTGCGCATGTACCTCAAATTTGCTGAAAGGCAAGGCTGGAAGTCGCAAATACTTGATGAGTCTCCTACGGATATTGGGGGCTATAAAGATATCACTGTAGCCTTTCGCAATCCTAATACTGATGCTTCAATGCAAGAAGGTGTTTGGGCAAATTTGAAATTTGAAGGTGGCGTCCACCGCGTGCAGCGCGTCCCAGTCACCGAATCTCAAGGTCGTGTACACACTTCAGCAACCGGAGTTTATGTATATCCTGAGGCCGACGATGACGATACCGATATCGAGATTCCGGAAAACGACATCCGCATTGACGTTTTTCGCTCTGGCGGCCCTGGCGGCCAATCAGTAAACACCACTGATTCAGCAGTTCGTATCACGCACTTGCCAACGGGCATTGTGGTGTCAATGCAAAATGAGAAGTCTCAAATCCAGAATCGCGCCGCCGGTATGAAGGTGCTGAAGTCGCGCCTTATTGCGCATAAGCAAGAAGAAGAGGCGGCGAAGAATTCCAACATGCGCCTATCCCAAGTGCGCACTGCTGACCGCTCGGAGCGTATCCGCACCTATAACTTCCCGGAAAATCGCATCGCTGACCACCGCACAGGGTATAAAGCCTACAATCTTGACCAAGTGATGGACGGCGCGCTTGAAGATGTTGTGAAGTCATGCATTGAGCAAGATGAAAAACACCGCCTTGCGCAAGCAGAGTAATTGTGATATAATAATAACGTAAGTTGACTAACATTTTGGTAGCTGTCTGCAAGACCGAAGGGTTTGTGGCTAGTTATTGAAGACCTTTAGATTGAAGGTAAGAAATATTTTGGTAGCTGTCTGCAAGACCGATAGGGGTTTGGGGAAAATCGTTTTCCCCCATAATTAGCATGCCTATTAGGCTTGTTAGACAGAATCAGAAGGGGCTTTGCCCCGTCTGATTATGACTTACAAGCCTGTGTGGCGAAATGGTAGACGCAGAGGACTTAAAATCCTCCGGTGGTGACACCGTGCTGGTTCGATTCCAGTCACAGGCACTTGGTAAATGATAAGAAGCTGGTATTAGTCCCAGTAGCATGGCCGTATGCGAACGGCCCGAGGCATATCGGGCACGTTGCAGGTTTTGGCGTCCCTTCAGATGTGTACGCACGTTATATGCGCGCTAATGGTCACGATGTTTTGATGGTGTCTGGCACCGATGAACATGGTACGCCAATCCTTGTCCAAGCTGAATCCGAAGGAATTACCCCTCAGGAGCTAGCTAATCGCTACAACAGCGTGATTGTAGATGATTTAGTAAACTTAGGGCTTAGCTACGACCTGTTTACACGCACCACTACTGCGAATCATTACCAAGTCGTGCAGGAGATGTTTTTACAGCTTCACAAAAACGGCTACATGATAGAGAAGACGCAACTTTCAGCCATTGACGAGCAAACTGGGCGCACTTTGCCGGATCGCTACATAGAAGGCACTTGCCCCATTTGCGGCTACGAAGGTGCCCGCGGTGATCAATGCGATTCGTGCGGAAACCAGCTTGACCCCTTTGACTTGATAAACCCGCGCTCCAAAATCGATGGGCGACCTCCGAAGTTCATTGAGTCCAACCACTTCTTTTTGGACCTGCCGGCTTTACGTGCTAAACTGCAACAGTGGTTAGAAACACGTGAAGACTGGCGTCCAAACGTGTTGAAGTTTTCACTTGGGCTGCTTGAAGATTTACAGCCACGTGCAATGACTCGTGATATTGATTGGGGCGTCCCTGTGCCCCTTCCTGGTTGGGAAGATAACCCTACCAAACGCTTATATGTCTGGTTCGACGCTGTGATTGGATACTTGAGCGCATCGATCGAATGGGCGCGTCGAAATGGTGATGATGAGCTTTGGCGTAAGTGGTGGAATGACCCGTCTAGTATCTCTAACTATTTCATGGGCAAAGATAACATCACCTTCCACTCGCAGATATGGCCAGCCGAGCTACTTGGTTACAAAGGTCTTGGTGAAAAGGGTGGTGAAGTTGGTAAATACGGTGATTTACAACTCCCTACTGAAGTGGTTTCGTCGGAGTTTCTCTCAATGGAAGGCAAGAAGTTTTCATCTTCAAGAGGGGTAGTGATCTATGTAAAAGATTTTCTAGAACGCTACAGTGCAGACGCTCTGCGCTACTACATTTTGGCAGCCGGGCCTGAAAGCCAGGATTCAGACTTCACTTGGCAGGACTTTTTGAACCGCAATAATAACGAGTTGGTGGCAGGCTGGGGCAATTTGGTAAACCGTGTGGCAAATATGATTGCGAAGAATTTCGGAGAGATTCCCGATGCAGATATTTCTAACCCAACTGATTTGAAGGTGCTTGAGGCTGTGCAAAGTGCTTTTGAAGAAGTTGGCAACTTGATTGAAAAGCACCACCAGAAACAGGCTCTCGCCGCTTTGATGCGGTCTGTCCAAGTGGTGAATACGTACATCTCTGAGACAGAACCATTTAAGCTTAAAGGTGATTTGCTAGGCAGCATTGACGCGACGCAGCAACGTTTAAAGGAGATATTATTTACTTGCGCAAGTGCAATTGTCGATATTAACACAATGTTTGCCGTTTTTCTGCCACACTCCGCAAACAAGGTCTATGAGATTTTTGGTGGCGCACTAGGCATTGACGATGGAAACGGCCCAGAAACTGCAGCACCTTTACCGGTGCGAAATGTAGTTAGTGACTTAGATCCAGGCGAGGCGTTAGCCCAAGAATATCCAGTCATAACTGGGGAGTACAGTAGTAAGACTATTTTGGAGTGGAGGCACCACGCACTAGTGTCTGGTACTAAAATTGCTAAGCCTGAAGTTGTCTTTACAAAGCTCGATGATGCAATTGTAAACGAAGAGCTAGACCGAATGACTGGCGCGAAGTAGCCCCAAGTAGTGACCAAGTGCCTCCGTGGTAGATTTGACAAATGCGTGTGGTTGTGTTATAATATAAGAGTAAGCATAAGTATTAAGGAGTTAAATGGCAAATATCAAGTCGCAAAAGAAGCGAATTCTCACTAACGAGAAGGCTCACAAGCGTAACGTAGCAGTAAAGTCTGAGCTGAAGACTTTGATTCGCAAAACGCGTGAAGCAATCGCTGCTGGTGACAAGGATGCAGCTGGTGTAGCATACAAGGATGCTGCCCGCAAGCTAGATAAGGCTGTATCTAAAGGCGTTATCCATAAGAACCAGGCGGCAAATCGCAAAAGTTCTTTAGCGTCAAAACTCGCCTAGCCCTTAACGCTTATCCCAGGTCATAAAACCTTTTAGATGGGGCTTACAATTGGTATAGTCGGTTTACCGAATGTCGGTAAGTCAACACTTTTTAACGCGCTGACCCGCAATAACGTTTTGGCGGCTAATTACCCCTTTGCAACCATTGAGCCAAATACTGGTGTAGTACCACTGCCAGATGAGCGTTTAAATAAGCTTTCCGAAATATTTGGTGCACAAAAAATCATCCCCGCGACCGTAACTTTTGTAGACATTGCCGGCATTGTAGCTGGCGCGTCAAAAGGGGAGGGGATGGGCAATCAATTCCTGGCTAACATCCGCGAAGCTGATGCAATCTGCCAAGTGACACGAGCCTTTGACGACCCCGATGTTGTGCACGTTGCAGGAAAAGTTGACCCCGTATCTGATATTGACACTATTAGCACTGAGCTCATTCTCGCCGACATTCAGACCATTGAAAACGCGCTCGGTCGGGTGGAAAAGGAAGTTCGCGGCAATAAGGAAGCTGCCCCTAAACTAGCGGCATTCAAAGAGGCTCTAGAGGTCTTGAACGCGGGCACCACGCTCTATGCAAAATATTTCGACGATGAAGATGCTTTGCAGATGCTTCGCGAGCTACAGTTAATGACGGCAAAACCATTTATCTACGTGTTTAATGTCGATGACGAAACGCTTAGAGATGCTACAAAGCTTGAAGCTTTCGCTAAAAGCGTGCTACCTAGCAAAGCCGTGTTCTTGAATGCCCAGTTTGAAGCCGAATTGACCGAACTAAGCGAAGAAGACGCCAAGGAGATGCTAGATGCAGAAGGCATTGAAGCCTCTGGACTCGATCAGTTAGCTCGTGTAGGTTTTGACACCTTAGGTTTGCAGACATACCTTACTGCCGGCGAGAAGGAAGCCCGCGCTTGGACTATCCATAAAGGTGATACTGCTCCTAAAGCTGCTGGTGTGATCCACACAGACTTCGAAAAAGGTTTCATCAAAGCTGAAGTCGTTTCGTTTGAAGACCTTGTGAAAGCAGGCTCTAAGCAAGCTGCTAAAGAAGCCGGAAAAGTACGCCTCGAAGGTAAAGATTACATCATGCAAGATGGTGATGTGGTCGAGTTTAAGTTCAACGTATAACGCGCCGAAATACCTGCACACGCGCTACCTAAATAGTGTATAATGATAATGTAGATGCAATAATGCAGAAAGGATTGCCATGGCTCAAAATGTTGAGGTAACTAATACGCGCGCTTGGAAAAAGCTGGAAAAGATAAAGAAGGCACAGGAAAAAACTAGCCTTAGAGATCAGTTTGCCATTGATGCGAACAGAGCCGAAGACCTGAGTTTTCAAGTCGGACCGCTGTTTATCGACCTTTCGAAAAACCTAATTGATAAAGAGTCGCTAAGTGTTTTTGCTGAACTTGCAGACGAGATGGATCTCAAAGAGCGTATTGAAGAGCAATTCACAGGTGTCCATATCAATAACACTGAAGATAGAGCAGTTTTGCATACAGCTTTGCGCTACCCAGAAAGTGCAGCTGGGTCGTTAATCGTTGATGGTCAAGATGTGATCGGCGATGCTTGGGGTGTGTTGCATAAAATATTCGCTTTCGCTGAGCAGGTACGTTTGGGCAAGCATACAGGAGTTACCGATAAGAAAATTGAAACGATTGTGAACATCGGTATCGGTGGCTCGGATCTTGGCCCCGTGATGGTGTACGAAGCTCTGCGCGCGAAGGCACATGAAGTGGCTGGACGCGAAATTACGGCACGTTATGTTTCAAACATCGATCCGAGCGACATTGGCGAGAAGCTGAAGGGGTTGAATCCCGAAACCACGCTCTTTGTGATCTGCTCCAAAACTTTCACCACGCTCGAAACGCTGACTAACGCTCGCATTGCTAAGAAGTGGCTACTCGATAAACTCGCTGCTAAAGGTGTCGACAAACCAAAAGAAGCAATTTCTAAGCACTTCATCGCTGTTTCGACTGCATTAGATAAAGTTGAAGCTTTTGGGATCGACCCAGAGAACGCTTTTGGCTTCTGGAATTGGGTTGGCGGTCGCTACTCAGTGGAGTCTGCTATCGGAACATCTTTAGCTATCGTCTATGGTGAAGACATCTACCGCGACTTCTTGAAGGGGTTCCATGCGGTTGATACTTACTACCGGAATACCGCCTTTAGCGAAAATGCTGTAGCTCTAATGGGCATACTAAACGTGTACTACACCAACATCTGGGGCGCACACTCTCATGCGGTACTTCCGTATAACCAGTACCTACACCGTTTCCCGGCCTTTTTGCAGCAGATGACTATGGAGTCTAACGGTAAAACTGTACGCTCTGATGGTACTAAAACGCCGATTGAAACTGGGGAGATATTCTGGGGGGAGCCAGGCACTAACGGACAGCACGCCTTTTACCAGCTGATTCACCAAGGTACGCGCTTGATACCTTGCGACTTCATTGCTGTGGCTAACCCTGCCCACCCACTGCAGGATTCAGGCGCAAGTGGTGACGAAGATAATGATGTGCACGAGCTATTCTTGGCAAACTTTTTCGCTCAAACTAAGGCGCTGGCATTTGGAAAGACCCGCGAAGAAGTTCAAGCTGAAGGCGTACCAGAAAACATCGTCCCATCTAAAGTGTTCGAAGGAAACCGCCCAACCACTTCCATTATGGCGCATGACCTTTCTGCTGAAGTCGTTGGAGCATTAATCGCACTCTACGAGCAAATCACCTTCACCCAAGGCATGATTTGGGGTCTAAACCCCTTCGACCAGATGGGTGTAGAGCTCGGTAAAGTTCTAGCCCTGCAGATTTACCCCGCCATTTCGAAAGACGACGACGCGCTACATGCTCAGGATTCATCTACTCAAAATCTTATCGCTTACTATCGCAATGCACGTCAAAAGTGATAAAGTAGTAGTTATTCACAACTATTGCAGATACGCCTGCAAAGTGTGTTTCGATGTGATATAATTTTGATATGTTAGATTTACCGCTTACGAAATTCGGGGTAAATCGAGCCCGCGTAACTGCGCTCAAAGCGCTTGGAGTTGAAAGTCTTTACGACTTAGTCACGTACTATCCGCGTAAAGTAATAGTTCCGGCTGTACATCTTTCGCATATTGACGAAGCTAGAAAATATCCACTAGAAACAATAAAGCAATCGAAAGTGACAATCATCGCAGTTGTGTTCAAAATTTCCCTCTACCCACCTCGTGGGCGTATGCACGTAGGCAGGCTAGTACTGCAGTGCGTGGATGAAAATGAAGAGAGTTTTGAAGTGGTGTTCTTTGCTAAGAGTATGCGTTACCTGAAGTGGATTGAGTCGAAGAAGTCTGAAAAGGACTTGGTAATGATTAAAGGGGTTCCTAAAGCACCATCTGATAGTCTTCGCAAATGCCAGTTTTCACACCCGGAAGTATTTGTGCTTGAACCTGGTGATGGCGATATTTCTCGCCGAGATTTCTTATCTCCAGCAGCGGCTATCGACCATTTCTCAATGCCGCACACAGTTTATGCAGCTTCAAAACGGCTTTCTTCAGTAAAAATCGCTAGTACGATAGAAGATGTGTTCGCCAAACTAGAGTCAAAAGCTATAGTAGCGGGTGAAGAGTTTACGAACACTTCAGAGATGCCGTTGTTTCCAGATGTCCAAAAGGGTGTTTCGCGCTGGCAAGCGATTAAGAAATTGCATAAACCTAAAACTATGGATGAATATAACCAGGCCTTAGAGCAGCTTAAGTTTGAGGAGGCCTACGTTTTGCAGGTGTTGCTCGCGAGGCGTCGTTTAAGTATGAGGCACCTACAAGCTCGGGCGAGAGTGTTTGAAACCCGCGGGGTCTTAAGTATATTTAATTCTAACCTGCCCTTTACGCTCACGAATTCACAGCAATCAGCTTTCAAGACAATTTCTGAAGACCTAAGTAAAACTATACCGATGCAGCGACTACTTCAAGGTGACGTTGGGTCTGGCAAGACGGTGGTCGCGTTGCAGGCGATGCTACAAGTGGTCGATAACGGTGGTCAAGCTGTGCTACTTGCCCCCACTGAAGTGCTTGCATCCCAGCATTACGCTTCGATTTGCCGTCTGCTTGGAGACCTAAATGTGCACGGTGTGAAAACAGGCGAAAAGCACGGTGTACAAGTGGAGCTGTTAACTGGATCTTTAGGTGCGCGCGCCAAAAGGAGTGTGGAAAGTAGTATACAAAGCGGTCAGGCTGATATCATCGTCGGTACACATGCGTTGCTTTACCGTCGGGATAGTTTCAAGGACCTGGGGTTAGTAGTAGTTGATGAGCAGCACCGTTTTGGAGTTCGCCAGCGCGACAAACTCCGCGAAGAAATGGAGCTGATACCGCATATGCTGGTAATGACTGCCACACCGATACCGCGTTCAGTGGCGATGTTCCTTTTTGCCGATCTTGAAGTTTCAGTGCTAGGCGAAATGCCTTCTGGTAGAGGTGAGATTCAGACTCATATCGTTTCGCCGAGCGATAAACGCTTGGTGAAGAGAATGTGGGAGCGGGTGCGTGAGGAAATCGACGCTAAACGCAATGTTTTTGTGGTCGCGCCGCGGATTGATGACACTGAGCTTAACTTCGATGCTTCTGGCAACGATGACGATAGTGAAGAATACGCCCTTGCGCAAAGCGTTTTCGAAAAGTTGATTAGCGCTGGCTTAGAGGAGGGCCTTGGCCAACACGCCCAGTCGGTAGAGCGCTTAAAGGCCGATCTTAGCGAAAACCCGGCTCTAAAAGGTGTCAATATCGGAGTTTTGCACGGGCGCTTAAGTGCAGATGAAAAAGAAATGGCAATGAAGCGTTTTGAGAGCTTTGAAACCCCTTTGCTTATCGCCACCTCAGTAGTGGAGGTAGGCATCGACATTCCGAACGCATCGTGCATTGTCATCACCGACGCTGATCGCTTCGGTATGGCGTCCTTACATCAACTCCGTGGGAGAATCGGGCGAGGGAGTGTAGACTCAATCTGTTTCCTACTCACCTCCGAAGATTCCGTATCTAAAGAAGGTGCTGATCGTGTCAAAACGATTGCTAAGTATCAAGATGGTTTTAAAATCGCCCAAGCCGACTTGAAGATTCGCAAAGAAGGCGACATCATGGGTAAGCACCAGTCTGGGGCACACTCCTCTCTGAAGCTTCTGCGCGTCATTGAAGACCAGGATATAATCACCAAAGCGGTGGAGCTAAGTCAATCGACTTTGAAAAGCGACCCCGAGCTTAAGGGGCACCCGGGGCTCAAGTTCGCAGTGGCACGCGAATTAAGCGACCAAGCCAAAGAGTATTTAAGCAGATCCTGAAAAGCTTCGCACCTGTAGATTACCACGCGTCTTCAAAATGGAAACTTTTCGGCACGCTCATTTCTGAATCGAAAATTCGCTAGGTTGTCAATAGATTTATTTATAGGAACTAAAATTTGTTTGCAAATTGTAGCATAAATCTATTTTCCAAACTACCTCAAAGTTGTTGGACAGTGAAAATGTAACTTAACCCTAAAATAAGAGTGACATTTTCACTGTCCAACGACAATCCTTATGCACGCGAAGTTAGCAAAAACAGAGTAATTTGCCTGCAAATTACCCCTAACTTGTGCCTCGCAGAGCTCCGAGCTAAGGCGCCTGACACTTGTTTTTCATTGCCGTTTTTTCGAAACTATGAAAAACGTATGCTTGCTACGTTCGCCTGCTCACCAGCAAAGCTGCTGACCCGCTCACTAGCCGCATATCCAGCGCTTTTATCAAGATGCACATGTTCTTCTGACATATCGCTCGGGGAGTAACTCCCCGTACCCCACCATTTTTCAAGTCGAAAGTCACGGCAAAGCCCTGACATTCCTTTGTCGAAAAAAGCACGCTTTTACATCCTCATGCACGCGAAGTTAGAACATGATATAATATAGTTAATGTTACTCTCCGATAGAGATATAAAGCAGTACGTGAGTACTGGGGATATTATGCTCGCCCCATATGATGAGGGATTAGTTCAGCCTGCTTCGATCGATGTGCGACTTGATAAAATCTTCCGTGTTTTCAATAACCATAAGTACACGCATATCGACCCCAAAGTCGATCAACCGGACTTAACGCGCGAAGTGGTGGCAGATAACGACGAAGGTTTCATTTTGCACCCTGGAGAGTTTGCCTTGGCATCTACGTTTGAAGTGGTGACTTTGTCGAGCATAGTCGCGGCACGCTTCGAGGGTAAGTCGTCGCTAGGGCGTCTGGCTTTGGCGACTCATATTACGGCTGGTTTCATTGACCCTGGCTTTTCGGGTCACGTCACATTGGAGTTGGCTAATATGAATACTCTCCCAATTAAGCTTTACCCAGGTATGAAGATTGGGCAGTTAGCCTTCTTCAAAATGTCTTCCGCAGTCGAAAATGCCTATGGCAGTAGTGCATATGGTTCGCATTACCAAGGGCAACGGGGTCCAACTCCGTCTCGGATTCACGATAACTTCCACCAGACAGCAATTTAGCTCGCCCTAGCTCGCCCTAGTGTGACGATGGTGTAGGCGATGAGAGTAGACGAAAAGTCGCCCTTGAAGCTCACACGGTAAGTTTTGCACAATTCGGATTAGCTTTCTAATCGTCTAGCTTGGTGTTTGATATACTTACGATATGATAAGCACTGTTAAGCGTTATTTAAGCCCGCGCCAGAGTCCAGCAAACATGGTGATTTATGGTATTTTACTGCTTGCTGTTGTTGGCGTATCTACGTTTTTCGTTTGGAAAGCGGTGATGGGAGCAAAGAGTCTCGATGCAGAGACTAAGCGCTTTGAAATCTGGGTGACTAATCATACTGCGCATAAGTATGGGCGCGTCAACTTGCTGAATATGGAGCTAAATAGTATACATAGCATCTCCCCGGGCTCTGGTTTCACTAATGCTACAGCACTAAATTTGCCAAACCATAGCCTTTTGGTCGCGGACACCAAAGCGGTGGAAATAAGTGATGCCACCCCAGAAGACATAGACGAAAGCGTGCAAACTGTTGTCCTAGAAACATCTACACAGAATGAAGACACTATCGATGTGAAACTAAATGCTATGAAAGGCATCCCCGCAAGAGACGAATCGATAATGTTTCAAGATTCCATCTACACTGCTGTGACCACGCAAAACGGCGTAGAAGTCACCTGTGTAGGAGTAGTGAAAGAGGCTCAACTAGGTACAGATTTAGACGAAAGCTGGAGTAACAATGAAAGCAACACTCAGCTACTTGAGAACTCAGCGCCAGAAGGTGGCGCTGCACATCCAAACCGAGGTCTCAAGTTCTACCAAGTGGGCGAGATTCTCGCGCTTTCGGCCAGCACTACAGGTGAGGTGTGGGTTTTGCAGTCTCCTCTAAATGATTCAATCACAGCGCGTAATACTTGGAAAGTGGTACCTTCCACTTTGAATGGGTGGCAACCACAAGATAATACACCACTTGAAGGCGAGTCGTCTGCAGAGCAGACACATAACATCTGCCCAAGACCAGAAGATGTTTCAGTGAGTGAATTTGGGGTGCGCCCAAACCGCGTGAATGTCATACCGCTAACGATAGGTGTGAGAGACCCAAACCCGCAGGACGAAGTGTTTATAACAAGCATAGAAGTGTCACAAGACCAAGTGATTCGCCAAGAAATTCGTCAGGAAAGCGCCCAGAGCAGCAGTCAAGAAGGAGCCTTTTCTGGCGTAGAAATAAGTGATAACCGAAAATCGGTCGTAACAAAAGTGGCAGATGTAATATCTGGCTATATGCATATTATAGCACATATCACTGATGCTGGTGCGGACGCAAAAGGGGTATGTGATTCTGTGTATGCATTTGACGTTTACGTACACCCTTTAGATCAAAATTCCCCACCATTACAAGCTGGGCGCGCACCAAGCGCAGACGACTTAACATTCTATAGCGCAAATAGTACCATTACGCAAAATGTTTTGGATTCATGGCTCGACCCCGATGGTGACGATTTGGCTTTGGTGAACGTTACTTCTAGTGCGCATCTCCAAGCGATTTCTTCTCCAGGCGGTGAGTCAACTATACGGCATATAGATGACTTAAGCGCGGATGAGAACTTAAATCTGAACTACCAAGTAGTGGATTCGTTCAACGCACGCGCCAGTGGCGGGCTTGGATTTCTGGTTAAATCTCGGGAAGAATACATACCGCAAAATTACACGGTATTTGCTCAAAAGGGCTCAAAACAAATGCTTGATTTAAGTGCGCAAAGCCAAAGGCTCGGCGGAAAGGTAGTGCTAAAAGATATACAGTGTCAAGATACAATTAGGTGTACCGGAGTTGGGGGAGACATGATTGAAATTATAGCATCTTCCCTGGGCGTATATACTTTAAGCTACAGTTTTGAGGGCGTCAAAGCTTCCGGTGCGATACGCCTACATGTTTTGGAGGTCGACGAAGGGCTTATGCGCGATGCAAAGTCATTGGTCGTAACGCTTATGGACGTGTCAGACACTATGCTCGATCTAAGCGAGGCGTTTTCTGGTCTTCGCCTATCACAGCAGGCGAGTACCGATGGGGCGACTGAGGCTACGGACGCAAATATAATCAGCAATTGCGCTTCAATTAAGAACGTTGAAGCTATACCACAGTTAACGGATGGTGGGCCTAATGCACGCATAGATGCTGAGCAAGTGGCACCTTTTGAACTACACATCGGTGGGCAAGTTTTAATGCCAATGAGTGCTGTTTCAGGAGTGGTTTTTGCTGGATGGGTGCAAATAACTTGGCGTTATGGTGCGGGGGGCGGTGGTGGTGAGGTGGGTGACATTGATACCGCTCGTGAAATAACTCAGCGCATCACTGTGCTTATTGAAGCAAGCCCCGACCAAAGCATTATCGTAAATGACGACTTTGCAGACGTAGCACCTGGAGAAGTTATCGAAGTAGATGTTTTGAAAAATGACTACACTGCATATGCTGCAAACGCTTTGGTTGACGATTCGCAAACCTTCGACCAAGATTTGACGCAAGGTATAGCATATGTGCATGGCTCTAAAATTCGCTACATAGCTCCGGATGATATGCCAAAGCAGGTGGTGATACCCTATGCAGTTTACATTAAGGGGTACTATATAACGTCTCGCGCAAGTGGATATCTCACAATTACAAAACGTGATGTTTTAGTTGACGCCAATTCTAACAATGACGATCCGTTGGGTGAAACTGGAGGAAATGAAATGAGCAATATTGAGGGTGACGCGAGCTATTTAACGCCGTTTGGACGCTACTCTCAGGTGTATTACAACGAGCAGCCAGAAGTAAGCCTCGATCTCCAAGATGACATTTTTACGCCTTCTTATGTAAAGCTACAGTTTGACAAACCAGCTCTGCAGCAGTTGCAATCAGGTGGCGAAAAAGATGGTAGTCCAGATTTTAATAGCAATCCTGCTGGTATTACCCTTGACGACGAATCATTTTCTGCACAGATTGATAATGCAAAAGTGAAGATACCTGCAACAGGGCTTTTGGGCACGTCAGTTTGGGAGGTAAAAGTTAGCGCCTACTGTGCACTTAGTCCACTGTCAGATGGCGGCACATCAGAGCACTCTGGCTCAGAAAACCCAGTAGAAGACTATGGGGAATCGCGTAATCTAATTGCAACTGACGTTTGCATCGATGGCGACCTACTCTCAGTATATACGCATTATATAGTGCTGCGACGCACTGTTGAACCCTCCCCAGCCATTATGCCCTACACGAAAGATTACTCAATCACTACTTACGACTTGCAAAACCGTCACCACTTCGCTAAAGATATGGCACCATTTGCGTTCGGATTCCAAGGTCCTGTTCAGTTTGAAAAACTTGGACTACGGGGTTTTGGAGGCGCTTCGACTAGTTTCTCCGGTAACGTATTAGAAGGTGATTTAGATGAGCGCGTTCAGATTCTGGTATATAAAGTGTCGGAGTCTGAAGTATCAGCTGCAAAAACTCGCGCCTATGGTATGGTCAGGATTTTTGCAAAGCATTCGATCACTCCAAAGCGCAGTGATCTTGAAGTTCTGCAAGTTAAGGCTGGGTCGACTTTGCGCATTCCGCTTGAGGATCGTGTGCAAAAACTTGCTGATGCAGATCTTGTAACAATTGGTGATGCGCGACGCATGCTTGAATATTTGCCTGCTAATTGCTATGTAAAAGATGGCGTTTTGGTATATGAAACTTCAGGCGAAATTTACGAAGAGGCTCAAGATGAATGCATTTTTACTGCTCGCTTTTCTACTGAAGACGCTATTGCAAGACTGGCTTTCAAGGTGCGTATAATCCCGCAAAACACTACCCCAGAGTTAAAAGACGGAGTTGTCCTTGCAGGGCTTGCTCCCAAAGGTAGTGCAAAAATGTATGTAAGTGACAAAATTACATGGGTCGGACATACATTGAGCGATATTGAAAACTTGACCTTAAAGTGTGTTGGAGATGTGTCAGTCAGTGTGGATTGCAATAACACTGAGCTTGATATCAAAATCGACCGCAATGCACAAGAATCATCAGTGCATGAGATTCATCTTGAACTCGAAGGGTATCAAGTCACTGCGAAGTGGAAAATTCGCATTTTGAAGACAGAAAAAACTAAAGATTTAGATTTGGGGGAGCATTTTGAAGAGGTAGTAGTCACTCAAAATAGCGGTAGTGCCCAAGTCGACGTCTCTAAAGCGATTTATGAGCTTTGGGAATCAGAAAAGTTCTTCGGCGTGCACACTGGTGCATATGTAAAGTGTGGTGCGATTGAAAATCCATATCTTAAGTGTAGCGACGGCGCTAAGTTTGGTGTGTTAACCTTCTGGGTGGAAAATGCCCCAGAAGGAGGAGGCTTTGAGACTAAAGCCACGTATACTTTTGCCGATCGACAAGATATAAATGATGCAAACTCAGGGGTTGGATATGTGCGCGTAAAGTATCGCTCACTTCCCAAAACACCGAGTAATATTAAGGTGAATGCTGAAGTGGCAAGTACTGGAGCAGTTCAGATTGACGTTTCAGATCAAGAGCCGTATAGTAGTCCTGCACCAACGCAGTACTGTCTAAATATAATTGAGCTACGAACTCAGGTCTGCAAGCAAAGCTTTCACCATGCGGCCACGTTTAATAGTGCGGATACACTTTCGATGCTTGGTGCCTGGAATACATACACTTTTAGCGCTTATAGCATAAACGATGTAGGTTCTTCTAATGCGACAAATTCAATCGTAGCGTCACCGTTTACCCCACTGATGCATTTTAACATCTACTCCCAAGTGATTGAAACGTCTGGTGGCGAAGATTTAAAATGCATTGTGCAGATATCTAATATAGATACGAACATTGTCGCTTGGTCAGCGCAGAGCCTACTTGGTGAGGTAGTCTTTAGTAATGTTGATGAGTTAAAGGCATACTTAGAAACTACTTCAAAGCAAGCAGAGACGGATGTAAGTGTAAAGGTAACCGCTAAAGCAAGAAGGATGCTGTTTACCGGAGCCGATATAACCCCTATGTACAAAGTAGATTTTCTACTACCAAGTACTTGGCAAACCCAACTTAAAAACGCCTAAAAAAACGCTTGCATTATAAAAGCGAATGTGGTATAATGACTTTAGAAAGGATAATTATGGAAATACTCATAACTTTATTGGTGATTGTTGCGATTATAGCAATTTTCTTGATTATCACCTACAATACTCTAGTCAAAATGCGCGAAAACGTTTCAGAAGCGTTCAAGGCTATTTCAGTGGCACTTGAGGAGCGCCTCAGGACGGTAGGTGGCGTAATTGATGCGGCAAAGAAATATATGGATTTCGAAAGCGACGTTTTGCAAAAGGTGGTTGAGGCGCGCAGCGGTTTGCAAAATGCCTTAAAAAGTGCAGACACTCGCGAAGCGGCCCAAGCCAACGATCGTCTTCAAAATGCATTCCAAGGTCTTAACGTGCAGCTCGAAGCATACCCCGACCTTAAAGCCAGCCAATTGATGGCAAATGCTCAGGATTCGTTTACGCAAACTGCTCAGAAGATTGCGTCGCATCAGAATTACTTTAATGGCACTGTTCGTGAATACAATAAGAAGATTAAAGTATTCCCGACTGTACTCTTTGCAAGCATGTTCGGGTTCTCAGAGGAGACTTATTATGAATCGGACCAAGCTACCCAGAGCAAAGTTAACGATGCCGATATGGCGCGAGACTTAAACTTCTAATGTATCTTCCTATCGCCCAAAACAAGCGCAATACCGTCATTGCCATGGCGTTGTTTTTGCTGATTTTTCTCGTTTTTGGCTCATTTTTAGGCGTTCTTTTTGGCTATCGTGGTTCGCTCCCACGGGGTATCCTGATTGACTGGGGTGCGTTCTTCTCTGTTTTGCTAGTCGTCTTAGGCATGGCGGGTCTGTATCTACTCTACATGTATCGTAGTGCTGATATGACCATGCTCCGCCAAAGTGGTGCTCGTGAAATATCATCTTCTACGGACTCGAAATTGTATTCGATGGTGCAAAATTTGGCAATCACAAGTGGTATCCCAATGCCGAGAGTGTATCTGATAAATGATTCGGCACCCAACGCTTTTGCCACTGGCCGTGACCCTGATCACTCTTCAATTGCCATTACCACTGGACTTATCGACATAATGGAAGACGTAGAGCTTGAAGCAGTTATAGGGCATGAGCTTAGCCATATAAAGAACTATGATATCCGTGTGAGCACGATTGTCTTTGGTATGACAGCCCTTATGGGCATAGTAGTTTCAATAGCGTTTCGAGCTTACCTTTTCGCACCTCGATCTCGTTCTAACAACAACTCGAATAGTCAAAATACAGGGGTATTGTTCTTGGTAATTATGGTGATTGCATTGATTATGAAGGGATTTATGGGTTTGCTTTCACTGGTAATTTCAAGGCAACGTGAGTATCTGGCTGATGCTTCCTCTGCAGAGCTTATGCATAACTCTGATGCCCTCGCAAATGCTTTGGAGAAACTGCGCGACAATTCGGTGGAAGTGAAAAAATATAATGTGGCAGGAGCCCATCTTTTTTTCGCCGACCCAGATACTGGTGACACGCCCAAAAAAGTTGGAAAGGGCGGTATTGCTTCAAAAATCCATAATCTATTTAATACGCATCCACCATTAGAAACCAGAATCGCACGACTTAGGGGGTTCGGAGATGTAAAGCAAGGGTTTTTGGCTAGCCGCTAGATAGGTCCAAGAGCTAGCTGTACGTCAGCTAGATAGTGTTTTGCGTGCCCGAATGTGCACTTAGGCGTTTCGCGCAAAATTTAGTGCTTATCCACAATCATGATTTGACACATTTCACTAAAATTTACCACCAACCCACTTCGATAAAATGTACAATTGAGTAATGATTGTATACAGAAAAGAGGTGGCGTATGGCTAAAACACGTTTCGCAAGCTGCAAATGCATATCGCTCATTGGCATGCAAGGTAATTTGGTGAATATTGAAGCTAGCATCGCCGATGGTATGAGTCGCTTCACAATTGTCGGGCTACCGGACACATCGGTCAATGAGGCGCGCGATCGCGTTTTGACCGCCTTCAAAACTGGTGGCGTTTACCTTTCTGAATGCCATATCACGGTGAACTTAGGTCCAGCTTCACTGCAAAAGCGCGGGTCACACTATGATCTAGCTATTGCCGTAGCAGTGATGGGCGCATACGGTGTGCTCGACAAAACGCGCATTGGCGACACTTTGCTTCTTGGGGAGTTAGGTCTAGATGGAAGGATTCATCCGGTGAGAGGCGTTTTGCCGGCGGTGAACGCTGCCTTTGCCAAAAGCGTGCAAAATATGGTGGTGCCTATAGCTAATCTGGAGGAGGCAAAGCTAATATCTGGTGCAAATGTGCTCGGGTTTGGGCACATATCGGAAGTCATTAACCATTTTGGAGGTGAATCGACGCTGATTCAGTACACTCCTGTTAAGGCGCAGAAGGTTGCAACTTCGCCGCTACGCAGTGAGCTTGATATGAAAGATGTGCTTGGCCAGTCGGAGGCGAAGTACGCGTTAGAAGTGGCTGCGGCGGGGTTTCATAACATCTTCATGCAAGGTCCACCGGGTACTGGTAAGTCGATGCTCGCTGCCAGGCTAGTGTCGATTTTACCACGCCTTACCCTTGAAGAGGCTATAGAAGTGACGTCAATCTACTCGCTTTCAGGTCAATCTCCAGACCAGGGTCTGATGTTCACCCCACCTTTTGAGGCTCCACACCATACAGCAACTGCGCCGGCAATTATTGGGGGAGGTTCGGGCGGTATACACCCTGGGGCTATTTCGCGCGCGCATAATGGTGTGCTATTTCTCGATGAAGCACCTGAGTTTTCGCCGCGGGTTTTGCAAACGTTACGTCAACCGCTCGAAAATGGTGTGGTCAACATCGAGCGCTCGTCGATGAAGGCGGAATTTTTAGCCCACTTTCAGCTAGTGCTTGCAGCCAACCCTTGCCCATGTGGCATGTACAGCGCATCGCACAATAAATGCAAATGCACGTCTATAATGCGCAGACGTTATCTAGGGCGCCTCTCTGGGCCGCTTCTAGACCGTATCGATATATTCACCAATGTTGAAAATGTGCGCTCTCGAGAAATGAGCACACAGCTTGGAGAGGATTCGGCGACCATTCGTGCACGTGTTGAGAAGGCTCGGCTAAAAGCTAGGAAACGCTGGGAGAAAACGCCTTGGAAAGTTAATTCTGAAGTTCCTGGGTCATATTTGCGCAAAATGTGTAGCAATAAGGAAATAATGGGCGCGATTCATGATTCGGTTGACCGAGGTGTGCTTTCACTGCGTGGTGCAGACAGGGTGCTACGCCTTAGCTGGACGGTAGCAGACTTAAATGGTGATGACGAGTTGCGTTTTGAGCATATTGAAAAGGCACTCAGCCTGAAAGGTGGTGGCATGATTGACGGGTGATTTCACATCAGATTTATACGCTCGCTTAACGTTATCGCATATTTTGCAACTAAACGCACCGCTCTGCTGCTCATTGGTGTACAAAAAGGGGGCAATAAAAGCTCTGGAAACTATTAAGTCCATCATCAATGGGCACACAACTGGAGAGAAGTCTATAGATGAGTATGCTGTGAGCGTAAAGCCATATTTGGAGGCCTTCAGTGCCGAAAAGGCGTTTAATGTCGCTTCGAAACTCGGCGCAACTTTACTCACACCCGAAAGCGAGAAGTGGCCAAATTCATTAAACAGCTTAGCCGAGTTTACGCCAATAATGCTTTATGTACTAGGGGGTTCGAATTTAGCAAGCCTGTCTGAGAGCTCTGTTTCGATAGTGGGTGCGCGTAACTGCAGTGAATATGGGGCATCGATAGCTTATGACTTCGCCTATCAAGTTGCTGAAAGGGGGTATACAGTTTGCAGCGGCGGGGCATTGGGGGTTGATATTAAAGCACATCTAGGAGCAAATGCAGCCAAAGGCGGAAATGTGGCATTTATCGCAAGCGGAGTTGATAAATTAACACCAAGTTCTAATGAAACGATTTTGCAAAATGTTATCAAAGCAGGTGGTAGTGTAGTGAGTGAATATCCAGTTGGCGCAAGGCCTACAGCGTTTCGCTACCTAGAAAGAAATCGCCTAATCGCCGCCTTTTCGAATGCGACTTGCTTGATTGAGGCAGAGCATCGCTCGGGGGCGATTTCTACAGCCAATCATGCCAATAACCTCTCTAGGCCAGTAGGGGCAGTGCCAGGTAGGGTGGACTCTGCCACTTCGGTTGGCTGTCATACTTTGATTCGCGAAGCAAGAGCCACTTTGATTTCCTCAGTAGACGATCTAGTAGAGTTAGCCCAAAACAGCTTTGAAGCACCTCTGGTGGAGCGCGAAGCAGGCGACGGGCTAGATATGCGCTCTGGGGAAGTCGATGTGATGCGTCTATTTGGTAAGTTTCGCACACTCAACGCTGAAAGGGTTGCAAAAGAATTGGTCCTCCCCCTTAGTGAATGCACTAAAGTTCTGGTCCGATTGCAGCTACGGGGATACATAAGATCTACTACAAAGGGGTATATACGGGTAAAAAATCGTTAACTATACGCTTGATATTATCGCTTCTGCTGCTGGTACTTTGTCTAAGCCTGACTGCTGGTATGGCGATTGGGGGGACATCAAGTTGGGCTTTGGAAATTGACCAGTGTCGGGCAAAACATTGGGAGATTCCGCTAAACAGCTTCGATGATCCGAAAATACTGCATGAAATCGACCGAGATATTGGTAAGTATGACGCAGGGCATCGTGGAGTCGATTTGAAAGGTAATGTCGGTGATGTGATACATGCACCTGAGTCTGGCAAAATACTTTGGAAAGGCGTTGTGGGAGGCAAGCCAACTTTCACGTATCAAGTCGATGATTTGAAGTTGACTTTTACACCAGCTAGTACAGCTCGTTCGGTTGGCGAAAGTGTTCGAAAAGGCGAAGCATTAGGCACGCTTACGCAAAATAACGATGGCAGTAATCACTGCATTGATAGTGTTTGCTTGCACTGGGGGGTCGTAGATGACCAAGATAACTACCTGGACCCTAAAGCATTCGTCTACAGGCCGCGCATAGTGCTAAAACGTATCCTGGGGTGAAGTAAATGCCTGCCTAACCTGCGCGAAACTCTCAAGCATAAAAGCATTCAATATGGTATAATAGAGCTATGAAGAAAGAACGTTTCAAGAATATTCGCAACCTTATCGAGGTTTACAAAGTCACCGCTGATGTAAAGCCACGCTTTAAGCTATACTCATTGTTGGCGCTAGTTTTGCCACTGGTCATATCTATATTGCTAGCAGTCTTCACGGGTTGGTACTTCGTATTCGTGCCGCTAGCTATTTTCGGGCCAGCAATTGCCTTCTTGATGACGCTTTCACGCAATGCTGAGTCAGCCGGTTACCAACGCTTAGATGGTCAGCCAGGCGCTTCGGGGGCAGTCCTCAATAATATGAAATTTACTAGTACTCTTTTCGAAGAAGAGCCTGTAGCTGTAGACCCTAAGACCTATGATTTAATATTCCGAGGCACAGGTCGCGCAGGAGTTTTCCTCGTTACTGAAGGTCCGACATCGAGGGTTAAGAAGCTACTTGATAAAGAAGTTAAGAAAACGAATCGGATCTTGCCAAAAGTGCCAATAACTATCATTAATTCCGGAAATGACCAAGGTCAAGTCCCGCTTAAAGGGTTACGCAAAGCAATAACTAAGCCTAAAGTTACCTTAAGCAAGCAAGAAGTTTTAGTGATTCGCAACCGCTTAAAATCGCTTGGCGGTATGAAATTACCAATACCAAAAGGCATGGATCCAAACCGAGCACCAAAAGGCGTATCAAGGCGTGCACTAAGGGGGTAAATAGTGTATAATCTAAATATGAACACTAAATCGGCACTTGCTCAAAAGGCACTTTCACTTCGCGCTACCGCAATTGGCGTGGCTTTATGCATGCTATTCATAATTCTACCGCTCACTTCCTGTGGTAGTAATTCAAGTATAGATGCAAGCAAACCAGAAGCCCTGCCGACTTTAAAAGTCCAAAAGAATGGTAGCGAAAAACCTACGGTCGAGTATTCGAAAAATGCAACTATTGACGTGCAGGTTTTAGATGAGCAAAATGGTGTAGGCAAGAACGTTGAGCGAGTTCTTGACCAAGGCGATGGCGATGAAATACAGGATGGTCAGGACGTTACCATTGGTTATATTTACTACACTATGCCTGATTTCTCGGAGCAAACATCATCTTGGGACGATAGCGGTAGCTTTGAAGTTTACACAATGCAACAAAATGATTCTGAGCCTAATAGCTTGTATAACGTTTTGCGAGGGCTGCGAGTTGGGGCGGTTTTGGGTATTGCTACACCTGGGTACACTCCTGACGGCACCGGTCTTGACATGAGTGGCATTAACTATTCTATCCAGGTTTTAGTAGTAGAAAGTACAAAATTCCCTAATACTCGTGCGACAGGTAAAGATGTGCCAAAAAGTCAACTGAAACCGAATTTCCCTAAAGTTACCCTTGCAGATGATGGTACGCCTTCAATTAAGTTGCCCGATGACTTTACTATGCCGATAGCCCCCGAATCAGAACAGTTAAAAATTGGTGACGGTGCTGAGATAGACGAAACAACTGTGGCATCATATGCTTACGTGGCTTTTGATATTCATGGCAATAAGATTCAATCTACTTGGGACGAAAAAGTACCACTCACAACTAGCTTTACTAGTCTAAATGAAGTGTGGAAAGAGGCTCTAAAGGGAGCGCATGTAGGAGATCAATATCTGATAATCGCACCAGCACTTACAAGTGATAGCTCTTTACTCGATGAAGACCAAGATATAATTTACGTTGTTGATGTTCTTGACGTAAGGTAACAGATGTTCCGAAAACTTTACACACCTTTTGCGTTTATTTGCGCTCTGCTAATCATTGTATTTGCATTTACGCAAGGTGCGAACGTTAGTAACGATTCAGTCAATGCGGACGCCGACATTGAGTTAAACGGTGAGAATACAGCGATCATAACGACCTCTCAAGGAGTTCTTGACCAAGTGAACACTACTGTAAACTTGAGCATTGAGGTAGCTGACAATGTCCAAGTGAAGTCGGCGATTGGTCGTTTTTCGGATGTGCAAGCATGGGTCGATGGCATTAACCATTATAGCATCTCTGGATTGAAAGACTGGAGTGCCGAAAATGTTCAAGAAGATAGTGGAACTGCGGTTGAAATTGAAAGTTTGCAGGTGAATTCTGATATGTGGGATTCATACTACGAGAATACTGGTAGCGCTAATATAACCTGGGTAAAAAAGGCTAACCTTAGTTGGTCACTATTATTAGTACTTGAAACTACAGATGGTTCTGCACTTAGTAATGTTAAAGTGAGTTTTTCTTGGCAACAAAGCGATTCAAATAACCTAACGATAATCCTACTAATTCTGGCTATTATAATACTAGTCAGTGCAGTACTTTTGAACGTTTTATGGCGTAGTCAATCTAGGCGAGGATCTCATGCCGGAGATTCAAAACGTTTAGCAGATATGATTAATACTCCAACCGGTGAGTTTGTGCTTCCGAAATCATCTCAGATCCCTAATGTGCGTGAATTTGCTGCATTAAAGAAAAATATGGATGCCCAATCCAATCTACTTACCGGTCACGTTACAGACGTAGGGGCGTACTATAACTCCGGATTCCAGTCGACTCAAAATAGCTTTTTCGTCTCGCCAGTCGAAGATAATAATTGGCGCTACTATGATGCTAGTTCATCGCAAAAAGAATATTACGATGCTCAAATATCGCGCACAACCGACTTCACGCAAAACAAGAACTCGTTTGTTGCCAACAACGCTTCAAATTCAATTTCTGATATCACCCAATTCAATGCCGCCCAAAAGCTTGAGGACGCCAATGATGCCACAGTTAAAAGCTTGAGTCGTAAAGAGCTTAGGCAGTCCGGATTTTTTCAAAAAAAGCCCAAAAAGCGAGGTGAAGATGATTAAAAAAATTGTGACAGTTTTTGCTCTTCTAGCACTCTTTCTCTCTAGTTGCTCTGACAATGTTCCAGTCATTGACTCGAATAGTGTTAAGATGTATCCAGTCTTGAGTAGTGAGCAAGTTATAAGTATACGCGACTCTATCAATAGCCTGCTTGCTCAATCTGATGCGTCTAACGACGGTGTCATACTCGATGCTCGCTTAGACGGCCCAGAGCTTGCGATAAGACGTGCACAGCTAGTTGCTAAAGCAGCCGGTGTGCAAGACGTGAATATGCAGATTCCCATAACTAGTAAACAGATTGCTATCACTAATGGTCAGTTTTGGCCAAGGTGTAATTTTATCATCACGGACATAACTCAAGATAGGCAAAGTGAGCGACTTTTAGTGTTGAATCAAAAAACTGTGCACGATAATTATAAGCTCTGGTCTGTTGTGCGTCTTTTTGCCAATATTGACCTTCCGAAATTTGATGTAGCAACCATCGGGTCTGCTCCAGTTGATGTGAGTGACGAAGAGTTGGTAGCATCTCCGCAGAACGTATTTAATCGCTATGCTGACGTTTTACAAAATGGCGACGCTTCAGAATTTGTGTCAAACTTTAACACTGCGGACGAGCTTCGCAAGCAGGTTGTCGACGCATATCAAATTTCAGCAGGGCAGCTTTCTGGCATTGGGGGGTCGCAATCGCAGGCCTTTACTGCTGACCCCAAAAGCATCCGCGCACTACGCACCGTCAATGGAGGAGCTTTGGCAGTGGGGTCAATTAGCTCTACCTGGGTCAGGGCAGCTGGCGGGGGAATCTACGCAACCCCAGCCTCAGATGCAGAGCGCGCCCTATTCGGTTCGCAGCAAGCCACTACAAGTATCACTGCAGAGTACCTGACTGTTGTGGCTATTTATATACCTCCGAAGAGTACCGATGGAACTGAAGATGTTCTAAGTGTTAGAGTCGTTGGGGCTGAGCGATATCCAGTAGCTGTGCGCCCAGGAGGCTAGGCTGATAGACACACCTAACTCAGTCAATGCGATTAATAGGGGTACCCCGATCGTAAAATCTTCAAGCACCTCATCTAGGGCGATATCATCAATTTTGCGTGAGAATATCTTAACGCTTTTTAATCTGATGCTTTCAGTGGTGGCACTTTTCGTTTTAGCAGCCGGCGCATTTCAGCAGAGTCTCTTTATGCTGATAATCATTATCAACTCCGCAATCGGTATCGTAACTGAGCTAAAAGCTCGCCAAGAGCTAGACCGTTTATCGATTTTGACCAAGCAAGTCTACACTACGATTCGCGATAAGGAGCGGATCGAAATATCATCTGAAAGCATTCTTGAGGGTGATTTGGTGACAATTTCCGCAGGATTCCAAATACCTGCTGATGGCGAAATTATCAGCGGGAGCATAGAGGTAAACGAGTCAATGCTTACGGGCGAGTCACATAACATCTCGAAAAGCGCTCTAGACAAGGTGATGAGTGGCACCACTTGCATCGTTGGTGAGTGCATCATGCTCGTTGAAAGCTCGTCAAGTGAAAGTTATGCAGCAAAACTGACAGCTGATGCCAAAGAGTTCAAGTTGGCCTCTTCAGATCTTCGGGACGGTATCAACAAGATATTGAAATACATCTCATTTGGCATCATTCCAGTTTCGATTTTGCTTATTCTGACGAACATGTTCGAGGCTGGGGGGGTCTTAGAAGCGATCGCGAATGGCAGCTGGCGAAACGCTATAGTTTACGCCGCTGCCGGCATCATCGGCATGATTCCAGAAGGGCTAGTTTTGCTCACATCGCTGAATTTCGCACTTGCAGCAATTATCCTTGCCCGTAAAAACGTTCTGGTCACTGAGCTAAACTCCGTCGAAACTTTGGCGCGCGTGAATGAGCTGATCCTTGATAAAACGGGTACAATTACTGATGGTAGTGTTCAAGTCGTGGAAATTCTGGACGCCAATTTTAAGGCCATATCACCAGACGACCCTCATTTAGATGTGCTTTACACATTATCAAAACTTCCTGGAGGCACAACCACTTCTGTGGCAATTAGTGAATATCTCGAGGAGGTGGGTTCACGCACCCAGCTTTCGACGATTTCCGACTTGCCGTTCAGCTCAGCGCGCAAATATAGTGAAATCGTGTACAGCGAAACCGTGGTTCCAAATGGCTTCACTACCACAAGCGCCACCAACGCGTCATTGGGGTCAAGTGTAGCAAATGGTACAAATAGCAGTGTGGACGATCAGGCGAAAAACTGCGCGCAGACAAAACAGGTGAAAAACCACGCGAAACAGTTAGCCTCCAGATTAGGCGCACCAGAAATAATAGCCGAAAGGCTTGATGTAACTAATTATACCACAAACGGTTTGCGCGTGCTTGTGTGTACAGTTGGCGATAAGGTTCAATACATTATCATCTGCCAAGAGCGAATCCGCCCCCAGGCCAAAGATATCATCGGGTATTTCAAAGATGCTGGAGTTAATGTGCAAGTGGTTTCGGGTGACAATGAAGTGACTGTCCGCAGTATCGCAAGTCAGGTAGGCATTGAAACTGTAGTGGGTAGAGCAAAGCCTGAAACTAAGCTAGAGATTGTGAAGCAGTTGCAAGGGCAAGGTCAGGTGGTCGGCATGACCGGCGATGGTGTAAACGATATGCTCGCCCTAAAAGAAGCAGATCTTGGTATCGCTATGGGAAATGCCGCGCCCGCTTCAAAGGCGGTGGCGAATATTGTGCTACTGGACTCAGATTTCGCAAAGCTGCCCGATGTTGTAGGGCAAGGTAGACGTGTCATAGCGAACATCGAACGTGTTGCATCGCTTTTCTTAGTGAAGACCTTTTATTCAATCGCGCTTTCATTCATTACTGTGGCAATGCAGATAAACTACCCCTTTATGCCCATCCAGCTGACACTAGTTTCAGCACTTTGTATAGGAATACCGGCATTCTTCTTAGCCCTGCCTCCAAACAACACCCGCTATCGACCCGGATTCTTGAAGCGAGTGCTTAAGTTTTCGCTACCACTTGGCATATGCATTGCGATATGCGTCATAGTCGTTGACGTGAACTTTAAAGAAGCATTTCCAGGGGTGACCATCATAACTTTAGCAGCACTTTCATTTATAGTCCTAGCCATTAAGTGTCGACCACTTTTATCATGGCGATTAATTATGTTCATTGCGTTAGTGGGGCTTTTTGTGGCGGGATACTTCATACCGTTTACGGCCAGCTTCTTTATGTTTTACGCCTAATGAGCAAAATGCCGTCTCCAAGCGGTATGCTAGTGGAAATGAGCTCGGGGTTAGTATTTGCTTCAACTAGAAGTTGGTTTAATCCCTCAAATATACGTCTTCGTCTATGCTTAACAATGCTGGGGTCATCGAAAATTGTACCAGCTTGGAAGATGTCGTCAATCATAATCACACCATCATCTGCTAGCATCTTAAGGCAAAAGGGGAGAAATTGGATATATTTTGACTTCGCACAATCAAGGAAAATGAAGTCAAACTTGTTATCACAGCTAGCATCTTCACTCATTTTGGGCAACAGATCTTCTGCATCGCCATCAATTAGCGTGATGCGTTCATCTAGCCCCATATTTGCAAAGTTTTCCCGCGCTCTAGTGCTCATTAGTTTATAGCGGTCGATAGTAGTAATATGCGTATCATCAGGCGTTGCGAGAGCCATCAACGCAGCTGAAAACCCGATTGCAGTACCAACTTCTAAGATGTTCTGAGGCTTTAAGGTTTGGAGAAAGAACTGTAAGAATACGGCAGTTTCATGAGGTATTATGGGCATTTTATTGTCATTGGCAAAGTCCTGTAATGCTTTAAGTTTGCCTCCGAATGGGCGTTGATTGACGCGCAAAAAACTCAAAACGTCCGCTTGTATGATCGGGCGATCCATCATTTCGTTTACCACATCATTATTATAGCATACTTTTAGCTCATGTGTTATAATATAGTCATGAAGAAGAAACATTTCCAGATTATTGGTGTTGTGGCACTATTTGTCTTAAGTATAGGAATTGTGATCGCTTGGATGGTCACAAATGTGAATCGCCAAGATGCTCTCGATGATGCTGAAGTAAGCGAACCAGTTGATACAATAACGCCGGGCGACGATCAGGCTGAAGAAGAGGCGGATCAGGTAGCAGAGCAAGAATCTCCAGAAGAGGTATTCACTCCGCAAACGGCTACTGCTCCATATGAGAAGGGTGGCATTATAGTAGTGAATAAAAAGCACCCCTTGCCAGCTAGCTACAACCCCGGTGAAGATGGGGCGGCTGTAAAGCATTTGAAGGAGCTGATAGCGGCAGCGAAAAGGCAGGCATAGACGTGATAAACTCTTGGTCGGGATTCCGTAGCTTTAATACGCAAGCATCGCTTTATAACCAGTACGTTGCACAAAGCGGCCAAGCCGATGCAGATACGTTTTCGGCACGACCAGGTTATTCAGAGCACCAAAGTGGGCTTGCCTTCGACCTGAAAGATAGTAGTGGTGATTTGTATCGCATTGACGATAAGACCTACAATTACGCAACAGACTGGGTGGCGCAAAACGCACATCGGTTCGGCTTTATAGTGCGTTATTTAGATGCTTGGCAAAGTATTACAGGCTACCATGGTGAGCCCTGGCACTTGCGCTACATCGGCCTGGATAACGCTACGAAAGTGTTTGACCAAAACGTTCCACTTGAAACTTACCTTAACGTCTCCGGTGGTGACTACTACTAAGCTACTCGCATCGTGCGCGCGAGCCTGGGGTGCTACTAGACCATTAGTCCTGCCCACTTGACACTCCTACTTGATATCCCCGCTAGCACCTTCACGCATGCCTAGCTTAAGATGCTACCCAAAAAGTGCTTGACATTTGCGCCCAAGTGTGTTATAATTAGTGTGTGGAAACAACTGTGAGCACCCCAGAAGGCATATCAGAAGGTAAGTCGGAAGATAAACTGGAGAATAAAGTGGGTGAAGTACGGGGTGAGGAGCCGAGAAAAAAATCGGATCGTAAATCTGCGCGCGTTAAAAAAGGCCAGTCTGATGTGACTGCTCTGGTAGTTTTCTCTGACCTGCTTTTTACGCTTGTGTTTTTTTTGGCATTATATTTCATCTGGTTGGTTTGGTGGACAGCTGTCCCTGCGTACTACGAGCAAAAGGAAGCTTCTGCAAAGGTGCAGTGGGATGTGCCAGAGGATCCAAATACCCCCGCTGTACCACTAGACTACATGCCATGTGACTCGACTGGCGCAACTGACGACAAGTACCGCGAGCTCTGGGGAGTCGACTGGAAAGAGCAGTATAATTCCAACTGGAAGAATCCTTTAGTGGAAAAGACCATGATCGGGCGTTCATATGTGCCCAAGTGGGGTGCCGACTACTCGCGCAATATCGTCCAGGGTACAAATAAGGTGCGGGTTTTAGATCGCCAAGGGTATGGTCACTACGAGAATACTGCAATGCCTGGATGTGTGGGCAATTTCGCTGCAGCAGCTCACCGCGACGGATATGGCGCTCCGATGGGTGATATCGACAAGCTAGTGGTAGGCGACGCTTTGGTCGTGCGTACTTTACACTACTGGTATGTATACGATATGAGCAGCTATGAAATCGTCGACCCCAGCAATGGCACTGTCATAAATCCAGTCCCTGGGCAAAGTGCTGCAGTTTTACCGACTGAGCGCCTACTAACGTACACCACCTGCCACCCGCGCTGGTCGCTAGATAAACGTTATATAGTACACGCTAAGTTTAAGTACTGGGCAGAAGTAAGGTCAGGAGTTCCCCAAGAGCTACTTGACGTCGGAACGCATATCGATTTTTAAGGAGCGTAATGTATAAAGCACTATTCAATGTAATACCACTCCCAGTATGGCTAAAAGTTATCTTGGTGCTACTGATTCTTGCCGGAATTGTCGCGCTTTGTTTTCAGGTAATCTTCCCATGGCTTGCTGATATCTTACCATACCCCATCGGGAACGCCAACTTTCCCGACAATCCATAAAGCGTTTTTCACAAAACCTCCACGCTAACTTATAAGTTGTGCTATAATGACAGTATATGAAAAGTGCTTACCTTGAATGCCGCCAAGGGATAGATGGTGTTGCGGAAGAATTCGCATCACTGATAGAGTTATTCGTGCAAAAAATGCGTGCAGAAGGCTTTGAAGTGGACTTTGAGTTAAGTGCGGACAAAACCTATGACTTTGGGGTTTCGCTCGGAGGAGATGGAACTTTCTTGAGCGTAAACGAAAAATTCTACGGTAAAAACACGCCGGTTTTAGGTGTCAATTTCGGAAAAGTCGGATTCTTAACCGACGCTAGTCGTGAAGCGCTTCTTGATGTCCCGAAGGCTTTGGCAAGTGGTGCATACACTTTGGAGGAGCGTAGCACTTTGAGTGTGGAAATGCAACTTCCAGATGGCACGAAGATACAGGATTGGGCACTTAATGAAGCAGCCCTTGAAAAGGCGGGCGTTTCGGGAGAGCGATACGGTATGATGAAAACGCGCTTAGAAGTTGATTCGGTACCGCTTTCAAGTTACGGCTGCGACGGGATAATCATATCCACTGCGACTGGATCCACCGCTCACGCCTTCTCGGCTGGCGGCCCCGTGATATGGCCAGATGTGGAATGTTTTGAAGTCGTTCCAGTAGCTGCTTACGCGCTTTTTACTCGCCCGCTGATACTTGGTAGCCAGTGCACACTCCGCTTAAGTGTTGATGAGTATGCATCTGGCTTTGCGACCTTAGTTTGCGATGGGCACCGAATCTACCGTCTGCCAGTGGGCTCAACGATAGAGGTTCGAAAAAGCGAAACACAACTTAGCTTTGTACGCCTTTCTGATATGCTCTTCACGAATCGTCTAGTGAAAAAGTTTAACCTTCCTGTGCACAGTTGGCAGGATGAAAAGGCGACAGATACTGAAGTGAAAGACGAAGAATAGCATGCTGCATGAAATCAGTATCAAAAATGTCGGCGTCTTCAAAAGTGCAACATTGACCCTTAAACCTGGTATGACGGCTATAACCGGTGAAACTGGAGCTGGTAAGTCAATGCTTCTAAGCTCGTTGGCGCTAATCGCTGGCGAAACGCCTGAGCGTATCAAAAGCTTGAAAGAAACGCTGACTGGTAGCATCGAGGTTGAAGCTGAGTTTGAAGGCGTTTTGGAATCTGTCAAAAATGCTGTAGAAGAAGTTGGCGCGCATATAGATGATAGCCTGATAATCTCTCGCGGTATTGATTCGCAGACGAAGCGCGCTAGTGCCGTTCTTGGCGGTAAAAAGGTGCCGAGCGCAACTCTACAAGATATTTCTGAGCATCTAGTAGTCATCCATGGTCAGCAGGATCACCTGCAGTTAAGTCAGCCCAAAAAAGTTCGGGAGCTGATTGACGATTTCGCTAACATTTGGCCATTGTTGCAAGAGTATCAGGCATTATATACGAATTTTAAGAATCTTGAGCGTGATTTAGCCAGCTTCGAAGAGCGAGCGTCTGAGTTGAAGAAGAACTATGAGTACAACAAGTACGTAGTATCTCAAATAGATGGAGTTAACATTCAAGACGGTGAAGAAGAGGAGCTACTAAAACGCCGTGAACGCATTTTGCACAGCGGTCAAGTAGGTGAGATATTACAGAGAATTTTGCAAAGCATTGAGGGCGTTGATGGCTCTACTGAAGGTACGAGTTCGTTGTTGTCGAAACTTGAAAATAGCTTACAAGAACTTACAGCTTATAGCGACGATGATTTTGAGAGCGAGATTAATGGGATTGAAGAGTTTTACCTGCATTTAAATAGTATCTCACGTAAAGTGCAGCAACAAATGGACAGTTTAGAGTATAGCCAAGCTGATCTTGACTATATTGAAACACGTTTGAATGATTTGAATACTTTAACTAATTCATGGGGCCCAAGCCTAAGTGACGTTTTAAGAGTCTATGAAGATGCTAAAGCAAGTGTGGAAGCGTTCGATCAACTTGAAAGTATTGAAGATTTAAAAGAAAAAGTCGATCATGCCCGCCAGCTAGCATTCGAACAAGCACAAAATTTGCATAGTTTACGAGTTGAAGCAAGCGTAAAATTTAGCGAAGGTGTTAGTAATCAATTAGTTGAGCTTGGGTTTGGTGATGCTAGCGTAAGTCTTGAAGTAAGCTTAAGTGACACTTTGAACGCTTATGGTGTCGACACGTTTAGTTTGCTCTTCTCTCCGCACAGCTCGGTGCCACTCGGGCCAATCGGCAAAGTAGCTTCTGGCGGTGAACTTTCACGCATAATGCTAGCTGTGGAGATTGTCATTTTGCGCGAGAAGCATATTGGGGCAAATAAGAAGTCCAAAGCGAGACCAAGCGGAAAATCTCCAAGTAGCGCAATATTGATGGTCTTCGATGAAGTGGATGCAGGAATCGGAGGCGATATTGCGAATAAGGTCGCCAATTTGCTTAGCGAAATCGCTAAAGATATGCAGATTGTTGTCGTAACACATTTGGCGCAAATCGCCGCTAAAGCCGACCATCAGTACAGTATCGTGAAAGTGGAGGACAAGGCGGGTATGCATGCCCGAATCGAAGAGCTTAACGGCGATGCGCGCCTAGAAGAGATTGCTCGTATGCTTTCAGGGAATACATCAAGTGCCGCCATGACGCACGCTAAGGAGTTGCTTGGCTTAGCTCCTTGAAGCGCTCAATTGCCTCTTGCATCAGGCGGATGTACATATCGTACCCAACGCCAGCGATGTAACCAGACTGCTCAGCACCTAGAAAGTTTCCAGCTCCGCGCATTTCAAGATCCTTGAGCGCTATAGCTGTGCCGGCACCCAATTCACTCAAGTCTTGAATGGTTTCTAGGCGTTTGTAGGCGTTTTCAGTCAAAGTGCGCCCTGGCTGATAGAAGAAGTATGCGTATGACTGCGTACTTGAGCGCCCTATACGCCCGCGTAACTGATGCAACCCGGTTAGGCCAAAGTTCTGAGCGTTCTCAACGATTAAAGTGCTCGCATTAGGAATGTCTAGCCCGGTTTCAACAATGGTTGTGCAAACGAGCACATCGATTTTGCCACGCCAATAGTCATCAATGATGCGGTCGATGCGACCTTCCACCATCTGCCCATGTGCGTAGGCGAAGCGGGCCTCTGGTACTAGATTGGAAAGCTTTTGGCAGCGGTTAGAAATCGTTTTAGTATTGTTGTGAATTACGAAGACTTGCCCACCGCGACGCACTTCGCTTAAAATTGCGTCGACAACCAAAGTGTCAGAATGCTCTAGAACATTAGTGATGATGCTACGGCGATTTTCGGGTGGGGTAGCGATGGTGGAAATGTCACGAACCCCTGTAAGCGCCATTTCTAAGGTGCGTGGTATTGGGGTGGCGGACATTGCCAAAACGTCTATACCTAAGTTCTGCATTTTGAGCATCTCCTTATGCATTGCCCCAAAACGTTGCTCCTCATCTATGATGACTAGGCCTAAGTCTTTGAAGCGCACTTTAGGCGTTAGTAGAGCATGTGTGCCGATTAGTAGATCAATCTTACCATTTTCAACATCTTTATAAATCTGAGCCCGCTCTTTAGCGGTGACAAATCGGTTGAGCATTTTGACCCCAATGGGGAAGTTATCATAACGCGATGAAAATGTTTCAAAATGTTGGGAGGCAAGGATGGTTGTCGGAACGAGTAGGGCGACTTGTTTACCGGTGCTGATAGCTTTTAGCGCCGCCCTTAAAGCTACTTCAGTCTTGCCGAAACCCACGTCAGCGCAGACGAGCCTGTCCATAGGATGTTCGCTTTCCATGTCTTCTTTCACAGCTTCAATGGCCGTAGCCTGGTCAGGTGTGAGCTCATAGGGGAAGCTGTGCTCAAGCTCTCGCATCCAAGCATCATCTTCTAAGTATCTTATGCCGCGAGTGCGCATCCTTCCAGCATAGATCTTGATCAGCTCTTTAGCAACGTCGTTAGTATATCGTTTTACTTTGGCCTTCGATTTCGCAAAGTCACCCCCGCCAAAGCGTGAGAGACGAGGTGTGCTCGCACCGATGTAGAGGGCTAAGTTTTGCGGGTCAGATGCAGCTACAAAAAGATGATCAGGTGGCGCATTCTTCTTTCGACTTGACGATGCATACTCAATCACTAAGTACTCCTCAACGAGGCCTGACCCATCAAAGGCCTTTTCGAAGTGGTTTTCACGCATTTGCTTGCCGACGTATTTGCCGATGCCATGTAAATCGTGTACCAAGTAGTCGCCGATTTCAAGATCATCTACTTTCAAAGGAGGGCGTACAGGCTTTGCATTTGACTTCGATTCAGCCTCCTGCACACGCGCTGACTTTGTGGTATAATCAAGATATGAGGTGAGCGCTACCCCTAGTTGGGTGTTCATTATGTGGTCTGTGAATTTTTCCAGAAGCACTTCTTCTTGTGTCAAAATCTCATTTGAAACATCACCAAATGCCGTGATCGCAATAGTCGGAACGTCGGATTTCTTGAGCAATTTTAGCATCGAAATGTATTCGTCATCCAAGGATTCGGGTATCAACTCGGGGTCAAGTATCAGTACACATGCACTCT
The DNA here is from genome assembly GCA_031280795.1 of Candidatus Ancillula prorhinotermitis. The sequence continues at coordinate 20,962 of JAITGF010000003.1, read as the reverse complement.
CTTTGGCTATTTTATCTACCGTCTGCGCTACTGTGTGCGCTACTGTCTGCGCTGGGGGTGAATCGCCTGATGTCGATAATACTTCCGGGTTCATGTCTATAATTTGCTTATCGATTTTTTTGAGACGCGCCCTACTGTGCAGGTTATAGCTAAAAATGCTTTCAAGCTCATCATCGAAGAAGTCTAGTGTGCACGGGTTATCCTCACCAAAACCGAAGATATCAATACTGTCGCCATGTACTGTGAATTCACCTTCAAAATTGACGTGCTCAGTGCGTATGTACCCCAAATCGACTAGCTGAAGTAAAAGTGGGTCGCGAGGGTACGAAACTTCTGTGTAGAGCGTTAATGAGCGAGTTTTGTCCAAGCTGAGCGAAACGTTATCAATGCGTAAACTATCAACTCCACGCATTATGTAGACCCTTTTGAACTTCAGCAGTGAAAGTAAGAAGACGCTACGCATCGGGCGCTTTAGGACTCTGATCTGATTAGGGGAGTAGTGCTGTATGTTGGCAATTTCGAGCACTTGGTCAAAATAGCGCTCATCTGACACTTCAATTTGATTTAATATCTCTAGAGGTGTCATTTTAGCTGGTTAATTCACTCCATGAAATCGCATTTGCGTAGCTGATAAGCCTTCTTTAAGTAAGTGCTCCACAGCGTTACTTGCTTGCTCAGCTAAGGTTTTGAGCTCTTGGAGGCTATTTCCCGACAAGCCTTTTAGCACGTGGCTAGCTGCCGTCTTGGAGCCGAGGGAATCTTTCGGGCGCCCGATTCCAACTCGTACGCGTAAGTACTCCTTAGTCTTTAGTGCTGAAGTTATCGAGCGCAGACCGTTATGGCCACCTTCACCACCACCTTTTTTCAGCTTAATCTGGCCGAACTCTAGGTCGATATCATCATGAACGACGATAATGTCTTCAGGCGATATCTTGAAGTAGGAAGCCACTTGTTGCACAGCAGCACCGGAGCAATTCATGAAGGTAAGTGGTTTCACAAGCTCTGACTTGACACCGCCTACAAGCCCACTACCAAGCAGTGCGTTGAATTTGGACTGAAAAGATATGTTCCATGCATTAGCTAAGTGGTCGACCACCATAAACCCGGCGTTATGGGGGGTATTTGCATACTCTTTACCAGGGTTGCCTAGCCCGCAAACCAGCTTCAAAGGTGTGGGTTACTCACTTTCAGATTCACTAGCATCTTCGCTAGCTTCTTCAGGCCCACCACCAGGGGTGTCAATTTGCTTCTCTTGGCGTTGCGCACGCTCTTTCACAGCTGTGATGATACGGTCAGCATTGCCTGCAAGTGTCGAGCCAGCGGGTATCTGCACATCTTTAAGTGCGAAGTGCGCACCAGCTTCACTGCCATTAATGTCTAGTACGACATAGCGCGGAATGTTATTTGCATCAACGCTAATGCTGACAGCTTTTACAGACGTGGTAGCAAATGAACCAGGTTTTGGCTCACCCTCGACCTTAAGCGGCACAGGCACGGTCACCAATTGACCAGCTTTAACCTCAAGTAGATCGATGTGCTCAATTTCGCGGGTCACAAAGTCGCGCTGAATGTCTTTCACGAGCGCATTATAAGTTTTTCCACCAGCTTTCACCTCAAACAGAGCGTTTTGCAAACGTACTGCTTGGGTTACTTCATGGGTTGGTAGGGTGATGTGTACAGGGTTACTTCCACCTGCGTACACAACTGCTGGGACTTGCCCAGACATTCTTGCCCGACGCGCAAAACCTTTTCCAAAATCCTCGCGTACTGGTGCTTCAAAGCTAAAATCAGCCATATCTTATATCCTTTCGTCGATTACGGAATCTATTGCTTCTGCATAGCGTTTTAACTAGTTAGTCATATCAGCCATACCATCCGCACCCTCCTTTTGGGCACCTCGTTTGAGTGATGTTTTGCTACTTCATGCAGTCTAGCTCATAATCTGCCGGATTTGACCGTGATTTGACATAGCAAAACATGAAACGTTAGAAAACGCGTAGCAAAAACGAAGCAATCTCCCTCGCCTACAACCATTATACCACATCATGCACGTACATGTCAAGTATGATATAATTTGACTATGAATAATGTTACGTCATCAAAGCAAATATCGGTGCTGTGGGCAATCACCTTAACAGTCGGGGCGATGGTAGGATCTGCTATCTTCTCGCTTTCTGGGGTCACAATTGCTTTCGCCGGTAGTTATTCAATCTTGAGTTGGGCTCTAGCAGCGCTGATAAATCTAGCGTTTGCAATGGTGGTCGCCCAGCTTGCCCGAAGGTGGCCGGGCGAAGATGGTGGTATCTACGTTTACCCTAAGCGCATCATAGAAAAGACATTTGGCGCCAAAAAAGCAGCCCAAAAATCAGCCCAAAAATCAGCCAGCTTAGTTGGCTATATCGGCATGGTGGTTTACGCAGCAGGGTGTTTTGCTGGGGTGATTTTTTCTTGTAGCTACTTTGCGAAATATCTATTCTACATACTGCCTGTACAGGGTGATACTGGCATCTTGGTGGCGGTGGCGTCAATTTTGGTACTACTACTCTGCGCGCTACTTAATATCTCTGGGCTCAAAACATCTGTACGCATAAACGGCGTATTGGTGATTTTTCTAGCTCTGCTGATGGTTTTTCTAGCATTTTATTTCGTGAACTCTGGCGCCTTTTCATTCGGGAACATTTCCGCAAAAGCTGGTGATTCCCCCTTTGAAAGCATCAGCATTTCCCTCCCGGTGGCAATCCTTGCCTATGGTGCTATCGTGACCCCTGCCTTCCTCTCAAGCTCGCTTAAGAACCCGAAGAAAAACGTTCCGGTGGTAATGTTGGTCTCAATGCTAGTTGTCGCAGCACTTTACATTTTGCAGATGGTTATATTAAACGGTGTCTTGCCGTCTAGTTACGGTAGCGATGCGTCTGAGCTGTACACACCATATTTCTCGGCATTAGGTGTGGTTAGTAGCGCCTCAGGTGTGCAAACTATTAGCATATTTGTGACTGTTGGCTCGTTACTTGCCCTCTTTACTACTGCTCTGGTGCTGATGCGCCTGCTCGCCGTATCTCTGCAACGCGCAGCTACTGAAGGTAGTCTCCCTAAGCCTGTAGCAAAATCATGGGCACCATACCAAGGGGTCTGCGTAGTTGGTGCAGTCATTTTGCTACTTGGAGACCAAGCCATCAATTTAGTGCAGCTTGGAGCTATATTGAACGTTATCTACTTTGGCGTTATCTGCGTTTGCGCACTACTCTTCAAAGAGCTAGCACCTTTCTGGAGAGTTCTTGCCCTAAGCGTTTTGGTAGTACTACTACTATGCAGTGTAGGTTCAGTTCTAGATGGTGGTATCACCCAAGTGATTTTCTCAGCCGTAATTTTAGCAGCAGCACTCATCTTCTATTTTCTGCATCAGCGTTTTGCCTCAAAACGCCTGATTGAGGGCAAGGGTGATGATGCGCAAAATATCAGTGCCACGAATACCAGTGTCAACGGTGGCACCACACAAGAGCTTCTGAACGATATCAATCATGTGGAAAGTGATTGAGTAGAAAGTATGAAAACGGGTAGAAATGTAAAGGGGTAGAATGAACACAAGTCAAGGTAAAAAATTGGCGGTCTACTTTTGTGTAGGGAGCGAGAATACGAATGGTCGCCCATTGCTAGATGTGGTGAAACAAGCTGTTCTTGGAGGCGTTACGACTGTGCAACTACGCGAAAAGGATGTGAGCGGCAAAGCGTTAAGTGCACATAAGTTTCTTGAAGTGGCGAGGGAGACGTCTCAAATGCTAAGCGACCTTTTCCCAGACGCTAAAGAAGGTCCGCTCCTAATCATTAACGATCGAGTTGACGTGGCAATGGCTCTTCATCTCGACGGCTATCGTGTTGACGGAGTGCATTTGGGCCAGAACGATTTGCCACCAGATGTCGTCGGCATGATGTTTGATGCAATTGGCTTCAATAACGCCATCATTGGGCTTTCCTGCCGCAGTGAAGACGCTTTAGAAAAAGCTGCGCAGTATTTTACGTCGGGCGCGCTAGACTACGTCGGTATGGGTCCGCTAAATGATACCTTATCGAAGCCAGATGTGCCCTCTGGTTTAGGTATCACGCGCTGGGGCGAGTTGGCAAAGTACGCGCATTCATTAGCGCCGAATCTGCCAATCTTGGGCATTGGAGGGGTCACCCCAGAAGATGCTTTACCCTTGAAGCAAGCTGGTGCGGCTGGGTATTGCTGTATCACCTACATCTCGCACAGCCAAGATGTCAAGAGCGCTGCTGAAACCTTCTCTCACGCGTGGCGAAAATAAGTGCTATAATAGAGATATGACCGGTGCCTGCCCCTGGGAAAGGGGATGTTCGTTGCGGTGGGGTGGAAACCATCAGTAGCGGGGCTGAGAGTAGACGGTACTTGATCTAGGTAATGCTAGCGGAAGGAGAAATGTGGTCCGTATCAACGGAAAGGATGTCGCTGTACATGAAAATGCCAGCTTGAATTTCGTGCTGTCTGAAAATGGTTACAATTTAGCGACGATCGTAGTTGAGCTAAATGGTGAAGTAGTCAGCCAAGATGATTTTGAGGCGACTATAGTGAAGCAAAGTGATACTTTAGAAGTTCTGAACTTCGTTGGTGGTGGGTAATCGTGCCAGTTTTAATCGTACCAGTCTGCCTGCAGATGGTATTCAAGCATTTACAATATGAGTCGAAAGGGTTTGAGATTGATGAAGCTAAGTGATTTGCGCGCAAAGTTCGTGTACGAGAATAACGCTGAAGAGTCGAAATTGGTCAGCATTGTCGACGGTTTTGCAGTTGCACAAGGTGTAGACATAGAAGTCGACGAGCAGTCTGCAGTGACGTTTATCGAACGTGGTGTTTTGCCAGATAAAGATAAGCTTGAAGCGCTAATGGTCAGCCGCCATACGCCTGGTGTGCACCAAAAGGTGAAGCACTCTTCAGTGGCGGTCTGTGGCTTAGGTGGTCTTGGTTCAAATATTGCAATTGCTTTGGCTAGGATCGGAGTAGGGAAGCTAAAGTTGATCGATTTTGATGTGGTCGAGCCGAGCAACCTGAACCGTCAGCAGTACTTTATCTCGCATCTCGGCATGTTAAAAACTGATGCTCTAAAGGCATTGATTGGCGAAATTAATCCGTATATCGAAGTGGAAACTGTGGAGGCAAAAATCACTCGCGATAACGCCGTTTCTCTGCTTGGTGATGTAGATATTATCTGTGAAGCTTTTGATAACCCTATGGCTAAAGCTGAGCTTGCAACCTCTTTTCGCACGGAAGATGCATTTGCTCAAAAGTTCTATGTCGGAGCGTCTGGTTTAGCTGGATTTGATAGCGCAAATAGCATACAAACTGGAGAGGCTGCTCCAAGGATGTACATTGCTGGTGATTTGAAAACTGCAGCCGAGCCTGGGCGAGGGCTTATGGCGCCACGCGTGTTAGTTGCGGCAGGGCATCAAGCGAATATGATTCTACGACTAATTATGGGCGAAAGGGAGGCATAATATGACCATGCAAGACAATTTGAATAGATCTGGGCACGCAGAAAAAAATCACGCAGAAGATAAGTGGTCGCTGAGCACCCAAGATGGTAAAACTTACCAGTTTTCGAGTCGTTTTATCTTGGGGTCTGGTAAATATTCACATGAGCTAATCAAAGCATCAGTCGAAGAGGCTGGAGCAGAGATTATAACTCTAGCGCTTCGCCGGGCGAGCAATGATTCAACTGAAGAGAATATCATGAATTTCATACCAAAGCATGTGCGCATTTTGCCCAATACATCAGGTGCACAAAACGCAGAGGAGGCTATTCGCATCGCTAGGCTCTCAAGAAAGCTTGGGGCAGGTGATTTTGTGAAGATAGAAGTAGTGCGCGATTCGAAATATCTTCTACCAGACAACTTTGAGACCATCAAAGCCACCGAAGTGCTTGCTAGTGAGGGCTTTTGCGTGATGCCTTACATGTATCCAGACCTAAACGTGGCGCGCGATTTAGTGAAAGCTGGAGCAGCTTGCGTAATGCCTTTAGCTGCGCCAATTGGCAGCAATAAAGGCTTAGCGGCTGGAGAGTTCATTAAAATACTGATCAATGAAATCGACCTACCCATTATCGTTGATGCTGGTATCGGGCGCCCTAGCCAAGCCGCTCTAGCCATGGAAATGGGGGCTACAGCTATCATGGCAAATACGGGCATCGCCACTGCGCAAAACATCCCCTTAATGGCGCGCGCGTTTAAGGATGGGATTCATGCTGGGCGCAGTGCGTACTTAGCTGGTCTTGGCAAAGTGCTAGAAGGTGAAGGTAGTGCGTCTTCTCCGCTGACCGGATTTCTAGGGGAGAGCTAATTGTCGATACTTTTGTTATGTGTGGCAGTTTTACGAGGTAAGGTGAACTATGCAAGATATTGAGTCTGACATTATGGATACAGTTCTGAGCGCACGGGCACGTTTTGACATTGACTCCTTTGGCGATGATGATGTTCTGCACGCACTTGACGAAGTGGCAAGTGAGGGAGATTTAAGTGAACCGGGTTTTGCTGCACTGCTTTCACCTGCTGCTAAGCCGCATTTAGAAGAAATCGCCACTTTAGCGAAGAGGGTTACTCGGGCACATTTCGGAAACTCGGTAGCGATTTTTACACCACTATACCTTGCGAACTATTGTCAAAGTAACTGTATTTACTGCGGATTTTCTTACGTCAACAAGATAAAGCGCGTTCAGCTAGATGATTCAGAGATAACGCACGAGTTAGAAGCTATATCACAAAGCGGAATGCAAGAAATTCTACTGCTGACAGGGGAGGCACCGCGTAAAAGTACACCTGAATACATAGCAAGTGCAGCCAAAATCGCGAGTCAAAACTTTGCCAATGTCGGCGTGGAGGTGTACCCGATGGATGTTGATGGATACCGCTTACTGCAGGACAATGGCGTGGATTATGTCACCGTCTTCCAGGAGACATATGACCGTGAACGTTATAAGCTCCTGCACCTCAGTGGTGAAAAGCGGAACTTCTCCTACCGCTTTAATGCTCAGGAGCGAGCGTTGCTTGGCGGCATGCGTGGTGTGGCTTTCGCGGCTCTACTAGGCATTGCTGACTTCAGGAAAGATGCATTTGCTACCGGTCTGCATGCAAAGCTAGTCCAACGCAAATTTCCACATGCTGCGATTTCCCTGTCTTGCCCACGGCTTCGGCCTGCCACTGGAAATAATGCCTTCATTGAAGGTGCGATAATCGCCGGGAAAAACGAGCGTAGCAGTGAGGATAAGTTATTGAATCCGAACAATACTGTAATCCATGCAGGGGACGTTTCAGAAGCGGATCTTCTTCAAGTCATCTGTGCTTACCGTCTGCTTTTGCCGTTTGCGAACATTACTGTATCTACGCGTGAAAGTGAAGTTTTTCGCGATAATGCTATCAAAATTTGTGCGACAAAAGTTTCAGCCGGTGTGGACACTGGTATAGGGCGTCACTCTGGCGAAGAGGATGGTGACGCTCAGTTTGAAATTGCTGATACGAGAACTTTCAGCGAAATGGTGGATGCAATAAAGCGTGCTGGTCAGCAGCCAGTGGTGAATGAACATATCCGCATGCAATAACTAGGCGTTAAAGAAGCGTTTTGCGCCGATTATGCTGTCAATTAAGTGCTCAATTTCTGGGGGCGTCGAGTAGAGGCCGATGCTAGCGCGCGTAGATGATGATACTTTGAAGTGCCGATGTAGCAATTGGGCGCAGTGATGCCCAGTGCGAAGCTCAAGACCTTGCTCGTCTAAATACTGGCCCAAATCATGTGGGTGAATGCCACCAACTGTAAAGGATGCTAGGCCTAGGCGTTTTTGACTAGAGCCTAGAATTCGTACACCATCGATGCCTTCGAGCTCAAAAAGACGCTTCTTCAACATCTCCTCATGCGTAGTGATATTTCCCCAGCCGATATCTCCGATGAAGTCGATAGCAGCGCCGAGCCCTGCGATATTGGCAGTGTTTATAGAGCCTGGCTCAAATCTTGTGGGTGGAGGCATGAAAGTTGTTGAATATTCTCCGACGTACTCAACTATCCCGCCACCAGTTTGAAAGGGGGGAAGTTGCTCAAGTAGTGAATTCTTACCGATGAGAATGCCCAAGCCGCTTGGTCCATACATTTTGTGAGCTGAAAAGGCGCACAAATCTACGCCCGACGTATCGAGCTGCAACGGCAAATGTGCCACCGACTGGCAAGCATCTAACACTATTATAACATCTGGAAACTTTTCGCGCACGCTTTGTATCCAGCTGAAATCTGACACCACCCCGGTAACGTTTGAAGCGTGAGTAAAGGAGATTACTGCAGTTGAACTATCTACTAAATTGCTAAGTGTATCGAAGCGGATTTCTCCCGCGTCGTTTACATCTAGGTAGCGAATTTCAACATCACCGACAGCTTTTGCACGCATCTGCCAGGGGACAATATTCGCATGATGCTCAGCTTTGGTCAAAATGATATTCTGCCCCGGTTTTGCGGCCACTGTATTTGCTACCATGTTTAGCGATTCGGTCGCTCCAGAAGTAAATATGGCGGAGTACTTACTGCTAGATGCATTCGTGAATTCAAGTACTTTTGCTCGCGTCTCTTCAACGACGCCATCTGCATAAGTTGCTAAGGAGTGTGAGCCACGACCGGCTGACCCTCCATGAAACGCGTAGAAGTTAGAAACAGCTTCTATTACTTGGCGTGGTTTTAAGCTGGTGGCGGCTGAGTCAAGATAGTTTAGGGGTGCAGATTTGGTGCCAACTGTTTGATTTAAAGCCGGGAATTCGTCACGAAAAGAAGGTGAATTCAGATTATAGGGCATAGTAAAAACTCTAGACAATTTTTTGGCGTAACGTTTTTGAAGATGGTTTTTGGGTAAGACTCTATGAAAGGGCGAGGCGCATTTAAGTAAGCGTTCACAGGTCGATTTGAAAAGCGATATGAAAATATTTTCTCTTCACCGCTATCATTTTTCTGCGCTTCGACACAGCAAAGTTCTAGCTTACTGTACGTCCTCCAGTAGTAAAGAGAAACTTTTGAGCCACTTGGGTGGTAGTCGATGTACTTTCGCCGCTCCGAAAAAAGAAAGTTTTCCCATAATGCAAACGTATCACGGCGAGTCGAAGTAGTACTAAAGTCATTTATGATGGCATTCCTTACCCCAAGGTCAGTGAAGTAGTATTTATTAAACCTGGTCAACTCTTCCGGGGAACGATTTTTATAACCTGAAATTTGGAAGATGATGTCATAATCTTGAAGTATTTTCAAGTAGCGCATTGTGGTTCGATCATTTAGACCGAGTAATCTTGAGACTTTAGAAATTGAGAAAAGTTCGCCGATGTTTTTCGCCAGGTAGTTAAGCAGCGATTTGAATTGGTCAGTCTTGTCAAAAGATTCGTTATTGATGATACTCGGCAAGATCTGATTGTTGTAGAGATTTATTATTTTCTTTTGCTTTTCGGAAAAGGTTGTTTTACTCAACACTTCTGGGAAGCACCCGTAGATCATGAGCTCATCGACAAAATCGACTGGAGAGGACATGGGGTACCCAGATTGAAGTTCAAAAAGTGAGACTGGATGTATTGGGAAGTTCGACATGCGGTTCATCTTTTTGAAGGTTTCGCCAAAACTGCTTGCATATTGACTAGAGTTTATGGCACTTTGGATAGCTGAAGTTTTTCCTGAGCCGCACATACCGTAAACATTGGTATCGCTATCTAAGTGCGTCAAGCACTCAACGAGCATTTTGCGGTCGATTTCATTCATGATATTATTATACCACAACTTATTTTTGCCCGCGCGAGCAGGCGCGTGCACGCGAAGCTTACTTTTCTCAATAAAGAAATACCAGCGGTTTCCGGTGGTTTTCGACTTGAGAAATGGTGGGGTACGGGGAGTTACTCCCCGAGGGGGCGCGTGCACGCGAAGTTAGAACATGATATAATAGTGTTAGTGGTATCACAACTTGAATATAAAAAGCGAATTGCCAGCACGAAAAGCTTGCAGAAAATATTTTCTGCCCAAGAGCTTATTGCAGCATCTCGCATCACTAAGGCACGCGATTTGGCACTCGCATCTCAACCGTACGCTGAGGCCATCACTAAAGCCATTACTGAAGTTGCCACCTACACAAAGGTTGTACATCCTCTTACTGCTGGCCGCTTGAAGTGTGGTCGTGAGCTGACTGGGCGCATCGCGATCCTGTGCATCGCTGCGGACCGTGGCATGGCAGGTTCGTATTCGGCAACTGTGATTCGCACCACCGAAGCGCTTTGCGAGCAGATTATTGCGGATGGGAAAACTCCTGTACTCTACACTTCAGGAAGGCGCGCGGCATCATATTATCAATTCCGCGGTCGCGAAGTTGATGCAAGTTGGGAAGGCGACTCGGATGCACCTACGTTCGATCGGGCAGTTGAAATTGCTGATACGCTGGTAGAGTCATTCTTAAACCCTGATGTACAAAAAGGCGTCGATGAACTACTGATCGTGTGCACAGAGTTTGTGAATATGGTGACTCAGCGCCCGCGTATTGTGCGTATGCTTCCCCTTGCTGTCGATGAAGATGCCCTAGCTGACACCAAAGAGAAGAAGATTGATAAGTATCTACTTGGTGTCAACGGCGAAAGCGACGCTAGTGAGGAAGTGGAGCCACTCCAAGAAGGCGAAATACCGCCGCTTTATAGCTTCGAGCCCGGAGAGTCTGAAGTGCTTGACAGTATTCTACCACGCTACATCCGTTCACGCGTTCACTCATGTCTGCTAGAAGCTGCTGCCTCCGAAACTGCAAGCCGTCAGCGAGCGATGCATACTGCAACCGATAATGCAAAAGATTTGATTCAAGATCTCGTACGTCGAGCAAATCAGGCTCGCCAGGCCGGCATCACTCAAGAGCTTACTGAAATAGTCTCGTCCGCTGATGCACTTAACAGTGAAGAATAGGAGGTAGCCCCAACAATTTCGAGTATTATTGATAATTCAGGCCCACAGTTTCCACTTCACGATGAAAATGCTGTGGAAGATATTCGTTCTCACGCCAAAAAGTTGCGGGGTAAATCTGCACGTCGTAAAATCTTCACCACCGTTTTAGTGCTGATCATAATTGCTGGTATATCTGCTGGTGGTTATTTTGGGTATATGAATTATGTGTACGCTCCAGATTACACTGTACAAGATGAGACAAGTATAGAAGTCATCATCAAAGTTAAGGAAGGGGATACTCCGGCCGACGTGGCGGAGAGTCTAGTCCAAAATGAAGTTGTAAAGTCGGAGCGTGCTTTTATGCAGGCGGTGCGGGCAAGGCCAAATACACAGTTGCAGTTTGGAAGTTTCAGGCTTTATAAGCATATGTCCGCAACTGCTGCTCTGAACGCCCTTCTTAATCGCAGCAACATTGTTAAAATCAAGTTTACGATTCCGGAAGGCTATACAGTTTATCAGGTTTTGCAGACTATTTCCGAATCTTCAGAGTTTACAGTTGACGATTTGAACGATGCTTTGAATACACTCGGAGACAATCTCCCTGACGGTGTCACCTCTTTCGAAGGTTGGCTTTTTCCCTCAACTTATGAGTTTGAGCATGGCACTTTAGCAGTAGATATTTTGAAAGAAATGATTGACGAAACCTGGGCGATAATCTACAAATATAACGTTACTATGGACGAAGTTCAAGACATCATCACTAAAGCCTCCATCATTCAAAAGGAAGTTACTTCAACTGCGGATATGGCAAAAGTCGCCCGAGTAATCGATAATCGCTTGGAAATTGGCATGCCACTAGCCATGGATACAATTATCTCATATGGAGTATACAAAGGTACTGGTAAAGGCGTGCTTGAACTGAATCAATCTGACCTTGATGATGCCTCGTCGCCATATAACGCTCGCCTCAACACAGGTCTTCCGCCGACTCCGATTTCAAACCCTGGCGAAGAAGCGATTGCTGCAGCAGTAAATCCGGCCGTTGGTGACTGGCTCTACTTCATTACCGTTGACCCAAGCACTGGAGAAACCCTCTTCTTCGACGATGAAGACGATTTCCAGGCTGCACGACTTGATTACAAATCTTGGTGCGCAAATAACTCCGATGTTTGCTACGGGCAGTAGGGGATATCATAAACACTTATGTCGACTAGTAGCAGCAAAATGAAAGTCGGTATTTTGGGGGGTACTTTCGACCCCGTACATCCAGGTCATATTTCATTAGCTGAGCAGGCCATGGAGGCGCTTCAACTCGATAAAGTGCTATTTGTGCCTACATACATTCCAGTTTTTAAGCGCGAGCGCAGCATTGCAGATGCGAATGTGCGCATAGAAGCGATACGTGAAATGATCAAGGATTACCCCAAGTTCGATATTTCAATGGTAGACATTGAGCGTGGTGTCGATACTTACACAATTGATACTGTACAAGACCTCAAAGTGCGATACCCTGAGGCAGAGCTGATTTTCATCGCTGGCGCAGACGTTTTGGGCACTTTACACATGTGGAAAGATATTGAGACACTCCTTAGCATGGTGCGCTTTGCAGTAGTCTCTAGGCCTGGATTCGCCCTAGAGCTTACCTCACATTTGAGTAAGTATCGTGATCGATTTACACTCCTAGAACTTGATACGCCCAATATAAGCTCTACTATGCTGCGCATGTCACTCGCGAAGTTAGCAAAAGTAGAGTAATTTGCTTGCAAATTACCCCTAACTTGTGCCTCGCAGAGCTCCGAGTTAAGGCGCAAACACTTGTTTTTCATTATCGCTTGCTATGCAAGCTATGAAAAACGTATGCTTACTACGTTCGCCTGCTCAGTAGCAAAGCTGCTGACCCGCTCACTACCCGCATATCGCAGCGCCTTTAAATGGTTGCACATGTTCTTCTGAGCGCAGTGCCTGCGCGCACGCGAAGTTAGATTATGATATAATTGTGTTAGATGACAGATAATATATTAGCTAATCGTTATAAGATGGGCGAGGAAATCGGGCATGGTGGCATGTCTGATGTATATATCGGCGTCGATGAACGCCTGAACCGCAAAGTGGCCATCAAAGTGCTCAAGCAGCAACTTTCTGATGATCCTGTATTCCTAGCACGCTTTCGCAGGGAAGCACAGTCCGCTGCTAGCTTAAACAACCCGAATATCGTAGCAGTTTACGATTCGGGTGAGGAAGTCCGTAAAAATGAAGTCGGGCTCGACGTGCACCTGCCATACATCGTGATGGAATACGTTGAGGGCAAAACCCTGCGCGAAATTTTGCAGCAAGAAGGGCGCCTAAGCGTTAAAGATTCAAGTGAAGTTGTTGAAAAGGTGCTAAATGCACTAGCATATTCGCACAAGAACGGTATCATTCACCGTGACATTAAGCCCGGAAATGTCATGATTACCAATACTGGCGAAGTTAAAGTGATGGATTTTGGCATAGCTCGCGCCATCGTCGATTCTGGAAATACAATGACGCAATCCCAAGGTGTAGTAGGTACAGCACAGTACCTTTCTCCTGAGCAGGCTCGCGGTGAAACAGTTGACTCACGATCAGACCTCTATTCTGTTGGTTGCCTGCTTTTTGAGCTCTTGACTGGACGCCCGCCATTTATTGGCGATTCACCAGTAGCGATTGCTTATCAACATGTTCGCGAAAACCCACCCAAAGCCTCTAGTATCAACGAATCTGTACCCACAATATTCGACGTTATCATTTCTAAGGCCTTGGCTAAAGATGTTGATGCACGCTATGGCGATGCTAGTCAGTTTTCAGCCGACCTTAAAGCGGCAATATCTGGGCAGCCGATATCATCTGCTATTGGAGATTCAGATGCAACCCAAGTGCTAACACCTGCTCAAGTAGCAGCCATCAACGGAGCTGACGCAGACGCTACACAAGTGTTTGGCGACGCCTTTGGCCAAGATTTATCAGACCCAAGCGAAGAGGTTGACGAGAGCGAGCTTGATGAGGATGCTAGGAAAAAGCGCCTACGAATCATCATCATCGCTGCTGGAGTAATCGGCTTAATCCTAGTCTCTTTCTTGCTAATGTGGGCGTTAGGAGTGTTCTCATCGGGCTCAAAAGGCATGGTGCGGGTCCCTACGATATCAAAATCTATGGACGAATCAAAAGCTTGTCAAATGATAAAAGATGTCGGTCTTGAGTGCGAAGTTGTCGACGATGATGATTCAGTTGAAGATGCTGGCAAGTATACCCACCAAGAGCCTTCTGCTGGCACTGAAGTGGAGCGAGGCTCTAAAGTGAAGGTGTACTTCTCGACTGGCCCTGCCCAGGGCACTATCCCTAAGAACATAGAGGGTAAAACTTTAGATGAGGCTAAGAAGATTCTTAAAGATGCCGGCTATAAAGTATCAGAAGGTGTTGCCCAAAAAGTCGATTGCGAAGACCCAAGCACATTAAAAGACGCTGATGCTAAGTCAATAAACGTGGGCGCTTGCGAGACTGATGACAATAAAGTGGCTGGTTCAAAGCCGAGTCTGGGCACAACTCAGACAAAAGGTACAGCGGTAGTGCTTTATCTGGCTTCCGGTCAAGCCAACCTACCGGCACTTGAAGGCAAGTCGAAAGATGATGCTAAAAAAGTAGTCGAGAGTATGAATCTCAAGTTCAAAGAGTCTGGTGACCCCATAGAAACAAATTCTGTGCCTGAAGGCATGGTGGCTAGGCAAAACCCTCCGCCTGGTTTGACGCCGATTAAGGGTGAGATTACTGTCCAGTATGCAAAGTCTGCTAAGACGAAGATTCCTGCAGATATCGTCGGTAAAGATGAGGCATCCGCTAAGGCAGAACTAGTCGTTTTAGGTCTAAATGTTATTGTGACGGGTACTAAACCCACCAATGACCAAAGCATGGACGGTAAAGTAGCTGAGGTACAGCCTGGAGCTGGATCTGACACAGATAAAGGCGCTACCGTTGCTCTGGTGATCTGGAAGTACACACCACCAGCTACCCCAACCACGCCTACGGGCACATGCAGTACGCCCAATTACACCAGCCAATCCACCTGTGAAGCGAATGGCGGCACTTGGACATCTAACAACCGCTAATTGATAATGCAACCTCTGCTTGACTTCCTGCTAGTCTTAGCGCTTATTCTGGTCGGAGGCGTCTTTGCTGCTTCTGAGTTATCGTTAGTTTCTCTGCGTGACTCACAACTAGAAGTGCTTAGCGAAAAGTCAAAGCGTGGCGCAAAAGTGGCTAAAGTCGCAAGGGATCCGAACCGTTTTCTTTCTGCGGCGCAAATTGGCGTAACATTTGTAGGGTTCTTTTCCGCATCACTTGGAGCAGAAACTATCAAACCGTACATCACTCCTTACCTAAAAGACGCCGGCATGAGCGAAAGCATTGCTTCGGGGGTGGCGTTAGTAGGTCTCACAGTTGTGATATCGTTTGTGTCAATTGTAGCAGGGGAGTTGGTACCAAAGCGCTTGGCAATGCAGCGTAGTGAAAGCATATCTTTAGTCATGGCGCCGATTATAGATGTTTTCGCAACCGTCATGCATCCTATAATCTGGATGCTCTCGAAATGTGCCGATGGCTTAGTGAGGGTTCTGGGGGGAGATTTGACGGCTAAAAGTGATGAGATATCTGAAGAAGAGCTGCAGAATATCGTGCAGAGTCATGAAACTCTGGACGTTTCAGAGCGCGAAATCCTCACCGATGTAATGCATGCGGCTGAGCGGTCGATCTCAGAGGTAATGACTCCTAGAGCCGACGTTTCGTTCCTAGATGGTGACATGAAACTGACTCAGGCAGCAAGCTTTGTGCGCAAAATGCCCTACTCGCGTTTCCCGGTAATTGGCGATGGCTTTGATGACGTTTTAGGATTTGTGCATGTGCGTGATTTGTTAGATAAGGGGGCGCACAAAGGGGCAATTTTAGTGCGCGATGTAGTGCGTTCAATTTTGAAGTTCCCTGGCACAAACCAACTCTTCCCGAGTTTAAAGCAGATGCGCGACAAAGGCGTGCATATTGCTATCGTGCTAGACGAATATGGCGGCACGGACGGTATATGTACGCTTGAAGATATCATTGAAGAGATGATCGGAGATATCCACGATGAATATGACTTGCGCGAGAACCCAGAGGTGCGGGTGGCAAAGGATGGTTCATTTTCAATTGATGCAGGAATTTCGCTTTCTAGTTTTGAAAATGAAGTCGGGTTTGAGCTCGAAGATGGTCCATATGAAACTGTAGCTGGATATATGCTCTCCCGCATTGGGCATGTGGCAAGTGTGGGCGACAGTGTGGAGGTCCTGCAGGATGTAAAAGATGTAACGGCAGAAGAGTCCGAAAAGAAGCAGTGGAGTTTTACGGTTACGCGCGTAGAAGGTATGCGTATCGCTAGGGTGAAAGTTCGTAGAGCAATCGCGACTGATGAGCATGTAAAAAGCCTAAAAACCATCCAGAAGCCCAGCCTGAAGTCAGACCAAAAGACCACCCCGAAGGACGTGTGATGAGTCAGTACGCAATCATCGGCTATGGTGCTGAGGGCAAAGCTGCTTATGAGTACTTCTCAGCAAAAGTTGGCAAAGATAATGTGCAGATATTTGATGACTCTTCGCCGGATCTCCCTAGTATTTCTCAGTTGCCGAGCTTGGTTAAAAAGGGAACTACATTAGTGCGTTCACCAGGAATTTCCTTGCATAACCCACCCCTAGAACACCTCCCCAAAGGAGCTAACATTACCAGTGGCACAAACGAGTTCTTTTCAAAATGCCCTGCACCAATCATCGGCGTGACGGGCACTAAAGGAAAGGGTACTACTAGCTCGATGATCGCTAGCATTCTAGATGGTATTGGTTATAGAGTGCATTTACTTGGCAATATCGGCGTCCCCGCGCTAAAAGTGTTACCAGATATTGAGCCAGAAGATGTGGTTGTTTACGAGCTTTCTAGCTTTCAGCTCTGGGACCTTAACTTCTCCCCGCAAATCGCTGTGCTGACCGTTCTTGAGCCAGACCACTTAGATGTGCATCACTCCTACAGGGAATACCTCGACGCTAAGAAAAATATCTTCAATCATCAAACGCGCACCGACTATTTGGTGTATAATGGAGATGATGAGCAAGTGACAGCAGAAGTAAAATCTGGAGTTGCCCATCATGTAGTTTACCCTCAAGAGTACGCTAATAGTTTGGATCGTGCAACACCCCTGCCCGGCAAACATAACGTAGATAATGCAGGGTTGGCAGTCTTGGCTGTGCAGAGTTTTCTACACTCATTACAACATGTAGATGATATGAGTACGAGCGACCCAGATTACACCGATAACGTAGCGGACGCAAAATGCGTAAGTGGTAAAAGCGTAGATTTACCACACTTTACCGCGACCCAAGAGGTTCATGTGCGAGACGCTTTGCGGATGTTTACCGGTCTTGACCATCGCTTAAAGTTAGTGGGTAGCGTTAACGGAGTTCATTACTATGATGATTCAATCGCAACCACTCCAGGCTCTGCAGTAGCAGCGATAAAATCCTTCGATGCTCCTAAGGTGTTGATACTAGGGGGTAAAGATAAAGGCGGCGACTACACTACACTCGGGAAAGAGTTAGATGCCCACCGAGTCGAGACAGTTATTATGTATGGTGAAAACAGGGATACAATACATGGCGCACTTGAAGGCGTTACAAGCGCTAAGCTGATGGTTCTAGACGCGAAATCGATGCAAGAGATTGTACTTGTGGCCGAGGCAGAATCTAAAAGTGGTGATGTTGTAATACTCTCGCCAGCTGCAGCGAGCTTCGATATGTTTAAGAACTACCAAGAGCGAGGTTCTGAGTTCATCGCTGCTGTTCAAGGTTTAGAAGGTTTCCGCCCCCTTGATGATGCCGACGTTATTCACTCAGAGGTCGCGAACAATCCGATCCGCATAGGTATTTTCGACTCTGGGCGAGGTGGTGAGTTTGTGGCAACCAGTCTGAAGAGCTTGCGCCCGAATGACACGTTTCAAGTGGTGAATGATTCAGAAAATGTTCCCTATGGTGACAAAACGCCTAAACAGATTTACGAGCTCACTAAGCAGGCGATAAAGCCACTTCTGGGCGAGGTGGATGTTTTAGCGATCGCGTGTAATACTGCCACTGCTTATGCGATAGATGGACTTCGAAGCGACTACCCAGATGTTCGATTCGTTGGCTTTGAGCCGATGATAAAGCCTGCGAGCCTGAACTCTAGTACGGGTAATATCGCCGTCTTGGCAACACCGGCGACGCTAAAATCAGAGCGTTATCAAAAGCTAAAAGATAAGTGGGCGAGTGATTACAACGTCTTTGAACCTGACTGCTCTACTTGGGCAAGGCGTATCGAAGATGGCGTTTTCGGACGAAGTGACATTGCAGGGCTCGACACGCTAGTGCGCGCTGAGGAAATCGACCAAGTTATTTTGGCTTGCACGCATTACCTGGGGGTCAAAGAGATGCTACAGCACACTCTACCGCCGCAAGTCAACATCCTTGAGCCAATTGAGGCCATCAGCCGCCAAATCTCCAGAATCGCCACATAGCACTTGGCATAACACTTGTTTTTCATTACCGTTTTGTTTTATAAAACTACGAAAAACGCAGACCGCGCTTCGCTTGAGCGTGCTCCACTACGCCTGCTAAGGAAGCAAGTTCCTTACCCGCTTCGCTACGCGTCTGCTGACACTTATTTTTGGCTACCGCTCGCTGCGCTCACTACCAAAGATACACCGCACCTGTAGATTTACACGTATTCCAAAATAGGAACTCCATGCCCAGAGTCCCACGTATTCCAAAATGGAACTCGTACCTGCAGATTCCCACGTATTTCAAAATGGAAACTTTTCGGCACGCTCGCCCCTAAACCGGAGGGGCTCGCTAGGTTGTCAATAGATTTATTTATAGGAACTAAAATTTGGCTACGCAAATTGTAGCATAAATCTATTTTCCAAACTACCTCAAAGTTTATTTTGAAAACACGTGGTAATCTATATGTGCGGCGCCTTTAATTAGTTGCGGTACAACCACACTTTTCGCTTGCACGCAAGCTAAAAAATAAAAGCGTAATTTGTATACAAATTACCCCTAACTTGTGCCTCGCAGAGCACGGAGTTAAGGCGCCGTGTAGCGCCTTAATCAGAGGTGCGTACCATACTTTGAGCAAGCGCGGGGGTTCCCCGCGCGCGTAGCGAAAAGATATGGTACAATAGAACTATGGACCAAAAGAACGCCTACGCCAAAAGTGGCGTGGATACTGAAGCGGGTGATAAAGCTGTGGAGCTGATGAAGCAGTCTGTGAAAGCGACACTCTCGGCAAAAGTTATCGACGGCGCCGGCGGATTTGCGGGGATGTTTGATATCTCCGATGCGAAGAGTATGAAAGCTCCAGTTTTAGCAACATCTACCGATGGTGTGGGCACGAAAGTAGATATCGCTCGAAGAATTGACAAGCACGACACGATTGGCTTTGATTTAGTGGGCATGGTAGTTGATGATATCGCTGTAACCGGCGCTAAGCCACTGATGATGACCGACTACATCAGCTGTGGAAAGTTGGTTCCAGAGCGTATCGCCGCAATTGTCGACGGCATCGCTAAAGCCTGCTTAGAAGCTGATACAGCATTAGTCGGCGGCGAAACTGCCGAGCATCCGGGTTTGCTTGCGCCCGATGAGTACGATGTGGCTGGAGCCGCTGTAGGTATTATCGATAAAGAAGATATTTTGGGTCCTGCGCGCGTGAAGGTGGGTGATGTGATTGTCGCATTAGCTAGTTCGGGGTTGCATTCAAATGGGTATTCGCTCGTGCGTAAAGTCTTCAGCGATGCAGGCTTTGATTACGGCCAAAGCGTTCCTGACTTCGCTGGTGAGGGGTTTTCAGGTGTACCCACGCTTGGGGAGGTTTTACTAAGACCGACTAAAATCTACTCAGCACTATGTCTCGAACTCGCCAAACGTCTAGATGTGCATACATTTTCACACATCACCGGTGGTGGTATCGCACCAAACTTGGCTCGCGTACTTCCCGTCGGTGCACTTGGGGTGGTGCAGCGCAGCTCTTGGGAGATGCCGCATATTTTCAGATTCGTCCAAGAAGTGGGTGGCCTTACTCAAAACGACCTCGATGAAACCCTGAACTTAGGCATCGGTATGCTGGTCGTATTGCCCGCAAACGAGGCCGAAGTGTGCATAAATATCGCTGAAGCTGCTGGTACCAAAGCTTGGTTGTGCGGTGAAGTGATTCATGACGACCCAAATATCAGCGACTTAAGTGTACGTGCAGTTAGAGGAACGAAAGGAGTTGAAGCCGGAGCCGCCATTATCGCATAGTTAGTAACAGCTAAAGTTTCACACAGGTTATGTGACGCTTGCAGTTATTTTCACGCTAAAATGATACAATTTAGCTATGAATATTATGCAATATGATGAAATATCTGGCTACGCAACAAAGAAGTTCGGCGCTTGGGCAGAAGAGTATGCAGCTCATTATCTAGAGCGTGCTGAATACAAAATAGTTGAGCGCAACTGGCGATACTCAAATGTGGGGGAAGTAGATATCATAGCCCAAAGTGGCAATGAACTTATATTTGTGGAAGTAAAGGCAAGGCGCACCTTAAAGCAAGGTACATCACTTGAAGCCGTCGATAGGCGAAAGCTCACGCAAGTTCGCAAAGTCGCTAGCGCTTACCTGCAGGACCTTCCATACCGCGCCCCAAAAATCCGCATCGACGTGATCGGCATATATATGCATGAGCGAAAAATAGAGCTGAAGCATCTTCAAGGCGTAAAAATGTGGACATAGCATGTCGCTCAGGATCCCCCCTCATGCATGTATATTCCCACGTATTTCAAAAGGAACCACTGCCGTAGCTTTCCACCTGTTTCAAAATGGAAACTTTTCGGCACGCTCGCCCCTAAACCGGAGGGCTCGCTAGGTTGTCAATAGATTTATTTATAGGAACTAAAATTTGCTTTGCAAATTGTAGCATAAATCTATTTT
>JAITGF010000005.1 GCA_031280795.1 Candidatus Ancillula prorhinotermitis | reverse complement strand
AAGAACCGAAGCGAGCAGGCAAGGAAATTATTTCCTTGGCAGGCGAGCGAGAAGTTCGTGGTTTTGGTAGCGAGTTTACGAGCGCTGACCAAAACAAAGTGTTATGCGGAGTTAAGGCGCCGCTCAGCGCCTTTAAATAGTTGCACATGTTCTTCAGAGCGCAGCGTGGGCTTTGCCCGCGTGCACGCGAAGTTAGAACATGATATAATTAGAGCATAAGTTATTCGCAGGCCACGCCCGCGCACCCGACGCAGTGTCGGGAATTGCTACTGCCCTGAAAAGTGCGCAGATAGTTTTTAGCGTGCGGCGACGGAGGTGAGCGACAAACAGAAAAGGAAATATAAATGGCAACAGACATAAATGGAAATGAAATCAAGTATTCATTTGGTCTATGGACAGTAAATTGGAACGGAACAGATCCTTTCGGTGCAGCAACTCGCCCGCAAATGGATCTAAATCTAGATTCCATTCGTAAGCTGAAAGATATCGGAGCGCATGCATTCACATTCCATGATGCTGATGTTTTCCCTGACGGGGCGACTGACGCTGAGCGTGATGAAGCAATTGCTAGACTTAAGAAAGTGATTTCTGAAACTGGCATGGTTTGCGAGATGGTTACAACTAATACATTCTCTGATCCATTATTCAAAGATGGTGCATTCACATCTGCAAATCGCGACGTACGCCGCTACGGCCTTCGCAAAGTGCTTCGTCAAGTAGACCTAGGTGCTGAACTTGGTGCAACCACATTCGTGATGTGGGGTGGACGTGAAGGTGAAGAATATGACAATTCAAAAGACATTTATTCTGCACATGCACGCTACGCTGAAGGAATCGACACAGTTGCAGCGTACATCAAGCAAAAAGGCTACGATATGCGTATCGGCCTTGAGCCAAAAGCTAACGAACCTCGTGGTGACATTTTCTTGCCATCAATCGGTCATGCAATTGCTTTGATCAACACCTTAGATAATGGCGACATCGTCGGTCTTAACCCAGAGACTGGGCACGAGCAAATGGCTGTATTGAACTACTTCCAAGGACTTGGTTTAGCTATGTACTGCAATAAGTTGTTCCACATCGACCTAAATGGTCAAAACGGCCCTAAGTACGACCAAGACCTAGTGTTCGGCCATGGTGATTTGAAGGACGCGTTCTTTACGGTTGACCTATTGAACAATGGTTCACCAAACGGCGACATCAAGCCATACGGTTCTGAAAGCTACACAGCTGGCTACCGTCACTTTGACTACAAGCCAAGCCGTACAGAAACTGAAGCTGGTGTATGGGATTCAGCTCGCGCTAACATTGAAATGTATGAACTACTTTCAAAGAAAGCGGCTGCGTACCGCAACGACCCAGCTTTCAAAGCTGCTTCTGCGCGCGCTAACATCGCTGAGTTGGCTAAGCCAACATTGTCACCAGGTGAAAGCCTTGCTGACTTTGTGAATAATGTGAAGTTGACTGACTTTAACCTTCCTGCAATGCGCGAAGGCGATTACGGTTTAGTCGATCTTCATCAGCTTGCAATTCGCCACCTTATCGGCTAATTCGCAACGAAATTCAAGGGAGTCGCCTTCGGGTGCCTCCCTTTTTTTATCTACAAGCACGCGAAGTTAGAACATGATATAATAGTTATATGGCTGATGAAGAGCTTCAAAACGACGAGTCGCAAGATTTCGAACAGATGTTGATACGCAAAAAAAAGCGTAGTTCACTTATCGCTACCGATTTTTCAGGTGGCGACTTCTCAGGTGGCGCTTACCCAGTAAGCATACCAATTTCGCACAGTATCGCCCAGGTGCGTGCATCTTACGCTAACCTTAATGCTGGTGATGAAACTCAAGATGTGGTAAGTGTGGCAGGGCGTGTCGTATTCATGCGTGATGCAGGTAAGCTGATGTTTGTAGTGCTCCAGTCCGGTGAAGGCGAGCGTTTACAAATCATGTTCAATGCGCGCGAGCTTGAAACACATCGTGGCGTCACTCTAGAAGATGAAGTCAATGGTGCTGGAGTGCCACTCGATGCCGGCGGGGCAAGCCTGAAGAACCTGAAGCGTACAGTTGATTTAGGTGACCACCTTTTCGCTAGTGGGCGCGTTATCTCCTCTAAAACGGGGGAGCTATCCGTTATGGCATCGCGTTGGCAATTAGCTTCGAAGGCTTTGCGCCCCTTACCAGTCTTACATAAAGATCTCTCTGATGAGTCGCGCATTCGTAGACGCTATGTGGACCTGATATCCCGCCAAGAAGCGCGTGATATGGTGCGAACCAGAGCTGCAGTCGTCAAGTCGCTTCGACGCAATTTCGATGAGCGAGGTTTTTTAGAGCTAGAAACGCCGATGTTGCAGACTGTGCACGGTGGAGCGGCGGCTAGACCGTTTGAAACGCATATAAACGCTTTCGATATGGACCTTTATCTACGCATTGCCCCTGAGCTTTACCTGAAACGCGCCGTTGTAGGTGGTGTGGAAAAAGTGTTCGAAATCAACCGCAATTTCCGCAATGAAGGTGTTGATTCGTCGCATTCACCGGAGTTTTCAATGCTTGAAGCTTATGAAGCATATGGCGACTATAACTCAATGGCAGACCTTACCCAAAATCTTGTTGAGCGCGCAGCTGAAGATGCTTTAGGTACACTTAAGTTGTCCTTACCAGCTCAAGCACACCCTGATGTGGTAAGTGGTAAAGTGAGTGTGCAAGATGCTGAAGACTTCACTTACTCGTTTGAGCCATCTGCTTGGTCAAGGATCACTATGTACGGATCGCTTAGTGATGCATCTGGTGTAAAGGTGACACCCCAAACTACCCTTGATGATCTAATGAAGCTTGCCGAGAAAGTGGGTCTAGCTAAAGAAATCTTGGCTGATAAAACAAAGCTGAAGTATTTAACGCATGGCAAAATGGTCGAGCTACTTTGGGAGCACTTTGTCGGCGATTCGCTTTGGGAGCCCACTTTCGTGTTTGATTTTCCGCTTGACACTTCACCGCTTACCCGCAACCACCGCAGTATCGAAGGCGTTGTTGAGAAGTGGGATTTGTATGTGCGCGGTTTTGAGCTTGCCACTGCTTACTCTGAGTTGGTGGACCCAGTGGTTCAACGCGAACGTCTTGATGCGCAAGCAAGTCTCGCCGCTAAAGGTGACGACGAAGCCATGCCTCAAGATGAAGACTTCATAGAAGCGCTTGAGTATGGTATGCCTCCGACAGGCGGCATGGGCATGGGCATTGATCGCTTACTGATGGCGCTCACCGGTAAAGGTATCCGCGAAACTATTCCATTTCCACTAGTGAAGCCGTCTGCCAAACCTTAGCGGCACACGAATATCCACTAGGTTACACTCCAAGAAAGACGGTATATATAACAAAACACTAGCTTAAAGCACGTTCTGATCGTCGCTTTCACGTCCGTAAACTTTTCACAAAATATCCGATTTGACAAATACGCGCGAGTGTGATATAATGTAACTAAGTATTCGTGTGCTCAGTATATAGTGGCTGATTTTGGTGTTCCTGGATGTGAAGGGGATACTTTTTGTACGTCTATTTTTGTGTTGTTAATTATTTAAGGAGGATTGTTTTTGTCTAACAAAAGCGTTTCGCGTAAGCCCGGCAGTGATCGTATAAGTTTTGGTAGTGTTCAAGAGCCAATTGAGTTACCACACCTACTTGATATTCAAAGAGTCAGCTATGACTGGTTTTTGGGTAACAATTCATATAAAACACGTTTGAAGAATTCAAAGAAGAGTGGGGAGAATGTACCATCTATTTCCGGAATCCAAGAGGTCTTCAACGAGTTTTCGCCAATTGAGATCACACATGGCCAAGGCGCTAACCAGAAGTCGCGCGTAGCACTTTTCTTCGGTAATATCACCGTTGATGATCCAGACTACACAATTGAAGAATGTCGCGTCAAGAAATTGAATTATGCTGCCGACATATACGTAAACGTTGAGCTGATTGAAGAAACTCATGATGGCTCGAAGCCTGAGCCTAAGCGTCAGCAAGTGCGTATGTGTGAGCTACCAATTATGACTCCACAGGGTACTTTTATTATCAATGGGTCTGAGCGCGTAATCGTTTCACAGCTAGTTCGCTCTCCGGGTGTTTACTTCGAGGCCGAGACTGAGCGCAGTTCAGATAAGAAACTTTTCAGCGGACGCATCATTCCTAGTCGTGGTGCATGGTTGGAGTTTGAAATCGACAAGAACGATAACATTTGGGTTCGCATCGACCGTAAACGCAAAACAGGCATCATCGAATTCTTAGTGCTACTCGGTCTCGATTCTGACAATGCGATTAAAAAGGCCTTCAAAGACGTTCCGCTTATCATGCAGGCGCTTAAGGACCATAGCGCAGACAGTATGGACTTTGAGCAAGTTGTGCGTACAGTATACCGTCGCATTACTGGTTCTCCTGTGAATGACTTTGCTACTGCTAAGGGGTTCTTTGAGAATATGTATTACAACCCACGTCGCTATGATTTGGGCAAAGTTGGTCGTTATAAAGTCAACAAGAAGATTGGTGTTGATGCAGACGATACTCAGCGCGTACTCAGCGAAGATGACATTTTCACAACATTACGTTATATCTGCGCACTATCAACTTCGAAAGAAGACACGTTTGGGAAAGTTGCTCTCCAAGTCGATGATATTGATAACTTCTCAAATCGCCGCGTACGTGCTGCTGGCGAGTTAGTGCAAAATGTGTTCCGTACTGGCCTTTCCCGCCTGCAGACTGTGGTTTCGCAAAAAGACTCATTCCGCTCTGAGGCTGCAACGGCTAAAAAGGACACTCCAGTTCAAGTTGCGCTTGATGCTGCAACTGGTGGTGGAAAAGCTGCTAAGGCTGACGTTAAAACTGGCGCACTTGCTCCACGCGACATTCTAAACAATTCTAATATTCTGCAAGCTGTGATTCGCTCATTCTTTGGCTCCTCTCAATTGTCGCAATTTATGGATCAGAACAACCCTCTTGCAGCCCTGACAAATCGCCGACGCATTTCTGCACTTGGACCAGGCGGTCTAAGCCGTGATCGCGCTGCTATGGAGGTGCGTGACGTACACGCATCGCATTATGGTCGTGTCTGCCCAATCGAGTCCCCTGAAGGCCCAAACATTGGTCTGATTTCTTCACTAGCATCATTTGCGCGCTTGAACGAATACGGATTCATCGAGACACCGTATCGTAAAGTTAAAGACGGTGTAGTTACTGATGAAATCATCTGGCTAGACGCAGCGTCTGAAGCGAATGAAATCATTGCCCAGGCAAATCAAGAGCTAGATAAAAATGGTAAGTTCACGCAAAAAACCGTGCTTGTTCGAAATGGACGCGATGAAGAAGGCGAAGCGGACGACGTTTCACCAGAGCGCGTTACGTATATGGACGTTTCGCCACGCCAAATGGTTTCGGTTGGAACATCATTGATTCCTTTCTTAGAGCACGATGATGCAAATCGTGCACTTATGGGTGCGAACATGCAGCGCCAAGCAGTGCCTCTAGTTAAGACTGAAGCACCGTTTGTCGGCACCGGTTCTGAGTATCGCGCCGCTGTAGACTCCGGTGATGTCATTGTATATGCTCCTGAAAGTGAAACTTCTGGAGTGGTCACTGAAGTACACGATAACGTCTGTAAGATCATGGGTGATGACGGTAAAACCTACACCTATAATGCACGTAAATTCGAACGCGCTAACCAAACCACTTGTATCAATAACAATTGGATTGTAAATGAAGGTGATAAAGTTGCCCCTGGTGCACCGATTGCTGATGGTCCAGCAACCGATAAAGGTGAGCTGGCGATTGGGCGCAATCTTTTGGTGGCATACATGAACTGGGAAGGCTATAACTTCGAGGATGCAATTATTATCTCATCAAGGCTTGTTCAGGAAGATGTCCTTTCATCAATTCATATCGAAGAGTATGAAGTTTCTGCCGGTAAAACAAAGCTCGGTAATGAAGAGATTACCCGCGATATTCCTAATGTTTCAGATGAGAGCTTGCGCAATCTTGATGAAAATGGTGTGATTCGCGTTGGTGCTGAAGTGAAATCTGGAGACATTCTCGTCGGTAAAGTGACGCCTAAAGGTGAGCGCACTTTCAAGACTTCACCTGAGCAAATTCTTGAAGATATCTTTAACATTAAGGCCAATGAGGTTCGTAATGCTTCACTAACTGTCCCTAATGGCGTGTCTGGTACTGTCATTGGCATTCAGGAAATCAGCCGCGAAAATGGCGACATTAGCTCAGATGATATCATCAAAGTGATTAAAGTGTTTATCGCTTCTAAGCGCAAGATCAGCCCTGGCGATAAACTTTCTGGTCGCCATGGAAATAAGGGTGTCATCTCAACGGTACTTCCAGTAGAAGATATGCCATTTTTAGAAGACGGCACTCCAGTTGATGTCATTTTGAATCCACTTGGTGTGCCTGGGCGTATGAATATTGGTCAGGTGCTTGAGGTTCATCTAGGATGGATTGCCGCAAATGGCTGGAATATAGACAACGATAAAGCCGGTGATTCAGAGTGGAAGAAGGAAATTCCAAACCACGCGAAGAAGGCAGAGGCAAATCAAACTGTCGCCACTCCAGTATTCGACGGTCTTTCAGAATCTGCACTCAAAGGTCTGCTTCGCTCATACACTCCAAACCAAGATGGTCAGCGTTTGGTTGGTCCTGATGGTAAGGCAAAACTCTTCGACGGTCGCACTGGCGAGCCATTCCCAGAAGCAATTGCAGTGGGATATATGTATATTTTGAAATTACACCATTTGGTGGATGATAAGATTCACGCTCGTTCAGTAGGTCGCAATACCATTATCACAAAGCAACCACTCGGCGGTAAGGCTCAGTTTGGTGGTCAACGCTTTGGTGAGATGGAGGTTTGGGCGCTTGAGGCATACGGTGCTGCGAATGTTCTACACGAGATGATGACTATCAAGTCTGACGATATTGTAGGTTCACAAAATGCGTTTAATTCAATCATCAAGGGTAATAATGTTCCACCAGCTTCAGTTCCGGAAAGTTTCAAAGTACTCCGCCAAGAGCTTTCTGCACTAGCGCTAAACGTTGGGGTTTATTCAGATGATGATGATGAAGTCTCAATTGTAGATTCGCAAGATGATGGTATTCGCTCAGGGCTGAGAAGCAATGCAGGCTTTTTGGCAGATGCTAAATAATTACGGTAAAAGGAAAGGTATAATATAATATATGATCGATGTAAATCAATTTAAACGTCTCAAGATTTCACTCTCATCTTCGGATGATGTCAAAAGAGTCTCTAAGGGTGAAGTGCGCTCTGCTGAAACCATTAACTACCGTACTCTAAAACCAGAAGTAGGAGGTCTTTTTGATGAGCGTATTTTTGGGCCTACTAAGGACTGGGAATGCTCTTGTGGAAAATATCGTGGTATCGCCAACAAAGGCATTACTTGCGAAAAATGCCATGTGACAGTAACCCGCTCTAAGGTTCGTCGCGAAAGAGTTGGTCATATCGAGCTGATGTCACCAGTGACTCATATCTGGCACTTCAAAGGCACACCTTCACGACTTTCTTACCTGCTTGACATTTCAGTGAAAGACCTTGAAGCGATCATCTACTACAATGCGTACTATATTGTAAAGGTCGACACGCAAAAGAGGATGATGAACCGCGCTGAGCTTGAAGCTGAGCATAGCGATCGCCTTTCTTATCTGGAGAAAGAAAAGAAGCGTGTACTCGACAAAGAGGAAGCTCGTTATCAAAAACGCTTAGCAGAGCAACCAAAATCTGCCTCTAAGTCAGTGCTTTCAACTCTGCAGCAGCAATCAGATCTTCGTCGCCAAAATATTGCATCAAAATTTAGCGATATGGTTACAGATGAGAAAAATAGCTGGGCGCTCTTTAATGAAATTGAAACTGGACAGCTGATCAAAGGTTTGAAAGCCTATCGTCAACTTCAAGACAATTATTCTGACTACTTTGAAGGTGCGATTGGCGCTGAATTCGTGGAGGAGGCTTTAGCTAAGCTTGACCTAGAGGCGTTGGCTAAAGAATTGAAAGATACAGTTGAAACATCTACTGGCGCAAAGCATGAGCGCGCTTCAAAGCGCCTATCGATTGTTAACCAGTTCTTAAAATCTGGTAACACTCCGCAAGATATGGTGCTTCATACAATCCCTGTCATCCCACCAGAATTGCGCCCTATCGTACAGCTTGACGGTGGACGTTTCTTCTACTCTGATCTTAATGACTTGTACCGTCGCGTTATCATCTGCAACAATGCTTTGAAGCGTTCTTTACAAGACGATAACTCTCCGATTGTCATCAATCAGAACCGACGTTTGCTTCAAGAGGCTGTTGACTCACTGTTTAATAACGGTCGTCGCGGCCGCCCTGTGACCGGATCTGGAAATCGCCCACTGAAATCGCTTTCAGATATGCTTAAAGGCAAACGCGGCCGCTTCCGTCAGAATCTCCTTGGAAAGCGTGTTGACTATTCTGGTCGTTCAGTGATTGTGGTCGGGCCAGAGCTAAAGATGCATCAATGCGGCTTGCCTAAACAGATGGCACTTGAGCTATTCAAGCCATTTGTGATCAAGCGTTTGATTGAGCTTAGTTATGCCCAAAACCCGAAGTCTGCCCGTCGCATGGTTGACCGTCAGCATGAAGCTGTTTGGGACATCCTAGAAGAGGTTATTCGCGAGCATCCAGTTCTTTTGAACCGCGCGCCAACCCTTCACCGTTTGGGTATCCAAGCATTTGAGCCATTGCTCGTTGAAGGTAATGCGATCAAACTTCACCCATTGTCATGCACTGCGTTTAACGCCGACTTTGATGGCGACCAGATGGCTGTGCACTTACCGCTTTCTGTTGAAGCACAGGCCGAGGCGCGTGTGTTAATGCTTGGCGCTAACAATTTGCTAAAGCCTTCTGACGGTAAAGCTATTACAATGCCTTCCCAAGATATGATCATTGGTCTTTACCACTTGACTCGCGCTAATGGTGATGTTGACAAAGTAGATGTAACTAAGATGAACCACTACGCAAGTTCTGACGAATGGCAAATGGCGATCGATCGTGGTATCATAAAAATCAATGATCTAGCACGTTACCGCATTGGTGGAAGAATGATAACCACCACCTTTGGTCGTGTCCAGTTTAACCTCACATTACCTGAAGGTCATGAGTTTGTGAATATCTTGGTTGGTAAAAATCAGCTCGGTGATATCATTGACGGACTAGTCACTCAAAAGTATCCGACAGTTGTCATTAACAAAACTCTTGATGCTATGAAGGACTTCGGCTTCCGCTTTGCTTCGCGTTCAGGTGTTTCAATCGCTTACTCTGACGTGGTCGACGCTGATAAAAAGCACGAGTTGCTTGCCAAGGCTGAAGAAGGGGCTGCTAAAGTTCAGAGCAACTTCGAGTCTGGCACCATCACTGATGAAGAGCGCCGCTCGGAATTGATTGAAATCTGGACAAAATGTACTGACGATGTTGCTAGAAACATGCGTAAAGCTTTCGACGCTGAAACTGATAATACATTAAACACTATGGTATCATCAGGTGCACGTGGTAACTGGATGCAAGTGCGTCAGATTGCTGGTATGCGTGGTCTGGTGGCGAATCCAAAAGGTGACATTATCCCTCGCCCAATCAAGTCAAACTACCGCGAAGGTCTGTCTGTATTGGAGTACTTTATCGCATCTCATGGTGCACGTAAAGGTTTGGCCGATACAGCATTGCGTACTGCTGACTCAGGCTATCTGACTAGACGCTTAGTTGACGTTTCTCAAGACATCATTGTTCGCGAGTACGACTGTAAAACCACTCGTGGAATTGTCTACAAGATTGGCACTAAAGAAGACGCTTTGAAGATCGTTAAAGAAGACGAAACCAAATCTAAAACTGTTGAAGAAGTTATGGGTTCATTTAAGAGTGACGCCATGAAGACAATCTGGGGTCGCTACCTAAATGAAGATGCTTCAGTAAATGGTGACGTTATAGCTCCAGCTGGAAGTGAAATTACTGTTGAGTTGATAAATACACTACTTGATTCTGGGGTTGCTGAAGTTAATGCTCGTACTTTGCAGACTTGTCAGGTTGGAAATGGCGTTTGTGCTAAATGTTACGGTATCTCAATGGCAACTGGACGCATAGTTGATATTGGTGAGGCTGTAGGCATTATTGCTGCCCAATCTATTGGTGAGCCAGGTACACAGCTGACAATGCGTACTTTCCACACTGGTGGTGTAGCGGCCGCAGCTGATATTACCCAGGGCCTTCCGCGTGTAGCAGAGCTTTTTGAAGCGCGTACGCCAAAGGGTGAAGCACCGATTGCTGAAGAATCTGGACGTCTAAGTATTAGCGAGACAGAATACCAACGCATTTACACAGTAACCCCCGAGGAGAAGGGGAAGAAAGTGCTTGTGTACAAGACTTCGAAGCATCAAAAGGCTATTGTCAAAGATGGCGAGCGTATCGATGCTGGAACGCAATTGACTGAGGGTGCTCTTGATCCAAAGAAGATTTTGCGTGTTCAAGGCGATACTAAGACTCAGAGCTATTTGATTTCGCAGATTCAAGAAGTGTACTCAGACCAAGGTGTTGACATTCACAACAAGCACTTAGAGGCAATCATTCGCCAAATGCTTCGTTTTGTGTCAGTCATCGACGCTGGTGGTACTGAGCTTGTGGCAGGAAACTTCGTTACTCAGAATCAGTTCCGCGACATTAACAGAGCTGCTGTAGCCGAAGGCAAAAAACCTGCGACAGCGCGCCCAGAGTTGCTTGGTATCACTAAAGCATCACTAAAGACCGAGTCTTGGCTCTCAGCTGCTTCTTTCCAGGAAACGACACGTGTTCTTACTGACGCAGCAATTGAAGGTAAAGAAGATGGTCTAGTCGGCCTTAAAGAGAATATCATCATCGGGCGTAAAATACCCGCTGGTACTGGTTTGGCAATCTACACCAAGTCAGTCGCCGAGCCTTCTGAAGAAGCACGTCAAGCTGTTTTGCCTGATTTTGCAAACTATGATGATTTCGACTTCCAAGACGATGCTGAGTTGTCAGATGAATTCATGGACGATGTGCAGAAGAAATTCTTCAATGCTGCTGATGATGATAATAACTTAGGCGAAGCAATCCGCAAGACTCCATCACCAATTTAATGAAGCATCTTCTTAGTATTGCAGAGCTTGAGCCAGCTGAAATTGTCAGCATCTTAAGCAGAGCTTTGCATTTTAAGGATGTTGAAGAAAGTGGTGCTAATGATAGTGCTAAGCGCATTTTAGCAAAGGGCGTTTCAGCTTTTGAAGATGTGCATGTCTTGATTGTCGGCGATATACTGCACTCGAGGGTGGCGCGCTCAAACCTACAGCTTATCACCAAGCTAGGGGGGCGAGTCACCTTTGTTGCCCCACCAACGCTTTTGCCATCTAGCCTCGACTCCTTGCCCGATGTGAATATCGAGTACGACTTTGATAAAGCTTTAGCGAAAGGGGATTTCCAGGCGATAATGCTCCTTCGCATACAAGCCGAACGTATGCTCGGGGGTGCAAGTGGTCCAGATGGATCGAAAAACGCCGGATTTTTCCCCACTATGGAAGAGTACATTAAAGGATATGGTCTGACGAATGAACGCATCACTAAAGTGGATCCGACCATCCCCGTATTGCACCCAGCGCCGATAAATCGCGGTCTGGAGATTTCCTCAGAAATTGCGGACTCTAAGCAGTCTTTGATTAACCACCAGATTCGAAATGGCGTTTTCACAAGGATGTCTTGCCTGGATTTGCTCGTCAATCATTCAGGTGCTCAAAATGTGCCACAAACACTTAAAGGCAAAACTATCGTAAATCTTTTCTTCGAGAATTCCACACGTACAAGATTTTCATTCGAAGCTGCCGAAAAGCGTTTGGGGGCAGGTATCATCAATTTTTCCACCTCGGGAAGTTCGGTTGCGAAGGGCGAAAGCTTAAAAGACACTGTCACCACGCTTTATGCAATGGGGATAGACGGTATCGTGGTTCGCCACCAAGATTCAGGGGCTGCATATCGCCTGGCGAACTCTGACTGGGTAGATGTCCCTGTACTTAACGCTGGTGATGGCACTCATGCACACCCCACTCAGGCATTGCTTGATGCTATGACTCTTTGCGAGCATTTAGCAGGGGTGTCAGCAATACATGGCACTACTGACAGCTATGGTCGCAGGGTATGAAGCTATTTAACGTATCCACAACTGCAAGCTTGACCGGTGTACATCCCCAGACTTTGCGCCATTATGAGAAAATAAGACTCGTCATGCCAAAACGTACACTTGGGGGTGTCCGTAGATATTCCCAGTACGATATTGATAAAGTGCATGCAATTCGCGAGCTCTCCGAAAATGGTATCAACTTAGAAGGTGTACGTATCATTTTAGAGCAACAAGAGGAAATAAGTATCCTCAAGCGCCAAATTGCTGTCAACCAGGGGGATGGTATCTTTACAAGTGGTTCATCAGGGGTAAGTTTTGAGCAGTTTCACAAGCTGACTTTGCGCGAAAGGCTACGTTTTCACCGTCAAAAACGTAAAGAAGAGCGAAATAATTCACATCAGATTTACAACCGCCGATTATTACAGATTGAAAAGCGCTGAGATGTGATATAATAGAGTTGTGGATGCTGACGCAGAAATTGCTACGAGTAGTCGTGTCACTGTAGATTCGCGCTTATCATTTGATGAGGGTGTCGCATTTCTGCGCGCAAAAATGCTCGAGGAGTCAAAAGAGGTTAATTCACTTTCACTTTCGAAAAAATGCTCGTTAAATCTACTCGATGCAAATCAAGACGAAAAGGAACGCTTCTTAAACGGCAAGCAATGTGTTTTTTCAAAGCTATTTCCTGATTATTCTCAAAGCAATCTGCAGAGCATTCTCGCAGCAAAAGTGAAGCTGCAGGCAAAATCTCCTGTGCAGGTTGCCCTGACATATGGAACCATGAAAGGCATGCCGGTGTTGTTAAGGAAATGTCGCATT
This sequence comes from Candidatus Ancillula prorhinotermitis, assembly GCA_031280795.1. The sequence goes on along the minus strand of JAITGF010000005.1, from coordinate 44,830 downwards.
CAAAGAAGTGGCGATGATTACCAGATTCAACTTGACTCCCAGATTGCAGTACACAAACCAATTAGCGAGAAGTTTGGAGTGCCTGACAATCACCGATTTGTAAAGGTTAAAGGCCGTTTTAATTTTGAAAAGGCAATTAGCGCCCTAAATGAACAAAATGAAGATGTGCATTCTAAAATCCACACCTCAGCTATAATATCGCTGTTTTATGACTATGATGCTAGTACCTTTAGCTTAGTAACTCGCACGTTAGAAAACAACCCACAAGCCACAGCTTCAAATATGCTTCAAGCATTCACTGGAGATATCGCTCTTAGGCGCGCGATTAAGATGTACAATAATAATTCCTATGAAGCCCTGTTTCGAGATGGAAAATACTTTGATATGCCTGACTTAGCACCCGATGATGAATCAGGTGTTGGTGATTTAGACCTCCAAGAGCGATTGCTTATCCGTGGTTTTGCTGAAATGAAGAGTATGAATGTGCTAAGTCCTGCGAACATGAAGAGTTCAAAGATGATAGCGGCCATGATCGCCCAAAGCGCGACGCAAGGGGAGAGAACTCTGCTCGTTTCAAGCGGAAAGTCATCGATTAATAATATCACCAGCGAGTTGAAAGACCTTGGTCTAGAATCTTTATTACTTGACCTTACTCTGCGGAAAAATAGTGATTATCTTCTACAAGAAGGCATTCGTAAAGCAATTAAAACCCCTGCGTTAACTATTGGGGGGTACTCTCCAGATATAAGCAGGCGACTAAAGAAGGTATCTGATGAATTGCAATCACAAGCCGAAACGTTCACCAAACTGTTTCAACCGTGGAACATCAGCATCGAACAGCTCATCCAAAACATTGCTTCATCGGCAGAACTTCCAGAATTTAACACTAGACTTTCTAGAGATACTTGCATCAACACTTTAGGTAAACAGGATGCGTTAGCTGGTGAGATTGGCAAACTACTTGATCTGGACTACACATTAGCTGCTCGTGGTTCAAATATTTTTCAAAGCAATGCTCCGATCAACTACTGGGTGCAAGCTAAAATACATCACCTGGAAGACACTTATGAAATCGTACAAAAACTTGAGCGTTTACTAGACGTCCTCTTGCCATCGGTGATGGTTTATGTAGATGAGATAACCGCCGGTGCGGGCCTGAAGGCGCCAAATTCTATAGCCCAGTGGAATCAGTTGTGCGATCTTCTATCTAGAGTTAGGCACACTCTAGACGTATTTACTAACGATATCTTTGACCGTGATATTTCAGAGTATATTGATGTTACCGCCCCTAAAGACAATGATGCTCCGCAGAAAAAAGCGGAATTTAACTTCTTCGAAAAGAATCGTTTATTGAAAGAGGCAAATCTTTTGTTACGCCCTGGGCAAAATGTTCCGAATCTCCATGAGTCTCTGAAAGAGGCTGCATATTTACGCAAAGAGTGGCTGAGGCTTAGTGCAAAGAAACCTGACTCCACTGATCTACTTAGCAACTCTCCTCTGATTCATCTTCCCAACCAAGTAGGTAAGGCAATTTCATTATCAAGGTCACTAAATGTCGACCTAAAAGCAGTTGATGCGATTTTTGAAGAGAGTGAACAGTTTGATACTCTTTTTGAACTTGACTTTGAGAGCTTAAAGGCATTACTTTCGTCGCTAATTTTGAACAAAGATTCACTTCAGCAGGTCTTTGAGCGAACGCACATAATTGATGAGCTGCACAGCCTTGGTGTCGGGTATTTAGCAATGGAAATGAGCGACTACAAAATAGGGTGTGCTGACGTAAAAGACGCTTTGCAAAAAGTTCTTTCTCTGAGTATTTTAGGCTACATTCTAGACAGCAGTGACGATTTGGAAATTGACGCCTATAAACTTGAGGAATTACATACGTCTTTCAAACAACTCGATTCAAAACATATAGAGAACCTAAACGTTCCAGTGAAGTATTTTGCTGGTCAAAAACAATCTAGTGCGCTGACAAATCTAGATCTTAAAGATGGGGTTCCAGAAGATGTCGATACGTTCATTCATGATTATTTCACAACTATTGCTGTTTCGAAAAATGCTCTCGGGGCAATCGGTCGATCCCTGAGTTATTTTGACACTGTAATAATTAATGGCCTTGAAATTTGTGATTTACCTTACGTGTATGCTACACTTTTACTTTCAAAACGGGTAGTTATTTTTGGAGACTCAATTTCTAAAGACCCCCAGCTAGCTGACCTATTCAAAGATGTTGTTCCGACCTTTGAATTTGAGCAAATATTTTCAGCGCGTGATATTCTCTTGAGTAAAATTATCATTGATAATGGGTTCCCAGGGCTAAAAGTATTGCCGCAAAATACACGGATTATGAGACGAATATCTTTTAGAAAAGGTGTGGATAAAATTTCAAACGCTCTGCGCAGCGCAATAGACATCGGTGCCTCAAAAACCAGTTACCGAATAGCGATTGTTGCAGCTGAAGGCGACATAAAGAACATTCGTAACACCCTTAAAGATGGTATGCGAGACGATAAGACATTAGCCGCTCTTGCATCAAGATTTGAGCGCAAAAAGGGTCATTCTATCAGTATAATTAGTTTGAATGATTTGACAACTACCTACGATCAGATGATATTTTTTATGTCCGATGCGTTAGAAGATGTTCCGGACAAGAAGATTATTTATGCCTTCATAAGTGTCCTCGATCGTCTACATGTTGTCGCCGATGCAAAAGTCAGTAGCAAGCAAGTCATTGAGCTACTAAAAGTCCTAGAGAATGGTGCAAAGGATGCACTGAGCCTTACGGATGCAAAAGATTTTCTAGACTCTGATGAAGGCGATGTTGCACAATTACAATATGGGAAAAATGAATGGTCGCATGAGCTGGAAAGATATTCTCAGATGGTTGATTCACTTAAAGTTCGTCTAGAAAAGATGGGGTACAACACAATTGCTAATTTCAATTTACGCTCTAGTATTAAAAATAATATACCACTATGCATATTTGACGAAGACCTTAAAAGGGGGGTGGCAGTGCTGATTGATCAATTCATGCATGAACACTCCTTGCGGTATGCCCTGCGTTTCAAGGAACAAAATTTACGAGCACTAGGTTGGGAAGTAGTACATCTCACTTCTATGCTTTACCACCAAAACCCTGCACTTGCGTTAAGTAAAATAACCGATGCTCTACTTGATGAAAGCCAACGGGAGTCATCAAAGTCGAGATCTGTGTCAATGGGCGAAAAAAATGATGCTAGAGCTCGTGAAATACTTAATGAGCGCCCACCACACCACAATGCATAATGTGGTATAATGGAATTATGAAGAAGATAATTGTAACTGGTGGAGCAGGCTTCATCGGCTCTAATTTTGTGCACTATGTAGTAAACAATCACCCCGACGTATTTGTGACTGTTCTAGATAAGCTTACCTACGCTGGAAATAAGCTTAATCTTTCTGGTCTCCCGGAAAGCCGATGCGAGCTGGTAGTTGGTGATATCTGCGATGCAGCATTAGTTGATGAACTTGTATCTAGACACGATGCTGTAGTGCATTACGCTGCTGAAAGTCATAACGATAATTCTTTGAATGACCCTAGCCCCTTTATTCAGACCAACCTTATTGGCACATACACCTTAATCGAAGCTGCTCGTAAGCACGGGAAACGCTTTCATCACGTTTCGACCGATGAGGTATATGGAGATTTACCTTTGCGTGAAGATTTGCCTGGTCACGGAGATGGAGTTGGTGAAAAATTTACTGACCAAACGCCTTATAACCCATCTTCGCCGTACTCTTCAACCAAAGCGGGGTCAGACTTACTAGTGCGCGCATGGGTGCGTTCATTTGGCTTGGAAGCGACGATTTCAAATTGCTCAAATAATTATGGACCATATCAGCATATTGAAAAGTTTATCCCGCGTCAGATAACCAATGTGCTTTCGGGTATTAAACCGAAGCTATACGGTGCGGGGCAAAATGTACGTGACTGGATTCACACTAATGACCATTCTTCAGCTGTTTGGGCTATTCTAGAGAAGGGTCAGATTGGCGAAACTTACCTGATTGGCTCGAACGGTGAAAAGAACAACAAAGAGGTCATAGAACTTATTCTAGAGCTCATGGGCAAAAGTAAGGACGATTATGAGCATGTTAACGATCGCCCTGGTCACGACCTGCGCTATGCTATTGATGCCAGTAAACTGCGCACAGAGCTTGGGTGGGCACCATCGTTTACCAACTTTAGCGAAGGTCTTCAAGATACTATTGCATGGTATAGCGAAAATGAGTCTTGGTGGAAAGGTGAAAAGGAAGCAGTTGAAAGTGAATATGCCAAAAGTGGTCAGTAGTGTGGTCAGTAGTTTTTAGCATAACAGATAGGTAGGTATAAGTATCGAATACGGCAAAGAGTTGAAAATTTCTGAAACAAATATCGGCGGTCTATATCTACTTGATTTGCCCGTGCATGGAGACGCACGTGGATGGTTTAAGGAAAATTTCCAACGCGCTAAAATGACTGTTGCCAATCTTGCAAGCGGCTCGGGTGAAGCAACTGCTAATGTTTTGCCGGATTTCAAAATCGTGCAAAATAACATATCGTTTAATGCTCAAAGAGGCGTGACCCGCGGTATTCATGCTGAGCCGTGGGATAAGTATATATCAGTAGCTACAGGAAAGATCTTCGGCGCTTGGGTCGACTTGCGAGCAGATTCAAATACATACGGCGAGGTTTTTACGGCGGAAATTACACCTGATAAGGCAATCTTTGTGCCAAGAGGAGTTGGAAATTCTTTTCAAGCCCTTGAGGATAACACTGCCTATACATATCTAGTGAATGACCACTGGTCTGCTGAGCATCAAAGTAAATACGTATTCTTAAATCTAGCTGATAAGTCGCTAGGGATTCAGTGGCCAATCTCACTCGACTCTCCAGAGGCCATCATATCCGAAAAGGATAGTGTTGCACCGATGCTTGAAGATATATCCCCGATGCTACCGAAAAGCACGCTTGTAATCGGCGCTAGTGGTCAACTCGGTCAAGCTGTGCGTGATTTTGTGAACAGAAATAGTGTCCAAAACGGTGGGTCATTACATCCTGAAACTTTCATCTATGCCGATGTGAACCCTGGAGACGATACCATTGAGTTTAACGCATTAGATGAAAAGGCCTACGCTGAGCTTGGGTTATCTTCAATCGGGCGCATCATAAATTGCGCTGCCTACACTAATGTCGATGAGGCGCAAACAATAGTGGGAAGACGGCTTTCGTGGGGGTTGAATGCTTCGCTCCCTGCATTGCTCGCAAAACTGTCTAGTGAATACGATATCGAATTAGTGCACATATCTTCGGATTACGTTTTCGATGGTCAACTATGCCACCACCCATCTGGGGTTCCCTGCAATGAACGCTGTCAATATGTAGAAGATTCAGATTATGCACCACTAGGGGTCTACGGTCAGTCTAAGGCTGCCGGTGATATCGCAGTCTCTAACACCCCTAAGCACTACATAATACGGGTTTCGTGGCTGATCGGTGGTGGTAATAACTTCGTCAAGACTATGTATAACTTAGCCCAAAAAGGTGTGGAGCCTAAGGTGGTCTCAGATCAATATGGACGTTTGACTTTTGTTGATACTGTGGTAGAAGGCATTTTTCATCTATTCGATTCTTCTTCTCCATATGGAGCATACAATTTAACCAATCTCGGCGGTAAATCCAACTGGGCATCTTTGGCAAAGCGTATTTTTGAGCTAGCAGGAAAGTCCGCTGATAGCGTTACTCCTGTGACTACTGAAGCATATTTTGAGGGTTCTACTAAAATAATTGCTCCCCGCCCTGAGAACTCAATGCTCAGCTTGCATAAGATTTGTAACACTGGCTTCACTCCAGAGCGCTGGGAGGATAAATTGGAAGCATATGTACAAGACCTGAAGGAGGCAAAATGAAAGGTATAATATTAGCAGGAGGCACAGGGTCTAGACTGCACCCAGTAACACTTGGTGTTTCAAAACAACTAGTTCCAGTTTATGATAAGCCGATGATTTATTACCCCCTTTCGACGCTTATTCTTGCTGGTATTAAAGATGTTTTGATAATAACCACTCCACACGATCGGGCTTCTTTCGAACGCCTGCTTCAAGATGGGTCACAGTTTGGCATAAATATCAGCTACAAAGTGCAAGAATCTCCTGACGGACTTGCTCAGGCCTTCATTCTTGGTGAAGAGCATATTGGCACAGACTCAGCAGCATTGGTGTTGGGTGACAATCTGTTTTACGGCCCAACCCTTGGTCGCACGCTCTCACGCTTCGAAGACATTGAAGGAGGAGCGGTTTTCGGTTATAGAGTTAGCAACCCTGAAGAGTACGGTATCGTTGAGTTTGACTCTAACGGCAAAGTCATTTCACTTGAGGAAAAACCGACTCAGCCTAAAAGCAATTATGCTGTGCCAGGTCTCTACTTTTACGATAACGATGTAGTAGAAATCGCTAAGAATTTGAAACCATCGGCACGTGGTGAGTTAGAAATTACCGACTTAAATCGCGTGTATCTTGAAGCAGGAAAACTGCAAGTGGAGATTCTTCCGCGTGGTACTGCTTGGTTGGACACTGGGCGTTTTGAGGACTTAAATGATTCATCTGACTTTATTCGCACTATTCAAAATCGTCAAGGCGTTTTAGTGGGGTCTCCTGAAGAGACTGCCTGGAGAAAGGGTTTTATTACTGCCGAAAGATTAGTTGAACTCGCACAGCCACTACTGAAGTCCGGATACGGAAAGCGCTTGGTAGATGCTGTAGAACAGCATAGCATCTAGGGGGTGATCGAAGATATGTCTGATTTTAAGCACAAGCGTACTGACTCCCCCAAGGACACTAGCACCCAAAGTGAGGGGATGACTGGCTCTGAGAAAGCATTTGCAGGGTTATGGTACAAGTTCATCGATGAACCTGAATGCCGTAGCATAACGGATCAGATGTGGTCTGCTACGGCACGTATAAACGAATTGGCTAAAACTGATCGCCAGGCTGCCATGGTGGAGCTGAAGAAAATCGTGCCGGGCATTCATGAAAGCGCCGACATCATCTTTCCGTTTACAATTGATTACCCGACTCGACTTACAGTAGGGGAAGGGACCTTCATAAATATGGGGTTCTTGCATTTGAGTGGAGGCAAGGTGACTTTGGGTAAGAATTGCTTCCTTGGTCCAAATGCACACTTTTACACCCCCAATCATTGCATTGAAGATTTGGAGCTACGCCGCGCCGGTTGGCAATACGATGCTTCAATCAGCGTTGGAGATGATGTCTGGTTTGGAGGTGATGTTATCGTCACTCCGGGGGTTAGAATAGGTTCTAACGTCGTGGTTGGTGCAGGGTCAGTCGTAACCAAAGATGTACCCGATAATTGTGTCATAGGGGGAAATCCTGCACGCATTCTAAAACGCCTTTGAAGATTTTACATGTTCTTCTGACATATCGCTCGGGGAGTAACTTCGTGTCTATAGCTTTCCACGTATTTCAAAATGGAAACTTTTCGGCACGCTCACTCCTAAACCGGAGATCTCGCTAGGTTGTCAATAGATTTATTTATAGGAACTAAAATTTGTTTTGCAAATTGTAGCATAAATCTATTTTCCAAACTACCTCAAAGTTTATTTTGAAAACACGTGTAAATCTACGTACGCATCCACTTCAAGCAGGTGTGCGCACGCGAAGCTTACTTTTCTCGACAAAGAAATACCAGCGGTTTCCGGTGGTTTTCGACTTGAGAAATAGTGAGGTACAGAGGAGTTACTCCCCGAGCAGCCGCGTGCACGTAAAGTTAGCAAAAGCAGAGTAATTTGCTTGCAAATTACCCCTAACTTGTGCCTCGCAGAGCTCCGAGTTAAGGCGCGGAGCAGCGCCTTTAAATGGTTGCACATGTTCTTCTGAGCGGCACGCGGATTTTATATCTGCGTGCACGCGAAGTTAGAACATGATATAATAAAAGTAGTGAAAGAGTTTGGTGGCAGACTACGGGTCTGGATGATTTGTTTGGCTCTCTTGAGTTCATCATTACTTTTGTCTGCCTGCAGTTCGTTCGACAAATCGTCTTTTGCGCCGCTTAACCCGGATAAAATAAAGATTGGCATTAAATTTGACCAGCCAGGCCTCGGCTTTAAAAATGGAAATGAGTTCAAGGGCTTTGATGTAGATGTTGCGAAATATGTCGCGCATGAGCTCGGCTATGAAGATGGTCAGATCGAGTTCAAAGAGTCTCCATCGAAAAATCGCGAAGTTATGATTCAAAATGGCGATGTTGACATGATTTTTGCAACCTACACCATCAACCAGAAGCGCAAGGAGATGGTATCTTTTGCAGGTCCATATTTCATCGCTGGTCAAGATTTGATGGTACGAAGTGATGATGATACCATAACAGGACCCGACAGTTTGGACGGGAAAAATCTCTGCTCAGTCACGGGTTCTACTTCAGCTCAAACCATCAAAGACAAGTTTTCAGCGGGGGTTAACCTTATGGAGCAGCCTGGTTATGCTGAATGCTTAACTGCACTGATTGGCGGCACTGTAGATGCGATAACTACTGATGACATCATTCTCGCTGGTCTAGCAGCCAAATCTGGCCAAGGCAGGGTGAAACTAGTCGGTAATACCTTCACAAGTGAACCATATGGTGTCGGCATTAAAAGGGGCAACGTCGAACTCGCTCAAGAAATTAACAATGCACTTTCGAAAATGATTGAGACTGGCGCTTGGCAAGAAGCAATTAATTCTAACACTGAAGGCACTGGGTATAGCTATAATACCGAAAAAAACCCACCAGCTTTTGACCCCATTACGATAATCGAAGAGCAGCGCACCGCCTTAAGTGAAGATGGGGTTGAGGGAATCTCTGGGGTAGGCTACCTATTTCAGAACTACCCCGTCATTAGCGCCTTTGGTGTAAATCTCGCTCTCACTTTTTGGTCAACGCTATTTTCTTTAATCCTTGGCGTTATACTGGTGATGATGCGCATCTGCCCGATCCCCTCCTTGAGGGTTTTTGCATCTGGTTTCGTGGAGCTATTTCGAAATTTACCGCTGACAATAGTGATGGTCTTCATGGTGCTAGGAGCTTGGACTACACTGCATCTACAGTTCAGCGTCGACTTTCCAACCAATTTCTTTTGGCTAGCTGTAGTGGGGCTTTCGCTCTACCACGGTGCATTCGTCTGCGAAGCGTTACGCTCGGGAGTGAATACTGTTCCACTCGGCCAAGCTGAAGCTGCACGAACGCTAGGGCTTAACTTTCGGCAAAGCGCATCATTAGTGATTCTACCCCAAGCATTCCGTGGTGCAATCGCTCCACTTGGCAATACGCTAATTGCCCTGCTTAAGAATACCACCGTTGCTGCCGCAGCAGCTGTAGCGACCGAAACATCATCTGTAATGAGCAACATGATAGAATTTGACCCGCAGCTCATTTTCTACATCTTCGCAATTTTCGCTTTTGGGTACATCGTATTAGTGATACCGATTGGCGCACTAACGACTTATTTTTCTGAGCGATTGGCGGTGAAAAGATGACAAATTTGAATGATGTTTTACACCCTGATGCGCACATCCGTGAAGAGCTCTCACTTGGTGTTGAGGCAGAAGGCCTAACCCCTGAGAACCTTGATAAAAATGTTCCGGCGCGCCACCGCGGTACTGGAGCGACACTTCTCTTTGATAACTTAAGCCCTGAGTCAATGCGTAAAGTGCGAATTTTTAACTACATCGGAGCGCTTCTGTTTGCGATTCTAACAATTTGGGTACTTTATATGCTTGGTGTAAACGGCCAGTTAGACTCTGAGAAGTGGTTATCTGCAGTTGACATTAACGCTTGGACGCACTTCTACCTACCGGGGCTCCTCAACACATTGGTAGTCGCTTTAATATCGGTGGTGGGTGCGACAGTTTTTGGCATGCTGTTTGGCATTTTCCGCGTATTACCGAGCATTACCTCCAAAATTGCCGGTGGGGCAGTGGTGGAGTTTTCGCGAGCGGTGCCAGTGTTGCTCTTTATGATATTCTTTTGGCGTATGTTTGCTTTCCTGGGGCTAGGTGATGCTAGTGCATTCTGGGCGGTATTTGTGTCGCTAGTGCTTTATAACGGCTCAATCGTGGCAGAGCTGGTACGCTCAGGCGTAGGTAACTTACCAAAGGGGCAGCGCGAAGCGGCGTTTATGCTAGGAATGACACCCACCCAAGCCCTACGTATCGTTGAGCTTCCCCAAGCCCTCAAAGCCATGCTACCGGCGATGGCAACTCAGCTTGTAGTGGTAATCAAAGATACCGCTTTGGGCTACATCATCGTCTTTATGGAGCTGCTACATGAAGCCAGAAGGCTCGGAAGTGGCAATGATAACATGTTGCAAACATTAACGATTACTGCGCTTATCTATTTCGTAATCTGCTTCATAACCACTAAAGTCACCGAAAAGCTGTTCGGTTAATGATCTTCTAGAAACATCCTGCAGGAGCTTCCATAACCGATTATCGGCGGGCACTACTTCTTGGCTAACACCACTTATCGGCTAACACCACTTCTTGGCAGGCATTATTTTTTGGCGGGCTCGGCAGTGTTAAGAGCAGCGATAAAAGCACCAGCTGGCACTTCAACGCGCCCAATTGTCTTCATGCGCTTTTTACCAGCCTTCTGCTTTTCTAAAAGCTTGCGCTTGCGGGAAATGTCACCACCATAACACTTCGCGGTCACATCTTTGCGCAGCGCACGAATCGATTCACGGGCGATGACACGTGTACCGACGGCCGCCTGAATCGGAATTTCGAATTGTTGGCGGGGTATCAGCTCGCGCAGTTTTGCGGTCATCATCACACCATAATCGTAGGCTTTATCTTTGTGCACAATAGCGGAAAAGGCGTCCACGGTCTCGTGGTTTAGTAAGATGTCTACCTTAACCAAATCGGCTGACATTTCACCATCGGGCTCGTAATCAAGTGAAGCATAGCCCTTAGTACGCGATTTCAGGGAATCGAAGAAGTCAAAAACTATCTCCGCAAGAGGCAAATGGTAGCGCATTTCCACCCGGTCTTCAGAAAGGTACTCCATCTTGTCCATTTCGCCACGTCTGCTTTGACAGAGCTCCATAATTGTGCCGATATACTCTTTCGGAGCAAGAATCGAGGCTCTCACCACTGGCTCCTTGATGTCGACAATCTTCTTTCCACTAGGGAATTCTGAGGGGTTAGTTACTATAACTTCTTCATCATCTTCGGCGGTTACTTTGTAGATGACATTTGGTGCAGTAGAGACTAAGTCAAGGTCAAATTCTCGCTCTAGACGTTCACGAACGATCTCCAAATGCAAAAGACCTAGGAATCCGATGCGAAAACCAAAACCGAGCGCCACCGAAGTTTCGGGCTCATATACAAGTGAGGCATCATTTAGTTTTAGCTTGTCCAAAGCATCGCGCAGCGCGGGGTAATCACCTTGCTCGATGGGGTAGAGGCCTGAGTAGACCATCGGCTTGGGCTCTTTATAGCCAGACAAAGCGTTTTCAGCGGGCTTTAACGCATTCGTGACAGTATCTCCTACCTTAGAGTCGGCTACGTTTTTTACCCCCGTTATCAAATAGCCCACTTCACCCACGCTGAGCGCTTTGTAAGGTTTTGGCTCAGGAGATATAACGCCTATTTCGAGTAGCTCATGAGTCGCTCCAGTAGACATCATCTTAATCTTTTCGCGTGCGTTTAGGGTACCTTCGATTACGCGTACATAGGTGACAACTCCGCGAAATACATCATATACTGAGTCGAAGATCAGCGCTTTGGCAGGCTTATCTGTAGCGGTGTCGTCTTCTTTGGGGGGCGGTACCTGTTTGACGATTTCATCTAGCAATGCTTCAACGCCTTCGCCAGTCTTCCCAGAAACGCGTAAAACGTCGTCGGGGGAGCATCCTATCAAACCTGCAAGCTCTTTAGCGTACTTCTCTGGGTCAGCCGCTGGTAAGTCAATCTTATTTAATACCGGTATGATAGTCAAATCATTTTCAATCGCGATATACAGATTCGCTAGCGTCTGAGCCTCAATGCCTTGGGCAGCATCTACTAGTAACACGCACCCTTCGCAGGCCGCTAAGGAGCGCGACACTTCATAGGTGAAGTCAACATGACCGGGGGTGTCAATCATGTTCAAGCAATATTCGCTACTTTCAACCCTCCAGGGCATGCGTACCGACTGCGACTTGATGGTGATTCCACGCTCACGCTCGATGTCCATGCGATCCAGATATTGGGCGCGCATCTGTCTACTAGATACCACTCCAGTCAGCTGCAACATACGATCAGCCAGGGTCGATTTACCGTGATCGATGTGTGCAATGATGCAGAAATTACGTATCAGTTTTACAGGTGTGCTGCCTGGTGTTAGTACTGTGGGGCTAGCCTCCTTTCCTCGAATTCGCTATCACGTGCCACTTTTGTGCTTATTTCTGGTAGCGAAAAGCATCCCAGCAGCCAAGTAGATATTGAATCCCTAAAGCTCGGTCATAGAGTCCGTAGCCAGGGCGGGGGCGGTTAGTCGTGTTCTCATCCCAGAGGTGGCGACCATGATCGGGGCGGATATAGCCCGAGTAGTTAGCATTTGCGTATGCTTTCATAATCCCAGTGGTGTCAACATCGCCTTCGTTTGCGCGGTGACCGACCTCCGAGAAAGAGTGACCGTCAGATTCAAAACGAATGTTTCGTACATGTGAGAAGTGAATGCGGTCAATAAAAGTCTTTACAGCATCGACAGCGTCATTTCCAGGGCGACTTGAATAACTCCCAAGACATAAGCATAAGCCGTTATATTTTGATGGGTTCAGCTCCAAAACGCGCGCAATGCCTTCTTTAGATGAGACGATGCGCGGCCAGCCAAACATATCAAAAGCTGGGTCGTCGGGGTGCACAGCTAACTTTACGTCGTACTTTTCGCAAGTGGGTATCACAGCATCGAGGAAGTACTTGTAGTTCGCATACATTTCGTCGTGCCCGATGCCATCATATGCAGCTACAATCTCACGGAAATGCACTAAGCGTTCCGGCTCCCAACCTGGCAATGTGAGCCCTCCGGAGTTGTTCAGCATATCGTCAATCAATTTTTGCGGGCCAGCTTTTTCGAGCTCTAAGGCTTTAGTGTGGTCGTAAAAAAGGGCAGTGGAACCATCTTCTAAAACATGCCACATATCGGTGCGCAACCAGTCGAACACCGGCATGAAATTGTAAGTGATTACTTTTACACCGGCTTTTCCAAGTCGCTCAATGCAGGTGATGTAATTTGCAATTGCTTCATCACGGCTTAGTCCAAGCACAGTCTTGCCAGTTTTTATCGATTCATGAATATTTACTGACTCCACCACTTCAGCGTCAAAGGTCTTTGAAATGCCATGGCCCTTTTCCGCCTCGCTAATCCCAGTAATCTTGGCAATCTCAGTAGCGATCTCTTCATTAGTCCAGACTTCACCAGCTGCTTTATGATGTAAAGACCAGACGATTGTTTCAACTCCAGGAATTTGGCGAATTTGCTCTAATGATACAGTATCATTACATTCACCGTACCACCTAAATGACATCTTCATAATATCTCCTAACTAAAACCTGACTCACGACGTTTCGTAAAGCGTGCCCAAATGTGTGCAGACAACAAAGGATTACTTCACTAACTCCATTATACCATAAACGTTGCAGTGATGGGGGCGTGATCAGAGTAGCGCGTGGCATACGAATCTTGTTTATGAACTTCAACGCTCTGGACTTTTTCAGCCAAGCTAGGTGAGGCAATTTGATAGTCGATACGCCAGCCGGAGTTGTTATCAAAAGCATGCCCCATATTTGTCCACCAAGTGTAAATCTCATCTTCCCGGTAAAGCTTGCGAGTAAGGTCAGTCAAGCCGAGGCCACCTTTTTTGAATTGGTCAGTTTCAGGCGTGCGGTAGTCAATGGAGGCATTATATGCATATGTATCGCTGATGCTCGTCATATCTTCATCGCGACTTACAAACCAAAGGTCTAGCCAGGCGCGCTCTTCGGGTAAGAACCCCGCTTTCGTGAAGTTTCCCTTCCAGTTTCTGATATCTTGGTTATGGTGCGCGATATTCACATCACCGACTAGTAAAACTGAAGCATTTTTAGCCGATAAATCACGTAAACGCTGAGTAGCATCTGCCATGAAGTGGTGCTTATTATCCATGGAGCGCACCGATTTTTCGCGTTCGATAAGTATACCGTCACGATTTTTGAGTGTAGGGGAGTCAGCGTGGTGAAAATATCCGTTTATAATCGTTAAATCGACACCTTTAACAGTGACGTCCGCCTCGATCCAACGTCCAGAGTACCCAAAATCTTCGCTATGGGGTAGATTCTCAAAAGGGGTACGAATTTCTTTGAGCACGCAGGTGTCAGGATTAATCCATAGAGCGACTCCAGCATGACCTTTTCTGAATACATCGTCTTGGAGGTGGAAGTCGCCAATCTGTACCCCCATCTTATTTAGTGCGGGCTCCATTTCTTCAAGGCGCATCTTAGTTTCCTGAATCGCTAAAATATCAAGACCCGCTTTTGAAGCGCGCATTTTTTTGAACCAAACATCAAACCCACTCTCAATTTTGGCTGCCTTACCAGTAAGCGTTGCACCTCTAAGGCCTGCAACATTAGCACTTGCGACTGTAAAAGTACTCATAACTATATCATTTCCCGAGCATCACTAGCGCAATAATCACTGCAGTGACCAATACAGCCACACCGACTAATTTCAACACACTAGTATTTGAAACGCCGGTTTCGTAAGCGTTAGGAGGTGTGAACCCACCAACATCGGCAGCATCGTTAACCCCACCTTTAGGAGCCCGTGGTGCCATATCCTTATTTTCGAAGGCATTCTTCACTTCCTTTAAGGTTTCACCCATATCATTATCGCGCATTATCTTTGCAAAATCATCACTCATATCTATATTATATCATACGCGTTCAGTTTTGATCCGCATTGGCGCACTGCAAAGCTAGCAACACCTTTGGTAACGGCACTTTCAAGCCGTGGATACTTAGCAAAAAGCATTTGGAGACCCTTCCAATCGCCTTGAAGTAGAAAATCAAGTGCAGAATTTACTTGACTTTCGTTATTAGGGTGTGGTATAATGATGTCAGGCGAAGAGATCTCATCAGGGTCGATCTCGTAGCCAGCAAGTGTTAGTGCACGCAGGGTGTAACTAATGGCGACTGCATTGGGTGAAATCCCTTGTGGTAACTTTTGCGCGAGCATTTTTAGGGCGCGATTCAGGAGCTGGTATTGCACAGTAACTGGCTCATAATTCATAAAGACTAGCTTTTCTATAAGGTTGCACATCTGGGAGGCACTTAGGTATTTGTCATAATCCTTCATGATCGAAACGGCATAGCTGTCGATAATTTCCGACTCATTAACCACGGCCAAATTGCGACCAGGAGTAAACTTCAGCGAAGAGTGCACGAATAAGCTGAGTGCTGCTGAATTCTTCGAGAGAGTTTTACGCGCACCTTTGACTACACAGGAAATCTTGCCGTGATTGCGAGTCAAAATGGTGGCAATGTAGTCTGCTTCACCAAGCTTATTGTGCTTGATGACGATACCTTCATCTTTGAGCGGGGCAGGCATTATGTATTCTTAACTAAGGTGTTCCCAAGCAACATCCTTTTGCTGCTCTCTATCTAATGACGATATTCTTTTCACGCATCTTAAGCGTTATTTTATCGCGATCGGTCACACTAGCAGTTAGGTTGGCTAAAACTTCTACCTTACCATCTCCAAGTAGTCTTACACCTTCAAGTGCTGTCTTCAAGATTGCATAATCAAGCGGTAGGCCGACGATTTTAATGCGTTTTACTTTGAATTTCTTTAGCGCATCTAAAAGCTTTACAGTATCAACACCGTCTTTGGTTGGCATATCGGTCGTACCGTTAAAAGCATTGTAACCATCATCTTGCTGTCCGGATGTTAGTATTGCTACATTCTTTAGCCCTTGGAGCAGCTTGATATTTGGTACAAACTCAGCGCTTTCAGTACCTGATAAAGCGTGCTCACCCCAAGTGTGGAAATGCTCCATAACGCCTGGGTCGTTTTCATGAACCTCTTGACAAAGGAATATCTTTTTATAGCGTCGGCGATACTTTTGAATATACTCACCGATTCTATAAGCAAACTTTTGGCGCGAAGATGCATCAAGACTCAATTTGTACACATTGTCTTTGATGGTTGCATTTTGCAAGCTCATTACTAATAACGCCGGTTTTTTATGAATCAACAAGTATAATATCCACCCGAGAAGCGCTAATGCTAGTAGTATGATGAGAATTAAAAACACCCCTAACGCCCTCCAGAGTGACACATACCACGGCACAGGTGTGGCTTTAATCTTGACGTTAGCAGCGGGGGAGTCACTTTCATTAGCCGAATCGTAATATACCGCCTTTATGAACGATTGGACGTTGGCATCATCTTTCTTCACAAATTTTGGCGTCATCTCAGTTTTTGCGCCGATATTGATGTTACAGTCATGCGTAGTATTTGCCGCCCATTCTGCGCTAGGCTCTTCTGGAGTGGCATTCGCATCTGCTTGACCAGCATCAGTTGTAGCGGACGTGTCAACAGCAGGTGGCGCTTGACTTGGGTCAACGCTTTGTACAAGAGACGAATCCCCACAGCTGAGCGCGGCACCAGAATAAGAGATTGTTGCTATCACGCCACCAACATCATCGCCGCCAGTAGTGCTACCATCTGGAGTTTGAGTGGGGTCAAGCGGTAGGCGCTCAGCATCAGTTTGGCCATCGGCTGGCGTTTCATTTGGTATTACAACACCTTCGCCCGGTATATTATTCAGGTCATCTGGGGCAAGGCTTGCATCAGATTCGAAACTAGTAGAAGCGGTGTATCCGTCTATATCTAGATAACCTTCTTCGATAAGGTCGATACTCACATCATCTAGTGCCGAAATGCCGGTATACGGTAAAATCGAGCTAAGTATACCGGATACACCATCCGATAGCGGAACTTCCACGCTTTGCTCGTCGGGGGCGTTAACAGGCGCAATGTTCGGGCCAGTTCGCTTTACGCTCACCTCGCATTGATCGGTGATAAAAACTTTTTTTGCTGAAAGGATACCATATACAGTTGATGATATGCTAACTTTTGTACCACCTTCTAAATGGACTTCTTCAGCTGAATAGAGCCCTCCGGCGACGTTTACAGCATTAAATGTGGCTGAATTTAAATTCAACTTGCCAGTTGAGTAAACTGCCGAATTTGCTCCATTAACGCTCACCTCGACGCCGGCGCCAAAATCTACCTGCCGTGCCGTGATGCCCGCACCAGCTCTTGCATTAATTTCAATATTTGCATCGAGTAGCGAAATGTCACCAGTAGGGTAAGAGCCATCTTCGGGGTAAGTTAGCGAAATACCGGTATTACCGACTGCTTTTATCTTGGCCTTATTATCACTAGCCCCAGCACCGATAAATGAATTTCCCCAGCCCACAGCGATGCCGATAGTAGTATTTTCTTGACCGTCAATCTCGGCGGGAGGCAGCAAATCATCTGCTGGTGTAGCGTCTGGAGCAACGCCATCTTCCGGTGGCGTATTTTCTTCAGAGGTCTCTTCGGAGGCGGAGCTGGCATCATAAGTGAATGGATCGCTACGACCTTCTAGAACAGTGCCCGCAGACACAGAGATACCGTTGCCAATGACACCAACACCTGAAGCGCTAGTGGTGATGCCGACTAGGCTAGAATTATCATCCAAAATGATGTTTCCTGCCACATAGACCCCCGAAGATGTTCCAGTTGCTTTAACGCTAACGTTAGGCTTTACAATGAGCGCCCCGGCAATATCTAAACCTGCGCCTGCAGTAGAAGCAAATTTATATGTACCTGACTCAATAGTTGTAGTCTGACTACTATCCACCTGCTGAAGTCCAGATAAATTAGCCTTATCGCCTTTTAATGTCAAGCTGCTTGAGAGTGAAACCACTACCTCAGGGGCATCTACACCGTTTAGCTGAACTGCCTTATTTTTCAAGTCAAGAGCGATAATGCCTTCGCCATATTCCTCAGCGGCTAAATCGCATTTTTCAGCATCAGTATCTAGTGTACATATTTCATTATTTTGGCTGTCTTTGATAACGACTGAAACGTCCTCATCTTGAGTAGCTGCTCTCGCCACGGAAATATCACTAATGAAACTACCCGCGAAGAGAGTGCTAGTAGCTAGAATCAGCACAAAAGCCGAACCTAAAAACCTTTTCGAAAACGTACTTTGACTGGTGTCTTGAAGAAGAATCGTCTTTCTAATTGTCTCTTTAAGGGGTGTTCTCATGATGCTTACTCCTGACATTTGTGCTGGGTTGTGATGTGCGTAAATGAACTGCTACGCATGTGGACTTATCTGGCAACCATATCTTATGGCATATCTTGTGGCCTATATCGTGCCTATATGGTAGCTTAGCGGCGAATGCCAAGCTTCTTGATGATCGAACGGTAACGCTCAATATCTTTGCGTGTAAGGTAATCAAGTAGACGACGACGCTTACCTACGAGCAGCAAAAGGCCACGACGGCTGTGGTGGTCATGCTTGTGGGTTTTTAAGTGCTCGGTCAACTCCTTGATGCGCTCAGAAAGTAGAGCAATCTGCACTTCCGGTGAACCAGTATCATTTGCATTTGTTGCATATTCTTTGATGATTTCTTGCTTCTTAATTGTTTCCAGTGACATATTACTCCTTCCTGCCTTACGGCACAGCACTGCTGGTAGCGAAACGCCTTTTGCGCACGCTTACAAAACCAGGTCGATACACGACTTCAATTACCTAGATTATACCACACATTTGCGCGATTTGTCAAATTGTGTTATAATATGTGCATGGCTGAATTTATCTATACAATGCACAGTGCACGAAAAACCGTGGGCACAAAAGTTATCCTCGACGACGTATCACTCAACTTCCTTCCTGGCGCCAAAATCGGCGTAGTTGGCCCAAATGGTGCTGGAAAGTCCACCTTGCTTAAGGTTATGGCAGGTCTGGAGCAAGTGTCAAACGGTGAAGCGCGGCTCAGCCCTGGCTACACAGTCGGCATTCTTTTGCAAGAGCCACCGCTAGATGAAACTAAAACTGTACTTGAAAATGTACGCCTTGGCAAAAAAGACCTTTTCGATAAAATCGACGAGTTCAACGCTGTTTCTGCCCAGATGGCTGATCCTGATGCCGACTTTGACACTCTGATGGTCAAAATGGGCAAACTACAAGAGGAGATTGACGCCGCCGATGCGTGGGATCTCGACTCCCAACTTGAACAGGCTATGCAAGCCCTGGGAGTCCCTGACGCTGACTCCGAAGTTACGAAATTGAGTGGTGGCGAGCGCCGTCGCGTTGCCCTTTGCAAACTACTGCTTGAAGAGCCTGATTTACTACTACTCGATGAGCCTACTAACCACTTAGATGCTGAGTCGATTCTCTGGTTAGAGCAACATTTACAGAACTACAAAGGTGCAGTAATCGCTGTGACCCACGACCGCTACTTCTTAGACCATGTAGCCGAGTGGATCTGTGAAGTCGACCGCGGTCATCTTTACCCATATGAGGGTAATTATTCTACCTATCTAGAGACTAAGCGCGAACGTTTGGAAGTTCAAGGCAAGAAAGATGTAAAATTGGCTAAACGCTTAAAGGATGAGCTCGACTGGGTGCGCACTAACCCTAAGGGCCGCCAAGCGAAGTCGAAAGCCCGTCTAGCAGCCTACGAGGAAATGGCACGCGAAGCTGAAAAAACACGCAAGCTTGACTTTGAAGAGATTCAAATACCGCCAGGGCCGCGTCTTGGCGATGTAGTTATAGAAGCTTCTAAACTCAAGAAAGGCTTTGGCGATCGCGTTTTGATAAACGATTTATCATTCTCATTGCCGCCAAATGGCATTGTCGGCGTAATTGGACCAAATGGCGTGGGTAAAACTACACTTTTCAAGACTATCGTCGGGCTAGAAGAGCTCGATGGGGGAGACCTGAAAGTCGGTGAAACAGTGAAGATATCCTATGTTGACCAGTCACGCGAAGGCCTAGACCCTGCTAAGAATCTCTGGGAAGTCGTTTCGGATGGTCAAGATGTGATCATCGTAAATGGTGTTGAAATACCAAGCCGGGCTTATGTGGCAAGCTTTGGGTTCAAAGGCCCCGACCAACAGAAGATGTCCGGTGTGCTTTCAGGTGGTGAGCGCAATCGTTTGAACCTCGCATTAACCTTGAAGCAAGGGGGCAATCTTCTACTTCTCGATGAGCCCACTAACGACCTCGATGTGGAAACGCTTAGCTCACTTGAAAATGCACTCGATAAATTCCCTGGCTGCGCTGTAGTGGTTTCGCATGACCGCTGGTTTTTAGATAGGGTAGCGACCCACATCTTAGCCTTTGAGGGCACTGACGAAGACCCATCAGCATGGTACTGGTTCGAAGGCAACTTCCAGGATTACGAAGCTGATAAAGTGAAGCGCTTAGGTGAAGATGCGGCAAGAGTTGGTCGTAGCATTCATCGCAAATTAACGCGCGGCTAGATGAGCTCTAAATAGCTAGGCAATTATGCATGTGTCTTTGAAGTTGATCGGACGCCCGCTAAACCCCCATTAAACAATGTCTACAGCCCTTCTAGATAACGCTCAGCGTCGATACCAGCTTTAGCGCCTGCCCCAGACGCGACGATTGCTTGACGGTAGCTCGGGTCGGTGGCATCTCCGGCGGCAAAAACCCCGGGCACGCTTGTATGCGGGCTAGGGTGCGCTAAAACGATGTAGCCACGCTCGTCAAGCTCAACTTGCCCCTCAACTATCTTTGTCTGCGGATCTGAACCAATTGCAGCAAAAACGCCTTCGCAAGCCATTTTGGTCAGCTCACCAGTTTCAGTATCTTTAAGCACGACGCCTGCAACTGTAGTAGTGCCGAAAATATCTTCAACAGTTTTATTAGTCTCGAATTTAATGCTAGGATTCGCTTTAGCACGCTCAATCATGATGTTTGACGCCCTAAACTCTGCACGTCGATGCACAAGCGTGACTGATGGCGAAAAGCGGGTTAAGTACAACGCCTCCTCAAAGGCGGTATCACCACCGCCGACAACGACCAAATCCTTGCCCTTGAAGAAAAATCCATCACATGTGGCGCAATACGAAACGCCGTGACCAGCAAACTGGGCTTCACCATTACAGCCAAGCTGGCGATAAAGTGACCCCAGAGCCAAAATTACTGCTCTGGCATGATATTTAACACCAAGCTGAGTCTGGACTATTTTGACATCTCCCGAAAAATCCACTGTATCAGCTTCATCGAATTCAAAAACAGCTCCGAATTTTTCAGCTTGGGCTTGTTGTTTTTCCATTAAATCCGGGCCCGGAACGCCTTCGGGGAACCCGGGGAAGTTCTCCACATCAGTTGTATTCATCAAAGCGCCCCCAGGAGAAGTCAGCCCTGTAAGCACAACTGGCTTAAGTCCAGCTCGTGCAGTATAAATCGCCGCAGTTTTTCCAGCCGGACCGCCACCGATTATCAATACATCAACTTCTTTTATCTCCATATCCACCCCTTACTCATTATCATCTTTTAGGTTA
Source organism: Candidatus Ancillula prorhinotermitis (assembly GCA_031280795.1). Next base: position 23,205 of record JAITGF010000005.1, on the reverse strand, counting down.
TCGTTATCTAAAAGCTTGTCCCAATCGTGCTCAACTTCAGTATCTGCATCCGAAATGGCTCCAATCGTAGTGCTTGCCCCTGCTAAAAATGCTTCAATATCTTCTAATGCGTTGGCGTTAGGTAGGGTGTCAGGATGCTTCCAGACCTCATCACGCGCCCTTTGCCCTTTACGTGCAAACAGCTTCTTCCAAAGCTCAAAAGCTTCTTGACACTTAACTGGGGCGAGCTTAAGGCCGATAGCGGCTGCAAAAGCGTTTTCTCCACCAGCACCACTTAAGCGGCGTCTAGTCATCACTTCACGCAGTTTGCCGATGTCGTTAATGTGGATTGCTCCTGCCCGAAACGTCACGAAATCGACCCAGCCTTCGATTAGGGCTAGGATCGTTTCCAAATCATGTTTAGCATCATTTTGCTCATTTGTGACCGCCATGACCGTACCACCGTTGTTTTTGATCAGCTTCTCCATGTCTTCAATGCTTTCAGGAGTCGACTCTTGAATTTGCTCCTCAAGAGATTGCATATCGAGATGAATGCCCTCTGCATAACGTTCTATAATGGCTAGTAGGTGCGAGCTTAACCATGGCACCCCAGAAAAAAGACGTACAGCCGCAGCTTCTCGTAGTGCGATGAAGTAGGTAAGGTCATCGATGTTTAGCTCAGTTGCTCTCGAAAAGTTCTCAATATTTTGCGGAACTAAGGTGAAGTTTGGCATAAGCAGTGGTAGAGCATAGTCAGTTCCACCAAAAGTTTCACGCGCTAAATGCGATAGTGCATTCCCTAACTGTATGGCGAATTGCGATTCGTTTAGAGAGCTTAAAGTGTTTACAATTGAGTCAGAGCTACCTTCGAGCGGGAGGATGCCATGTTGACCATTGATATCAAAGCCAATTGCGGATTTTATGTGTTGCATAGCATCATTATCTTCAAGGTCAGAGCCACCCATCATTTCGTCTAGACCACTGAGTTGCTCGCGAAGTGCTTCGCTTAGTGTCGAGGTGGTGGACTTAGCAATCGGTGAGGTAATTCTCTCCCATGTCGGCAACGAATCATCTACCCAATCGACTGGACGAATGATGCGTACGTCAGCGCCTTGCGGTGGGGGAAAATCAGTCTCAGCATCGAGCCAAAGGTTTGCAACACGTAAAGCATCGCGACATTTTTGCACCACCGCAGCATTTATCACACGGTTTCCCTGGCTATCTAGAACGCTGTGAGCGACTTTACGAGTAGTTTCAGCTGGGGGGTCATTTTTCATGCCGTTAAGTGCATTGTAGACATTTTCTATCATCTGCGAACCGCCAGGCATCTTTTCGAACATTTTTGCAAACTGTTTCAAAAAATCGCCTTGCTCCGGATTCGAAGCATTCGGAGCACTTGAGTTAGCATTCGCATTCATTTCAGACAGGAGTTTGTCAAGCATTTTCCTGAATTCATCTTCATCATCTTGCATAGTACTCCTTTATGTGCTATAATTGAACTATCTTACAAAGATATTATACCACATTCACTACTGTGCACACACGGAGCATAGTGGTTAACTTTTCCATAGCTTTTATTGTTCTTACCCTAGCTGCTTTCATCTTGTTTCCGAGTGGGTATATCACGCAAAGCCCGGGTCCGACTTATAATGTGCTCGGCAAGTCCGAAAATGGCAGAGAAATGATACGTGTAAAAAACATCCAGTATGATGAAACCAATCAAGATGGCGAGATTATGCTCCTAACTGTAGCGGTGATGGGTGGCCCTGGTTACTATCTAAACGTAGCGTCAATTGCCCCCATGCTTCTTGATAGTAACACTACAATTCTGCCACGTGAAGCCGTTTTTAAGGCTGGAGTAAGCTCAGATGATGCATATCAAGAGGTCGTTACGCAAATGAACGAATCTCAACACACTTCTGTAAATGCTGCTCTAAAGTACCTAAAACAAGAAACAGATATTAATATAAATCCAAATGATATCAAAATTGCCATCGATGATGTAGGTGGACCTTCTGCTGGTTTGGCGTTTGCGCTTGGTATTATCGATAAAGCTGGTGGAGTAGGCTTGGCTAGAGGGCGAAAAATCGCCACCACTGGTGCTTGCGATGACGAAGGAAATGTTTTGCCAATCGGTGGCGCCCAGCAAAAAATGGAAGCAGCCCTTGGGCATGGGGCAAGCATCTTGCTCGTTCCAGAAGATAATTATGCATCCCTGCATGATATACCGGCAGGTCTTACCGTGATTCCGGTATCTACAGTTACTGAAGCTGTCGAGCAGCTATTGAAGTAGCCTAAAAGCACTAACCACTATACACACATTGACTTATGCACAAAATTCTACGATGCCGCGATGTGGAGTTTTTGTATATGATACAATTGTGCCATGAAATGTGCATTTACCTTACAGATTGACGATAAGTCTTTGGACATTTTAGTTGAGGCAGAACCAACTGAGACGATTGGCCTAATGGCTCGATATATTCTAGAAAACATACCACCTGATTTAAGCGAGGCGAACATCATAAACCCGACGCTACTAGTAAATGTTGGAGGTAAACTAGTGATGCATACTCCAACTAGCGAATTTCGTGATGCAAATATCCAAAATGGCTCTAAAGTCCAGCTAGTAAGTTTTATCTTTGATGAACGGGTCTGCTATACGAGTGATATATATGGCGTTTTAGTAGATAGTCAATCTGGGGTTTCTTATCCACTGATTGATGGGCTAGAGGTCGGTGGTGGTAATCAAAATGATTTACAAGTATTGGGCGTGAATCAAGAAGATTTCGACACGAAGCAATTCATTATCGACTTAAAAGAACTTGATGATACCGGTATCGCACGAAATATTAGTACCACCATACCCACAAGATACAATATTCAAACAGATGTGATTTCCGTTAACGAATATACTTTTCAGATAAGTCGTTTTTCGGTACCGATTAAACATGATCGGTCATATCTAATAGTAAACAACTGGCATAACCGTTATAAACTACTGCCACACCTGCTTGAAGAAGAGAATTTCGAATCACCAAAGGAGCCGGAAAAACCCCAGAACCCTCCTTTGCCAATTGCCATGTTGGTTACCCCATTAATTATGGGAGTGGTAATGTATTTTATAATGCCGAACCCTACTATGGTATTATTTATGCTGATGTCCCCAATTATGATGTTAATGAACTATGTTAATACTAGAACTTCAAGTGCGAAAAAAAATAGAGAAAAGCAAGATGGGTACGCAAAAAAACGCGACGAAGTCAACCACAATGTAAAGGAAATTCAAAAACTTGAGCTAAATATTTTGCAAAAACGATATGACACATTTAATAACGTAGAACTTTGGTCAAAACATTTCCAAGAAGATGATTTTTTGAAGATAAATATTGGTTATGGAGTATTTAGAAGCCAAATTAAGTTAGATGGATCGGTTAAACAGTTTGAAGGCATGCCATATGTAATAGATTTGGACAGTAACATCGGCATCTGGGGAGACAATATATATTTAACCCCTTTTTTGGGTGGCTTATTATTGCAAATCGTAAGGTACTACTCACCATCAGAACTTAAAATTGTTATCTTCGCTGGAAAATATAGTAAAGATATTGAATGGCTCAAATGGGCGCAAAATGTTGATTTGAATTATGTGGCATATTCAGAAGAATCAGAAAGAAGAGTCCTTGAAGCGATGATAAATGACTCTAGGCTAAATGGTAAATACGTTTTGGCAATTGTGATAGACATATGCCCTGAAAATTGGCATATTTTGGAAAATGCAATCAGCAGAGAGGGGTCAAAAGTGCGTGCAATCTGGATATCAAATACTGAGCGTCAATTATCTTGGTGTACTAAAACTCGACTACAGATAGTAAGCCGTTCTAAGGCAATGTGTAGTAATGAGAATGAGCATGAGCTGCAAATGATCGAGAATTACTTCACTGCAGACGCACAGTATTGCGAAGATTTCGTGAAAAGTATTGCCACTTTAGATGACCTAAGTCGAACTCCAGACGAAAATATTTTAATTCCTAAAAGCATCAATCTTTCGCAAATAATAGGAGATTCTCCAGCTAAAAGTACGCATTACATCCTGGAATCATGGTCAGCAAAAACATCAGGATTAAATTGTATAATCGGTATGGGTGATAATTCTGCATTTGAAATTGACATCCAAAAACACGGACCGCATGCACTAGTTGGTGGTACTACCGGCGCTGGTAAAAGTGAATTCTTGCAGACATGGGTTTTGTCCATGGCGTTACATACATCGCCTAACCGGGTAAATTTTTTACTAGTCGACTACAAAGGTGGTGCCGCTTTTTCGAGTTGTGTAAATCTGCCTCATACTGTTGGTTTAGTAACCGACTTGAATATACATCTTTGCAAACGAGTGATGATTTCCCTTAAAGCTGAGCTCCATCGTCGCGAGCTTCTTTTAAATGAGAAGCGCGTAAAACATTTGAGCGAACTGCACGAATTATACCCTGATACAATATTGCCATATCTGGTAATCGTAGTGGATGAATTCGCAGCATTGGCAGTTGATATACCAGAGTTTGTCGATCAAATAGTAGATATAGCAGCTCGGGGAAGGTCTTTAGGTGTGCATTTAATTATGGCAACTCAACGACCATCGGGAGTTATTAAGGACAACTTGAAGGCCAACACCAATCTACGCATAGCACTACGCGTCGCGGATGAGAGCGAATCAAAAGATATTATTCAAAATGAAATGGCATCCCAAATCAAACGCGAGACACCGGGGAGATTTTTTGTGAAAATCGACACGCTAACACCTGTTGAAGTACAGTGCGCATATATCGGTAATACTTTAGATGAGAAATGTTCAAGCATTAAGGTTTCGGATTTTAAGCTGGTAAATGGAACTGTTTGGGGATCTGACAATTTGGAAAGTAACACTTTCGGAGAAAGCTTTCTTGATTTGTGCGTAAAGCAAATCCAATATGCCTACATGGAGATGAATCATCCTAGACCATATCGACCATGGAAAGATCAACTACAAGAAAACATCACATATTCAAGAAACGGGGGCGTGGCAGTTATAGATAAACCACATATTCAAGACCAAGTAGAGTTTTATTCATCTGAAAATATTTTGATATACGGTAAAGCCGGAAGCGGAAAAACTACCGCTTTAGAGACTTGGGCGATGCATAATTTACTAAGCAATATTCAGGACAAAAGGGGAGTGTACATAATTTTGTGTACTAATTCAGCGCTGAACTCAACTCTTTCAGATAAAGCTGAAGTAATTCGTCTTAAAGATACAGAAAAAATGTATCGTCTATTTACTGGCATCATAAACCACAGTATCCAAAACAGTTCAGTATTGATTGATGGAATTGACATTTTTAAAGAGCACTTTGAGCAATCTAACCTCTATGAGCTACAAAGCCTATTTAATATAATGCTTGCCCAATCATCAAGTGCTAAAGTGCAGATTGTTTCTACCCTCTCCAAAGTGAATGGCATTTATTCAAATTGGTCTAGTAACTTCACGAAACAGATATATTTTGCGCTTGCCTCTGAAAATGAGTATTCGTATGCAGGAATAAACCAAGAACTTTTGCAACAAAATATTCCAGGTCGGGGTGTGCTAGATGGTGAAGAAATTCAGATGAAACATTTTGATACGTCTGTGCTAAGCGATGATTATGACGATAAACTAGTTTGCACATCAAAAATACTCACACTAGGTAATACGTATTCATATGAAATAGGCTGCATTGGAATTGATGTGGTTAGCCTTGCAAATATCATGATTAACGAGATGGTCGACATTAGGCGATTAAGGACAGTTTTCATCGTGGGCGGTCATAAATCTGGGAAAACTAGCGCAGTCGAGCTCATAAAGCAGTTATGCGTTGATTTGCGTGCTGAAAAAAGCATATCAATTTGCGAGTTAGATCAGGATGGCGAATCGCAGAGTGCAGATAGCTTAGCGCCTGAACTGACAGAAGATGCAACAAGAAGCGATGTGCTTCAAATAGTCACCATGACTCCGAATGCCCTAAATTCCAATTGGGAATTAAAATCACAACTTGGTCGTGCGGATTTATGCATAATACTTGATGCGAATACTGACGTCGCGAGTAGCTTCAGCCAAGCGAGTCACCCAAGTTTTAGCTATTGCTCAAATAGCCCAGGTCGAGGTTTTTTAGTCTATGAAAACGAATCCCGCCTAGTTCAACTGTCTTACGTAGGTGTGAAGTAGGCGGGATATACAATTTACGCTTTAGGTGCGTTTACGTCTTTAGGAAGTGCCTTTTTAGCAATTTCCACAATGCTATTGAAGGTGTCAATATCAGAAACCGCTAAGTCAGCTAACATGCGACGATCCACTTCAACGCCAGCTAATTTTAAGCCTTGGATAAAACGGTTATAAGTCATGCCTTGATCACGCACGCCTGCATTAATGCGCCCAATCCACAGCTTACGGAAATCGCCTTTCTTAGCTTTACGATCGCGGTATGCGTAGTTGAATGAGTGTACAAGTTGCTCTTTAGCCTTACGGTATAAACGGGAACGTTGCCCGCGATATCCTGAAGCCTGCTCTAGTACTTCACGGCGCTTTTTGTGTGCATTTACTGCTCTTTTTACTCTTGCCATTTACTCTCCTTAAATTCCTAGCAACTTCTTAGCTGCTTTAACGTCTGACTTAGCCAATACCTTATCTTGCGAAAGAGCACGGGTTTGGTGTGAGCTCTTCTTTTCAAGGTTGTGGCGCATTTTTGTGCCTTGTCGCATAAGCTTGCCACTTCCTGTGACACGAACGCGCTTCTTTATACCGGAATGGGTTTTATTTTTTGGCATTTTTTTCCTCCTTCTTGGTTACTTTTTTACCAGATGCATCAAGTCCCTTTGCTGCTAAACGTTTTGCTTGACGCTCAGCTCTTGCATTCACAACATCCCTGCCACGACGTCGTTGCTCAGATATAGTATATTCCTTTTTGGCAGTCGGTTGTAGAACCATTGTGATATTACGACCATCAAGGGTTGGCTTATTCAAAATTGTGCTGTGTTCCTTAACCTCAAGCGCTACTTTATGAAGCATATCAACTCCCATCTCGGGGTGTTGTTGTTCGCGACCTTTGAACTGAATTTGTACCTTTACCTTATCACCAGACTTTAAGAATTTGGCGACTTGGGTGATTTTGATTGCAAAGTCATTGTGGTCAATTTTAAGCCTAAAACGCACTTCTTTAAGACCGGCTCCGCCTTGATTTCGTCTTGACTCGCGCTTTTTCATGTCAAGTTCATAACGGTGTTTGGAGTAGTCGAGAATCTTAGCCACAGGTGGGTTTGCATCCGGTGCCATAAGTACTAAGTCCAGCGAAACTGCTGAAGCTCTACTTAAAGCATCTTTAGTGGATACGATACCGACTTGACCGCCTTTTTCATCAATCAAGCGTACTTGTGACGAGGTAATCGCATCATTTATGATTGCGTTAGTTATGATAACTCCTTCTATTGACCCGAGAAACGCATTTTTCTCCAGGTGGGCATTGCCACTTGCCTATATTATATCACGACGCGCCCATTTTGTCAAATTGAAATATTTTTGGGGTAGCATCTTTTATTTTGTGTGGAAGGTAAAATGTGAAAGGCATAACGAAATGTATCGAAATATTTGAAAAAAATGCTTGACTTCTGCACCAAAGTGTGGTATACTTAAGGTGTGAGAAGCGTACACCAAAGGTATTGGGCAGATTACGGCGTGCACCTTGTAGATGGCGGTGTTGACGCGATACTGTGGGCACCTGAGGCGACCCGCGTAGAGTTCTGCGTGCTTAATCGGGCAGGGGATGCCTGGGTCCAGACATCGTATGACCTTGAGGTAAATGGCTACGGAAACTGGCAAGCCCACATTGATGGCATTCGAGCTGGGCAACACTACGGATATCGAGTCCATGGGCCATGGGATCCTGAAAACGGGCATTTTTTTAACCCGGCAAAACTTCTTTGCGACCCGTATGCGAGGATAGTTGAAGGGGAGTATCACTATGGTGAAGCCGTTTTGCCTTATGAAAGCACTAAAAACGCAGCTGGTAAGCTTGAGCCTGTGGTGGTCGATGGAAAGTGGGTTAAAAATGAAGTGGATTCTGCACCGTTTGTACCGCATTCAGTAGTATCCAAGGACTTAAATGGTCATCATGACGCTATAGTACACCCTAAAGTCGAGTGGCGTAATACAGTCATATACGAAGCGCATGTGGTAGGGCTGACGAAGTGTGCACCCTGGCTTCCAGAAGAGCTTAGGGGTACTTACGCAGGGCTTGCTCATAGCGAAACAATCAAGTATCTCAAAGAGCTAGGGGTCACTACGATCGAGTTGCTTCCTATTCACTCGAAGATTTCCGAAGCGCATTTGCTAGAAAATGAACTTGAAAACTACTGGGGGTATTCGACCCTGTCCTTTTTTGCGCCGAACCCGAGCTATGCGACTGAAGAGGCAAGGCGTAAAGGGGGAGTGGCTGTACTTGATGAAGTTCGGGGGATGGTGAGCTTACTGCACAAAGCAGGCATTGAAGTGGTTTTAGATGTCGTGTACAACCACACTTGCGAAGAAAGTAACGCTGGAGCAATGCTTTCTTATCGCGGCATTGCTAATCGCCAGTATTACTTGCATCAACCTGGCAATTTCGGTGTACTTGATGATACCACAGGCTGTGGAAACTCGCTCAATTTTTGTGATGCCCATGTGGTGAGGCTGGCACTAGATTCTCTTCGCTATTGGGCAAATCAAATCGGTATCGACGGGTTCCGTTTTGACTTGATGGTAACTTGTGCGCGTAATGAGAACGGATTTTCACCTAATCACGCTTTTTTAACAAGCATCAAGAATGATCCACTACTTGGAAACTTGAAAATGATTGCTGAACCATGGGATTTAGGCATTGCTGGGTGGCGTACAGGTGGGTTTGGTTTTCCCTTCTCGGAGTGGAATGACTCCTTTCGTAACGTTAATAGAACCTTTTGGGTGCAGGATAAAATGCGTATGCAGTCTGGCTACACAGTATCATCACCCCAAACATTAGCGACAAAGATGGCTGGATCTTGGGATATCTTTGGGCAAAACCCAAATGAGGTGATTCGAGGTCCTTTCGCTTCAGTCAACTATATAACGGCCCATGATGGCTTCACCCTAAGGGATTTGGTATCTTACAATGAGAAGCATAACCAGTGCAACAAGGAGAATAATGCTGATGGTACCGCTGATAACATCTCATATAACCATGGTGTTGAAGGCCCGAGTGACGACCGTAAAATCCGCTTAGAGCGTAGGCGCACGATGCGAAACCTCCTTGGAATGCTACTACTTAGCACCGGTGTGCCGATGATAACGGCTGGTGACGAGGTGGGGCGCACTCAGAAGGGGAATAATAATGCTTACTGCCAGAATTCTGACATCTCCTGGATCGATTGGAATTTGGAGGCATGGCAACGAGATTTACTGCATACGTCTAAGCATTTACTCTGGCTAAGGCGCTCATTTCCCGCTCTTCACCAAAGCGAGTTCTTCACCGGGGAGGCTCGAGAGGGCAAAGATGTGCCCGATCTGTGTTGGTTCCGAGCCAATGGATCGCTATTTACACCTGAGGCGTGGGCAAATTCTGAGCATCGAGCTTTCCAAGCGTTTTTTGCAGCACCTAACAATGGCGAAGAGAATTCGAACCGAGACGTCCTGATCGTCGTGAACGCACATGGCAAATCTGCTGAGATAAGCTTACCGGAAATACGTCGCTGGGAACGTGTCTGGAACTCTCAGAATGAAATACCCCGCAGTTTTGAAGAGCATAGCAAATTGCGTGCCCAACCATTTTCCATACAAGTGTTTGCTAGCATTGTGTAGATATTGTATTGTTATGAGTATACCTTAGCTACTGCATTGCATATTCATATTCCGCCGATAATGTATATTATGTCAGAAAAATATTGAGCAAAAAAGCGGAGTTCCCCCCCGCTCTTAAGCTTGCATGCCTTACTTAATACTTAACTTCGACGAGTCCTTACTTATATGAAGTACAAGTACAATTTCTTGACATTATGGTTGTGTATATTTTCAGGACTTCTCAGGCATCATTTTTCAGGCCAGGATTCAACGTACGGATGTCCGGTTAGCGCTTCGACAACTCGTTGTGTTTCTTCAGTCACATCATCCTTTGAGCCACCGTTTTCAAGACGATGAATCTCATTCTTGAGGATTCCGTGAGTGTGGCGATTCAATCTGAAGCTCTGAGCAACAATCAGCGCCACTAGAATCAGTATTCCAGTGCCGAAAACAAGTAACCAAGTGATGTTATGGCTCATTTCGACTGAAACGTGATTCACAGCGTAATCGTGTATTTGAGATGCGCTTGGAGCTTTCCACTTACCATCAGCTGCCAAACAATCGGCTTGCGCATGTTCTCCAGTGAATTTTAACTTAGTGATATCCGACTCAAGTGAGCATATCTTCGCAGGAGCAGCTTTGAATTCCACAAGTTGCAATAAGATACCAGCAATCCAAGCTGCAATCGCACCAGTGGACTTGCGGAAGAATGTCATTACCGCAGCGTAGATACCGGCACGAGACTCTCTGGTCATGATATAGTCAACATCAGGGATGAACGGGAAAACGTTCCAAGGTGTGAATTCTAGGGTTTGGCGACCAATGTGCCAAGCTATTGCTAGACCGATGAAGATTGGCAAAGCTGATTCGCGTGGCAAGTCGGCAAACTCTAGTGCGACAAAAGCGATTAAAACCACGAAGATAAACGAGTAGGCACTGGTGAAGAGAAATCTTGGCCCAAACTTTACCATCAAGAAAGCCGCCAAAATTGATGTGAAAATGCCTACAAAGGCCATAGCATTGAAGAGCCAGGGGTCTTGGTCATCGAGAAATAGTGCATAAACTGCAAAGGTTGGTAGCATCGTCTGGAAGAAATCCTTTCCGGTGAAAGAAAAGATATACACTGAAAGATGCTTGCGGAATGCTTTTACTCTAAAAGTTGAGAAGTAGTCCACGAAGATTTTCTTGAGGCTCAGCTTCGGGGCTTTATCTAACTCTTCAATAAGCTCTGGCGTGAGTGGGCGCTCCCAAGTTAAGCGCCATGAAAATGCCATACCAACTACGAATACTATTGTGTATGCGATACCGGCAATAACGTACGCGTTTGGATTGTCGGCTCTCTTCAGTAAGAAAAGCACGAAGAATACGATCGTCGTGCCAGTAGCTGAAATAACCATACGCGAACCAGAAAGTATTGTGCGGAGTTTGTAATCGTCAGTCATCTCGGTCGGAAGCGTCTCCCAAGCGATTAAGATAAAGGCAATTACGATTTCAATCACGCAGTAGACTAGTATGTAATACCAGCCTTGGTCTACCGAAATCCAAAACAGAGGGAACGTTATTGCGAAGGCAATAATGCCTACACCAAATAGAAAGTGTCTCCTTCCGAAGCGCTTTCCGAGGCTGGTCTTATGGAAATTGTCAGAAATTGAGCCGATTAACAGCGACCCGATTGCATCAACAATTCGTCCAATACCGGTGACTGCTCCAGCAAACGCCGGATCTAAACCTTGGGCCATTAAGAATGTGAAGATGATACCGGAGACGATATTATTCCATCCCCCACCCATTAGGTCCGTCAGACCATATGAAACACCTCGCCCGATGTTGATTTTCTTAGGGCTATACACCCATTTATCTTGATAATTTGTTTCAGCCATAATTCTCCTTTCGAACACAAGCCAAACCTACCTCCAAAGGTAAGCTACACCAAAAGTTAACCCACATCATGCGTACCTTACACAAAAAAGTGGACTAACACCTAACTTAAGTATACCACATTTTTTTCGCGCGCACGCGAGAAAAAAATGTGGTTATACCGCAGCTAATTAAAGGCGCTGAGCGGCGCCTTAACTCCGCTCCCTTCGGGTACTCGCGTGTGCGAGATAAAAATGTTACCAGATATCGATGCGTGCATCAGGTGCTAAGTAGAGCCTATCCCCTGGTTTGGTTTCAAAAGCAGCATGGAATGCATCGAGGTTGCGCACAGTGTTGGCGCGAAATTCAGCCGGAGAATGCTGATCAACTGCTAAAGCGACACGAGCATACTCATCGCGGGTTTTACTTCGCCAAATCGTTGCGTAAGAGTAGAAGAATTCTCGCACAGCATCAACGTCTATGTCTACAAGCGCTTCAATACTGTACACTCCCCTAGATAGAGCATAGGCGAGTAAAGCAATTTTAATGCCAGAAAGGTCACCGACATTTTCTCCAGTGGTTAGCTTACCGTTTACATGTGGCGCATCCTTATCTTTAGCAAGCTGCAGAGGTGTGAATCCTTCAAACTGGGCGTTCAGGCGTTTGGTTAGTGCTTCGAACTGGGATTTATCATCACTAGTCCACCAGTCCTCAAGCTCGCCAGTACCGCTATATTTTGCCCCTTGGTCATCGAAACCGTGCCCTATTTCATGGCCTATTACAGCGCCGATCCCACCATAGTTCTGCGCACTGTTACGTGTAGCATCAAAAAACGGAGGCTGGAGAATGGCGGCTGGGAAGACGATAACGTTTTCGGGCGGGTTGTAGTAGGCATTGACGGTTTGAGGCGTCATGTGCCAGAGCAATCTGTCAACCTTCTCCCCCACTTTTGCAATATCATCGGCAAAATGAAACTCGCTCGCCTTATCGATATTGGTTATTAAATCATCAGTGAATTCTAACTCGGAGTAGCTATGCCAATGCTTGGGAAATCCAATCTGTGCATCGAATTTGCTTAGCTTGTCAAGTGCTTTATCTTTAGTATCGCTCGATAGCCAGGTCGCATTTTTAATGCTTGTATGATAGGCTTTAATAAGAAAATCAATCATCTCTTGCATCTTTAGGCGCGAATCGCCGTCAAAATAACGCTCTACATAGACTTTTCCGAGCTCATCGCCAACTAGATTGGTTAAAGACACTGCGCGCTTATACCTTTCGCGTTGCACTTTTGCACCAGAGAAAATCTTCCTAAGGTCAAAGCTTAAATCATCTACTTTTGAATTCAGAAGGCTTGCATAATGCGTGCAGATGAGACACACAGCCCAGTTCTTCCAGTCGTCCAAGAACTCTTCTTGCCACATTTTCGCGACATTTTCTATGAAATCAGGTTGAGATACGTCCACCACTACGTTAGGGTCGATATCAAAGTAGCCCTCAAGCTCAAGATTCTTTCCAAGCTCGCAAGCGCTTTCGAATTTCATCGGGTTATGTGATAGGTCGACGTCACGGTTTTTGGCTACATCCCAGTGGTGCGCAGCGATTTTTGCACAAAACGCATCTAGCGCTTTAGCATCACCATAAATTTTGCCATCAATGATGAATTCATCAAGCAGAAGTTGAAGGCGTTCAGTATATTTCTGGCGTACTTCTTGGTGCTCTGGCGCTTTGTAGTACGATTCATCTGGTAAGAATAAGCCGCTCTGGTTGATATGCAAAGTGTTTAAGTCCGGGCTATCAAGGTCGTTGTAAACGCCGGCCGAAATCGGTAAAGCATGCAGTCTGGGGTAAGTCTTCTTCGTCCACTGCTTGAAGTCTCCCCAGGTTTGAAGTGCACTCACCTCTTCGATTAGTGCAACAACTGGCATAACCCCGAGCTCTTCAAGGCGATCTACGTCCATAAAGGAATCATATAGTTTTTTCGAAAGTGGTAGGTTTTTGGGCGCAGAATTATCTTCAAGTAAATCGCGCAAAGCGTTAACGCTTCCTTCAGCTAGCTCGTCAAAGCTCCCCCAACGTGGTTTATCATCGGGTATTTCAGTCGTGTCAATCCAGCCGCCATTTACATGTCGAAATAAATCATCTTGCGCCCGTTCTTTTTCTCCTACTTAACACTCCCCTTCCGTATGTTTTCATTTATATGCCTTCATCATATGCCTGCCTGAATCGCCGTCAAATAAATAGTGTTTACAATATCTTCTACCAAAGCACCACGACTCAAGTCATTTACCGGCGAATTAAGCCCTTGTAAGACGGGGCCGACGGCTAGAGCGTTCGCACTCCTCTGGACAGCTTTATAGGTGATGTTACCACTTTTAAGGTCAGGGAATACGAAAACCGTTGCTTTACCCGCTACCTTTGATTCGGGCATCTTAGTTTTTGCAACCTCTTCGTCAGTGGCGGCGTCATACTGGATGGGCCCTTCAAATTCGATTTCTACACCCTCATCTTTAGCTCGAGCGCCAAGGAGTTCGACTGCTTCTACAGTTGCATCAACATCAGCGCCTTTGCCTGAAGTTCCCGTGGAGTAGCTTAGTAATGCTACCTTTGAGTCAAGCCCAAATTGCTTGGCAGTTTCGTTAGATGCTAAAGCGATGTCGGCGATAATCTCTGGAGTTGGATTTGGGTTCACTGCACAATCCGCATATACCAATACCGTCTCTTCGCCGCGGTGACTGCCCGGGATGCACATGAAAAATGCACCAGAAACAGTCTTGCGACCAGGCTTAGTCTTGATGATTTGCAAAGCTGGGCGGATGGTGTCAGCAGTAGTGTGAATCGCACCAGAGACCATACCATCGGCTTTACCAAGCTTTACAAGTAGTGTCGCGAAGGTCGAAATATCAGCTTTTACGATTTTGCTAGCTTCTTCAAGGGTCAAGCCTTTTGATGCACGAATCTGTGCTAAAAGCTCAGCTGCCTCACTAAGCAGTACATCATCGTCAGCGGCAATTATTTCAGCACGTTCGATATTATGGAGATTAAGGCTTTTTGCGTCCTCAGCGATTTTCTTAGCATCACCAATCAGCACGACATTGACCGCTCCAGTCCCCAAAACCGAATCAGCCGCTTTGAGAACGCGCGCATCTTCAGGTTCGGGAAGGATTATAGTCTTCACATTTTGGTTCGCCTTAGCTTGGAGTTCATTTGCAAATGTCATATCGCCTACTTTGCGCTACCAACTGTATGCACTGTCACTGAATTAGTGCCACCTACACTTGCAATCGGCTGACCAGAGAGCACGACCACCACGTCACCATCATTTGCAATGCCGTTAGTAAGTAGTACTTCATCGACCTTCTTGTAGACCTCATCAGCTGATGTAATATCTCCGACGGTATAAGCTTCCACACCCCAAGAAAGCGCCAAGAAAGCACGTGTATGCTCATCGTGCGCTAATGCTATGATAGGTGTACTTGGGCGTACGCGGCTTGCTAAGTGAGCAGATGTGCCAGAAGATGTAAGAGTTACAATTGCTTTAGCCTTCAGGCTTTCTGCAGTTTCTACAGCCCCTTCAATAATTGCGCCACCTTCATCGATGCTAAGACCTTTGATAGGCGGTATGCGATCAAGTCCGTTAGAAGTTTGGTACTCAGAAATCTTCGCCATAGTCTCAATGGTCAAGATTGGGTAATCTCCAACTGAGGTTTCCCCAGAAGTCATTGTTGCATCAGCACCGTCTAAGATAGCGTTTGCGCAGTCCGAAACTTCAGCACGAGTTGGCGCGGGGTTATTAGTCATGGTTTCAAGAACTTGAGTTGCCACAATCACCGGCTTACCAAAACGGCGGCATAACTCCACGCATTCTTTTTGCACAAGTGGAACGACTTCTAAAGGCATTTCCACACCAAGATCACCGCGAGCGACCATAATGCCGTCAAACGCTTTAACTACTTCTTCAAGGTTTTCTACCGCTTGAGGCTTTTCAACCTTAGCGATTACCGGAACGATACGACCTTCTTCAGCCATGATTTTACGAGCATCTTCGTAGTCGTCAGCACTACGCACAAAAGAAAGCGCGATGATGTCAGCACCAATTTGCACTGCCCAGCGTAAATCTTCCTTATCTTTTTCTGAAAGTGCTGGCACAGCTACTGCTGCCCAAGGCAAGTTGATACCTTTGTTGTTCGATATTGGCCCTGCGATCACTGTTTTAGCAGTAACTGTATCGCTATCAACGGCAATAGCTTCGAGGCGTACTTTACCATCATCGATCAAGAGCGGATCGCCAACTTTAACGTCACCAGGAAGACCTTTGTAAGTAGTGCCAACTAATATGGAACCGTCACTTTGCTTCGTGCCTAAAATATCATCAACTGTAATGGTAACAATTTGACCATCGCTTAGCTGGTATTTTTCATCATTCTCAAACTTTCCAAGGCGGATTTTTGGACCTTGCAAATCGACGAGCACAGCAACGTTTCTGCCAGTGATACGAGCAGCTTCGCGCACATTATTGTACACCGCTTCGTGCACCTCTGGCGTGCCATGTGAACGATTCAATCTTGCTACATCCATGCCAGCTTCAACTAAACGTGTCATCTGCTCTAGGCTTTCAGTAGCAGGCCCGATAGTACTTACAATTTTCGCGCGACGAGACATCTACGCTCTCCTTTCCGTTGAGCGCTTATTATGCGCATACACTATGTTCTTTAACAACTCTATACCACTATTATATCACAACTTTTTGTTGCGCGTGAGAGAACTTGGGAATTATCATTCTATCTTGTCGAGATTGCTTAATACAGGGAATGCTTTGTACCAAATTGCCACAATTGCCAATGTGCACACACCACCGAAGATCACCGCAGGCACTGTACCTATCAGCGATGCTACCACTCCCGACTCAAACTCACCAAGCTGATTTGAAGCACCTATGAAGACAAAATTTACTGCAGTAACCCTCCCGCGCACATCATCAGTAGTGACTACTTGGGTATAGGTAGAGCGAATCACCACTGAGACTTGGTCGACAAGACCTAGCACTATCAAAAACACGACTGATAAGATGATGTTAGTAGAGAAAGCGAAAGCGATAGTAAAAAGACCATATGCCCCCACAGCTGCGAACATAACCTTACCTGTGCGGTGCAAAACTGGCCTAAATGATAAGTATCCAGCCATGATTA
Source organism: Candidatus Ancillula prorhinotermitis (assembly GCA_031280795.1). Next base: position 6,327 of record JAITGF010000005.1, on the reverse strand, counting down.
AGGCGCCAACTGCTGGGGCTGCTCGCATAAAACCAAAACCAACTGGCCCTGAGTGCAGGACTTCTTCAGCGAAAATCGGCAGAAGTGCGGTGACCCCAGAGAAAAGCACTGCAAACATATCTAGTGTAATCGCTCCAAAAAGCCCCTTATTTTTGCGGATGTAGCGAAGCCCGGCTAATGGCGACTCCGGGGCATTCTTGAACTCTGTGCGTTTTATATGCTCTCGACGCAAGCTTAACACTAGCACGATAGACGTAACGTTAAACACTAAAATTAGCGAGTAGACCACATATGCGCCGGCGATGTACAGAAAACCTGCCACAGCTGGTCCCACTATTATGGCAGCCTGCTGCATTGAGGAAACCCTGGCGGTAGCTTTTGGGAAATCCTCTTTAGACACAAGATTCGGTAGTAACGACACGAGGGCTGGCCCCTGGAAAGCGAAGGCTGTACCGTAACTAAAAACAATCACTAACATCAGTATAGCGGTAACTGTATGCGTCAGCGAAGTGATTAGTAGTATGGTAGCGCAAATCGACACGCCAAACTGGGTGAATGCCCCTAGGCGCCTGCGGTCATACCTGTCAGCAGCCTGGCCACTTGGGAGCATGAAAAGTACGCGTGGAAAAAACTGCACAAGCCCTGAAAGCCCTAGCCAAAGCGGAGAGCGAGTAATCTCGTAGATTTCATAACCTACAGCAACGGCAAGCATTTGCACAGACATTTGTGTGCAAAACCGCAGTATGATAAAGCGCAACACAGTATGACTGAGCGGGTGCACAGCGACAAATTCTTCCTTAGCAAAGGATTTAGTAACCAATTCTAATCATATTATAACACGTTATTGGCTGCTACGTGCAGTCCGGTTAGCCGGTGGTCGATCGTTTGAGTCGCTCGTAACACCTACTTCCTTCGCGTTGTTGTTTTTGCCAAGCACAGTACTAAGTAGTTCGTCACCAATTAAGAATAATGCGATGTAAAAACAAATAAACGTTATCAAAAAAGGTCTAGTTTCAGAAATTAGAACAGCCGGTGAAAAGGAAACCGCAAGTCTCAATAATATTCCAAGGGATATCAAAGCAACATGCAGTCTGCGCTTAGAATACTTATATAACATTATCAGCACAATAATAATGCCCAAAAATACTAGTAGATAATATAAATGTAATGATATTGACTTCATAAAAGCTAAACTTAAATCCACAGAAACGACGCTATTGGAAAAAATTTGAGAAACATTAAAGACCATCGGTACCTTGGAATAATCTGCCACTGCTACAATATGGGGTAGGAAGCAAAATATAGCAAAGACAGCGCAAACTAAAGACTGGATTGGCTTATTTTTCAGTAATAATATTGCCGAAATTGCAATCACAATTAGATAAAACAAGAGAAAGCTTTGAGAGGTTAGGTATGCGAAAGTCGAGTCAATCCCTAATGCTATTTTAGCCGGTAAATTTAAGGTTCCAAAAGCCGGAAAAAAAGTCGTGACTTCGCCTTGCTGACGAACATGATTTCCTGGGCATAATATGACATTCAAAACGCCTGCAAAAGAGAGTGTAAACGGAACTACACGTTGAATAACACTACGTTTACCAAACGGCATTGCAATGGGTCTTCGTAGTATTATGTACGCAATCCTAATTGTTGATAATACTAGAATAGCAAGTGCGATTTGTTCATTAAATACTGAAAATATCAATGCGAATGTTGCTATGAAATATTTGTACTTTTGAGCCCTGTCACTTCTAATAAATATACTTATTCCATAGAGTGCGCATGCTAGCGGGTATAGATAATTGATTGAACTAGCATAAATACCTGCAGAATAATTAAACAATACATCAGTAATTAAGATTGTAAAAGTCATAATAGTTATGATTGGATTTATTATTCCCTTATTTTTTATTGCATGACTAATTACTCGGTGAATTGAATGGAATAGCAAGACCAAAAAAGATGCAGACATAATTTTCCAGAGTAATATTTTATCTGCGAGGAAAGTGACAAGAATTTCGATACTCAATCTAGAGGACCAATTTAAATAGCGAAACATCGCATTCTTCGTAGAGCAGTTCAATGAATGATTTTCTGGACAAGTTTTATTATAGAACCACTGCCAGTCACCGACCCCCGTGGAGTCGAAAAACTTAAAAGAAAAGTGAAATACAAGTAAGCTAAATACAAAAAATATTATATATATATATATTGTCGACTCTTTAGGTTGTTAATTAAGCCGTTAATTAATTTGGGAATCATAAACTTTCCTCCCAGGTCACATCTTTCACACTATAAAGATCACTCATCGAATCATCTTCAGTGCATTCTATACCTAGATCACCGGTGATATTTAATGTGGCTTTCAAATCTTCTTGGATGCTTTTTATACGTGTAGATGCACTAGCCGGTACTTGCAGTTTTGCATACATTAAGGGCGCATTCATCGCCATCTTCGCCTCGGATTTCACACGCCTTAATGCTTCGAGGGCTAACGTCGCAGCCTCCCAAGTCGTTACCAAATCAGCATAGTCAGCATCACCATCTAGGCGGTATTCACCGCGCCACTTTGATATATGTACGCTCGAATCGTTAAACCATGAGTAAGCCTCATCGGTGGCAAACGGTATAAATGGGGCAAGAAGCTTTAAGATCTGCTTTAGTGCGAGCGTGAGGGCAACCTTTGCAGAGTCCGACTCAGTAGTGGAATATGTTTGAACACCATTTTCGTCTTCGCGATTGTAAGCACGACGCTTTACGAGCTCTACATAATCATCACAAAACTCCCAGAAAAATGCCTCGACTACTTCTAAAGCCCCAGCGTGGTCGTAGCGCTCAAAGTAGTCTGTCGCCCTCATACTAGTTTCATTAAGCTTAGCAAGCAGTGCGATATCCAGGGGGCAGATTACGGCACTATTGTTGAAGTTTTCCTTAAAATCGCCACATAAATCATCTTGCATACTGAGGACGAATTTCGACACATTCAGCACTTTCATGCTCAAGCGACGACCAATCTTCATCTGCCCTTCGTCAAAAGTGGCATCGACCCCGAGCTTAGCTGAACTTGCCCAGTAGCGCACAGCATCAGATCCGTACTGTTCAAGTAGTGGCATTGGCGTTATCACATTTCCTTTGGATTTGGACATCTTCTTACGGTCAGGGTCCAAAATCCACCCTGAAATGCCTGCCCGCTTCCAAGGCAGTGAGTCGCTTTCTAGGTGTGCACGCACCACTGTTGAAAAAAGCCACGTACGGATAATGTCCTGACCTTGGGGGCGTAAACTCATCGGGTAGAGCTTGCTGAAATCGTTTAAGTTAGCCTTTTCTCCGTCTTCGGGCTCTTCCCACCCACAGGCGATTTGTGGCGTAAGCGAAGAAGTTGCCCATGTGTCCATAACGTCAGTTTCGGCCACAAAACCACCCGGAACACCGCGATCGCTGGCTTCAAATCCTGGTGGAACATCGGTAGTGGGGTCAACCGGTAAGGCGCTTTCATCAGGGGTGATGATTTCAGAGTAATCTACTTCCCCACTTTTCAACACTTTATACCAGAGCGGGAAGGCGACTCCAAAGAAGCGTTGGCGAGAAATTAGCCAGTCACTATTTAAGCCTTCGACCCAGTTCTTATAGCGTGCACGCATGAATTCGGGGTAGAATTCTAACTCATTGCCGCGCTCGATCAACTCAGTATTTAAGCTAGCGTCTTTACCACCATTGGTTATATACCACTGGCGACTAGTGACGATCTCAAGTGGCTTGTCACCCTTTTCGAAATAGTTAGTCATACGTGTAGTCGCTTCAGGCTCGCCGATCATCTCACCTGATTCACGAAGCGCGCTAACGATTATCTCGCGGGCACTAAAGGCAGTTTTGGTGTTAATCTCTTGAAGTAGATTGAGCCCACGCTGAGATTCCACCCATGAAACATTATCGGTGATGATGCGCCCATTTTTGGACATAACAGATCGCATCTCTAGATTAAGGTCGCGCCACCATTCGATGTCAGTCTGGTCACCAAACGTACAGCACATAGCGATACCAGCGCCTTTATCCATCTGGGCTGCTTTATGTGCTAGAATCGGTACTGGCACGTCAAAAAGTGGTGACGTAGCAGTTTTACCGAAAAGGTGCTGATAGCGAGTATCGTCGGGGTGAGCAATAAGCGCAACACATGCCACTAGTAGCTCGGGGCGGGTTGTTTCGATCATGATATCTCCGCCATGCTCCCCCGATGCATTATCTGCAGCATGGAACACTAGCTTATGGTATGCACCGGGGTACTCCCTAGCTTCTAGCTCGGCTTGTGCCACAGCGGTTTGGTAAGTGATATCCCACAGCACTGGCGACTCCATTTGATAGGCCTGCCCTCGCTCAAGGTTGCGCAAAAAGGCCTTTTGAGCCACGCGTCTTGAGCGTGCATCAATGGTTTGGTAGGTTTGATTCCAGTCGACCGAAATACCCAACCTTTGCCATAGTTCCTTGAACTTGATCTCGTCTTGCGTAGAGAGCTTTTGGCATAGTTCGATAAAGTTCTGCCTTGAAACAGGTACTTGGTCGCTAGCTTTTAGGCTCTTGTCAGTCCCTTCAAAAGGTGGCGTGAAATTCGGGTCGTAAGGTGTGGATATGTCTGGTCGCACACCATAATAATTCTGTACACGGCGCTCAGTTGGTAAGCCATTGTCATCGAAACCCATCGGGTAAAAAACGTTGTAGCCACACATACGCTTGTAGCGAGCGATGATATCCGTATGCGTATAAGAAAAAACGTGACCTACGTGCAGGGAACCTGAAACTGTGGGCGGAGGAGTATCAATCGAGTAGACTTTCTGGCTAGTGTCACGCTTAAAATTGTATAGCGATAAGTCATCCCAAGACTTAATCAAAGGGTCTTCAATACCGTCAACAGACGCTTTAGTGGGTATTTCTTTCATCTACCAATCCTATTATAGCACATTATGAGTAGTCGACGTGGAAGAGTTCATGCGCAATACCTTGAGATGGTTCAACGCCTAGAGTTTCATACATTTTCTGCACTTCAGCGTTTTCATGTGATTTGCGCTTCCTATCAGTAAATTTACCATCTCTATCTTGTTTGCGAAGTACTGAGGCGCGCTTAAGCACAAACTCCGGTAAGAAGTCACCAGTCCCTGCAAAATGACCAGAAAGTGGGCAACTATCTTTGCCGACAGCGTAGTCAAGTTTATCATGCGAGTTGACATGGGGTTGACCACCACCATTTATACAGCCCCCGAGGCAGACCATAACTTCGATAAAATGGTACTTGTTAAGATCGCCCTCGTCGCGAAGCTTGAAGAAATTCGCTGCACCGTTAACTACTGCTACCTCTAAGTTGATGACACTTCCATCTTTAAGGGTTAGCGGCACTGTAGCTTCGCGGACGCCATCAAACCCTTCTACGGCCTCGTAGTCGACATTATCGATCGACTGACCAGATGCTAAGTCAGCTGCTGTTCGAAGGGCGGCCTCCATAACGCCACCCGAAACGCCAAAAATCGTCCCAGCACCCGTGTACTCTCCCATCGACGGGTCAGCCACACCATCTTCAAGATTTGCGAAATCGATTTTTTTACCATCGGGATTCTTAGTCTTCTTAATCATTTCAGCTAGCTCACGAGTAGTCAACACTGCATCAATATCACGGTTCTCAGGGTCTCCAGACGCACCGTACATACCATCTCTTTGAGCTTCGAACTTCTTAGCTGTACAAGGCATGATTGTTACCGTGTAAACATCTTTCGCTTCAACACCTGAAACTTTCGGGTAGTAATACTTAGATGCTGCTCCAAAAATCTGCTGCGGTGATTTAGCACTAGAAATGTTTCCATAAAGCTCTGGTGCATAATTATCGACTAAACGTACCCAGCCTGGGCAACAAGACGTGTACATGGGGAATTTCGGCTCACCATGACCGCCTTCCACGACTCCTAGGCGCTGCAGAAGTTCAGTGCCTTCTTCCATGATCGTCACATCAGCGGCAAAGTTGATATCGAACACTTTATTGAATCCTAGCTCGCGTAGTGCAGTGTATATCTTACCAGTAACATCTGTGCCAAGTGGCATACCAAAAAGCTCACCTAATGCTGTACGCACGGCTGGGGCAATGGCCACTATGACGTGTTTTGATTCGTCTGCTAAAGCGTCTTTAACCTTCTCGATTTCAGATTTCTCCTGCAATGCAGCCACTGGGCAAGCTAAAACGCATTGACCACAAAGCAGGCAGTTGGTCTCATCAAAGGGTAGGTCGGTAGCCACGGTTTTTTCAGCGCCATCCTCTTTTATGGCTGGGCAAATTCCACGACCTTGACCAAC
>JAITGF010000002.1 GCA_031280795.1 Candidatus Ancillula prorhinotermitis | reverse complement strand
CGCCTTAACTCCGCATAACACTTTGTTTTGGTCAGCGCTCGTAAACTCGCTACCAAAACCACGAACTTCTCGCTCGCCTGCCAAGGAAATAATTTCCTTGCCTGCTCGCTTCGGTTCTTAGGCTGCGGGGCACAAGTTAGGGGTAATTTGCGAGCAAATTACTCCATTTTAGCTAACTTCGCGTGCATAAGGATGTAAAAGCGCGCTTTTTTCGACAAAAAATGTCAGGGGTTTGCCCGCATGCACAGATAGTGAAAATAGTGTATAATAGCAATATGTACTCAAACTATTTAGCAAAATCAGAGCGCTATGACGCTATGCAGTATCGTAGAGTTGGAAAATCCGGACTACTTCTACCTGCAATATCACTCGGACTTTGGCACAATTTTGGATCAGTAGATTCCTTCGAAAATGCTCGTAACATGTTGCACACAGCATTCGATTTGGGGGTAAACCACTTTGATCTTGCCAATAATTACGGACCCACCCCAGGTAGTGCTGAAGCAAACTTTGGCGAACACATCAAAAAGGACTTTCACAAATATCGTGATGAGTTAGTGATATCATCTAAGGCTGGATACAGAATGTGGCCAGGTCCTTACGGTGAGTGGGGTTCTCGCAAATACCTTACTGCTAGCATTGATCAATCATTAAAGCGTATGGGCTTAGAATACGTTGATATCTTCTACTCGCATCGTTTTGACCCGGACACACCACTTGAAGAAACTATTGGCACGCTTGCGAGTATAGTACGTCAAGGTAAAGCGCTTTACGTTGGTATTTCTTCCTATGACGCAAACCAAACTCGCGAGGCAAGTAAAATCGCTCATAGCTTAGGCATTAATATCCTTATTCACCAGCCAAACTACTCAATGCTTGATCGCTGGGTGGAAGACGCTCCAGTAGGCGAAGGTCTACTTGCAGAAACATCACGCCTTGGGATGGGGTCAATTGTGTTCGCCCCACTTTCACAAGGTCTTTTGACTGACAAGTACCTGTCTGGGGACATTCCGCTTGATTCGCGCGCTGGCAAGGATTCAGGATTCTTAAGTAAAGATGCGGTATCCGAGCAGAAAGTGCGTCAAATACGGGCATTGAACGACGTTGCAGCAGCGCGTGGGCAAAGCTTGTCGCAGATGGCACTTGCGTGGGTGCTGCGCGACGAACGCGTTACGTCCGCTCTGATTGGTGCAAGTCGCCCAGAGCAAATTGTTCAAAATGTTCAAGCGCTTGAAAATCTAGAGTTCTCACCTGAAGAATTAACGAAGATTGACAGCATACTCAGTCTAGATACTGCACTAACAGGCACTGCCTCCCCTTGGCACGCGCGCTAAAGTTGTGCTATAATGAACATATAACTGAATACACCCACCCGTAGCCGAGCCCACGAGCAGTTGGTGCCGGAAATCTTTGATTTCCACCAACGGCGTCGCAACGCTCCTTCTAATCCTACGAATTAGAAGTCCGAAGGCATGTGTGAAAGGTGGTAGATTAGATATCCACCCGTAGCTCAGCTGGATAGAGCAACGGACTTCTAATCCGTAGGTCGGAGGTTCGAATCCTCTCGGGTGGACTGGAAAGTTCCTATCAAGTTTACTTGAATAGGTATTTGACAGGGCGCCCGGGTAGGATCACGAAGTGAGCCGTAATGCGTAGCATAGGATTCGAAGTAATCCTCTCGGGTGGACTTGCATAAAAAGTCAGAGAAGCGTTTCTCTCTGCAGACGCACTAGTACATAAAGCCAAACTGGCTAAGTGGCCATATCTTCATGAATGCGATGCCTACAACATGGTCTTTAAATACAAAGCCATTACCTTTCAGTGCATGCAGTCTAGAATCAGCAGAATTCTTACGATTATCCCCCATCACCCAATATGCCCCCTCTGGAACCACTGAAATGAAACTATCATCACACGATATATTCTCAGAGCTGATATAGAACTCGTTTAGTTGCTTGTCGTTTATGGTGACACCACTCTCAGGCGAACACTTTACCACGTCTCCCTCCACGCCGATGACTCGTTTAACCAAGAAATGAAATTCATTTTCAGGGGAAATTCCTAAATGCCACTTTATAGCATCTCCAATCGTCGTCTTCCCCTCTGGCGCATTCAGCCAGTTGTTCCGATCCTCAAACACGATGATATCATTATGGTGAATACCAAAGATCTTGCTCACTTTTGAAACCATTAAACGTTCTCCTGGCTTAATCGTGGGCTCCATCGATGAACTTGGAACACCGAACGGTAAAAAGAAGAACATCCGTACGATTACCGTCAAAAACAGGGCTATCAGTGCGACTAAAATTACATCACGCACGAATCGGTAAGTCAAACTGTGTGGCTTTTTTATATGATAAATAATAGTAAGTGGTTCTTTAGGTTCAGAATCATTTTCACCCGAGTCTAGATGCTCGTCAAAATTATCCACTTGACTACTTATTTCGCCTTTCATTTGCACCTGACCTTCCGATCTAGACCTCCGTGTCGCGCGAAGTTACCAACTCATCTGAAAGGATTACCCGAGGAGTGGTAACCTTTTGCGCGCAGCAACCTAAAGTCGCAGCCCCTAAAGCATCACGTTCGCCACGCTTCTTCAAAGCATCGGCAAAGAAAGTAATCACCATCATGGAAACTAGCCCGAGCAAGAGTATTAACCAAATCCAATTGACTCGCGATATAGACGTACCACTCTCAAGATTGCGGTTATCTTTAGCCGTGTACTTTAGGTCATCATTATTTAACTCAGCCAAATCTTTTTCTGCGGACTCCCTGTCGCCTCCATCGCTAGTTATGTACTCGGAATTTCCGTCAATTCGGTTGAACCCATCGCTGAAAGAGTAATCATCGTCGGGTAATACTTTTAAGGTGTAGTTATGCACGACTTCAGCCACTAAATTTCGAGCTACTAGTTGAAATTCAAAAGTACCTGCAACTTCTGGAGTTCCCTCAATCGTACCAGATTTTGTAAACCACATACCTTTAGGTAGCGATGCATTAATGATGCGCGGATCGGTAAACTTACAATCGAATGGATTAACCCCAGCTCCGCAACGTTCTTCAACCTTCGGAAAATACTCAATCGGTTTTGTCCCAGTAGCTTGAAAAATGCGCTTGAAATAGACGCCTACTTTAGCCCGGAAAATTTCAGGAACAATCTGAGGTTTAGTATACACGTTTAGTTTTACCTGACCAGTTGCCTCGCAAACTTGCACACCACAATCCCAAATGCTTAAAATGTCGAAGTCCTCAAATGGTGTGACATTATGTGCACGCTCGCTACCTAAGACAGCATTTGGCGCGTAGTTTTCTACAGAAGGGGCAATGTCCTGGCAAGCCGAACCATCGTTGCGCACCAAAACGTTCAGAACATATTCGCCTTCGTGCCTTGGCACACCATACACTTTGCCTAGGTCGCAAATATACCCAAGCCCAAGCGCATCTAAATCGGCGGTTGCGATTTGCCAACGCACAGGATTCAAGCCAAAAGCATCTAAGTAAGCCTCATAATCCTCATTAACCACAGCCGGCACAAGATCAGAAAAAGACAACTTCGGACTTCCTGTAATTTCAAGCGAAATCTGTTGCACATCAACGCCCACGTGATTCTTTGCCGAAATATTAAACTTGTACATATTTGAATCCCCTATACCTTCAAGCAGCCAATTTGCAGCATCTATTTCATCGGGCTCTTTATTAGGGGTTACAAACCGGTTCGAACGCCCCACAATTTGCCCAGATGATTTATCAAAGGCGAAACATCTAGGTAGACCATCGGCAGTAACTATATTCCCACGGGAGTTATCAAAGCTTGACTCTTCGCTTTCGTCTAGGCATAAATCTTCAGCGTTTGCAATCGTTGAAATACTATTTCCATCGTTATCAACAATATCAAAACTCATAGGGCGCATTCCTGATGCTTGTAGCATGTAGTCGTAATTCTCACCAAGCGATGCCCGGAGGCTCAGAGATGCGGCATCAATCTTAGGAGTTCCATAGACGGTGATGTTGAATTCTCGAGTTGCACTCCCTGCGAAGTTAGTTGCTGTAACTTTAAAGCTGTACGTACCGACAACATCAGGAACCCCAGACATAACGAAGTGACGAGAATTGTTCACATCTACACTCCAGCTGAGACCAAAGGGGAACGTGCCGGAGACTTGCCACACAATTGGGGATGCACCTTGTGCGTAGAGGGAGTTTTCGTAGTTGATATTAGTCGCACCATCTTCTAAAATGTGCGGCAATCCTGAAGGCACCGGAGCTTGGGTGTCACTTAGCAATATTACTGGAGGTGGAGCCGTGAGCTGCAAAATGTAATTATACTCCCTTGAAGGGTTACTCGCCAAACACGTGGCATCTTCAAGTACTTCCTCAAAGTTGCAACCTTCAAGCTGATATATTTTCAAATTGATAGCATAACTCTTCGGGTAGTCAGTAGCAGTTAAACCGTCATCATATTCAGGTGTTCCAAGAAATTGCCCACTAGACTCGCTGAATTGAATACCATTCGGTAATTCGGAAGTCGCATTATTATACTTGATGACGCAGGTTTTCCCTGAAACACAATCATCGCTTTGGCTCTGGATGTGCCCTTGGAGTACAAGGTCATAGGTAACACCAAGCGGGGCGTCAGGTAAACTTTGCTGCAAGATTACTGGTGCGCCACTAACGTTGAATCGAACTTCTTCAAAAACACTACCATACGCATTATGCGCCCCCACCCAGAAAGAATTCTCACCGAGCTGGCTTGGGGTGCCGGTGATTTCGCCAGTTTGCGTGTTTAAGACAAGGCCTGCAGTAATGTCACCAGAACTATACGTTATATCACCTGGAGTAGCTGTGTAAGCATCGCTGTAATCGACCTTTTCGCGCGCAAAGACTTGAGCCCTGAAATCAGGTGAATTCTGCGCCCAGTCGTAAGCATCAACTCTGTATATCTCTGGATTGGCATACGCATCGAAATAAAACAGCTGGTAATTAAAACCGACATCATTCTTGGCAATGACTACGAAGCAATACTTATAATTATTGGGTGCACGATTTTCGGGAAAACCGCTAACTTCTCCAGACTCTGAAATGCTGAGCCAAGGGGTTGTTTGGCATCGGATTCCAAGCTGAGTTATGGTATTAATTACACTTTCTTGCGTGCGAGAAGGCATTTGGGGGTCGCGATAGTAGCTCGCATCAATAAAGGGCGGTATTGCGTTACCTTGTTCATCTGTACCGTGAGCGGAGAAAGCGCTCTGGACTTGAGAGTACTCCACCTTGGTGTATTGAACTACATCACTGGAAGCCGCTTTTACATCGGGTGAATAGTCTTCATAGGTTAGCGCATCTCCGGTGTACGATTCCTGCAAAAAGAGAGGTTTGTTCTTTACTACGATACTATAGGCCACACAATCGCTCGCACCTAGTGCGTTTATCGCTCGAAGACCAAAGTAGTATGTACCGTTAGCAGATTGATTTATAACGCCGGTCAGCTGCGAGTAAGGTGTTCCAAATGTGTATCCAAGTCTAAGCCCAGGCGGTAAGTCCGCATCAGTACCAGTTATGGAAACGCCTTCTGGAAGTAGGCTGGGTGTACAGAAATTCCAAGATGATACGGCAGGAAGAGCATATGCTTCGAACTGTTGAGTGTAATCATTCTGTGCGATTCCGTTCACAACCTCTTCAGGTGAAGTTTTCACTTTCGGGCGACCAAGTACGTCAAACTCAATTATATACGGCACACCATCGCCTATAGATAACCCTGCAACGGTGAAGTTGTTAGTAGCCACGACTGCGAACTTGTAATGACCAACATCATCTAAGCTCGGCGTTCCGAAAATTACACCTGTATCTGAATCAATCTGCAGTCCAGATGGCATGCCGGTGTATCCTGGCCGCGCATTAACCGGAGGCTCAATACCTGGGCCGAGTGTTACAGAATCCTCCATCGGCAATGCGCGCCAAGTGATGTTGTCGGTGTAGTTAGTCGCTACGTCTCCTGGTAACGCAAAGGATTTTAGCGAATTGTTCGTGTATGGATTCTCAATTAGAATTGAGCTCGGAAATGCTGGTGTACTATTTCTTACACAGCTAGCGAAGTTGAAATCTGGGGAAGTTACATATTCTTGGCAATGAGGCAAATTTTTATCATATACTTTACCGATGACTGGAGCACCTCTTACTTCAATGGTCGCCAAAAACGTGGCTGTGCCACCGAAGCCTGACACTTTAATCTCGATCATGTAGTCACCTTGAGCAGTTGGTATTCCAGTGATTGCCCCACCGGATTGACTAAGCGATAGCCCTGGTGGAAGTGGTTTTAATAGCGTATAAGTAAAGACATCATTCGCCAACACTGAAGTAGCATTAAGATTGACTCTAAAGCATTTATACCCATCAGGTATCTCATGAACACCTTCAGCATTAGCGCTATCGCCCGCATCCGCAAGATCAATGCCCGCATAACATTCACCATAGCCATCGGTGACTGTGGTGTCGAATTTTGTACCAGAATACGGCTTACCGACAACTGCGTCTGGGATTGATTCAGTACCAATAAATGGCGGGCCTGCGAGTGATATTGTAAACATTTTCGACAAAACACCAAACTCTGAACTCGCACTTAGCGTGAAGCAGTAAATGCCTGGGTTCTGCGTTCCGTTTGCTGATGAAAGCACAAAACCATCACCGTCAAAGTCCCACCCTAGACTTGAGTTGATTACCCCGCCACTTGTGATTACAACACCGGCATCGTCAAGCTCAAAACGATGCCCGGTCGCGTCGCTAAACGCAAATCCGTAGGGCAACCCACCGTATGCTATTGGGTTGCTCGACGTGCAGCGTGCCAAATTCCCGGGAGCAGTGCTTGGAAGGCTTTGGGAATTAGGGTCATAATGCCACTTCACGTCTGCACTAGTAGCTGTGAATGGTATATGATTTTGCGTTTGGGCAGGCCTAGCACCAAAAGTATCAGAATGGCTGTAAATACCCAAATCGGACGCAGTGGTGATTTCTGGAGTGGCCACCACTGAGATTGGTATATTATATTGCTCATCAACGCCAATCTCATTTCTAGCTGAAAGTGAAATCCTGAAAGTCCCCAATGTGTTTGAAATACCGAAGAGACTAAAGCCTTTGCAGTTTAGAACGTCTCGCCTTAAAACGCCACGACTAGAATTGAGTAAGTTCCACTGCCCGAAAACTGTATCCTCAGCGTAAAGTTCACTTGGAGCAAAAGTGCAAGGCATCATAATTCCCGACATGGTATCCCCGCTAGTGCTACATGGCATATCCATACTATAAGAAGTCATTGTTTGGCAATCCTTCAAGCGCAATACATTTGTGCCACTTTGGATACAAGGCCGTTCACTGTCTTCGCCAGTTGTGCATTCAGTAGTAAATCGAGAGTAACCTGCACTACTACCCGTTTGCTGCAGCTTAGTCAAAAATGCTTGCACACCGGCTTGGCTCGATTGACACAAAATATATGTATTATCACTGTCTTCAGGGTATCGTTGCACTAGGACCCCGTCTTCCAAAACCGGATTTTCTTGATAGTCTTGATCGCCGCAAAAGAAAATACCATTAGGCAAATTACCGGAACTCACAGCCAACGATATAGGATTAGTTCCTTCAACTCCAATATTGTAGGCATAGAAGCTATCGCTCATAGTATTTGGAAAACGATTCTGGGCATTATTGAGAATGTGCGGAGGAGTAAGGATGCGAAGTGTAAAGTTTACAAATGTTGTGCCATAGTCATTGTCTGCACGAACACCGAAATGGTAAAATCCGCTGTCGATTACATCCGGAATATGGCCGGTAACACGGTTTGCGAACTTCATCCAAGTAACCCCCGCACAACTTGGCTCCCAGTTTATTCCTAAGTCAGGGTGGTCGAAGGTAAAATCAGGGTCGTATATATCATAAGAAACGAAACCTGCAACTGGTTCAAATACAATACCATCTTCGCTATACTCACAAGACACGATACGTGCATTCACATTTGGAGTTCCATCGAGAAATACTTCTTCGTGAAAATCGCTTCCTGCGAATGCGTTCTGAAATTCTCGTAGTGCACTTTGGTTGCAATGAAATCCGGAGGCATTTCTTACTGCTACAGGCACAAGCGAACATTGTGCGTCAATCACCGGCGTTTGGTAAATCGTCAACTGAATAGTATCAACATACGATTCTCCACTGACATCGTAATGAAGGTCGAAGGAGTAGGTTCCTGCACCTACCGGCTTAAATCTTACAGCTCCGACCGCACAATCATCGGCTATATAGCCTATAATCAGGTCTTGAGCACAGCCGACGTCAACCCCAGCTTCCCCGCCAGCAGAATCTGACTTCGCTGTCTGCAAAGGCATGGTTCCAGTAGTGTATTCTGAGTTAGCAGTAGCTTCAGGAAAAGTACACATATTGTATGGGTATAAATCACTTGTATACTCTTCACAAGTAGATTCTTCCATCCACCAAGTAGCACCAGCTGCTGAATTCTCTCTGCTTCGGATTGAATAGGTGAGCTCACCGCCTTCGTCATACGCAAAAACGGTCATAGAAGCAGTTGGCATAACGTGGTCATTTTCGTAAATGCGCGGTATATTCTTCACGTTAAAGTGAATAGTTTCGAAACCTTCATGCGCATCATTCCGATATTTAATGCGCAGGCAGCCATTACCCGAAGCGTCGGGGTATCCCCATAGCCCTCCATCAGAGTATACTGTAAGCCAGTCATTATTTGTGCACCCCATTTGGTCTTCAGCCTTTTCAAAGTAAGTGATTCGCATGTAGTCCGGATTAACAAATACTTGAGGCAGTTCCCCAGTGCCAACATTATTTTCATCTATTACATTTTCGCCCAAAGTGAACTCGTATTTGTTATCAAACGTTCCAATATCTTGATAGCCCACATCCCTCTGGAAAATGAAGTCCGTTGGGTGTGAAATGATTCTGATGTCAATATAATCATACCCTACCGCCCCATCTGCATCTTCAATCCTCAAAGCGATACGTATGTAAACTGCAGCCCCAGCATTAAGCGATACCAAATCTGATATCTCCGTTTCACCAGAAATCCTATCACCCACAATTTGCAAACCGATGGCGTCTAGATTAGTGGTCTCGCCAACGATATGTTCATTTTGATCAAAGAACTGAATTGTACTTGAGGAGATCTGTTCGTACGCATAAGGCGCACGTTTAATATTTCCAGTAATCGATTCAAGTACCGTTTCAAATGCTCGATCGGGTACAAGAAGAGGGTATTCGCTGAATTTTATAAGGTTAGGGATAAATGACGTCTGAAGGTAAAATGTTTTAGTATCAAAAGTGTTAGTAAGAGCATTTTTTGCCAAGACGCTAAAACACCAGAGTGAAGCGGGTGGAGCCGAGGCACTATAATAGCTTAAGGTTATATCATCTCCATTATGGTTTTGTGCAAAATTTAGCCAATATGGGAATGGCATTTCACAATCAATTGCCTTTCTGGCCGTTATGCTATCAGCATTAATCGCATTGATAGCCCCCGAGACCGCCTGGCCAGGGTAAGCCATTAGATAAGCTGTGGTAACTATTTTGGTATTGATTATTAAGTAGAATTCAATAACACTTGATAAAATAGCATCGGCACTGATTTGGATATCACAAGTCCCCTCCATCGAGGTAGGTATTATTCTCAAGTAGAATTCCCCTTGTGACCCCGCTTCAATTACAGCATTTTGGCAGGTCGAACCTGGCGTATACACTTGTACATTATTCGCCTTGCCGTACACTTTGAAGGTGTTCACTACCTCTTCCCCACTGTCAACACGTAGGTCGGTATCCATCGCCTGAAGTGACACTTCGTCAAACTCTGGAGCACTGTCAACTGGTAACTCGAGCTCAATGTAAGCCTGGTCTTCTGGGGTTTCATCAAAAACACGTGCACAAAACGACGTATCCATATCAATCAATTCATCTTCGAGAGCACCCGTGACTACCCCGCTTGAACTAAGATATAACCCGGCAGGGAGACTATTTTCACTAATGCCACAGTTTGAACCGTCCACAACTTCAAATTGTGGCTGAGTTTTTACGTGCGGTATGCTTATCGGCTGTGAATACGGCTTATGAAGCTTAATTGCTGGCAAAGATATATTCCGAGCATTCGTAACACTATCGAACACATCAATTGTATATTCGCGTGGCGTAGACGCCCCCCCACAAGGCTGGTCACCAGGTGCTTGAGTATCACAAGCACTCAAGTAGTTATTAGCTGTCACTTCAAACGTGTAAACTCCAGGCGAAGTAGGTGCGCCTATCGCAATGCCAGGCGCATCAGCCACCACTTGACCAGAAGTGTCTAATCGTAAGCCAGGCGGTAAATTGCCACCAGACACGCTGAAGGTTATAGGATTCAAAACACTCGAACTTGCGAATATGCGGTAGGGTCGATGCGCGTTAGAGACAGATTGTACAGTACGGAAAAAATCATGACCAACAAATGCATCCCCAAAGAGAAGCGGCTCCAATATTGGGGCGTCAACCACATGGAACGTGATAGTTTTGTCGATAGAACCATATTCTACACATGACATTTCACAATCAGCACCGTAAAGCCGCAAGTAAAATACATAATCACCAACTTGGCTGAAGTTAAGCTCAAAATTACCGATGGAATAAAGCTTGACATCATTTACTCCAGCGTACTGCATGCCTAAGTCGATTTCGTGAAATTCCCAAAGCTCTTCAGATGGCCTCCCAGCATCAAGCTCATTACCTCCAGGCGCATCTAATGCTGTCCAGCGCATTTCGCCAAAGCCTGATGAATTAAGAAAAAGAGATTTATTTTCACTTCTCTCAACATAGTATTCATCGTCCGAATCGTCAAATGGTCCCGCAAGAACGTTAATTGAAATTATAAGCGGCGCTGAAAAGGTACTGAACAATGTACTGCGTGCTTGAACTTCAAAAGTAAATTTACCAACTTCGCTTAAAATGCCTTCCACTTGGCAATCGCTTTTTAAACTGATCCCCCCAGGTAGATACCCTGAAATGACCTCACAGTCACTTAATTCAATTATGTCCTCGCCTGAATGCTCAACATCTTTTACGATATTCAGGTTGACATTATCTCCATAATCAAACGTCAACGGTGAAATAACTTCACTTATATCATTTAGTGCTTTAATTGTAAAAGAGTCATCCACGTATTTAACAGCACTAGCATATTGCAAAGAGCTCGAACCTTCGCCGATGAATACATTAAAGACACCGCTTTGAATTTCCAATTCCGCGGGAAGTGAAATGTTACATGAAATATAATTGTCGTAGAATACTTGCACAGGACATCCAATGTCTCCAGCATCAGTAGATTCTTCTATGGGGCGCAGAACGACTTTAGCTGCGGAATTATCTTTAATGTTGATGCTAACTTTGTGTGCTTTAGCGATCAATGCTTCGTGTGCCGTTGGATCAAACCCTGAAGAATCGTATCCAAGATATTGCTCACTTCCATAATTACCCCAGCAGAACACGCTTTTATTTGAGTTTACTTCATCGTTGGGGTCGTCAGGGCCAGCAATACTGCAGATAAACCCTGCGCCGACCGTTATATTTGTGGTCTTCCAAGCATTGGAAGACGAATATCCATCACCAAGAAAATCGGCAGTAGAATCTTCGATTAACTCAGGTGACCCCGTCAACGTGTCGCGACACAAGACGCGATCTGACACATCGATAAACTGCGGATCATCAACACCGCTATTCAAAGCAGTACTTACAACTGTGCAGAACTTACCGTCTCGCCAACTCATACCTTTTATGCCACGTCTTTCGCCGCCTGAAGTCGTGTCAAAATACGCGACATATTCGCTTGAGTCAGCGGGTGTTACGGGTTGGGTGTGGAATTCGAGGACGCCTAAAGGCTCTTCAATAGCATTATCTCTTATACCATCGCCTATTCCGCCAAAGCACACAACCTCAAGGTCTTCGAACTGGGCACAAGTTGTGGATTGGCTTACGGATAGCGTCACCGCATTCAGAGGCGTGGCTGGGTTGATTAACTGAACGCTAGAAAAATCTACTTCTTCGAATGTGTGTACTACACTTTCATTATCATCTTTACCTCCAATACCGAGCTGCCCGAAGTAATTATTACCCCAGCAACGTGTAAACGTCTCATTTAAGCTGTCCATGAAAATCGCACAAGCATGCTTTGAGCCTACTTTAACGTCGTTTACGGTCAAATATTCACCACTTTCCCCGTCTTCTAAATGTTGTAGCAAAACCCCTTGCCCATTTGCCCCGTTAAGTATCGGGTTAAACCGGTCGCCAAAGCACATGACCTGTCCATACAGGTCGTTAGACTCGTCATAAAGTGATAAATTTGCGCAGACCACATCATCATTTATACTCAAATTCCTCAAACTGTACCCCACACCTGACATTACAGCCGATGTATAACGATCTTGCATGAGAGTTGGCTTCGCATAAATACGACCATCGTCTTGTAGGCCCCAGCAATAAATATCGCTACCCGAAATGGCACAAGTTCGGCTATCGCTCACCACCAGCTCGCTAAACGGGGCAGTCGAGCCCAAAATGGGGTTTACGGGGGCAGTCTGCACCGGTGTGAGAGCGTTAGCAAAAGTAAAATCTCCCAACTGTCCGTAAGTGTTATCACCCCAGCAATAGACGCTCTGCTGGACTAGCGCACAAGTATGCGTGGCGCTAGATACAACATCGCTTACAGAAGCAGAATTAAGCGTACTCATGAAACCTTCACCCCGGATTTCTAGTTCCCCGTTCGAAGCTGTTGTTGGAAAATATGCCGGATTGCTCGATCCGTTATCTGCCATCACTTGGTCGATATTGGGTGTAGGGTCAGCGTGAGCGAACGTAGAAGTGAATGAGCAGAAAATAAGAGCAACACCTATGACCAATACAAAAAGCAAACTGTAGCGAACCGTTTTACACATCTTGCACCTCCTTGCCAATGCTTGGTTCAGCATTTTTTGACGCTCTCCACTTATTGCTAGGTAATATCCGACCTCGTCGTTTTAACTCAAAGCCAACAGTAATTGCAAAAGCTATTATCAGGCAGAAGACTATAATCCAAAGCTGTACAGGTATTGATGGGGATTCTAAACCATCAATCACCCTGAAGCGAACTGGCGTTGATGAGATTTTTCCAGAATCATCCATAAAATTAATTTCAGCCCGGTGATAGCCTAACTCAAGGTCGTCTAGATAGCTATACCGCATCTGGATGACTGTCATAAATTTCGACGGATTGCACTGACCAAATGTAACGTCTTCGGTAATCTTGTAGGATTCATCGTTATCCTCACCAAGTGATTTGACTCCGTTTTCTTCGCCCGCTTGCTCACTACTTGATGAGTCAACCCCCGTATCAATGCCGTCAGAATCTTGCACATTGCAACTATTAGCAAATGCCGTACTAGAGTGCGAGTTCGCGACTTTGGAAACGTCTAAAAGATCGGGGGTCACTTGGCGCAATGAGTAACTAGCCTCACTAATGGTGGCGCCATCCACGGTAGTGTGGGAGTAGTTTTTATGCTCGTAATCAGATATCAGACTTAACGCAGAATTAGAATTCTTCACATAGATTGGAACATATTCTGTCATCGAGTTAAAATGCTGATCTAGTATCGAATTGATATCATCGCCTAAAGTGGTGGTTTTTTGGGCGTGAACAACTGCAAAGTCACAGGCATCAGGCTCATAGACACTTGTAGCCTTCACTAAAATAGTGCGGTTCCTCTCAGAGGACGAAACTTTAATGGTGCCGTTTTCTGAGATGGAAGTTCCATTGTCGACACTTGATTCAATGGAGTAGATAAGTTCTTTACTAGCGCTTTCAGGCATGGTTACGATAGTGTCAAGAGTTTTAGAAGTACCGACAGTTACCACTGGATTTTTATCAACGAACTCAACTTTCGGGAGCACGATTCCTTGCACATGTACAGTGGTGACGGAGTGCAGAGTTGGGTCATTTACACTTCTGGCTTGGACGACTAGCTCAGGGGCGGTTTCTCGAGGGTCAATGCTTAGGACTCCGGTTGTTTTGTTGATGTTCGTGGTATAGTGGTAATCACCTAAAAGGATCCACTCAACCTTGTCGGTGCCTTCTAGTGGAATGCACACCTTTGAGCCGTTACTGGGGTTTTCGAGATAGTGTTTAGGTGGCATATTTGGAGAGATAGCATCTTCTGGCGCCTGACTTTGAGTATCACAAGAAGTATCATCGGCGAAAACCGTCACTTTTGCTTCAAAAAGTTGCCCTTGACCGACCGCAACATTCGGTTCTTTAGGAAAGATGTCTACACCCGAGGTTGCGGTATTTCGAACCGCTACGATTGCCATATCGACTTTGCTCGGGTCGTATTTGCTTTCGGCAAGGACGGTGATAAAGTTTGCGTTTTCGTCTTCAGCAATACTTAACAGTCCATTATCATCAATGGTGGTACCGAGTGAATT
Organism: Candidatus Ancillula prorhinotermitis; assembly: GCA_031280795.1. The sequence goes on along the minus strand of JAITGF010000002.1, from coordinate 20,950 downwards.
TCCGCGCAGATACCATTTAACGCCAGAGTCGTTTACGCGCTCAAAATCGCCATACCCCATATTCTCAGGCACTTGAGTCAGTGCAACGAACTGACCTCGCTCACCAGCGTTGATTTCAACTTTTTGAGGATGCACTGCCACCCCATCGGTGGCTCGATCAAGGACTTCAATCGTCATTTGGGTGTAGTTCATCGGGTTATCCAAACTGCGGGCGATTATATACAGATTAGATGCAATTTCTTGCTTTGCAACATGTAAAATACACTCCATTTCATCTCCGCTATCTGTTTCAATCGACTCTATAGAAGTATCCTTCACTCCACCAAGCACTTCGCATTTGATACGCTTGTTGACAGAAGGCACCAAAAGCGCTAAATTGTTGCGCAAAATAAGCTGATCGCCGGCTGACACTCGCACTGATTTGGGGCACATATTATTCATCAGAGCATACTCTGAAGAAGTTGGAATGTCAACCTCCATAAATCGGTCTCTAAAGAGCTCATCGATATTACCGGAATCCACAGCTTCCAGATAGCGCGTATCGCAAATATTGATTCCAGACGTCGTCGCTCCACGTATCGATATCACAGAAAGTGCCTTCTTAGATGCATAATGCGTAGAGTTGGCTGTTAAGTACAGTTTCGAAACTGTTTGATTGTCCGCAACGTGCACAAAGCAAATCTTAGTCTGCACACATCCTGGTTGGTCTTCATAACGTACGCTTTTATCGTTTTTGCTAAAGTCAAGAACTTCACCATCTTCATCATAAAACGTTCTCATAAATAAATATGTTCCCATTACAGCACCTTGAACATCCCAGTTGACACCATTTTGAAGAGCCAAGTTCTCTTCTGAGGATGTTCCGATATTCGTTGAAGTATGGGCGACAAATGGATAGTCATCCTGCGGCGAAAGCGTAATCGAATTTGGGTAGACCATAATTGAAGATGTGGCGCGGTTTGAAACGTAAATCGTCGCTACTGCCATATGCGTTAGTGAATCTTTCAGTCGAGCATACAAGAAGAGTATTGCAGAAGGCTCATCCACGCCGACAGTTAGCTCACAATCGTGTGTGAATTCATTGCGCTCCACATCTGATTCGAAAGTAATTGAAGCATAATCAGGGTTGCACGCCACTGCAGGCTCTCCAGGGTTTGCAGTGCGCGAGAATCCACCAGAACCTTGCAGTTCCCACACCACATCTGAGCTAAGTCCAGCAGCTACGAACGTTTTTACATTGAATACTTTGGAGCCTCCAGCCGGAATGGTGATGCTATCAGGGTCTATGGTGATACCAGGGTTCACCCTAGAAAATACCGTAATGAACATCGCGTCACACTTGGTCATGTCATATTCTAGGCATGCTTTCACCAGTAATATACCGGAGTTTTCATTCTCGTCAATAATAAGCCTGCCGAAGGAATATGTCGCACTACTTGGATTGCCTGAGCTTGCACATTCGACTTGTGGGTCAGTATTTTCGTCTCCATAGCAAACGTCTGCAAATGAGGTTAAGTGCTGTACGCCATGGTTTGCCCCGTCTACACCAGAACGCACTTCCCAGACTACGTTGCGGTTCTGGACTGCACCTGGTAGCGACAAACTCGCTGTTAGCCAGGTTGAAGTGCCGGCGGCAAGCGATACTGCAGTGCCTTTTGAAGATGTATCATCTAGGTTTGCGCACATCAACGTGCCCGAAATGAAGGTGTCAGTTTTGCAAGCACTACCGTCGATCTCGCTGCTCGGATTGACAAGACCATCCTCAGCGAGTCTAGAATTATCAAGTGCGATGCCGTTAGTGGCGTGCCCGAGAATGTCAATAGTGGCTATATCATACTTAGATTCATCGAAGCCTGAGATAAGCTTTAATACCAAGGTAGTGGCTGTTTCATTAGGTGAAACCACTAAGATACAAGGCGTTAAAGCGTCGCGCGCAGCAACCCCTTCACTGCAACCTGAAGTATCCCCTGGAGGTGCACCTTGATGCCGTAAATACGTGCCCTCAGTATTTCCCGATAGTTCCCAGCGTGCGCCTTTTTCTGAGACTGATGCAGTTGTCTGACCATCTGGCACGGATATTCTGGGTGTAAAAAGTACTGAGCGCTGCGATTCATCACCGGTCCACGTGCTCCCGCCTGAACCATCACTCCAAACTGAATCATTTGCTAGGTGCACTATAGCCTGCTTAGGGTCAATCTCAATACCAGAAGTACGCTTTTTGCTTAAGATGATACGTACTCGGTCGCAAAGCGCATTGTCGTAATTGGAACACACTTCGACGAAGAAGAGGTTGCTACTTTCGTCTTTGTGCACCAAAACTTCGCCAACGAAAGTGCCATCCTCAACATCAGACTCAGCGTCTACAGTGTAAGCTCTAGTCTGGCTACTAGCTCCAATCACCTTCCAATTCAGCTCCTTAAATCCGGAATCTCCGGATGCAAAACTAGGTAGCAAAAGTGAAACGTCAAATTTTCGAGTTCGATTATTACATTCTTGGGTATTGACTTCAGGAGCGATCAAAATATCCTCACATAAATTCACGTAAACCGTCTTTTCGTACTCTAGGGTTTCGTAACTCGATTGCGGGGTCATAATTAAAGCCGAATTTGGCTGGTTATTAAGCTGAATGGTAGCAATGTCAAAAATCGGACTCAGATTCACTTGGTTAGAAAGATAGCATGCGGTAGCTTTGATAAATATCTTATCCACAGCTTCACGCTCATCAATCATCAAGTCAATGCCGTTTGTGGCTTGCGGGCGCGGGGTAGCAACATTGTCAGCTGTACAATTATCATATACATTTGAACCGTTGCTGAACATGGTGCGATTTGAGCCACCGATTATTTCCCACTTGACAGTTTTAGGTGGCACCATTAAGTTATTCGGAGCCAGCTCACGGTTTGGCGTACGTACGGTGGGCATTAATGTAACTGTACGCGCGCTTGAATCAAGCATATCTACAGTTTGGTAGTTCGGGTTTACAGAAACGCTGGTGTTCGCTAAAGCTCCGTTCACGTCAGTCGCGATCAAAACGTTCAGAACAGCATAGTCGAATATCTCAGGGTAGTAAGTACCGCGCGCTATAACCATAAGCGTTGAAGAAGTTTCGTTCGGTCCTATTACTACTTCACCGTTATTCACCATTGAATTATTCACAGACGTGACCCGAGTGGCGGAGTCAGTAGCGCCGATGACTTCCCAGTCTAAATCTTTATTTACACCATTTGGTGCTCGCACATCAGCATGGAAGACACCTAACTCATTCGGTTCTAAAGTTAAGGACTCTTCACGGATGTTGACGGAAAGTGACTTTTGCCCTACTAGCGATACGTTAGCTATACCTATAAAGTCATTATTTTCCAAAGATTGAACGACCACCACTAAGCCAGGAGCTGTTTCAGCGGGATCAACGTGTAAAATGCCATCGAGTGCAGTGCCATCCATCAGTAAAGTGGTATCTTCAAAGTAAGTGCCGGGATTTTCTGCTCCGACTAGATACCAGCGTACCCGGTCGCCTAAGATTTCCCCGTGGTAAGAAGCGCGTAGCTGGGCATGGAAGGTCATATTACTTCCCACACTCATTGTGACTGGGTTAGGAGTAATATCATACGCGACCACACCAGCGTCCAAGTTGCGAATCAGCGCCAGATCTTGTGCAGAAGAGTCTGCATCCGAGGATGCCGAAAGACTCATCACTGGGCTAGCTTCTTCGTCAGCAAATTGTACTACGACCAGGCATCGATACCTACTCCAGTTCATACTGCGCCCAGGGGGTGGGTCATCACCTAAGTACGGCACTTTATAGCAAGCTCCGACATCTTCACCGTCGTCCAGGGCTTCTTCGTGATAAGCTGAAGACACTACTTTACCCCCCTGCTCATAGGTAGCATTTTCCAGATCGAGTGACTCCAAATCGTTCCAGTTCGGATTTGGCCAGCCACCAATCGTGTTGAGGGCTGGAGTTTTGAGAACGGTCTCAGCCGAAATGGATCCTTGTAGGTTATAGGAAAGTTTCGGGTTAGTACCAAAGGGCACTTCAACGTCAGTGAAGACCAGCTTTGAGCCTGATTTATTTAGCTCGTACTGGTCATGCTCAATATCAACTACAGAGCGCACACGGCCTGCCACATCAACAGCTGCATAAGCGTAGACCCTATCATCATAGACTGAACGTGCAATCACGAAAAGCACTGCTGAAGTTTCGCCTGGAGATATATTAAGCGTATTAGTGACGGTTTCCTTATAGTTCTCTGAGCAACCATACCAAAGCCCAGAGTGCGCGGCAGCTGAGTTGTACATACCACTACACCCACCAACACCCTCGGTCTTACTAGCTTCAATGTTGTACTTCGGAGTGCCATTTTGGTCTGGGTAGGCGTTCATATTGTTCAACACTGTGTTCGACTGAGGGCTGAGTGCGTCGCGCGTGTTAACCCAGTTAACTTTTTGCGGTATACGAGACACCAAATTTGAAGATGCGTACACTTCCCATTTGATTGATGTAAAGGGATTGGTAGTGTCGCTTACACCTGGCCCAGAAGGCGCTTCAGCCCAAGCGGGGCCCTGTGTCTCAATAGTGGCCTTAAAGGTTACGTCTTGGTTTACGCGAGTTTTGAAAGCTGCATTGTTGTCGTTCTCGCCGGGGGCGGGCTCAAGCGTGATGCTAATGACTTTGGGGGGTATAGTTTTGAACTGGGACGTGTAAGGATATACACAGCGGTTCAGACGGTCAGGAATCGCATTAATGTTTGTAGTAAGACCGCAAGAGTTTGCACCTGTAGGCAAAGTCACTTGAGTGGTTTCGCCAATCTTGAAGTTATTGTACTCTACTTTGTAGGAGTGGTTGTAGACTAAGTGTCCATCTTGTACCAGTGGACTTTCCCCAGAGCAACTATTTCCAACCCTTTTCTTAAGTAGTTTCATAGGGATGACAACGCCATCATTTGTCGTAGTCAATGCGTTGCTACCTGAAAAGGCGGAGAGAACACTGACGAAGCTGAGCTCGGAAATGTTGGCACAGTATTCTATAGGCTGAGTAAGTTTCGTCACGTCTATAAGCGAGAAGCTACCTTTTGATCCGATTGATGCGTTACTTCCAGCTGGGCGAATCAAGCTTCTAGAGCCTTTGAAAGTGAGTACATTGCCTGACGTGATATATGTCCTCTTAGCGTCGTTAGTACTAGCAGCAGATATCCCAGCGGAAACGCCTTTCATAATGTAGGGATCGACCTTTATGGAGCTAGGCTTCGGTGTGGCTTGACGCATAGTTGGTCGCTGCACCGATGGGGAGGCGTAGGTAGTGGAGGTGTTGATTGTTGATTGAGCGCTTTTTCCAACATTTGATTCACTATTTGAGTCAATATAAAAGTTGTTAATACTGACAACCCCCCCTTCGCTGATGTTCAATTGTGAACCATTTTCAAGAGTTACATTAGAGATATTGGCAACATTTTCACTTTGGTAGCCTGAGCCTATATTGGCAGTACATGGTGAAGGTAAAGATGCACTTGGTTCGCGGCAATCCTTTAAACGAAGCTCTGCGATATTGAGAGTAATTGCTCCGCGCTTACCATCGACACTTCGAGTACTATTCTGTCTTAGCGTGATGTTGATTTTTCCATTTGCTTGGCCAGAAGGATACCCTATCACTCCAGCGGGGTGCGGGGTAAGTATGTTGAAATTCGCAATTACTGATCCGGCCTTAGTGTCATTGTACGCAGCCCCTGCTCCGGCACCACCATTTCCTCCGGCACCACCATTTCCGGATGGATTAGACAGATGAGGTCCGCCTCCGCCGCCACCTCCGCCTGTGTTTAGAGTCGAGCTACCAATAAGACCATTTTTACCATTATTAGTACTTGCCGAGCCAGTTTCTAGCGAAATACTGTATACATTCGTAGTGCTTGCATTAGCCTTGAAAGTTATATTACCGCCAGAACCTCCAGTCGAACCTTTTCCTCCAGAGCCACCGCCTCCGCCGCCACCTCCAGAGCCACCATAATTTCCACCACCTCGACTACCTCCAGAGCCACCGTAGCCACCATCACCTCCGTCTCCATTAATTCCACTATCGCCGCTCTTGAGTGTAATTAGTTTAATTTTGCTATCATTCACTGTTTTTAGAAAATCATTTCCCGGATTACCCGGATAACCTATTGCCCCAGCACCGCCGCCACCGCCTCCGTTAGCGCCTCCACCGCTTTTATCATCGGGAAACCTCCCTTTAGAACCACTCTTACCGTTGGGGCGATCACCGTTTCCAGATGTTAAAAGAGCTGAGTCACCACCTCTACCACCACTACCACCGCCACCGCGGGCACTACCGGTACAATCGGTCCCCCCACCTTTACATTCCCTAGTATATGTAGCACTACCCCATCTTCCAGCCGTTGCCACAATAGTACCTGCAGGGTCACTACCCCTTTCGGATGCCCCTGACATCGACGCGCCCATTATACAGGAACTCGAACAGCAATCATTGTCATATTCGGCAGATCCGCCGTTTCCGCCTTTTCCGCCTTTTCCGCCATTAATACCATTTCCACCCATATAAGTAGAATTTCGACTGAGGTTGAATTCAAATGATGGGTAATTCCCCGCATTTTCGACTGCATGCGAAACTCCAGCAAACTGCAAAGTAACCAAACCGGCAGCGAAGACGAGCGCGGTGAAAAATAGCCTAATTAATAAGCGCTTCTTCAAGGATATTGTAGACCGTTTCACTGTGCACCCCCGAACGTATCACTGAGTATATCTATCATAACTACTGCTGGTTTCAATCCACTTGATGAAGCATCCATATCAACACCTCCATCAAGTGTTTGACTAAATGATCCTTCGCTCCTTTTGTGCTTTAGTGTTTGCGCGGCAATTACCAGCAATAAGCACAGGACTATGAGTAAGGCGAATACTGTCCAGAACCACCAAATTTCCGAATCGTGCACATCAACCACCTTAAACGGTTTTACAGTTGCTTCTGAGCCATTTTTATAATGAATGGTGATGGTGTGGTCACCGCGCTGCAAAGCATCAAGAATTTCGTTACTTATCGTAACTAGGCTTTCACCATGAGATGTGTTTCCGTCCTTAGGCGTACTCACTGCAAAAGCTTCGTTTTCATTGAATTTTGCTGGTTTGGTAAATCCAGACATTTGGTGTGATGATACTTGGTTTAGCGTGAAATGATCAGTATCAACTTGCATTCCATCAACTTCAATGGAATCCACTAACCTCAAATCTGATGGCACATTGAAGGTAAAAGTACTAGCCGAATCTTTAGTGTAAACCAAATTGGTAGATGAAATCAAATTGGTAGAAAGATTTGCTAAACGATTCTTTACGATTTGCGATGCTTTCGAGACGTACACCACTACACAATTATGAATACGATGGTCGTAGTTTAGTGCCCCACAAACAATTAGGGTATCGCCTGTTTCGTCATAAGCAATACTTAAATCACCATTTATAATTGCCGTCGCAGAAGAAAAGGCTCCATTTACACTCCAGACGACACTTGAATCAACATCGCTAGGAGCTTCCACCTTGGCTTCGAAGTGCATCAAATCGCCAGGTTCAAGCATTGTGGAGCTTGGGCTTAAAATAATATGTGGCTCAACAAAACCTTCTACTCGTACGTCAACGACATCAATCATATTTGGGTTATACACTGACTTCGCAATTACTGTAAGGTGTTTAGAAAGCTCTGAGTTCGCTACATGTAGTAAGCCTGTTTCGGCATCTATAGTCGTTTTGGGGTCTCCTCCTGAAACGCTCCAGCGTACATCTTTGCTTTCACCTTCAGGGGTGGCGACAGTAGCAGTAAAAATAGCATCTGCTCCAGCCTTTTGCACGGGCGCGTTGTCAATTACCACTCCTTTACCTTGGCGACCAGAAACCTGCACTGCCACGGCATCTTTTAAGTGCGGCTCGTCAGCTGAATACGCCATCACGCCAAGTAGGCGACTAGTCTCGCGGTCATTTACCTTTAACTCTCCCGTTTTGGCATTAATCTGAGTGCCTTCGACTCCGCCAAAAAGCTTGAACTCGCATGTACGATTCTCGAAACTCGTGAAATTCTTGTAGTCAGAATCGTTATTAGCGATAAAGGAATTATACTCAGAATCATGCTCTGGCACGAATACCTGACACTTCAGAGTGTGCTCACTTCCAGCCGATATGATCGGTTCATGCGGTGAAATAATCACTCCTGAAGTAACCCTATCTAAAATATGTACAACAGCAGTATCAAAACGAGTTGGGTCGTATACCAAAGTGGCTGTAACGTAAACATTGGCGGAAGTCTCGTATGGATCAATAATCAATATGCCGTCTGTCGTTATTTCGGTCTCGGGAGATCCACCGAACACTTGCCAGACCACTTCCTCAGTTTCTTTGAATGGGACGCTAATGTATGCTTCGAAACCTTGGCGTTTACCTACACTCACTTCAGAATAGTGCGGGCTCACCAGAATCCCAGTAGTGTTTCTGCCAAATACCTTTACTTCTAAAGTGTCAAAACGGGTCGGGTCAAACTTAAGTCTCGCAACGATATTCAATAGTGGCGAACTCTCAAACTGAGATACTGTCAGAATTCCGAAACGGGTATAAGTACCATCCGAAAGGGGGTCAGGCGAATAGTTGTCTGGGTAGTAAGGGTCTATTTTTGTGCCTTCAACACCACCGTAAACTGTCCACTCCAAATCGGCGTCCCCAAACGCTTCAGCAGGGATGGAAACATTCACTTCAAGGATGTATTGGTATAGCATTGGCTTAATTTTTTCGCCTCCTTGCCCTTCGACAGGTTTAGTGTCATTTTCAGTGGGCTCACTTCCATTACCATCTTCCGTGCCACTTTCCCCTGATATTTCACCCTCGCTTTCCGTCTCGCCTACCGAGGATCTGCTAGGATCGTTTGCGTTCTCTCCGCGAATGCAGTCGAATGTGGGGGGCTGCTCTGATGTCTCAACCTCATCGCTTTGATCTTCGGTAAACTCGTCACCATTTCCAGACTCATCGCTACTGCCATGGTCGACCAACGGCGTAATGCACCTTTTAATGCAATCCTCGGAATCACCATTAATGCAGAAGTAGATAGGTTTGTGTCCCAATATACGCACACCGGACGTCTGGTGATTATAAAGCCGCACAGCCACACGATCAAATTTAGTTGGGTCGTAGTTCAAGCGCGCTTCCACGTAAAGTGTGGTTGCGACTTCTTGTGGTGATATTTTCAAAACGCCATCCTGAGTGATAAAAGTTGCCTCGCTTGTGGTTTCAGAAACGCCAACGCCCCCTAAAACGCTCCATTGAACATCGCGACTCATTCCTCCAGGGACGGACACGACCGTCGAAAATAGTATCTGGTTATTAGGATAAGTGTGTAAAGAATTTTGAGATCGCAAATCTACTCGTACATCGCGTTCATTGATGTATACTCCAGCGGTTTTATTATTAACCACATCCACTTTACTGATAGCAAATTTACTCTGATCGTACGTGCTACGCGCCACCACCCAAAGAGTTGTTGCAACTTCTTCAAAAGCAACATGAAGGCGGGTGTAATAGCCGTCAGAATAACACCCTTGCTCTACGTAAGTCGTTCTGAATGACAAATTGTGTACATAAGCATCGATAGTATCATTTTGGCAGGAAACGTTTTGCCAGTCACCAGCGTAAAGTGATGTTCCATCCGGCTCTTGAACCCCTCCAACCACTTGAAATTGCACAGTATTCACTCGCTTTCTAGTTTCGTCTTCAGAGATGAAAGTACCAGCACCTTTTTCCTTGTCGATTTCTGAGCGATAAACACTTTCAGGGAATGATATCTCAGACCTAAACGTTAGTTGCTGCTCACACCCTATCATGTCACGATTCTGGTCAAACTGGGTCAAACCATATTCCTCAGAATAATCCCCTGGTGGTGTTACGTAAAGATTGCCATGCTCGTCCGAATGTGAGTATGGTGAAGTCAAAATGCCGATGCTAGCAGGGGTGCGTAGACCACACATATTAAAATTCAAATCACTATCTTCGGTGTATGGGTGACCGCGCTCTAGAATAGGCGGTAAGAAATACTTGATTGGGTAGTCAATCTTACCAGACTCATCTACTGGCAAAGGATTTTCATAGTCGAATATAGGGTATGAAGTAAACAGTTCGGGGGCAACTTTTAGAGGTAATATTAACTTAGCATTGGCAGGCATAAGTTGAATTCCAGAAGTTACAACACCGCTCACGTTTAGAGTGGCAAAAGCGAAGTAGGAAGCATCGTCTTCAAAGGACGCTTTAAGATAGATAGTTTTACTCTGCTCGGCTGAATTTACTTTTAGCACAGCTAAACGTTCGCTCTGACCCAAGATGGGCGTATAGCCAAGATATGAATCCACACCAGTAAGCTCAGTGCCAGATGTCTGGCCAAATACTTCCCATTTGATTTTGGTTTTATCCACACCAACCGGTGCGACCGCTTTGACACGTATTAAATACTCTGCATCAGTCATAACCTCGCCCAAGCCTCCAGTGCGCGCAATTTCATCGATAAATTCAACGCCAATGGCTGAGTTAGATGTTACATTCACAGCAATAGTGGCGTAGTTTGCCGGGTTGAAGACTGAGTGGGCCGTAATGTAAATAGTGCGGGCACTTTCGTCGGGGCCGATTATTAAAGTTGCTGTAGTCACAGGAGACAGAATTGAATGCTGGATATCAGTTAAGACGGTGGAAGTTGCTCCGTCAATTGAAAAAATCACGCCCTTTTGGTTATTTTCACTAGGCAAGTCCACCAGCGCCGTTAAGTTCACGGTTTGCTCAGCCGGGCTCAGTGTGAAATCAACAGATTGACGATCTGCTTCTAAGGAAATTCCTTGGGAGGCATGGGAAGCGATATTTACGCTCAAAGTGTCGCGAATGTGCGGGTAGTTCTTCAAAGTGGCGACTACTAAGATTTGGTTAGCAGTTTCATTGTGGGCGATTTGCACCTCACCGCAAAACTCTAAGAATTGACTGCCACAATTTCCAGTGTAAGTGACGGCTGTAGATCCTGAAGTCGCGCCATACACGCTGAATATAACTTCGTCATCACCCGAGATAGCCCCAAACGGTAAGCGCAAAACACCTTGCACATTCACAAGCGTTACACCACTTGGGTTAAGGAGCACATTTTGAGCAACGTTATTAGCATATTTAAGCATAGGATTATCTTGCCCTTGGATGCGGACGATGGCAGTGCTTACAATTGCGGGGTTGGCAACTAAAGATGCCACCACAAAGATAACGTTTGCAGTTTCGTCGCCACCAAGGAAAAGCTGACCGCTTTCCCCTTTTGATATAGTCTGGCTCGGAGCTGAGGGCTGACCGTTGTCAAAATGTGTGCGCGCACTTTTGGCGCCAAGGATCTGCCATTTAACTGCTTCCGTATCACCCGGCTGCACTATTTGATGCTGAGTAAACTCTAAGCGAACATTACCGCTAGCATCCTTTTGGGCAGCGGCATAATCATTTGCAAAATCAAATACTTGTGTCTGGGGTGAAATGACCAATCCATGCTTAACTGGGTTGATTAAATCGATTGTAGCGAAATTTAAGTACTTCTGAGACCCGCAACTAGTAAAGGTGACAGTTAACTGAGCAGCCTCTTCAATCGGTGAAGGGTTGACAGTAATCCTGTATTCCGAATTTGAAACCTTTATGTAGTTAGATAAGCTAGTACTCTCATTTAGGTTTCCAGAGAGCGTAAATGGACCCCAGCTAGAGACTGGGGCGTTTGGCTGAGCAGGATTGCCGCAGTCAGCGACTGCCGCCCCATTTAGCTTTACGGTGAAAGTTCCGCTAAGGCCATCAGTCGATAAATCTACCAGAGCATCTGGGGGAGTGAATACTACTGCACCGGAGTCTAAAGCAGCAGAACCTACTGAGACTAGCACATAATCAGAAGATCTAGCATCAAAAGCAGATGTGGCCGTAAGGCGAACTAGGGCTGCCGATTCACTTGAGGCGATGTTTAGCCGAACTCGGCAGAGAAACTCTGTCTTCGAGAAGCGATTAGGGTGGTTACTTGGCAAAGTATCATCTTCAAGTGGCTCACACCCCACGCTTTCGGCAGTGGTTTGTGGGGAGAGCTGACCAGTCGGTGAAATTAGTAAATTATTCTTACCCTCATCTGAAGAGTCGTAACCCTGCTCTCGTACAGTATATGAAAAAATGTATTCAGCAGAGCTGCCCTTTTCAACGTTAGACTGCTTATCTATCGGGTCAAGCGTTTGTACTGTCGTTTTTTCAATACCATTCACATTCACAATAGCAAAGTCATATTTCGAATCGTCAGCAACGGACTGAACCATAACTATCACCACCGGGCTGGTTTCACGCAAGTCTATGCAAAGTTGAGTGGTAGAAGTTCCTATTTCGCCAGGCTGAGTTGGTACTGTATTGACAATGCGCGTTTGAGCCGATTCATTACCGTAAATCGCCCAACGCAAACTGTTATTTGAACTACCTATGGTTTTGATCGTTCCGGTAAATAGACCATCAAACTCACCTTCACGCGGTGCAACGCAATTATTAGTAGACAAAGAAGTTTCTTTTGGGGTTATGACTACATCGCCTATTCGGGGCATTTCGGTACGGAATTCACCAAGATTTAGCGAGCCTGCAGTGTACATACCTTCTTTTATTAGGGTATAGCTGTCAGAAGATGCTGAATACATATGGAATGCGCCTTGGTCGATGCCAACAGTATACTTCTTGCCGTAGTCTAGATGTGGTAAAGTGGCGCGCATCGGCTTTGTGCAAGGCATGTTCAGCACAACACCGTCTGAGCCATATAAGCAGGGGTTTTCAGCCACGAATGCTGAGAGCGGAATGCGAGCAGTTCTACTACTCTGATCGATGAGATTATCGGAATTGTTTATTGTATAGACGTAGCGATCAATATACCCGCTACCTGTTGCTACATCTTCTCCTTTGAGTGTGATTTTCTTACCAGCAATTTGGCTGCTTGGCAAGCGCGGAAACTGTAGCAACACAAAATTCGCATCTTCGTCGTAGGGGTCGATGTAATTTCTGCCTAAGAATACTTCGGGGTTGGTTAGGCGTACCTTGGGCGGGGAGACGATGATTTGACCAATGGGCAAATTGGCAGAATATGAAACCATTAAATCAGCATTCGAATCAGCATCATAATTAATCTTACCGATGCTAGCTTGCCCGATATTTGAAAAAACGTTTAGAGTGTTCTGTCCGCTTAAGTTCAGTGTATTAATTTGCACGTCATTAGTACTGTTTGAAGTTCCGTCAAGATTAATAGATGTAGCCCCTGGGCAGTCAGGTTTTATATTGAAGTCATTTATCATCACCTTCATTGACTGAGTTTTGCGTTGAACGCTAAGCTGGCAGGTAAAAAGTTTATTGAACTGAGCTGATGTATCTCCAGCTTTAGATGGGAGGCCACCTTCACCTCCGATACCAGGGGAGCCATTTTCACCCCTTTCTCCTTTTGACCCAGTTGAATCCATATCGCCGTGTTTTCCACCTGCGCCGCCTTTTCCACCCTTTCCGAGTCCATTTAAAACTGTTCCAACACCCACAGCACCTCGGAGCCCGTCAGAAAGGGAATCATCACCATTTTTAATTTCAACATTATTAATGCTAGCTGTGGCTGAATTTTTGTACGACACATTTGCACCACGTCCAGCATCCTGACCTCTTTGACCAGTGCCGCCACCTCCGCCTCCGCCACCTCCGCCAGTACCCGCTGCTCCTAAACCTGAGTCAGTTGCGTCAGTAGTAAGCCCAACAGGATCCCACCCCATAAACTTTAGTGACCATGAATTTGGACTGAGCAAAATATCTTGCATACTTCGAGCATATACATTCGTCTCGCCTTCGCGAGTGGAAATTTCAGATATGTCATGAAAGGTAAGCCCATCTTTTGCTCTGCACCCAAGATCAGAGTTATTACTGCCTATAATCTGACTTGGCATTGATTTGTCAAGAATTATGCCGCCAAGAGGCCAATCCGCATCGCAAGTTTTTTCTATTAGGTAATTTAAAACAGGCAACGAATAATATGGAATAATTTTTCTCCCACCATACTCATCCGCGTCCACTGTATCATAGCGACCACATCTTTCAAAATTCGCTCTACCATAACTTGGCCCAGGGGCCATAAGAGTGCACTCAGCGGAAAAGTTAAAGTCGCACTCGCCATCACAGCCTCTAAAAACTCCCCTACTACCATCAAGTATATTGTGTATACCTGAATACTCAGTCTGCAGTAAAACCCTTATTGAATTACTAGGTAAACTATTTATAGTACAGGCAAATTGGCTCGGGCGAGATCTGGATGTAGAAGAAGGATCGCATCTTCTTTGGGGAAATATCGATCGGAAAAAGAATAATATTTTTCCCATTTTTTCGCTTGAAATTTCTGGAGGGGGGTCATCGACAACGCTATATGACTTACCATCATAGAAATATTCTCCTACTTTATGCGATAGACACCAACTAACGTTCGTCATACATAGTCTATCTCTATGCATTGACTGTCCAAAATCACCGTACGACCCAGGGTCATAATAATTGGTATCAACCTTAGTCTGTGATGCATCAGTGCTGTATAGTATATTCTGGTTATACCCCTTTGGCCAGCTCAATCCTTTATTAGAGTCAGATTCATCTCTTACTTTTGCATTAAAATATCCATAATCTCCCCCCAGACCACCATTGCCACCATTGCCACCATTGCCACCGGAGTTGCCATTACCTGATGATACTAGTAGAGAATTGTAGTTTTCGGCATTATCACTTGTTTTCTCGATCTGCGGCTGCTGTGGCGCAGGTGCACCGAATTCGGAATTAGAATAAGGGGAATTAAAGAAGCTAATCCCGCCTGCACCACCTCCGCCGCCACCTCCACCGCCAAGCTTATCGCCATTTCCGCCACTCACTCCTGAATTACCGCTATCTCCACCAGCCCCACCACTGCCACCTGCACCACCTGTCGGGCCAAACGTAAAACACCAGGGGCCAGTAGTGCCTGGGCGACCTCCAGCACCACCAAAGGTTGACATAGTGATATCACCATTGTTGTCGCGCACTATATATTGATATGCATCGTATCCAAACATCTCTTTAGAGGCTTCTGATTTGTTAAATCCGCTCCCGCCGTTAGTGATTACGTAATCATATATAGAATCGATTAGCGCAGTTAACGCCCCACCTGCACCTGTGAAACCTGGTGTAGATTGCACTTGCTCATTTGCCACACATGCGTCAAAAGCGCCCCCTCCATATCCACCTTGGCCGCCATTCCCGCCGGATTTACCAGTTTCACCTTCTAGACCTTGGGTGCCGACCAAGCTTGCGTTTCCGTCTGATTCACTCCATCCCTGAGTAATAACTTGCGTCATCGCCACTACTTGCTCTGCTCCGCCTTGCGTTATGGACTCAGGCGCACTCACACTACTAGATGTGCTTATACTCTGCAAACTTTTACTAACTGTACCTACCGCCTCTACAGCGTTCACGCTCGACATTTCAGCCATGGCAGACACTTTCTCAAGCGTGACCTCCCCTGCCATAGCACCCCAAGAGACCGCCCACATCGACACGAATATTAGTAGTCCGAAGAATATCAGGGCACAGGAATAACTTGTTCGCAATGCTTTGCGAACCCCTTTTGCTCTAAGCCACTTACGCCTAATCACCTATATGGGTGTCACCACCTTTGGCCTCTTTAGAGTCTGCGGAGTTATAATCACGTATCCCTTGATCGAATCCAAACAAAGAATCGTTACTGGTGGTATTTTGCGTAGCACCAACCGAGATAGATGGGTTCAGAGTCGATGTGCTTTTGGCTTCAGATGTATTTATGCCGTCATCCGCTGTATTAACACCTGAGTTGATATCTGCAGTAGCGCCTACCTCAGATCCAGAAGGATGCATACCCCCGAGACGCAGGTTAGTAAAGATATGAAAAAGCACTGCAGCAACAAACGGGGTGAGGAAAAGTGCCGCTGTGTTTGCAACCAAGCTGAGTGCTCCATCAATTGACGTCCACTCTAAGGAAAGTACACTTGAAGCAAGTGCCTTTGCGGGGTTGAGGCTTGCCCCTGAGAGCGCCCAGATTGAATAGATAACGCCTGCAAACGAAGCAGACAACACACCGGCCTTGTAAACGGGTGTGAACTTTTTTTCTTGATCTGAAATGTGCCGGAACACCGCCAAAACCACCAGACAGCCGATAAGTTCAGCCACGATAACGCTGACGGGTCCAAAACTCAAATTCCCCGACTGCAGTGTGGTCGCAGAAGGCGAATTGTCACCGAACCCTGCTCCAGCACCTTGAAACCACTGGCTAGCCGAGAACACGTTCGAGGTAGGCAACATCAAGCGAATGGTAATTAATGCACATAAAGCACCGACAAACTGAACCACCATGAACACAAACCCGCGCGTGAATGTAAGTTTGCGTTTCTTGCACAAAATGTCATGCAAAGCAAACATGGGGTTAAAGTAGCACTTACCACCTCTTGGGGCGAATATCAAGACAGAAACAAAAAGCCCCAAACCCGTAAGTAAGGCAGCAGTAAAGCCATTTCCCGAAGAGCTAATCTTAGAGCTTAATACGAAGCCAAGTGTCGGTAACAGCACAAAGAGATACATCCCTAAGAACTCATAGTACAATTCATTATTCTTTTTCATATTGTCATTATACCACCCCCCCCCCCCGCTTGTCAAGTAAATCGTTCAAAAATCTGTACCCTAAATCCAAATTTGTGTATGATGGGGTGCGTATGAGCATTACACCGAAGCGGCACTATTGAGCCCTTGGTAACTATTTGCGTTTTGCGCCTTCCTGTTTTCTGGTTGGGTTTTCAGGTATTTGCTTGATTACACGAATACCATTCGAAAGTTTTTTCATGTTCAAATGGTATGAAAGCAAGCAATACATATCCTTATCACTGAGCTACGCACATGCCCAGAAATTCATCCGCAGAAATGATCCTAACGCCTAGTTGCTTTGCCTTTTGCACCTTACTTGAGGTGGAGCTATCATCTGCTACCAAAAGCGTGGTTTTAGATGTGACAGAGCTAGTGGAAACGCCACCTAGGCTTTCTACGAGATCACGAGCCTCATAGCGATTATACCCCGGTATGCTGCCCGATATAACCACCACCTGGCTACTTAATGGTAGATCATTAATAGTTTTTGTATGCCCAGCGTTACTAGCAGAAGAATTCACGCTCTGGAAAGTAACTCCGGCGCGTTTCATCTTCTCGATTAGTTTTAAGCGCTTTTGCAAAGCGTTGTGAATCGACTCTGATTTGATAGTCGACACTAAATCAACGCCCTCAAGATCTCCTGGGCTTAGGGAGACGATTTCATCGATATTAGCGTAGCGTTTTGCAAGATTTTTTCCAAGCGACCTACCTAAGTACTGGATATTTAGGCTAGCTAGCACTTTATCTAAAGGCGCTTGCTTTGCATTTTGGATCGAATTGTAAATCCTCACAGCTGTCTTTGCCCCTAGCTTAACTGCATCTCCCTTCTTATGATCTGATGAGTCAGTCTCGTAAGTTTCACCAGTGGGTAAAGCTGCCAAATCTTCAAGCGTTAGCAAGAAGATATCTCCCAAATCTCGCACTAACTGCGCATCCCAGAGCGCTTGCAGTGTGCGTGTAGAAAGCCCGTCGATATTAAAGAAATTCTTACCCACGGCCTGTTCGAGAGCTTTAATACCGCGGCTTGGGCAGTTGTCATTAGGGCACCGGTACAAAAGTGTACGCTTATCTAATTCAAAATCACACAGCGGGCATGTTTCAGGAACTTCAAGCCTGGTACTACCTTCGGGGTTATGCAGCACCGCCTTCACATATGGTATAATATCATTAGCGAGTGTGATGCGCACTTGCGATCCGATGCGGACATCTTTGGTTGTCGCCCAGTCGAAGTTATGCAAAGTTGCATACTCTACATTTGAGCCGTCTAAAACCACTGGTGACACTTTTGCACGCAAGCTTAAACGACCTGTACGCCCAACATTTACTTCAATATCTTCTACAGTGGTGGTAGCATCTTCACTCTCGAATTTATAGGCGATTTGGGAGCTGGGGTGGTGAGAAGTGTTGCCCATCAGCTTAGAGATACGCTCATCATCAAAGCATTTTACCACTACCCCATCGATCGGTATATCTTGCCCGTTAAAAGTGATTGTGCGCGTCTTATTCTGCATCACACCATGCTCCTCGTCTTGGGTAATTTCACATGTAGAGTCTTGTGTATCGCTAATAAGTGAATTAGTGTATTGCTGAAGGCTTTCTATAGCTTTGATACCATTTAGGACATCTTCGGGGACTCTGCAAAAGGCGCTTTCACGTTTCGTATGCAAAATCTGCTCGGTAACATCTTGCACAAAGATGAAATCTTGGCTAGATGCAACACTTGCGCTGAGCAGTGTACCTGTATTATCTTCCATCTTCTCAACCGCAGTTTGTGAGCTCGGCACTTTCGCACCAATGACACTGTATGCATAGAAGGTCATATATGCGTCGTATCCAAACTCATAATTACCACTTTCATTTGGTTTCATTATGCCCGCACCAGCATTGCGGGGCTTAGAAAAATGCATTTGCTCTTCGGTCTTTTTCACCTTTACGGTTTCTTTGTCATTTTGGAGTTTATTCAATGCATAGTAACCGGCATCAGTTTTTTGAAACTGGTCGATAGTCATAAATATCTCCCCACGAACTTCGAAACTACCATGCTCTAGCTCGCCTTTGAGTTCAAGTGGTAGCCCCTCGATATGCACTCGTTTGTATTTGGCAAAAGCGGTGATATCTTCACCAGTTTGACCATCTCCACGTGTGGATAAGCGCCCCAAACGCCCGTCTTTGTAAATCGCCGAAAGCGCGCTTCCATCTAATTTTAACTGTAGAACCCAACCATTTTCTTCAGCACCAAAACGCATTGTCTTACTTAAGTACTCTTGGATCCCGCCTAGAGTCTTAGATTTTTGCAATGAAAGCATCGGAATCTCATGTGTAACGGCACGAGCATTGGTTTGCAAAGAACTACCATCGGCAACTTTCTGAACTAGACTCAAGTACTCATCAGTGGCGAGCTCAGGGTCTTCCTCAACTAGCGATATCAAGTAGTCTTTTTTTGTGTCATACTCCTCATCACTAAAGCCTGACTCAATACCAGTTTGGTAATAATGTGTTGACGCCCCAGCTAGCTCTGATACTAAAGAGTTGAATTCATCTTGCGAAATACTCAAAGCAATCCTTTTTAGCGGCTTTTTACCGCGGTCTTGGAGTCATCTTTTTTCGCCCCATGAGTAATCGGCTTCCACTCCACTTTAGAAAATATCGCATAGATAGAAATAGGCAAGTACGAGAGCACGTAAATCGGGAATGAAAGCACATAACTTAGTAACTCAAGCTTCCGCGCGCCAATACGCTCGCCCTCAATAAACACTGTCAGAAGCGCTACCCCCATCAAGAAGAGCGACCCCGTCAAAGTAACTCTACCCATGTAGATAACCGACTGAATTTGCGACTCAAGCGAGACGAACCCTAAGCTCACCCAAATCGCCCCGATTCCGAGCCTAATCACCTCAAATAACACCCACGGAAAGATGAGTAATGTTAAATCGAGACATGAGAAATCACCTTCACGAAAAGCTCGACGGATAAGTTTATCAGCATAATGCCGGAATACTTGCAGAAATCCTTTTGACCAGCGCAACCTTTGACGCCAACTTTGAGAGAATGTTACAGGTTGCTCATCGAAAAGCATCGCAGTACCGCAGTAACCAACTTTATCGCCGTTGAGTACGCAATCCATGGTAAATTCTAAATCTTCAGTGAGTAGGCGATGCTTCCAGCCACCATTTCGCTCCATAATTGAGCGAGCAAACATGAAACCTGTGCCCCCGACGTGGCATGAAGCGCCCAAGATTTGCCTAGAGTTATTCAGTAGGCGCGATTCACGCACGAACCAAAGCGCAGACCCCGAAGACACCCAGTTTGAGGAGAAATTCTTTGAGTTGCGATAACTTGTGACCACGCGATAACCTGAAGAAAATACTTTATTCATTTCGGTGACGTAATCAGGTTTCAAGATGTTATCAGCATCTAGCACTAAAAAAGCTTCATATTTGGCCTGGCGCCCAACTATCTCAGCTGCGTTTTTACTTTTCGCCTTTGCTTTTCCGAACGTACCTTGCATCATGTTCTCAAAAAGATACCCTAGTGCATAACCTTTACCAATCTCGTCTTTATTAAAACGTTCAACAACATATGCGCCTCGCGAGCGACAAATGTCAGCTGTATCGTCCGTGCAGTTATCAGCGCAGACCCACACGTCCAGAAATTCCTTTGGATAATCTTGGGCTTCTATAGAATCTAGTAGCTCACCTATCACAGCGGATTCGTTTCTAGCGGAAATCACTACACAGATGTGCTTCGGGTCGACTTCAGGATATTTAACAACCTTACCAAACCAGCCCACCACGATACAGAAAAGTTGGTACGCGAAACCACAAGCACCTATTGCGATTACGATATAGTCTAGTAGAGCTAATAAACCCATATGTAAATATTATACCACGCTTTCGCCATCTGTGCACTACGCACAGTGTCGATAGACAACTAAAATGTCACTCTTGCTCCTTTTGATGCTGGTGCAGAAATGAAGTAGATGTGTTTTTTGAGGTTTTATTTTTGGGGCAGATATGCGTGTTATGGTGTGGTGGGCGTTGAAATGTGCTTTTTTATATCTCTTAGAGCGAAATGAAGTGTTTTGTTTAGTTATGTATACGAGATATGAGTGGCGGTGCAGACAAAATTCCGTAGTTTTTTGCTTTCATTTACGCTACTTTATTTAATTGTACCATATTTCTTGCTTGCATGGGGGTAAGTCCACCAAGTTTACTGCTGTGTCTCTTGT
>JAITGF010000009.1 GCA_031280795.1 Candidatus Ancillula prorhinotermitis | reverse complement strand
CTTCGAAAACTATGAAAAACGTATGCTTGCTACGTTCGCCTGCTCACCAGCAAAGCTGCTGACCCGCTCACTACCCGCATATCGCAGCGCCTTTATTAGAATGCACATTTTCTTCTGAGCGTGCATATGGAATTTATTTCCATATGCACGCGAAGTTAGAACAAGTCGGAGTAAAATTAAATTAATTTTACCCCTAACTTGTGCCTCGCAGAGCTCCGAGTTAAGGCGCGGAGCAGCGCCTTTATTAGAATGCACATTTTCTTCTGAGCGCGCATAAGGGTTTCATATCCTTATGAACGCGAAGTTAGAAAATGATGTATAATTAAAGTATGCTAAACGTATCTCAAGACGATAACAAAAGCCGAAAAGTCGTGATTGTTGATGACGATGATGTTTTTGCATCGTTGCATACTGAAATACTGAGGGCAGTCGGTTGCAATGTGGAGATGTTTACAGACCCTGCGAAGTTCTTGGAGAAAGCCCAGTCGCACTTTAAGTGGGTAAACCAGATATTTGTACTACTGCTAGACCTTGATATGAGCATAAACGGGGAGGAAATCGTAAAATATCTGCGTCAAAACCACCAAGATGCACCAATATATATTATTATCTTCTCTGGGAACCTTAACTACGACAACAAAAAGCACTTGGTCAGTATCGGTGTAGATGATTATTATGAAAAAGGGACTACTAACCCACAAGATATTGTAAATAAGATAGTTGCAAAATACAACCGCCAAACTTATGATTCGTCAATTGGTAGCATAAATAACACATCTGAACTTAAAGAAGCCAACATACGTATCGATGATAATCAAAAAATTGTTTACGTCAATGAAACAAATCTTCAGCTAACTCCCTCTGAGTACAAGATATTTATAACGCTTTCGCATCATTTGAACAAGTTTGTGCGTGCCAATGAGATTAATGATGTACTTTTTGCTAACCCAAACAGCCAAAAGTCTGACGGATTTAGAGTGTATATTAAAAAGATAAACGACAAGTTAATCGATGCGAACCTGAATCATAGCATCAAGATAGTTGGAAAAAGATATGTTGGATGGTCGCTAACATTTAACGGACAATGAAAAAAAAGGTATCAAAGTATATCCTCCTAGCAGTTGTACTTTCCCTGCTTACGTTTGCCGTTCTCATTTTCACAACAATTTTTCAATTTACGAAATGGATAGTTAGTGATGATGCTAATTCTATCGACATTGCAATAGTAGAGGCAAGCGGAGAGGTTATATATAGTGATTGGGGTAGAACAACTGATGATGTGGAAAAGTTAAACCTCACCGAAAATCCACAAATTAACGACGCTTTGCAAAATATTTTTGCTTTCAATGAGAATTTCGATGTAAATAAAGATGCAAAAAGAGATTACTTCGCTATAAAAATTGCCGATGGGCTAGTTTTGGAAGTAAGTGGTGAGACAAAAAAGGTTGTCATTGTTGGGGTTTTATTTCTTTTGATAGTCTTAGTTGAGTTTGGCATGGCGGTGTTAGTATCACGTCTTATAAGCCGACTGTCGGCAAAGACTTTTGCCAAAACGCTTGAAGAAATTACTTTTGAAGGTAATGATGAAGTAACTAGTGCTGTATTGCAGCAATATCCAGAGCTAAAACCATTTCACGAGCGTATTTCTGGGGAATTTCACACTAAGATGAATTTTTTATCAAACGTTTCACACGAGCTGAAGCGCCCTTTAAACAACATTCGCCAACGTTTACTGCTACTTAAAATGAAAGCCAAACAAACTAATGTCGATTTAATTGACGATATTGATAAAGATATTGAGCATCTTGCCAAAACTGCTGATTTATTGCTAAGATTGCAAGAAGTAGATAATAAGAAGTTAGAGAACAATTGGGAAATATTCGACCTTAAAGACCTGATTATGCACGTTATTAGTGAAACTGATTTTGCCGGTAGAAAATTAAAAAAAGTCTTGCAAAGTGCAGTGATTAAAGCAAACAGAGACTTGGTATGGCTTTTAGTCGATAATTTAATAGATAATGCTGTAAAGTATTCTGAAGAGAAGGTTAAAATTCAGATTCATGTGCGTTCAGATTGCTTCATAGTGGATTTCTTCAATGACGGTGAGGCTATACCTGAAGATGACCAGCAGAAAATATTTTCAGCATTTTACAAATCGCAAAAGTATAATGATACTACTAGTAAAGGTTTTGGAGTTGGCTTGGCGCTAGTCGATAGAATCGTACGATTGCACGGGTTTACTATATCGGTTTTGAGTACGCCAGGCGATAAAACTAGGTTTCGCCTGCAAATACCGAAGCAAGAGTTTGTCAACTCTTAACGCACCTTTTACCCAAGCCTAGATTTTTTACGCAGTCTTAACGAAATTATTTTAATCTTCACTAAACTTAACTTAAATTAACGCTACGTTCACGTCTAGGGGCAATCATATGGTATTAGTGTGGCATAATTATGATATGATTTATAGCAGAACGAGCATGAGGTGAATTCCTATATTTCACACTAAAAAAAGTAAGGAAGAGGTGAAGATGACAGTACAGATGATAAGGAAGGCGTTCTTTACGATGCTTTTAACCCTAGCGTTTATGCTAACGTCGATATTCGCGATAACGTTCGGAAGCAGACAGGCAAATGCGGATGACAATGCAAATGCATATGCTGATTACAACAATTGCGTCGGTGTAAAGCAAGTCCAATACATAGTGGCGGGCATGAATGCATCTGAGGCGATAATTAAAGCGAAACAGGAATGTTTAAGCTTATTGGCACCACAGCCAGAGGTTCCAGCACCAGGGGGCAATATTCCTGACACTCCACAAGACGAAAGTGTTCCCGCGTTCAATTCTGATGCTGAAGATTTGACATGGCAAAGAATTGTGCCTAACAGCGACAATCCGGGGTTAGGTCAGTCGGTGTTTCGCGCTTCGAATATGTGGTTCGTAAACAGGCATACCCCGTTTGCAACATCAAAGATGCCTTATGCTGACTATCAGGGGGCCACTTGCACGTTTGCATCGCGCATAGCACCAGGTAAGGTGGAGCCTTCGCTTACAGACGTCTTTCTCTATCCCCTAGGAGAGTCTACAGGCACAGTGGGTAAGTACGAAAGTTTTGCCGGCGAAGATATAGTATACACTTGCTCTTCGTATGGCGCAAAGGACTTAAGCGGAAAAGAAATTGGCGGTATAGCAGCAAGTGGTGGCACACTTCCTAGCATATATATACCGACATTTATCAGTGCGATTAAGCAGTCCGGCTTAACGATATCAGGAGGAGCGCGAAATGTTAAGGCTACTCTTAAGTCGATGACAGCTGAGCTAAGACTGATGAAAGCAATAAACTCAAATCTTGAAGGATACTCCTTCAATGAGTTGACACAAGTTATTGCACAGGCTACACAGATTAAGGTTATCTTGAAAGACGCTAACAAAATTGTGGTTGATAATGAAATGCTTGAAGCGATCAACACGCTAAAGGCAACAGTTGACTCTTTGGCAACTGGAAACCAAGTAGTAGTGGCAATAGTAAAAGGAAGTACGGCGGGAGTCGATACTAATTTAACCATACCAACTAACCCCAATATCAGCCAGTGGTTAGTAAATGACAAGAAAGTAGGCTAAAATGAAGGATATGAGAACACTAAAACGACATGTAATGCGCACAGGTGCAACAATTGCAGCGATTGCGCTCGCAGTAGTGACTCTGCAATTTGTGGAGATTGGGCGTAGTCAAGATGCGAAAGCATTAGCTACCCCTTCTATAGATGTTGAGCAAAGAGTCTATACTCAATTTCAAGATGACGGAAATGTACGCCTGAAGGTACTTTATGGCGGCGAAAACGAAAGTGTCCCCGATAACACTATGGGGCGTGGTCTGAATATTGAAAAATACGGCACTAGACTAAACCCAGATGCAGTAATAAAAGGTACAGGCACTGCTAAGACTTTAGATGTAGGTAATAACCCCTGCTTATGGTATTCAAGGCAAACGGGTACTAGCCAATGGTTAGAGCTTAGCCAGTCAGACACCAAAAAAGAGTGGAGTCGCAAATATAGCGTTGGTATTGAAGGCGGGTACGGCCAAGGTAAGCCACGCCCGAGTGTAGAACAATTGACGTATAACCCGAGTGAAGGCACCACAAAGTTCATGCCTCAATACGCTGCAGATTATATGGGTCTAGCGCCTGGTTCAGCAGGTAGTGTGTCGGGTTCGGTATCACATGGCTCCACTTCTGGATGGACGACTGGTCAGCGCCATTATGAAGGAAGGGTATATAGTGCATCTGAAAACGATACTATTCAATACGATCCGCACATGATACCAACTTCTAACGATACGTGCTCGCCAATAGTAGGGCTTTCTGAGGAAGACGTCTTGACGAGATTAACCACTGATAACTTCAAGACTGATGTTTTGAACAAGCTTCCCGCTGATGAATTTCTTGACCGATATGGTGATCTCATTGTTACGAGTGGGTCCTTTGGGTCTACATCTTCAGTGTTTGCTGACTTCAACAGTCGAACTGAGCAAAAGTCTGATAAAGTTGACGCTCAAGTCAAAGGCTCAATTAAAGGCATTACTGGCGGAATGACTGGTAGCTATGAAAATGATCGCAAGATCATAGAGAACGACGGTAGCATAGATAGTTATTCTTATGGTGGGTTCGCGCCGCCGAATTGGGGTATTGATAAAACTCTTACCCAAAACGCAGAAGCTGCCAATAAATGGTTCAATGACTCCACGACAGCAGCAAAAAACTTGCGTCAATTTATCGGCGGGGCAGTTAAGAACAGTGCTGAAGGCGCCCGGACAAACCTTGATGATATTGGAAAGTGGGTGTGGGAGTTCATCGACAGTAAGATGCTTGCTCCGAGCAACGTCCGATATCCAAGCGTAGCAGAGTGTAATGCCCAGTTCGGCAATAACCAAGAGCTCAAAGACGATTGTTTATCACGTGCTGGTCAAGTGATGACATATGCTGATTGGATTCACACTCGCTATCGCACACGCCTAATAGAAAGGGGTGGAATGGTCGGAGACGAACTTTCCAAAGGCCCGTACGTTAAAAACGTGTATACATCAGGTGACGGAATCAAACTTCTTGGATCCTATTCTATCGGCACTGCAAAAGCAAATCTGCATAAAATGATGCAAGATGACTGTGACAAAAGTGTTGACTGCGTATACTTCGATGATTATGGCAATGGTCGCCAAAGTCTTACTTCCCACGCTTACACAACAGACGGCTGGAAATGGGCAGGTCCGATATTATTGGGATATTCTTTGACAAATGACCCTCGCGAAGCTCTTGTCAATTTTGACGTGATTGCAGGAGATAGCACTCGCGTTCACGATTGTGTAAGAGACACCGATGTGTTGTATTCAAAAAATGGTACTGATGAGCGCGGTTATAGGAATGGTGGATACCACTATGCAGATAACGGCTGGATGCAAAAAAACGAGCTTCCAGTCAATTTCATCACCTGCTCACACCCAAAGCAAGGTACTGCTGATCAAGAGTCGAAGGACCCATATGGTTACTGGTTCTCACAGGACCTCAATCGTCACGCTGGTGGAAAATTTATCTATTTTGCGAACCGAATGCGTTATAACCCCAACTACCCAAGCTATATCGACGGTGATGGTCATGCTCATAATGTGCCTATCACTGCAATTGGCTTAGAAAATGCCGCGACTGACAGTGATCACCATGGGCTTTGGCCAGGTGAAGACGGTGAGTTACCTGGGGCAAGTCAGTCTAGTGCAAAGCTTACAGGGGGCGCAGCTCAGTTGTCTACCGGAAAGCTAATACCGAGTAATCATACCATCTGGACTAAGCTGAACCAGAACCTAAATGAAGGAACTCTAGAAGGCAATCCGATGTATCTATATCTTGGTCACTAAGGAAGCAGCATGAGAAAGTATCTTACTACTATCTTTGTAGTGCTCCTGATTCTAGCTGGGGGGATATTCCCTCCAGCTGGTTTTTTAGCCAAAGCAGAAGCTCTAAGCAGTGATGACTTATCGAAGTGGTCGGAGTCGCTAAGGCTTAATTCCTCCTCCACCACCTTAAGGACAGAACGATACTATAATGACGACTTTCTCTTCTACTTAAGCCAGGGGTCTGATACGCTCGGCGTGATGAAGACTGACTACAAGCATAATTTCTCTGGTGCAGAAGTCCTCCAGAACATCACCACTGGTAAAGAGCCCTATGATGTACGCTTTTATAGGGACTACGTTATCGTGGGTAACCGAGGTGTAGACTTCATCAATATCTACAAGTTTCACCCCGACGGCGTTCCGAGCTATATCGAGTCCGTCCAGAAGCTTTCACTAGCTGGCTTAAGCCCAGTTAAGCTATTCTTGAATAGTGCGCGCGGGCTACTTTACTCCCCGAACCAGAAATCGAACTCGATGTCTATCGTAAACCTTCGCCCCCTCAAAGACGGCGGTCAAGCCGAGCTGCTGACAGTGATACCAGTTCAAGGTAGAGGAGCTTCGACGGCACCTGCCCGAATTGTCGGCATTTCAAATAATTGTGCAGAAATATGCAAAGACGGCGAGCATGAAGTAGTCCTTACATTTAACGATGGCACAGGAGATGTTACTAGCTACGATGTTTCCGACCCGAGTAACCCGCAGCTATTGAATATCATTCCCACTGGACCCAAACCCTACTATGGTGAAGGCAATGGGGAGGTCTTCTTTGTCGACTCCCAAGGTTCGGACTACTTAACCGCACTTGATATGCGAAATCCGCTCGACCTGAAGCTACTAGAAACGGGCTCGAAGATTATCGTCGGCGACGCACCTTTGATCCCCCAGTTCGTCAACAAAGGCAAGACGGTTCTCTGGACGATCCAAGGTCTTGATTCTGCGAACGACCCTAACGCCCAGGGAGCAGTGGTGTCGCTTGACCTTTCGGATGCTTTTGGCGGGGGTATTGTTAAGACGGCGACCATTGCCACCAGGCGTGGTTGTGGAGGTATGGAGTTGATCAAGCGTAAAGAAGATGGCTCTAGAGACCCTGACACAATGCTGACTATCAACTCTCCGGACGGGTCGATTTCGATCATCGACATCCGCGACCCTGCCCAGCCTGTGCTACTTAATAATCTCTTCTTAGCCAATGGGGGCGAGCCGCACTATGTGAAGATAACGTCTGATGGGCATCATATGGTGGCATCAGATCGTAAGAATAACGTTTTCGTCGCCTATAGTGATTTGGACTATGGTGCTCCGCCTATTGGCTATGATAAGACTACAGAAAACAAAACTGCCAACGGGAAGAATGTCGTTGACTATAGGTTCGTGAGCGCAAATGGTGCTCAAAACTTCAAGCTATTGCCACTTACTCCTAGTGTCTGCTTGCCAAGGGGTATAGGCGATGACGGGGTGGTGGATTTCAAAGATGGCGACCATGTATTGCTAGATGTCATTGGTAGCGGCACCTGCAAATTTGACGTGTGGCAAGTGATGGATGCGTCTTTTAATGAAAGTGCTGTCAAACACTTCAGCGTTGCAGTTAAGAAGACCTGAGGCGTGCTAGACCTTGTGCTAGCGCTGATGTTTTGGTGTGAGGTATAGCCAACGGTGGCGCTGAAAATGGCATAAACAAACCTAGAGCAGAGAAGTTATCTTTAGCAAATGTATACTGTAGATTTACAGCTGAACTTGTTTTGAGCTACTTGCTACATAATATGCCTCCTTATGCCTCAAGATGGAAAGTACGGTTAAGTATGTCTAGGCGCTGCTCTGTGGTGAGCCTAGACCAGAGCACGCAGTATCCGGAGATGCGTATACAAAGATTGTTGAATTTCGGGTTATCAGGGTCTTTGTATGCCTCTTCAAGCATCGCTTTAGTGAGCACATTGATGTTGGAGTGGTATAGTTGCGGGATGCCTTCCCCTTCATCGCTACCATTGAACATACGGTCCATAATTTTCACTAAGATGCCCTTTTGCACATCAAGAGTTTCCCCAAGCGCTTGGGGGACTATGGTGGTGGTAAGTGAAATGCCATCGCGACAGTCATCGAAGGGGAGTTTGCCGACACTAGCCATTGAAGCGATAATGCCCTCATGATCCACACCGTTAGAAGGGTTTGCCCCTGGTGCGAAAGGTGCTCCAGAGCGACGCCCATCAGGCATATTGCCCGTCTTCTTGCCATACTCAACGTTAGCAGTGATGGTGAGTAGTGAAAGCGTCGGAGTGGCATTACGATACATCACCTGCTTGTGTAGCGCACGGTTCACTTCTTCAACGACCATTCTAGCAATATCGTCAGCTCGGTCGTCATCATTACCATAGGCAGGAAAATCACCCTCAACTTCGAAGTCGACGATCAACCCGGTCTCATCTCGTATAGGCTTGACTTTAGCGTATTTGATAGCCGAAAGCGAGTCGACAATATGCGAAAGTCCAGCTAGACCGCACCCCATAGTACGCCCGAGCTTCGTGTCGTGTAAGGCTAGCTCTAACGACTCATAGAAGTAGCGGTCATGTGAGTAGTGGATGCAGTTTAGCGCTTCGACGTATATTTCAGTCAAATGCCAAATCGCGCGGAGGAAGTGTTGCTCCCACACTGTATCGAAGTCAAGAATGTCGCCATCAAACGCACTTACTACTTCTTTTGCAAAAACCTGCTTACCAGTTAGATCGTCTCTACCGCCGTTTA
This sequence comes from Candidatus Ancillula prorhinotermitis, assembly GCA_031280795.1. Next base: position 20,103 of record JAITGF010000009.1, on the reverse strand, counting down.
AGCCGTACAGAAACGCCTTAGCCCCGTTCATCCGGGCGCCAAACAGTTGCTGTGACTCTTTGCCTTCAGATTTTGGCACAGGGGAGACGCAGCAGGCGATAGCAGTGTCATCATTGTAACGCGGGCGTATCAAATCATCATTTTCGTACTGAATTGTAGACGTTTCAATGCTTAACTCAGCGCAGTACTCTTTGAAAGCGGCTGGAAGCGACTTTGAGTAGAGCACAGTAAGGTTTGGCTCAGGGGAGGGGCCAAGATTACGTAGCGTGTGCAATAAGCGGTAGCTAGTCTTGGTCACCATCGGGCGTGAATCGTCGGACATGCCAGCAATAGTCACCGTCGCCCAGATTGGGTCTCCAGTGTACATTTCATCAAAAGCTTTCATGCGCAAGAAGCGTACCAGACGCAGTTTGATCACGAAATTGTCGATAATTTCTTGGATTTGAGTTTCATCAAAAGTGCCGTTTTCCAAATCTCTAGATGCGTAGCAGTCGATAAACGAGTCGATCTTGCCTACACTCATCGCTGCCCCGTCTTGCTGTTTGATGGCGCCAAGATACCCGAAATATAGCCACTGTACAGCCTCTTTGGTGTTCTTAGCTGGTGCTGAAATGTCAAAACCATAGCGTTTAGCCATTTGTTTCAAGCTCTTAAGCGCTTTGATCTGCCAATTGATTTCCTCGCGAAGCTGCATCAAATCATTGATGTCATGTGCACCTAATGAGCCCGCTTTAGAAGTTGAGAAATCATCTAGCTCCTTAGCATTTTCTAGTAAATTCTGCTCTTTCGTCTGGATAAGAAAGTCGACTCCATAAAGCGCAACGCGGCGGTAATCTCCGATGGTGCGCCCTCGAGAGGCGTTATCTGGCAAAGCGGAGAGGATGCCAGAAGAGCGGCAGGCTTTTACGCGCGGTGTGTAAAGCGCAAATACTGTGTCGTTATGCGTACGTGCGTACTTTGTGAAGATCTCTTCAAGGTGTGCATCAGGCTCTTCACCAATCTCTTCAAGCGCCTTTACTATCGAGCGCCAACCCTCATAGGGCATAATTGGGCGTTTGAGTGGTTCGTCAGTTTGCAAGCCGACCACAACGTCATCCGCATCACTTATGTATCCGGGCTCAAATTCGTCAACGTCAGCAGCGATATGTTTTTCAACCTTATAGACACGACGTTCTTTTTCAAGTGGGAAAAACTCCTCTTCTAGCTTTTGCCAAATTGAGGTTGTTTTAGGGGTTGCTCCAGCTAGAAAATCACTCGACTCAAGGTAAGGAGTGAAGTTAGCGTGTATAAATGAGCGCACATCAATTGCCGCCTTCCAAGATTCTCCTGAAAAGCCTGCCCAACCGTCAAAGGTGAAAGTAGTATCCATACCTTAATTATAACACACTTTAACGCAAAAGTGGCAAAATTTTTCAGAAAACTGTACCCTGAGGCATTTTTAGGCTTATTTACAGGGGGCACACCAGAAAAGCGACACGCCAAAGCCAAAAAAAGGGCACCTCACGATGCCCTTAAATTGGAAACTAAACTTTTATTTCGGCTTTTATTTCGCTTGCTCTGTACCGAAGACATTGATAACGTCTCCAGGTGCAACAGTTACGATTGCGCGCTTTTCATTATTGCGCTTGCCGTAACCGAAGCGAGTGCGAGTCACTTTACCTTGTCGGTTCAAAGTATTCACGCTCAAAACTTTAACGCCGAAGATTTGCTGAATCGCGTTCTTCACCTCAGTTTTATTCGCAGTCTTAGCGATTTTGAAGGTATACTTACCAGAATCTGCTAGCTCAAAACTCTTTTCAGAAACCACTGGGCCGAGTAAAATGTCATGAGGGTCTTTGAAGTTGGTTAAATTAGTATCTGTCATTATTTGCTCTCCTTCTTCACTTTATCAGAAACGAGCTCATCAAAAGCGCTTTGAGTAAACACAATCGCTTCGTTTAAGAGTACGTCATAGGTGTTGATTTGGTCTACGTAGATTAGGTGAACTTTAGAGATGTTACGAAGTGATAGTAGCTCTGCTTCCAAAGTTTTATTATCAACTGGGCGGCTAACCACTACTAGAACACTTTTAGCACTTGTGATATCATTCAATGCCTTAAGTGCGGTTTTAGTAGAGGGTTTGTCACCTTTAATGCCGAAGTTATCTACAATGCTGATGTTACCCGCATTAGCGCGATCCGAAAGGGCAAGCCTTAAAGCGAATGCTTTCAACTTCTTAGGTGTGCGTTGTGAGTAATCTCTAGGCACAGGACCGTGTACGATGCCACCACCAGTGAAGTGTGGGGCGCGAGTAGAGCCTTGACGCGCACGTCCAGTACCTTTTTGGCGGAAAGGTTTACGCCCACCACCGCGTACTTCTGCACGGGTCTTTGTTTTATGAGTACCTTGACGAGCTGCTGCAAGCTGAGCCACGACTACTTGGTGTAGTACAGGTGTATGCTTCTTTATCTCGCTGGCTTCAATGCCAAATAGTTCTTTTGGTAAGTTAGTGGACATTCGTTACGCTCCCTTCACTGCTGACTTAATCAAAACGATTCCGCCCTTAGGCCCAGGGATAGCACCCTTGATGTAAAGCATTCCGCGCTCAGTGTCGACACGGTAAACCTTCAAGTTTTGAGTCGTTTGCTGCACGCCACCCATGCGACCTGCCATGCGAAGACCTTTGAAAACGCGCCCAGGCGTTGCACAAGCTCCGACAGAACCTGGCTTACGGTGATTCTTGTGCTCACCATGGCTTGCGGAAACACCAGAGAATCCGTGACGCTTCATTGTACCGGCGAAACCTTTACCTTTAGTAGTTCCAGAAACGTCTACAAGCTCACCTTCAGCGAATACGTCAGCGCTGAGCTCTTGGCCAAGTGTGTAGGCAGCAACGTTTTGAGTTGGTATTTCCATAACGTTACGACGTGGTGTAACTCCAGCCTTTTCGAAATGACCACGTAGCGGTTTAGTGACCTTTTGAGGGTCAATCGCCCCGTAAGCAAGTTGCACAGCTTCGTAACCATCTTTTTCGTTTTCGCGAATCTGAGTCACAACATTTGTGCTCACATCAACTACAGTTACCGGGATATAGAAACCATTTTCGTCCCAAAGCTGAGTCATCGCTAGCTTCTCGCCGATTAAGGCAGACATGTTTTTGTTTTGTTTTTCACTCATTATTGACTACCTCCTATAACTTAATCTCAATATTAACATCGGCTGGAAGGTCTAAACGCATTAGTGAATCAACTGCTCCTGGAGTCGGGTTCACAATGTCAAGTAAACGCTTATGGGTGCGTTGCTCAAAGTGCTCACGACTATCTTTGTACTTGTGAGGTGAGCGAATTACGCAGTATCGGCTGATCTTAGTGGGTAGCGGCACAGGGCCTACTACTTTTGCGCCAGCGGAAGTGACCACATCGACGATCTTCTTTGCAGAAGCGTCAATCACTTCATGGTCATAGGCTTTAAGCCTAATGCGGATTGTCTGTCCCGCCATGTATTCTCCTTCCATTGCTACCATACGGTAGATTTGATTACACACAACACATTTAAGATGCCACACATAGCATCCACACTGGTTAAGCCGCTTGAGCCAAACGCAATGATTAACGTTTTGTTAAACTTAGTATAGCACAACCCCCGCTATTTTGTCAAATCGCCCCATTTTCTCGCGCTTAAGGACACTTCTGCCCATAAAACCTCTGCATCGGCGATATTATCACTATTCGAGCATTTTTTCATGCAAAACACCGAAAATTTTGCTTGACACCAGGCGTAAGTTGTGGTATAATGAAGATAGGATGATGTTTAGGCTTCGCGCGCATAAAGGCGTTATGTTGTTGTGCATTTTTTTAATGCTATCACTTTCGCTTATCTTCGTCTCGCTTGCCACACCCCCCAAAGAGCAGGCAAATGCTTACTTGACAGGTTTTAACCCCGAGAATATCATTAGCGATATGGCTATGACTGACACCAGCACTATGGACACGAATTCTGTGCAACAATTTCTTAATGCGCGCGTACCGGTGTGCGATACCAACGGTGATAAACCTTATGGCGGGATGACTCGGCGTGATTACGCACGAGCAACGTGGGGGGTATCACCACCTTTCACCTGCTTGAAGAATTATGTGGAAGGTGGGCGCTCAGCTGCTCAAATCATCGTCGATGCGGGCCGTGCCAATGGGATTAACCCCCAAGTCCTGCTAGTGTTGCTACAAAAGGAGCAGGGGTTAGTGACTGACGACTGGCCTACATCAATTGAATATCAGAAGGCGACTGGGTTTGGTTGCCCTGATACTGCGGCTTGCGATAACAGATATTCTGGGTTCACGAATCAAGTCAACAATGCCGCATCTTCATTTCGCTCAATCATGAACGGTGCGCGTTCGAATTACCCTGCTGGTCAAGTCAACTTCGTGCGCTATAACCCTGATCAAAATTGTGGTGGTTCAAATCTCTTCATCCGCAACCGTGCCACTTCTGCGCTTTACCACTATACACCTTATCAGCCTAACGCAGCAGCTTTGGCCGCAGGTAGGGCTGCTGCCCCCCCGTGCGGTGCCTACGGGAATCGTAACTTCTTCAACTACTTCACCGACTGGTTCGGCTCCACTCAAAAGCCGTTGCCTGGGTGCGATTCACGGGTCGCTGGAGTCGCCTGCGTCTGGGAACTTCGTGCACCAACTGGGGAGATGTTCTACACTGCGTCGCTAGAAGAGCGCAACAATATCAGCTACAATGCTGGCTTCACCTACGTAGGCTTGGCTTTTTATGCCAGGACCTCTCCTGGGGATGGCATGATACCGGCCTATCGACTCAATAACGTCGGTAGACAAGGCTACCACTTTATTACAACTAATGCCGGCGAAAAGGACCATCTAGTAAGCGGTGGAGCCACGCTTGAGGGCGTGGCATTTTACGTAGATAACGCCTACAATGCTAATACGAATTATAAGACCTACCGTTTAGTCGGGCCATCTGGGCACGTCTTCACCACTAGTGCAACGCGTTCGGCCCAGCTTCAAGCAGGCGGTTACACTCTAAAGGGCGTAGGGTTTTACAGTGCTAGTGGTATGGGCGCGACTCCAGCTGCTCCGACGGACAAAGTGAATATCTACCGCCTAAATCTACCGGGTAACCACTTCTACACAACAAGCGTTTCAGAGCGAGATAATGTGATACGTAGCGGAAGTCCGTATGAAGGCGTTGGGTTTTATGGTTCGCTTACCGACACGTCTACCCCCGTCTATCGATTCAACCTTGGCAATGAGCATTTCTACACCATTTCTGCGCCAGAGCGTGACGCACTCGTTAGAGCTGGTAAGTCGTACGAAGGTGTGGCTTGGAACCTAGACAAATCAACACCACTTTACCGCATGGTTGGCCCAGAGCACTTTTATACCACAAGCCTTGCTGAAGCCGCTGCTATTTCACACGTATTCCGCCTAGAAGGCATCTACGCGCCATTCCCTACTGATAACACCCCTGTATACCGCGTCAACATACCGGGCGAGCATTTCTACACGGCTAACCTGACTGAAGCTCTAAACGCATCTAGAGCGGGCAAGCTTGAAGGCATTGGCTGGTTTACTGATAATACATCTAGTGGAACTCCAGTGTATCGTTTTAACCTTTGGGGGGATCACTTCTATACAGCTTCGACTGCGGAAATGGAGGTCTTGCGCAATAGTGGAGCACCATACGAAGGTATTGCCTTCTACACTGCAAACGATAGCTCAAGACCGGCTGTATATTCATTGATAAACGGCTCTGAGCATTTCTACACCACTTCTACTTCAGAGCGTGATAACGTTGTACGTGCTGGCGGTAGGTTAGAGGGTGCGCGTTTTTACGCGAAATAATTGCAAAACGAGGTGGCGACGGGACTCGAACCCGCATAATACGGCTTTGCAGGCCGCTGCCTAGCCATTCGACACACGCCACCTGACCTTCACATTATATCACATCCCCGCCTTTTTTGTCAACTTGACACACGCGTATGAAGTGTGCTATAATATAGGTATTGGTGGAAAACCTTGCGAGAGCAAGGCATCGATGCTCGGTCGCGCGCGAAAGCCCGCAGGCAGTGTGTCGCGCCATAGACCGGAGATGTGCCTGAGCGGTCGAAAGGAGCGGTCTTGAAAACCGTCGAGGGAAACCTCCTAGGGTTCGAATCCCTACATCTCCGCGAGATTAGGACTTCGAACCCCTAAAAATAGTGCGTTCGAATCCCTACATCTCCGCGTGAACAATAAATCTACATCTAAAAAATCAACCCCTAAAACGGGAAACAAGAAGGTTGCGACATCTGCAGCAAAAAGCACGCCTGCTAAAAAAACGACGGCAAAATCAGTAGCGACCAAGCCAGTAGCTGCAAAAGCTCCGACGACCGTATCAGACAAGGCGAAAGGTAATGCAAAGAAGCAGAAGCCTGCCCAGAAATCGGCGCCGAAAACAGCGCCGAAAACAGCCCAGAAATCAGGTAGCGCGAAAGTAGACGCTACTCAGAAGCTGGCAGCTGAGCTACGCGAGCGTCAAGCAGCTAGCGATAAACGCAGCCGCATGCTTTTTGCCGGTATTCTCGCCGGCGTGGCAGTGATTGTGGTGGCTGTGATTGCTTTCATGATGATCAATAACCCGTCTTCTGAGTCCAATGTGCAAAAGAAAGTCGACCAAGCAATCGAAAATGATGCTGGTCCAAAGTCGATTGTCGCCAAAGATGGCTCTATCACAATCTCTAAAAACGGCGTTGGCGAAGGCAAGGCCATTGCTTCACTACCTACAGTCGACATCTTCAATGACTTCAGCTGCCCTGGGTGTGGTGCTTTAGAGCGCTCATACGGGTCAAAGATCGAAGAGATGATTGAAAATGGTGTGGCAAATTTCCGCTTCCACCCAATAGCGTTCATCGATAATGTGAACCCGCAAAAAGGTAGCGATGGCAATTTCACCGGAAAGACTTGGGCGTATTCCACACGTGCTGCTGCAGCGGCTTTTTATGTGGCAGAGCATGCACCAGATACATACTTAGCATTCGTGACTCAGATGTATAAAGCTGGTAACCAACCTGAAGAAGGCAAGAATTACGACCCTCAGCTCGGAAGCAATGAGTCCATCCAAAAGCGTATCGTAGCAGCTGGAGCTTCGCAAGAGATTGCTAAAGCAGCTACTACTGGCACCAACTTTTCTGATATCGACTGGAACGACTTCCCGAATGTGCCAGCTGCGAAGTATGTTTCAGGCACAGTTGGTGGACCTTATGTAGCTTACGCCCAAGCGGTGACTCAGCTACAATTACGCCAAGCGAAATTCAAGTCGACTCCAGCAGTGTTCATAAACGATGTGGACTGGTCAGATAACTTCCAGAAAGGGAGCTCTCCGCAAGACTTTGAAGCAGCTATTAAAGCAGCTGGCAATAAGTAATGTGTCGAATCTTCTGGGCGCTAACCCTACGGTAAGTCTCGACGGTAAAGTTCTGCGGTAAAGTCGGCAATATGAGACGCTACATGAACGTTGCATTAGACTCACGCTTAGAAGTCCTTGCGCCAGCTGGCGAGATGGAGCAGCTAAAAGTCGCTGTCTGGCACGGGGCTGATGCTGTCTACCTCGCCGCTAAAGACTTCGGGATGCGCAGCGCTCCTGCAAACTTCAGTTTTGAAGATCTTACCGAGGCAGTGCGCTTTGCTCATGAACACGGCGTCAAAGTGTACCAAACCGTGAACGTATTGCCCACTAACGCTGAAGTGGAGCATCTTGAGGACTTCCTCACGAAGTCGCTTGAAGCTGGTGTTGATGCTATCATCGTTTCAGACGTCGGGGTGCTAATGCTCGCTAAACGTGTAGTGCCGGAGCTAGAAGTGCATATTTCTGTGCAGATGGGCGTAGTGAACTTCTTAACTGCCCGCGAACTCTATGCTCTAGGCGCAAAACGTGTCGTACTTGCCCGCGAGTTAACTATTGAAGAGATATCAACAATCCGCAAAAACATCCCTGAAGATATGGAGATCGAATGTTTCGTGCACGGGGCAATCTGCATGTCGATTTCAGGTCGTTGCCTAATCTCAAAATACTTTGTAGACCGCGATGCTAACCATGGCGAATGCGCCCAGCCGTGCCGCTGGGAGTACGATATCACCGACCCGCGCAACCCTGAAATGAAGATGAATGTGGTGGAAAACATGGTCAAAGATAAGAGTGGTAAAGTCGTCTCCAAGGGCTCTTATATTCTCAACTCGAAAGATTTGAACCTGATCGAACATATCGCCGACTTAAGTGAGGCAGGGGTGTCGAGTCTGAAGATCGAAGGGCGAGCTAAGAGTAGCTTTTACGTAGCGTCAGCAGTTAACGCCTATCGGCGAGCAGTTGATTGGCATTATCAAAATGAGCGCGCGAACGCACCGCTACCACGCGAGATCCTCGAAGATGTTCAGAAAATCAGCCACCGCGAATACACCACTGGATTTTATTTTGCCGCAATTACTTCAGATGGTGCACCCATCGAGGGCGCGTTCGATACTGATGCAAGCCCTGGGTCGTACTTCGATAAGGGATACAAGCAGGAGTGGGCTCCGGCAGCTGTAAAACTCGAAGATGGGTGGCATCAACGCGGTAAATTTACCACCCCCATGCAGCTTGAAGTTCTGGTGCCAAAGCAGGCCAAAATGGACGTTATCGTGCAGAAGATATACGCACTAGATGATGTGAAGTCACGCAAAAAAGGTGAGCTTTTACAAGAGCCACATCTACTTGAATCATCTGCTCACGCCGATCAGCTACTCGCTTTCGAGTTCACCAGTATTGACGGCACACCAACGATTGACGAGTTTCCAGTCGGTACCTTCTTGCGCATGCCGATTTTGTGATATAATGAAGGTAAGGATTAAGAAAGGAAGCTTTATGGAAGGATATAACACAGTGCCAAGAGTGAGCATTCTAGGTATCATTTTCTTTGCGCCAATCATAGCGCAGACTCATTCAATTAATCGACGTACAGCATCCGGGCAGATTATAACTGGCGGACAGTATTGGCTTTGGCAACTCGGATGGTCGCTCGTCGGGTGCATCCCGTTTGCTCTATGGATTTATTGTGCCGCAATGTACAATGACATGAACGCGGTGAGGCAAGCAGCTAGCGAAAGACTCACCACTTCTTAAAGTGCTCTGCACGAAGTATAGCAACGTGCTATAATAGAACTAGATGAAGAAGGTCGTAAGGTTTCTGTTCGATCCTACTAAGGTTCGTTCGAAAGTTCTCGCCGTAGTATCCTTAGTGATATTAGGTCTACTTTCGGGTGTTGCATTAGCGGGTATACTTCTACCTGTAGCAGTTGGCGTTAACCAATTTAAAGACGTTGCTGATAACGTAATTGATGACATTGCCATAGATGAATATAACGGTGTGCTTTCTTCTCAGACCACCATGTATGCCAATGACAACACAACTGTGCTTGCAAAGTTTTACGCCCAAGACCGCATCGTTGTGCCACTAGACATGATATCTCAGAACTTGAAAAACGCTGTGATTGCCCGTGAAGACAAGCGTTTTTACGATCACTCAGGTTTAGACCCGATGGGTTTAGCACGCGGTTTATTTAAGAACTACACTTCGGGTGGGGAAGACACTCAGGGTGGATCGACCATCACTCAGCAATACATTAAGAACCTCCTAATCGACAAAGCCCTCCAAGAAGATGACCCGATATCTGCCTTCCATGCCAAAGAGCAGACGTTATACCGTAAGATTAAAGAGGCAAAATTCGCCTTTGAGATTGAAGCCAAACTGACTAAAGATCAGATCCTAGAAGGTTATTTGAACGTTGCACCGTTTGGACCAAACGTTTACGGGGCTGAAAGCTCTGCTCAACGCTACTTTTCAAAACCTGCTTCAGATTTGAATCCGAATGAGGCTGCCATGATCGCCGCTATCACTAAGTGGCCAGTGATGTACGACCCCTTCACTTACCCTGATGAGACCCGCAAGCAACGCAATATTGTGCTTGCACTGATGCTTGACCAGGGTTACATAACTCAAGCTGAATACGACCAAGATATTGCGATACCGATTGAGGAGATGTTGCACCCGTCGGTGGTGCCAGTTGGCTGCCAGGCTGCTGGTGGTGCAGCGTTTTTTTGCGATTACGTCACCAATGTGATACTTAATGATGAGCGTTATGGTAAAACTAGAGCTGACCGTAAGCGCTTCTTGTACCAAGGGGGTCTTTCAATATATACTACACTTGATGCGCGTTATCAAAATGTGGCACAGCGTGTAGCGGCTGAAGCGATTCCCCCAGATGACCAGCCTTTAATGCTAGAAGATGCTATCGTGACCATTGAGCCAGGGACTGGTAAAGTCTTAGCGATGGCTCAAAATCGCCCGTATAACGCTGCCCAGACTGACCCCGCAGCGGTGGATACAGCTATAAACTACGGGGTGGGGCTTAAGGAAGGCGGCTCAAATGGCTTCTCGCCTGGCTCAACTATCAAGTTGATCACTGTAACTAACTGGCTCAAAAACGGTCACAGCATGAACGAGTCGATCGCTGGAAAAGTTAAGTACCCGTTTTATACTGCTGAGTTTGCATGCTCTGCACCTTCTTCTCCTTGGGCCCCGAAAAACGACAACGGTTCTGTAAGCATAGCGACCCCTTTGGTAGCATTTCAGCAGTCTATGAACGTACCGATGGCGATGATGGGGGCAATCGATGGTCTTTGTACATGGACTCAAACTGCGAAAGACCTAGGTTTTGTCGACCAGCTTAAAGGTGATATCACCAACCCAGAAAACATCATTCCGCCGATCTTGCTCGGAACAGTTAACGCAACTCCGTTGACGATGGCTGAAGTTTACTCAACGATTGCCGGCGGGGGAGTGCACTGCTCACCAATTCCGATTATGCGTATCGCTGATGAATCTGGAAACGAGTATTCAGTGCCAAGTGCGAACTGTAAGCAAGTTGTTGATAAAAACGTTGCCGACACGGCCTTCTATGCCCTGAAAACCAATGTCACCAACGGTATCGCTCGTCAAGCCGGCATTCGTGGCCGCGAGGTTGGAGCCAAAACTGGTACGTCTGAGCAGAATATGCATTTATGGACAGCTGGTTGCGTACCACAAGCATGTACAGCAGTTTGGGCTGGAAACGCCCAGTACGACATCCCATTGCTTGGAGTGAAGATCAATGGTCGCTATAAAGGGATCTGGTGGGGTGGTGATTTGGCTGGTCCGATTTTTTCTAACTACATGTCTGAAGCACTTAATGCGGCGGGCGTGCCTAACACCCCTATTCCTGCGGCTGACCAAAAAATGCTTTACGGAGCACCAAAGCCCAAAGACCCTGACCCACAAGGTAGTAACCCCAACAACTCTGGAGCAGCTCAAACAACGCCTTCCACGTATTCTGCACCAGCACCTACTCCTGCTCCAAGCCCCCCGGCAGCATCTACTCAGCCCGGACAACGCTTACCTGGTGCGCCTTTACACGGCGGTCAGTAGGGAGTGCGATGCGGGTCGATCTAAAAGGGTACCATGCAAATGCCTAATTCTAAGTCGGCAGTAAAAAAACGAATGCTTTGCGCTATGCCAGTAATAATGTTAGGCAAGATACTACGTTTTAGTCTACGTTTATTACGTCAAGGTGGTTCGGCTTTACCTGGTCGCATCATCGAGAAAATCAGCCCACGATTTCTCACCAAAATGATGAGTATGATGAGATATGGTGTAGTTTTAGTTTCGGGCACAAACGGAAAAACCACTACAACGCATATAATCGCTAACCTCTTTGAAGCTCAGGGCATCCGAGTCTTCACCAATAAGTCCGGCTCTAACTTCAGCCGTGGCATCATTTCGGAGCTGATCCGCCAGTGTAGCATTTTTGGCAATCCCAAAGCCGATGTGGCAGTGCTCGAGCTAGATGAGGCATACGGTGTGCATTTTGTGAAGTCAGTGCAGCCAAACGTTTCAGTTTTCTTAAACGTTATGCGCGACCAGCTTGACCGTTTTGGTGAGTTAGAATACACTGCTAGCCTACTGACAAAAATTGCCTATGAGACTAAAGATACCGTGATTCTAAACCGAGAAGACCCATATGTAGCTAGAATATCCGAAAACATCCCCCGGCGCATAAAGAAGTCTTGGTTCGGACTTTCACCAAAACTACGCCCCCTTTTTCCTAGCGATGATGAGCTATATGCCAATAGAAAGTCTACTGACAGCGAAACCCCTGCCGAGCAAATATCTGCGTACAAAACCGCCCAAGTAGACGAGTTCAAAGATCGAATCATCTTCGAGGACTACACTGCAGGTGACGCTACCTATACAGTAAACGGCCACAAATTGGTAGTTCCAGAAGTCATCAAAGGCATTTACAACGCTTACAACTGCGCTGCAGCGATTTCAGCAGTGCAGCATGTACTTGGGGGAAGCATCGATGGCACGCGCCTTGTGGCGGCGTTAGAAGGTGTTGATACTGCGTTTGGCCGTGGCGAGAGCATCATTTTCAAAGGCGTAGAATACGAGTTGATACTAGTTAAGAATCCATCTGGATTCCGCTTAAGTCTGCTATCGTTTGAGCCTGATGATTCACCAGTTATGATAGCCATCAATGACGATTACGCTGACGGGCGTGACGTGTCATGGCTTTATGATGTGGACTTTGGCGTATTAAAAAAGAAGAAGGAGAACCCTGGCGCTCGTATCATAACTGGGCACCGCGCTTATGATTTGAGCTTGAAGTTCGCCTATACTGACACCTACACCGGCATTGTTGAAACTGATGTAAAAAAGGCTTTCGAGAGGTTCACAATGTCTGCCGTCGCATCTTCAAGTGCGGCTAAGAAGTGCCGTATTTATGCCACATACACTGCGATGCTACAGATACGTGCATTACTGCTAGATAAAAAGGGGTCCGGACTTTGAAAAGTGCATTAAACTACCAGTATAAAATCGTCGAACTGTACACTGAGTATATGAATATGTATGGAGATACCGGAAACTCTTTAGCTTTGAAAAAACGCTTTGAAATGTATGGATTAAAAGCACGAATCGTGCGCCATGACGTAGGCGATAAACTGCCAGCGAATATTGATATCATTGTCGCTGGGGGGGGGCAAGATTCTTCCCAGTACAAAGTTCACGACGATTTGCTTAAAAATGGGGCTAATATAAAGGAAATGGCTGAAGCGGGAGTGCCAATGCTGACGATTTGCGGTATGTATCAACTCTTCGGTAACTATTTCAAAACTATAGGTGGCGACACTTTGGAAGGTATTTCAGTATTTGACGTGCATACCATCGGTAAAGATGAGCGCTTGATTGGTAACATTATTACTGAGTCAAAACGCTTCGGTAAGCTGATCGGTTATGAAAACCACTCAGGGCAAACTTTTCTCGGAGAAAATAGTACGCCTTTAGCAGAGAGGGTGGTGCTCGGGGCAGGAAATAACGCTCTAGAGACATCGGAGGGGTGCGTCTTTAATAATGCAATTGGGACTTATCTGCACGGTCCGCTTTTGCCAAAGAACCCTTCGATAGCGGACTTCTTAATACGAAAAGCTGTTTCTAGGAAGGTTGGCTATGATGTTTGCTTGACTTCCCAAAAAGTGCGTATTTTAGATGAGATCGCTAACCATGCGCGCAAATTTGTGGCAAAACGTTAAGTTTTGTTGACATTTGTTATAAAATGCTAGGAAGTCCCGATTTGCGAATAAAGATGTTCGTACCAAATGATAGAGCCACAAGCGAAATCAGTTGGCAGAGTGTCATTACTAAGGTCATGGATGTTGATGTGCCACCGATGACGGCAATTACGGGAGTTATGACTGACGGGAAGACTGAGTTGCAGATGCCAATGATGGCAGAAGCGGTACCAGCTTCTTGCTTGTGATTCTCAAGTGCAATAGCTGTGGCGTTAGCAGTGATAAAAGTATGGAAGAAGATACAGGAAAAGAGTAGAGCAATGATTAAGGTAGGGTTATCTTGACTAAGGTAAGTGACTGTGCAAGTGATGCATATGAGGGTTAGCTGTATAGTGATGGCGAAGCGGAGTAGCTTGAAAGGTGGGATGTAGTTGATGAGTGTACCGTTAATTTGAGCGCCGATTACCATGCTTGAGCCGATTAGGGCGAAAGTAAGGGCGAACTGGCCAGGGCTAAAGTTCCACTCTTGCTGCGTCACGAATGGGGCGGTCACCACCCAGCTCATCATAGTAGTCTGGGTAAGGCCTCCGGCTATAATGCAGGCTAAAAAGGTTTTATCGTGCAACACATAACGATAAAGCTTTACTGCAGAGCCGATGGTGACTTTAAGGCGGTTCTCTGGTGCAAGAGTTTCTGGAAGTGTGCGCCAGACCATAAAGGCTAGTAAAACGCCCAAGATTGCTAGTAGCACGAAGATGGCGCGCCAACCCCCAAAGTTTATCATAGTAGTGCCAAGTGTAGGAGCAAAGACTGGTGCAACTCCTACGATTAGCATCAACCTTGAAAGCATTTTAGCAGATTTTGTAGCGCCGAAGAGGTCGCGATTCACCGCCATCCCGGTCACATTTGCGCACGAATTGGCTGCACCCTGGATGAATCGAAACGCGAATAGCATGTAGATGTTGAAAGAAACTGCGCAAAGTAGCGAAGTGATAACATGCACGCCTAACCCCACTAGCACAGGGCGTTTTCTACCGAATCGATCTAGCAAAGGTCCGACGGTTAGCTGGCCAAGCGCTGCCCCAAGCATTGTTGCAGAAATTGTCAGCTGCGCCATAGTTTGAGTCGTGTTCAGCTCTTCCATCAGCTTCGGGAGTGATGGTAGGTACATGTCACCACTAACGGCTGGCACAGTGAAGAGCGAGCCAAGCAGAAGTATCCAGCTAATATCGCGCTTCTCACGCTTCGGGTTAGGTTTGAACATGTACTTAGATTATAGCACGTTTGAGTAGAGGTTGCATAATTATGAACTCATACTTAATGCGCATATAGAATATCGCTGAAGACGATAGATAGGCGTTTTTAGGTTATTCAAAATGCGCCAGTATAACTGGTTCTTCTGTACTTTGTAGATCAACTGGCAATCCTGTGCTGGAATACCCATGTGGATTCACAATGTCTGCTCCAATATTGCTTCCGTCTCCTTCTGATCTGCGTGCATCTTGAGCGGCACTAGAACTGGACAATGGGCTGTCACCTTGCGAGCCATTATCAGCCATTAATGGACTAGCCCCTATCTCTTCAGGAGCAGGGTGAGGGCGGAGTGCTTCCGTTCTGATATCTCTAGTGCTTATGGAGGCACTAGCTAGACGGTCTAAAAAATCTCTTTGAGCGCCTTGGAAATAAAAGGGACTTCCTAGGCGTTGTTCAAGTGCAGTGCTGGCATCGTTAAGGTCATTCATATCCGACTCGGAAAGTCGTGCGCTTCTTGCGACTCCAGTAGGGGTACTTGTAAACCAGAAGACCTCGTCATCTGTAAAAACTCTCCTTCCTGACCCATCACGCATTGTATCGGGCTGAGGTAGGCGTAAAATTTCTGGTACAACACCTACCTGTCTAGGTCTTTCAGCGAATGCATGGGCACTTGGCTGTCTGGCTTCGATTTCGCCCTCAAGGTTGGGTAAAATATGTGTTAGTCTGCGGATTGGTTCCTGTACTGGTTCCTGTGGCAGTTCCTGTACTGGTGGTTCCTGTGGCGGGTTTGTAAATCTTCCCATAAACTCATGCCAAATTTTTAAAGCGGTTACCTTTACGTTATCCCAAACACTCCGGAGGCGTGCGCCTATCGTAGTATTTACTCGCTGGGGGATAGCTCGATTTTCCCCACGAAAACTTTGTGTCACTCGTGAAAAGAAATTAGAAATTTGATCTAGAATGCCCGATCCGCTGGATTCTGCAACTGGGTTTTCTAGTGGACTTCTAGCTACTAGAACTACACGATCGTTTATCTCCCTGCCCGTAGTGCCAACACGATTTAACTCTCTTGTTAGGAAGTCAATTGGGGGTTCTTCGCCATTATATCTCTCTCCATATGCTTCTGCGAGTCGCCTCCGATAATCTGGGTCAGATCCGTAGCGATAGTCGATTCCTTCACGGGAGAGGTCTTCCTCGTAGTTACTTAGTAGTTCAGCATAAGTGCTGGCCGAACTTTGTGCCGCAGATAGAGAAGCGCGGTAATTAGCAATATCACCCCCTTCTCCAGGTGTTTCATCAGTGGCGCCACGCTCGGCCAAGAGCTCCGAATAGTAAAACACACGTGCTTGCTCTTCGTCATAAAGTCGTCTAGCTTCTAGCGTATTTTCGACTAAATGTAGTAGTCTTAATTCACGATGTATATCAATTACTTGGTCAACCTGCATTGTTCCCGGCATATCTTATCTCCATCTTCTCTATATTCGATTAGTTAGCAGTATCTTAGTTTTTCGTCCTGCATGCAGCAATCCGATACTCTCAAAAATAAGCAAAAGTCTTTTAAATTATATGTTTTATGGCTTTTAGTCCCAAAACCAGTACTGCTACCAGAGCGGATGACGAGACTTGAACTCGCGACCCTCACCTTGGCAAGGTGATGCGCTACCAACTGCGCTACATCCGCTTATTTCATATGCGATTTCGCTCGCTTAGCATCACCTTGCCAAGCCTTGGCAAGGCAACCTAATCTCTTAGGCGCTACCAATTACGCTACATCCGCAAAACAGCGCGCGTCAAAAACTATTGACTGCACGATGCATTCTTATTCAATTGTACCATATTCGCGTGCGTTTGTCAAATCAGGGAATTGCATGTCTTGGTGGCGAATCATTTTCGACTTGGTAGTGACTTTATGCACGAGCCAGACTGTGAGGAAAATCGGTACGCCGACATATGTTGAGACCACCGACTCCCAGTTGATATCACCTCCGAGAAACGCTTCGTAGTTTTGCCCGAAGATGACGAATACGCAAGCAAATAGGGCGAGAAGTGGCCCAAAGGGGAAAAGTCTAGCACGGTATGGTAAGTCATTTAGGCTACGACCACTTTTGACGAATCCTTTGCGGAAACGATAGTGCGATATAGCTATACTCACCCAGCTCAAAAATCCAGAGAGCGCCGAAAGGCCGAGCAACCAATTGTATACAGCTCCGTCACCGAAGAGTGACGATAGCAACGCGAGCGAACCAATGGCGACAGTGCCAAGAAGTGCAAATACGGGAATGCCACGTTTATTCACTTTAGCGAATACCTTAGGTGCATCCCCAGCTTTAGCCAGGTGATAAAGCGTGCGAGTTGAAACGTACGTTCCTGAATTTCCCGCAGAAAGCACGGCGGTAAGTATCACAGCATTCATAACGCTAGCCGCAGCTGGAATACCTATCTGGGAAAACACAAAGGTGAACGGGCTAGTAGCAATGCTGTCATCCATGCTTAGACTAGGGTCATTAAAGGGTATCAGAGCACCAATCACGAATATGGTCAAGATGTAAAAAATCAGTATGCGCCAAAAAACCTGCTTGATAGCTTTAGGAACGTCTTTACGGGGGTTTTCGCTCTCACCGGCTGCCACACCGACAAATTCGGTGCCTTGAAACGAAAACCCGGCAATCATAAATATGGAGATTACGCCAGCAACACCGCCATGAAACGGCGCACCTTCTATGGTGAAGTTATGAAAACCCACTGGAGACCCTGTGAAAACTCCGAAGATCATGAGGATGCCAAAAATCAGGAAGATGATAACGATAAAGACTTTGATACCAGCTAGCCAGAACTCTGTCTCCCCAAACCCCTTTACGGAAAAGGCGTTGATACCGGTTATGATGACTAGAAACAATGCACTGAAAATGACGCCCGGAGTGTTGGGAAACCAGTACTTCATAATCACAGCCGCTGCCGATAGTTCGAATGCTAATGTAATCGCCCAGTTATACCAGTAGTTCCACCCGGTGGCAAACCCCAGTGAACGCTCGACGAATTTGGTGGTGTAAGTCGAAAATGAGCCCGAATCAGGCATGTAGGCTGACATTTCCCCAAGGCTCGTCATCAAGAAGTATACCATGATGCCGATTAGGGCGTACGCAAGTAAAGAGCCACCAGGCCCTGCTCCAGCAACAGTTGATCCAGATGCTAAAAAAAGACCGGTGCCGATTGCTCCGCCGAGAGAAATCATGCTTAAGTGTTTGGCACGTAAATCCTTCCTTAGTATATTACTGTCGCTCATATTTTCAATTATACATCATTTTCTAACTTCGCGTGCATAAGGATATAAAATCCTTATGCCTCTCAGAAGAAAATGTACATTCTAATAGAGGCGCTGCTCCGCGCCTTAACTCGGAGCTCTACGAGGCACAAGTTAGGAGTGAATTCAAAGAATTCACTCCGCTTCTTCTAACTTCGCGTTCGTTAAGTTTAGCCTTGTTCGCTAAAGGTGTATCCACTAATGTTGCCATCAGAGTCTTGTGTGACGATCGTTCCCGCAATGATAACGTACCCGCGTTTCGTGAAGAGCCTATTTCTAGCGTTATCGACTGTTTTGGGAAGCTCCCAGAGTTTATCGCCGGTCGAAGCATTGAAAGCGGTGGGAGTATTAGGTATGTTTTCTGCAAGACCTGCGTTATCACCGCTACCATCAGGCCCTCTTAGGCCGGCGATTAAAGCATTATCTACAAGGTAAGCAGAAGTGTTTTCGTACCAGTTGGCTCCTGAATCAGGTGGGTTAAGTTGGGGTGTCAAATCCCACAGCAGGCTCGACTCTTGCCCACTTGACTCTGGCAGTGAATATGCCGCAAGCGGAGCGCCTGGAAACCCTGCACCGTACAGCTCAAATGCGACATTTCCGCAGGTTTGATACTGCACATTACTGTATGGAAGCGGGGAGGTCAGCTTAGCGATACTGCTATCTGCGGGAGTGGCTGGGGTAAAGAGAGCGTTGCCATCATGGTCGATAACCTCTCCGTGCGCGACGACTCCAACGTTTGGCGCAGATGTGCACCAACCTTCGATGGGCGTGGAAGTGCTAAAGTTAAAATCAACTAGCTCGGCAGTGTGAATGCTAGAGTCGTCGCGGTAGACAGTTTGATTGCCATCTTCGGCCTCCATGTCATCATTCATGTTCAGCTCGCTGCAGGTGTAGGAGTCATCAAAAGGGCCGGGGTGGCATTCAGCAAATTGGTGTGAATCTGGCTCACCAGGCTCGTACGACTGTACCAGCTTTCCACTTTCAGCATCTAACACATGAAATGCTTCACCTACACTGCCCACTAAGTAGCGCGAATTATGTAGTAGCATGGCACTTCCATCGCCACCTTTAACACCTTCACTTAAGTGTGTAGCTATGGTCCTGTATGCTGTACTTAGGTCTTTAGAGTTGAATGCGTAGAAAAATAGCGACTCGGAATTTCGCCCTAGGCTGCCGAATATTATTATCTTCTCTTTAGCGCTGACTACTTGAATGTTGTCGATATTAATAGACTCTACGCAATCGATCAGTGCACAAAGAGAGCTCTCTTCCTTTAGGGGCTCGCCGGTTTCAGCATCGATGATTTCAATCTCAGCGTCCTCTCGGTCCGGGCTGTCAGTAGTACGGTTTGGGCTTATGCAGGTAATTCTTTGACCACCTGAAATCGGGGTGCAATTAGCACTACTTTTGACATCTTTTTCCCACACCACATCTCCTGTACGTGGGTTTGCGCCCCGAACTGCTATCGTACCATCAGTAGACCCCGAGCCTTTGAGAACGACCACTCCAGATTCAACCTTATTAATACCGGTATAGTCGAGTAGTATGTATTCGCTATTCCCTTTTGACCAAGCTAAAGTAGGCATCTTAGTGTAGTCGTAGTTTACGTTCAGGCTTACATCTTCTGTCAGATCTTCGGAAGTGGGAGTATTTTCAAGATCAGCAGTCGGGGGTTTGTTTAGCACGAACACGATAACTCCAACCGCGACCAATGCAAGCACGAAACATACGGATATGATGACTTTTAGCATAATTTTACTCTTCATAGTTTCATTATAGCACGCATTCATGCGTGCGCGCATCTTACTCGGGGAGTAACTCCCTGCCTGTAGATTCACACGTGTTTTCAAAATGGAAACTTTTCGGCACGCTCGCCCCTAAACCGGAGGGCTCGCTAGGTTGTCAATAGATTTATTTATAGGAACTAA
>JAITGF010000012.1 GCA_031280795.1 Candidatus Ancillula prorhinotermitis | reverse complement strand
AGTTGCCAACATCATATATAATATTCATAGGGTCTCCTTTTCTTTTTTATTATTATACCGGAGACCCACTTTCTTTGCAAAAGCGATATTAACCCTTACACAAAATAAAAGATGCTACCTTTTTTGCGCAGGTAGACGAGCTTACGGTTTGCTTAAGCGCGGTATTTCGGAGTGCTCATCTAGCCACGTGAGAAGCGCCTTTTGGGCATGTAATCTGAACCCCGCTTCCACGAAAACGGCTGACTTCTTGCCGTCAATCACGCTTGGTGTAACCTCATTATTGCGATACGCAGGCAAGCAGTGCATGAAGACAGCGTCTGGGTGCTGCGCCATCAATGCGTCATTGACCTGGTATCTCACAAAGGCGGCAGCGCGCTGATCAGCGTCTTGCTTGTCCATACCCATAGAAAGCCAGGCGTCAGTAGTGATTACATCAGCCTTAGTAAACTCCAACGAGTCGGTAACTTCCACCTGACAGCCGTTTAGCGTTGCCAACTCTCTTGCATCAGCAACGATACTCTTCGACGGCGAATATTCGTTCGGACAACAAATCGTAACGTTAACACCAGCGGTCACGCACCCTAAAAGGTATGAATGTGCCATATTGTTTGCACCATCGCCTAAGTATGCTAAATGCTTGCCTTTGATACTCTGAACTTTGCGTTTTATATCTTCTGCACTTAGGCGCTCCGATTGATTGGTGATGCGAGCATGCCCTACTCCGGCAAGGCGCGGGGAGTTATCAGACAAATAAGCTAAAGTCGCCAAATCAGCCAACACCTGACAAGGGTGAAAGGTGTCAGTTAAGGCATTGACCACTGGGACCGCTGCATTTAAAGCTGCCTCCTCAACCACGCTTTGCCCAAAAGTGCGCCAAACGATCGCGTCTACCATTTGCTCTAGGACATGCACAGTATCAGCAACGGACTCTCCGCGCGAAATCTGCGAAGTCCCAGAATCCATAATCAGCGGGTACCCCCCAAGATGTGCGATACCAGATGCGAATGATGCTCTAGTGCGCGTTGAGTTTTTATCGAAAAGCACCGCCACCGAGCGCGGACCTGCATAAGGTGTGCGATAGTAAAAGTCTTGACGAAAATGAAGGGCGAGCTCTAAAACTTCTAAATACTCTTGATGATTTAAGTCGTCATCACGTAAAAAATGCCTGACATTCGCTGTACCGTCGCTAGTCAAAAGTGAATTTTGCGTCAACTTGTAATTGTGCACCATATTTAACTCCCCTCAAACACTTCCCGAATCGCTATGTCAAGAAGTTTTAACCCTTTGTGCAGCGTAATTAAGTCGATATTTAGAGCCGGCGCAATGCGAATCGAACTCGCATTCACAGGGTTTACGATTACGCCTTGGTTAAGCGCTTTACTATAAACTTCCATGCTTAAATCGCTGTTTAGTTGCAATGCAATCAACAAGCCTTGACCGCGAACGCTTTCAATATAACGGTTCCCCATATTTTTGACTACATCACTCACGAACTCGCAACGTGAGGAAATAGCATTTAGCAATCCATCGCGCTCAATTATTTCAAGTACTTTCAGTGCGGTAGCACAAGCTAGCGGATTGCCACCAAAGGTCGTCCCATGATCTCCTGGCCCAAAAATATCGGCGGCATCACCTTTGGCGATAATGGCACCAATCGGGAAACCTCCCCCTAAGCCCTTGGCACACGTTATGACATCAGGGGTGATGTTATGGTGTTGGTAGGCAAACCACTTGCCTGTCCGCCCTATACCAGTTTGCACTTCATCAACACAAAGCAATGCATCGTGCTCAAAAGTCAAATCGCGGGCAGCCTGGATGAAACTCTCATTAAGTGGCATTATACCAGCCTCACCCTGAATGACTTCAAGAAAGAGCCCAGCCACAGGCGTCTTAAAAGCGTTGTGCAATGCCGCTAAGTCATCGGCTTGGATGAACTCAACGTTTGGGATTAATGGCTGAAACGGCTCCCTGTACTTTGGTTTGTAGGTCAATGAAAGCGCACCAAGTGAGCGACCATGAAAGGAGCCTGTCAGCGCAATCACTTTCGCGTTCGGTTTTCTAAGCTTATTGGCATGCTCTTTTACCAGCTTCAAAGCACCCTCTACACTTTCCGTGCCCGAATTCGTAAGTAAAACCCGCGTTTTCGAAGCCTCTTGATGCGTGTAGCTTGAGATATCGGCAAGTTTGCTAGCAAGCTTTACCTGCTCGGGGGTGGTGAAGAAATTTGAAACGTGCATCAAACGACGTGCTTGCCTTGAAATTACTTCAGTAAGTTCAGAGTTAGCGTGCCCTAAAGTATTCACAGCGATGCCACCAAGTAAGTCGATGTACTCCTTACCGGTAATATCGGAGACGATTGAACCACTACCGCGCTGCAGTACTAGTTTAGGAGTCCCGAAATTTAACATATAGCTCTCGCCATAAGCTTGCAAATAGTCGTCACCATAGTCGTTTTTGGCTAACAAATTCACACATCACCTCTTTGACCGCCTACTTCACTAGCGGATGTTTCGCCATCTACGGCTGTCGAATCACTCTCGATGCTGTCAGTACGCCCACTTGCATATTCGTACTTTGACCCACAAGTTACATAAGTACCAATTCCTTCATCAGTGAATATCTCGGCTAAAAGTGAGTGCGGTTCGCGCCCATCGATAATATGAGCGCCACTAACGCCATTTTTCACAGCATCTAGGCAGGCTTGCATCTTCGGAATCATCCCGGTCTGCAAATTTGGCATCATAGCTTCAAGATCATCGCTACCAATCTGCGAAATCAAAGTGGATTTATCAGGGTATCTCTCATACAGACCTTCCACATCGGTAAGAATTACCAACTTCTTTGCCTTGAGACCTTCGGCGAGTTTACCAGCAGCGACATCAGCGTTCACATTTAACACTTCCTTGGGGTCGGTGATGCTAGGGGCGACAGTAGAGATCACTGGAATGCGACCAGAATCAAGCAAATCTTGCACAGCAGATGGATCTACGGAAACTATCTGGCCGACTAGACCTAAATCTAGCGTCTCATCAAGCGAACCGCGTGTAAGCTTACGGACAGCTTTGAACATGCCACCATCCTCCCCGGAAATGCCGACTGCTAGGCCTTTTTTATTATGGGAATTAGCATTAATCATGCCGACTAGCTCCCGCGAAATCTTGCCAGTTAACACCATCCGCACAACATCCATCGCTTCAGCAGTAGTCACCCTAAAACCGCCACGAAACTCGGACTCGATGCCTAGTTTACTTAGCATTGACGATATTTGCGGACCGCCACCGTGCACGACCACTGGTTTAATGCCGACCGAGTGCATAAACAGAATATCGCGCGCGAAAGAGTGTTGCAACTCCTCACTAAGCATTGCATTACCGCCATACTTAACGACTACGATATGGCCCGAAAAATTCTGAATCCAAGGTAACGAATCTACAAGGATTTGCGTTTTGTTGACTACTTGCACTACTTTGCTGGTAACCTCACTTTCCTCCACCTATGTGGAATACTCCGCATTTTCCTTAACATATTCATAAGTCAAGTCGTTAGTCCAAAGCTCAGCTTCGAAGACACCTGCTTTTAGGTCTATCTCAATTACTATCTCGCGCTCAGTAAAATCTACTTCAGAAGCATCATCGCCAATACTGCCACCCCGACAGACCTGCACACCGTTAATTTTCACGTCAACTTGCGTCATTTTGTATGGAGCAACGCTTTCAGGGACGACACCCATCGAAGCTAGTACTCTCCCCCAGTTCGGGTCACCACCGAAAAGGGCACATTTGAGCAGGTTCGAGCGGGAAACTTCGCGAGCCACTGCCAGTGCAGCGCCTTCACTAGTAGCATTTTGTACACGAATCAAAATATCATGTGAAGCGCCTTCAGCATCATTGATTATTTGACGGGCGAGACTCTTTAGTACAGTGGTTAAGTTAGCAGTGAACTCGTCGAGGTCAGGTGTAGTTTTACTTGCCCCTGACGCCATCAGGATTACCGTATCGTTAGTAGACATACACCCATCGGAGTCGATTCGGTTGAAACTCATATCGACAGCCGCGTTTAGTGCAGTTTGCAGATCCGCGCTACTTGCATCTGCATCAGTAGTGACGACAGCAATCATGGTGGCCATCGCCGGGGCGATCATACCCGCGCCTTTGACCATACCGCCAATCTTATAACCATCGCCTTCAATTTGGGCGCGTTTGGAGTGGGTATCAGTAGTGCAAATTGCGTCCGAAGCATCTACTCCGGCCTGCGCGTTTGCAGATAACTTCGGGGTGATATCTTCTACGCCTTTTAGCATCGCCGGCATATTTAGGTGCACGGCAATCTTACCAGTTGAGGCAAGCAAGACTTCTTCAGACTGGACACCCAAAGCTTTAGCAACCGCTTCCGCCGAAAGTGTCGCGTTCTTCTCCCCTGTCTTACCAGTGCAGGCGTTAGCGGAGCCAGAATTCACTAGCACGGCACGCGCGCTTGGTGTCGGAGTGTCCAATATGCGCTTGGTGTAATTCACGGGCGCAGCGCTTGCGCGATTGGGTGTCAGGGTGGCTGCAACGCTATGCGCAGGCCCGTCGTTGACAATCAGGGCAAGGTCAGGTTTTCCGCTAGGCTTAAGCCCTGCGGTGATGCCTGCAGCCCTGAATCCATCTGCATAGGTGACGCTCATATGTACATTATACATCATTTTCTAACTTCGCGTGCATAAGGATATAAAATCCCTATGCACGCTCAGAAGAAAATGTGCATTCTAATAAAGGCGCTGCTCCGCGCCTTAACTCGGAGCTCTGCGAGGCACAAGTTAGGGGTAATTTGCAAGCAAATTACTCTGTTTCTGCTAACTTCGCGTGCACGCACCCGCTTGGGAAGGCGACACACCAAGATTTGCACGTGTTTTCAAAATAAACTTTGAGGTAGTTTGGAAAATAGATTTATGCTACAATTTGCAAAGCAAATTTTAGTTCCTATAAATAAATCTATTGACAACCTAGCGAGCTCTCGGTTCAGGAGCG
>JAITGF010000001.1 GCA_031280795.1 Candidatus Ancillula prorhinotermitis | reverse complement strand
TATTTTTCAAATATAAAGTTTGAGATACATGATATAATATTAACATTCGCGACACTTGCTATTTTAGCTATTCTAATCACAAGGATATTTTTTGAGAGGAGGGAATAATGGTAATTCATACGTTTTTGGCAATAGAAGAAACACTATTAGCTATACCTCCAAACAATTCTATGAAAAATATTTCTACGCATACCATAGCTGAAGGAACAAAGGTCTTAAGTGATAAAGCTACTACACATACTTTTGGCAATGTTGTCGATCTGGGAGAGGCGATGAAATATATGTGCTCAATCAAGTTGTGCGATAATATAAAATTTCTAACAAAGAAAAGTAATGCAAGTTGGAAAATGACCAAATTTTCGTCTATTAACTTGCCTAGCCGTATAATCATTATGCCATCTTCTATGAAATGCAATCATTCAAACAAATCCGAAAGGAATCAAAATGAATAGGTCATCCCGCCCCCACCGTGTCCGCAAAATTCTTATATTAGTTGCAGTCGTAGTAATAGTCGTCGTATCGTCATGCTTCTTATACATCTACACTACTCAATATATGCATGCAGAACATGCGCATCACGTAGTTGATAAATCTATGAACGGTCACTTCGAGAACATTGACAACCCAGACCTATGTGGAACCTATACAGGTAATTTCAAGCAAGGTCTTTATGAGGGAGAAGGTGTATTCACATACTGCGACGGTGCGGAGTATAATGGTGGATGGAGTGAAGGAAAACGTAGCGGGCAAGGTGCGCTAATCGAAGCAGATGGCAGCAAATATATGGGCGAGTGGCGAGACGACAAACGTAGCGGGCAAGGTGAGTTGACGTTCCCTAATGGTTCGCAATATACTGGTGACTTTGCCGGCAACGAGATTACCGGAACTGGGAAAATGGTAAGCACTGACGGTTGGATATATGAAGGTGAATTCGATGGCGGTAAAAGAAATGGGCACGGTACAATCACATTCACGAATGGTGACACTTACAGAGGCAATTGGAGGCAAGACTTTTTCGACGGGACTGGCGAATACATTAGTGTGGATGGTTGGAGATATGCTGGCGAATACAGTGCTGGCAAAATGAACGGTCTAGGAATCTACACCTACGCAAGTGCCACAGTATACGAGGGTAACTTCGTGAATGACATGAGGAACGGACAAGGCACACAAAGAGACATATCCGGCTGGGAATATACAGGTAACTGGGAGAACGGTTTCAAAAGTGGGCGCGGCGAGCTCAAATACGCTGATGGTTCATGGTATGTTGGTGAATTCATGCTTGACAAACGCAATGGAGCAGGCACCATGCATTATATAGATGGCTCAAGCTATGCTGGCACATGGCAAAATGATGTCAGAAATGGGCATGGCAAACAAATCTACAAAGACGGCAGTCATTACGTAGGCGAGTGGAAAAATAACCTGCAACATGGGCAAGGCACACAGACCTACTTCGATGAACACGGTAAACTATATGCCACCTACACTGGTGAGTTCACCTCCAATAAACGCAA
This sequence comes from Candidatus Ancillula prorhinotermitis, assembly GCA_031280795.1. Next base: position 11,060 of record JAITGF010000001.1, on the reverse strand, counting down.
TGGACAGGGCACGATGCGCTATGAGAGTGGGTATGCACAAAGTGGTGAATGGTTGAACGATGGGTTTTCGGGCTGAAGGTTATGCAATACACTAAGGCGCCATTGGCTTGCACCAGATAAGATGATTCGTTAAAGCATTCGGTTTATGCTTCTTACCTGGCGTCGTTACCCAGACTTTGACATCAAGCGCCGGGCATTCTTCTGTAACGCGCTTGACGGAGTCTTTGAGCTTGGACACATTCTTCGCATTGCCAAAGGTGTCCATTACGTTAATGCAAAGCTCCCCGCTAGGTGCGAGCGCCTGCAGGCAGTTGCCGAGAAAACTCGGGTCAAATATTCTTTCATCCAGATGCCCGTGCGCATCAAAAACGTCCACAACGATAATGCTTGCTCTATTGCTTGGGAAACTCACAATCTCCGTAAATGCATCCGCTATTCTGACTTTGAGCTTTGGAGAGCGCGGCAATCCTAAATGCTCACGGGCGACGTCAACCACAGATGCGTTGATTTCCACACCAGTTTGCGCCACATTATTAAAGCGACTGGCGATGTAGCTTGCTAGTGTACCTCCGGCGACTCCTAAATGGATTACAGTATCGTCTTCGCGTATATGAGTCGCAATCTCGGCAATGTATGGGGATGCAATGATTTGCGGATTTGAAACATTCACTAACGACATCACAGTATCATCTAGAGTCAAAGCAATGGTTTTATCATCAAATTGGTAAAGCGAAATGCGCCCAAATGGCGTGTCAATTGGCTCGATAATGTGTGATCGCTTAGGGAATCGCACTAGTCAAAAGGTAAGAATTGCGTGAGCCGCGCGAAATCATTGTACCAACTTGTGCGAGGCATCAAGTTCGAAGCGAAAAGTCCAACGCAAATAACACCGGCTGCTAGGAGCAGTAAAATGATTTTGAGCAAAAACGAGAATCGTTGTCGTGCACGTGATCGTCCAGCGTGCATGGGGATGTATTGTATATTGCTTGCTTGGTCGCTACTGATTTGTGCAGCATTATCAACATCTTCAGTTTCGAACATCTCGTCGACGATGTCAGCGGGAACAGCTGCGTCATCTGGTATAATAGCAGCAGTACCAGCGTTCACAGCTGGAACGGGAGGTACGATTGCAGACGGCACCACAGTTGACAAAATATTTGGCACGGGTGTAGCCGAATAGTTCTGCACGCCATCGGAGGTGGCGGTGGGGTGGGGAGTTGGTCCTGTGGTGGGGCCCATCGGGCCAGCCTCTGCCACCCCCACACCCTCAGCGACCTGACTTCCACCTTGGAGCCCATGATTGGATTGCGCACCACCTTGCACGCCTTGTCCATATTGCCCTCCTTGCATTGACGCGCTGCTAACCTGTGGAGTAGGCATCTGCTGTGCCGGCACTTGTGTAGCCTGCACACTGCTAGGCGTTGCTGCGTCTGGCAACGCTGCTTTAAAAACGGGCGCATTAACCACTGGTGCTTGCGTATTGTTCGGTGTCGTCATATCTTGACGCACGACACTCTGCGGTGCGGGAGCCGGTCGCGGTACTTGCACCCCCGATGCATGCGCTTGGCTAGTTGGCACGTTCGTGAAGATACCTGTCATGCCCGTATGATGCGCACCATTGCTGTGCGGGGTCGGGGTCTGGGGCGCCGATGGTCTAGGTGCACTACTCGGGCGTGCAGAGGTGATACCGCTAACTGCACCATCTTCGTAGCGGCTGTACAGTTCGGATGATGTTTTTTGCGTAGCATCAGGTGATTGCCGTGGCGGCGTTTTATGCGCAGGCAAATCGTTAAAAAATTGATTCATCTATTTTGTGGGTATGCCTCCTTTCCGTACTCTCTCGCCTATCAATACCCTAGGTGTTCTAAGAAGAAGGCACCAAGCGGAGGGATGCGTAGTGTAGCCGAGAAGTCTCGACCTGTCCACTCGACTTCGTCCGCAATGATTTCACCATTCTCATCACCATTGTTGATGACCCCCGAGCCGCCGTATCTCAAGTCGTCAGTATTCAATGCTTCTTTCCAGCGACCGCCCTTTGGCAAAGCGATGCGGAAGTCTTCAATCGGAACGCCTGAGAAATTGATAACGCAGACCACAGTTGACCCCTCGCTATTCTTACGAATAAAGCTGAGCAGGGAACGTTGATCGTCGTTAGAGTCGATCCACTCAAAGCCTTCGTACGTGTGGTCAAGCTCATAAAGCGCACTCTTACGTTTCATCAAAGCGTTCAAGTCTCCAACTAGTCGTTGCACGCCAACATGCCCAGGATCCTCAAGCGACCCCCAATCTATAGATGACTGCGCGCCAGCCCACTCGTGCCATTGGGCAAACTCCGTCCCCATGAAGATGAGTTGCTTGCCAGGATGCGCCCACTGGTATGCGAGTAGTGCTTTAGTGTTGGCTAGTTTCTGCCATAGGTCGCCAGGCATTTTGCCGATAATCGACCCCTTCCCGTGTACGACTTCGTCGTGGCTGAGCGGTAAGATGTAGCTTTCAGAATAAGCATACACCATGGAAAAAGTAAGCTCACCGTGGTGGTACGACCGGTGAATCGGCTCGTGCTCCACGTAGCGCAGAGTGTCATTCATCCAGCCCATATTCCATTTCAGGCCGAATCCAAGCCCCCCGTAGCTAGTGGGTGCGGTGACTCCAGAGAAAGCGGTCGACTCTTCGGCGATCATCATAATGCCTGGGTAGCGACGGTAAACGGTAGCGTTAGTCTCCTGCAAGAAAGAAATCGCATCCAGATTTTCACGACCACCAAACTGATTCGGTGCCCACTGGCCATCTTCGCGAGAGTAGTCGAGATAAAGCATCGAAGCCACAGCATCTACGCGCAGACCGTCGATGTGAAACTCTTCGAACCAGTAGCAAGCGTTCGCCACCAAGAAGTTTCGCACCTCTTTACGCCCGTAGTTGAACACATATGTGCCCCAGTCAGGATGCTCACCGCGACGTGGGTCTGGGTCTTCGTATAACGCTGTGCCATCATAGCGGGCAAGCGCAAAAGCGTCTTTCGGGAAGTGCGCAGGAACCCAGTCCACAATCACGCCGATGCCAGCCTGGTGAAGTTTATCCACAAGGAAACGGAATTCGTCTGGGTTACCAAACCGCGAAGTAGGAGCGTAATAGCCAGTGACTTGGTAGCCCCAGCTCGGTGCAAATGGATGCTCAGCCACAGGCATAAACTCTACGTGAGTAAATCCTAGCTCCTTAACGTATTCCACAAGCTGATCAGCAAGCTCGACGTAGCCTAGACCGTGACGCCAAGAACCTAAATGCACTTCGTATACGGAAACAGGTCCGTGGTGTGGGTTAGTGCTAGCACGTTTAGACATCCAACTAGCATCCTCCCAAGTGTACGCGGATTCATAAATCACAGAAGCAGTCTGTGGGGGGTGTTGAGCAAACTTTGCCAGCGGGTCAATCTTGTCTTGCCACTCTAACCACGGCGTTTGTATTTGGAACTTGTAGTTTTGGCCAGGCTTAGCACCAGGGATGAATACTTCCCACACGCCTGAAGAACCAAGTGAACGCATCGAGTGAGAGACGCCGTTCCAGTAGTTAAAATCGCCGACTACTCGCACTGCTTTAGCGTTGGGCGCCCAAACTGTGAAGGAAACACCACTAACATCACCTAATGCAGAAGGGTAGGTTTTAACATTCGCGCCCAGCGCTTTCCAGAGCTCTTCGTGGCGCCCCTCTTGAATCAAGTGGATATCAATCTCGCCTATAGACGGTAAGAAGCGATATGGGTCGTCAAGCTCGAATTCAGTGCCATGGATACTTGCGACTACGCGGTAATCTGGCATCATTGGGTTGCCTTGGTCGTCAAATGTAGCTCCAACTTTTGCCACCCAGATACCGCCATGCTCGTGCACAGCGTCGATCAAGCCATCGCTAGTCCTAATCTTTACGAATTCGGCGAATGGACGGGAAACGCGTATATATATAGCATTTGAGTCATCACCTAGACCGAGATGTGGCCCAAGTATTTCATGCGGGTTAAAGTAATCGCCAGCTGCTACAGCGGACAACACGTTCATATCTATAGGAGTACTCATACTTTGATTATACCACATCTAGGGCGCGCGTGTGTGGTAATTTTCGCAAATTATGAACATCTTTTTTACTTGAATTACGCAAGGTAAGTATGCCCCCACATAGCCTTAAGCACGGGAGAGAAAAATAGTGTATAATTGTGATATAGGTGATATAGCAAAGGAATTGCGTGAGCGCTGCGGTATAGTGGAGCCAAGCACTCTGCACCTGTTTTGTATGCCCGCATCTTGCGGTACAACTACTTTTGCGCGCGAATTCATCGCACAGCATATGGGAACGGCAGCCATGATTTGCGCATCAAGGCAAAGGGCAGCTGATTTTAGAGAGCAGCTTTGGCGAAGCGTTTTAGAGTCTAATCGCGATGCTACTAGTGATGCTAATGCGAACGAAGGCACTGAAACCGCTTACTTAACGAAGCCGAACGTTTTTACAATATCGTCTTTAGCATTCTACTTACTGCAAAACGTCACCTTAAGTGAAGAAGATGGTGAAGGCACTAGCTTAGATGATGAGACGAGTTTCCAGCTCATAACTGGTGCGGGTCAAATGAGCCTGATCGATGAATGTATCGACTCTTATTTGAATGATGCTGCGAATCAAACTGTAGTGTCAAGTGCACCAAGTGGGGGAGCAAGTGGCGTGGCAAGCGGTATGAATAGCAAAGGCGCGGAAGATTCATATTCTAAAGCGCTACAAGTGGGGGCGTTCAAGCAGGAGCTACGGGAATTTTTCGAGATGATGCAAGATCACGGCATTGATTCTGCTGACGTTAAGGACTTGGCCACAAGCGAGGGGATTCCGCTTTTAAGCATCGCAACTACGCTTTTGGAGTCATATCTAGAAAAGCTAGATGATTTGCACAGCTATGACCATATTTCGCTACTTAACCACGCCCGGGAGAGCCTTAGTACCGCCCAAGTAGACAATAACTTTGAGGCAGGGGATTTTGATGCGGAGTACCTTTTTGTAGACAATGCTCAGGACTTGACACTTTCAGGGTTAGAACTACTAAAGCGCTTGGCGAAAGTACACAGCACTAAAGTCATTTTGCTATTTAATGAGTACTTGACTTCTAACGGTTTTCGCGGCTCGCTTGGCGTTAATCTTTACCAGCATATTCCTGCAAAAAACACTCACTTCTTTGCCGGTTACACCCAGCGCACCGCGATGCAAAGCATGATTGGAAAGCGAGTAGAGGAGATGGGAGAGAACGTAAGAGCTCTAGAAGCGAGTAGTACGTTAGAGCAAACTCTATACGTTGCGAATCAGATCAGGCAAGGCTACTTAGACCAAGTTGATGCAGAGGCGGCAAGCTTGCTTGAAAGCTTAGGCGAGGAGCAGAAGAAACATGGTAATTTTCAGACTGATTCAACTGAACGCGGCAGTTTTACCTCTGCCCTACCTAAGTATAGTGATTATGCCATCATCGCCCACTCCCAGTCCTCCTTTGAAGAAATCGCGCACGGTCTGCGCTCGCAGAATATCCCTGTACAAGGTGCAACTAACTCGAAAGCACTGCGTGATGAGCCACTCTGGATAAGCTTTGAAGCATTTTTGAAGCTGTCACTTACTAAAGATGACGACACTACACCTAGCCTTATCCGCAACGCCTCCTTAAGCCTAGTTGAATCATTACGCCGGCATTATGGTGCGCATTATGGTGTGCAAAGTGGACGAGACCAAGAGCTAGAATCATTTGCGAGCGAACTTCGCAATCTAGTTGCGAATAACACCCCGATGCCAAGCGTGCTCTGGAGTATCTGGGAGCGATCAGGCGCGGCAAATGCGCTACAAAACGAAGCGATTAAAGGCGTTCAGCCCGATTTTGCTAACCACCACCTTGACGTGTCGCTACAGATTTTTTCACTTGCTGAGGCGTATTACCTCGAACACACTGCCCAAAAGGATGGCGATCCATGTGCAATGTCTACGCGAACGCTGATAGATGGTTTCATCAGCTACATTGACTCACTCCCGGTAGCTGTAGATAATATTCACGCCGCTAAAAATGCGGATGCTGTTCAACTGTTGACGCCGACGAACGCAATCGGAATGCATTTCAAGCAGGTTTTTTGTATCGACTTTAACGAGTCAAGCTGGCCGAATACTCGCCTGCGCGATAGTATTTTGCACACCTCTATAATTCCGCAAGTTATCGTTGCTCGCGCATCTAGAGAGCCTTTGCAAATCAGTACCTTTTCTGAGGCTGTGCGTCGCCGTGCCAATCTACATAATGAGCTTTGCTTGCTTTACATCGCCTTAACCAGAAGTGAACGCGTGCAGTTTATAGCTGTAGAATCCCCGGAGTCGACAGCTTCCTCCTTTTTGAAACTTCTACCGGAATCATCAAGCATTTCCGGGCTTTCTCACCCAGCTCTCACGCTTAACGATATGCAAAAGCAACTCAGTTTTGAAGCGCTTGAGTTAGCATTGTCTGGTGAGAAGGAGCCTCATGAGCTAGAGCAAAGCGAGTCTGTGCAGCTTTTGGGTCAGCTGACTGCCCTGGACTCGAAAAGCGGTTCTCTGCAAAATTGGCACTACGCTGACCATATGCCAAGCCAAGAAGAGCCTTTTGGGAATGAAGAAATGCTTTACTTAGGTCCTTCCACTCTCGAAAAACTACTAGAATGCCCGATGCAGTGGTTCTTAGAAAAAGCTGGTGGTACCCCTATGCAGTCAGGTCAGAGTGCAATGGTGGGTACAGTTGTACATAAAGTCTTGCAGATTTTACCAGAGCTAGTCGGCACCCGTGAAGAGACTGTGCAAGAAATGCATCGAGTCTACAACGATCTACAGCAGGGAAAGGTAAAGCTTGGCGAAGACGAGCACCCCGAAGACTTTATTTTGAGCTTTGATACGAAATTCGACGAGCAAATGAATACAATTCGCGTAAATCGTTATTTTGAAAACGCTGCCGGATATTACGAATATATCGCCGACCGGGCAAACATGCTTAAGTACCGTCAGATTCAGAATACTGAGCTTCATGTTGAAAAAAACGTGGAGATTGCTCCTAAAACTAAGCTTCATGGTGTGATCGATCGTGTAGAAGTAAATAGTGACCAGAGGCTATTTGTAGTGGATTGGAAAACGTCTACAAACTCTTGGCATCCGAGCGAAAATGTGCCATTGAATATGCAGCTTCTAGCTTACCAAAAGCTACTTGACCCCGAAAGCGCTGGCAAAACAGCAGGGGGCGCATTGGTTTACTTGGGTAAAGAAACCAAAGGCGATGCTTCAAAGTCGCTGGTAGACCAAGAAGGCATTGATGCGTTGAGCATCCAGGCAAATGAGCTGTTTGAAACTGCTGCAAAAAATGCACGTGGTAGTGAATATATAGCATCCTTGAATGATAAGTGTCGTTTTTGCAACTTGAAAACGTCCTGCCCACTGCAAGATGAAGGGGGTGCGCTTTGACGACTGCACTTTCGATTCAACAGCAACTTGGATTGCTCTTCCCTCCAACTCCTGAGCAGTTAGAAATCATCAACGCTCCGATTACTGAACCTCTTTTGGTGGTGGCGGGTGCAGGCTCAGGCAAGACTGAGACGATGAGTAACCGAATTACTTGGCTGATCGCGCACCACAAAATCGCCCCGTCACAAATCTTAGGTCTTACTTTCACCCGCAAAGCAGTAGTCGAGCTTAAGCATCGTGTACGCAAACGCCTCAGCACGTATTATGCAAAATCAACTCCCATCGCCGACGAACTAGTTAGCTTTGAATCGCCTGAAATATCAAGCTATAACGGGTTTTCCGCGGGTATCATATCTGAGTTTGGCTACCTAGAGGGGATCGACTCTGACGCAAAAGTGATTACCGATACTGACCGTTTCATGATTGCTAAAGACGCCTTTCACAAGTGTTTTGCAGAGGATTTGCTAAAGGAAGAAGGTTTATTTACTGATGAAATGAATTTGGACTCCTTTTTGAATAATTTTTTGCATTTTACAGATGACTTAAAGAACAATTTGCTTACCCCCGAAGAAGTCCAGCAGTGGGTTCAAAAAACTGCTACGGAGTTTACGTCAAAGCTAGAAGATTTTGGAACGCGTCGGCATAAATCATATAAGGATAAAAAGCTTGCCTTCGACCCTGGAAAACCAAAAAAGGACCCACGCGCTGTTATGGAGAAAATGATAGTACGCCAGAAATTTCTGAGCGTGGCCCAAACTTTTGAGCAGCTTAAGCGCGAGCGAGGTGTAATTGATTTTGCTGATCAAGTGTCAAACGCTGTGAAGATTTTAGAGCACCACGAAGAAGTTGGAAAAATTTTGCGCAGTCGCTACCAAGCAGTAATTCTAGATGAATATCAGGACACTTCGCCATCGCAGATTCGACTCTTGCAGCTAATTTTCGGGCAGGGGCATCACGTAATGGCAGTGGGGGATCCTAACCAAGCGATTTATGGCTTTCGCGGTGCCAGCAGTGGCGGGATTATACGTTTTGGAGAAGATTTTCCTACCCACAAGGAAAGTAAGCTCGAAGTGTCTAAAACATTGACACTTTTGACTTCATTTCGAAATGATGAGTTGATTTTGAACGCTGCAAATCATGTGTTAGAGATAAATGCTCGCGCAAAATGTGGTAGCCAAGGTGAAGCGATTCAAAAGCTAACAAAATACCAAGGTGCAGATATCGGCAATCTGCAAGTGAAAGTATGCGGACCTAGTGGTAAAGTGGTTGGTAAATCATCAAATTCAGACGAAAACCACACCCAAGTGGAGGAAACTTTGCGAAAACTGCAGAATTTACCCAGTGAAGTGGAGACTGTTGTCGATTTTATTGCCGAGCATTTCAAAACCCCAGGCGCAAAAGGTGAGTCGGCTGCAATTATTAGCGCCACCAACGCTGATTTGCTACCCTTTGCCGCTGAGTTAAAAAAGCGCAAGATACCATATCAAATGGCAAGTTTGAAAGGGTTGCTTGACTTACCTGAAGTCGTCGATGTGTTGACTCTAGCTCAAATTAGCTTTGATAGCGGTGCATCTCACCTGCTGATGCGATTTTTGACATCTCCGAAGTTCGCACTAGGGCCTCGCGATTTGATGAAGATGCGCCAAGCATTACGCTTAAGAAATCGTGAGCTAGATGCTATAGTTAAGCATCAGCAAAGTAGCGAGGAAGTGCCCCTCAAACCTGAGTTAACCTTAGTGGATCTTTGCGTGGAGGTGGCGTCACAAAAAGGCACTCAGAGCAATCAGGAGCGATGGCATGTGGCAGCGGCAAGTATCGGTAAAAAAGTGCAACTTCTACAGCAGTTCGTCGGTAGTTCACCGTCAGATTACATTTCGCGTGCAGCAAGCATTTCCGGAGTGCAAGAAGAGCTAGAGCTCCTGCTCAGAGTGCGCGATTTGCCGCTTGATAAAAAAGAGGAGAAACTGCAGGGTGCAAGCAGTAGTTACGCTGTGCAAGCTCGTGTAAATATCCAAGAGCTCGTGTTGCGTGCAAAGCAATATGAGTCGACTGCTATCACGCCTTCTATTGGTGGGTTTTTCGAATGGCTGGATCAAGCCCGCATTAGCGATGCAAAATTTGAGCAAGCGTCTTTCACAGTGGATGAAAGCGCGGTTACCCTGATAACGATACACGGTGCCAAAGGTCTAGAATGGGATATCGTCTGCCAAGTAGGGCACACTTTGCAGCAATTTCATAAATTGAGTTGGAATTCTAAAGTGGAAGATTTTGAAAAGTGGGAAGAGCCCCGAAGCACTGGTTGGTTAGTAAGCAATACTAGCATTCCAGATAACCTGCGCTTAGATAGAGCTGATTTGAAGCCACTTGTTTGTTTTGACGAAATTGAATCGCTTTACGACTACGATTGCCAAGTGGTGGCATTTGAAGAAGGTGTAGCAGGGCGCAATTTTGCAGAGCGCGTTCGCTTAGCGTACGTAGCACTCACTCGAGCAAAGCACCATCTTTTGGTTACGTACTCGCCATTGCCACGCGGAAAAAAGACGATTTACTACCCGACGCGAAGTTTTCTGGCAGCCCTCAAAGCGCTAGGAGAAGAAGAGTACGCCAAGACTGTCCGATTCATCCGCGAAATTGCCGATCTTGAAATCGAAGAGCATATACCAAACGAACCTCAGAGCACTAGCTGGCCAAATCTGACACCGACCCTAGAGCAAAGTGCCTACATGAACGTATCAAAAGCAGTGCAAGCAGTTGCTGCCCGACCTGACACAATGCGAAACACCTTGCTTACGAAAAGTGACATTTTGCAAAAACTAATGCTCGAGAAGCGCCTACAAGAAGAGCGACGTACCAATTGGGCTGAATACGTTCAGCTTCCAACCGTGCTTTCCACCTCGAAAATGGTTGCACTTGCTAGCGATAGAAACGCCTTCTTAGCGAGCATTTTGCGACCCACTCCTAGCCAACCGACCTACTACAACGATATCGGCACCCGTTTCCACTTTTTTGTGCAAGAGTTCTTCCGCCAAAAACACCATCTCTTACATGCGAATGACGATTATGAATATGTTTCAGATATGCGCGCAGGCCTTAGCATCGACGCATTAGTAGGGAATTTCTTGCGTTCACCGTTTTCTAAGCTTGAGCCATTAAGTATTGAGCAAGAGTTTATGGTCGGGTCTGGAAATCATAGCGTGATCGCTCGTATCGATGCAGTTTTTACAGACCCCGAAGATGCTTCAAAGCAGTTGATCGTCGACTGGAAAACGGGGCGCCACCCGCAAGGCGACAAGCTTGCCCTGATGAGCATTCAGCTCAAATGGTATCGCGCAGCCTGGCTTAGCGCTCACCCAGACCTCGACCCCGAAAGCGTGAACACTGCCTTCTTCTTCGTACGCGAAGGCGACCAAGGGGTGTTAGAACGCGTATCACTCAGATAATCCACCCTCCACGAGCGATTGCGCGCGAAGTTAGAATTAGCAAAGCAGAGTAATTTGCTTGCAAATTACCCCTAACTTGTGCCCCGCAGGGAGCGGAGTTAAGGCGCCGCTCAGCGCCTTTATCAGAATGCACATTTTCTT
>JAITGF010000017.1 GCA_031280795.1 Candidatus Ancillula prorhinotermitis | reverse complement strand
ACACGTGTTTTCAAAATAAACTTTGAGGTAGTTTGGAAAATAGATTTATGCTACAATTTGCGTAGCCAAATTTTAGTTCCTATAAATAAATCTATTGACAACCTAGCGAATTTTCGATTTGAGAGTGAGCGTGCCGAAAAGTTTCCATTTTGAAATACGTGGAAATCTACGCAGAAGTGGTTCTATTTCGCGCCTTTATTTAGTTGCATAATATGCTTGTGTGAAACGAGCGTGAGCTTTGCTTGCGCGAAGTTGAACACGTTGCATACAGATTTTTGAAGAATTTGCTTGACATTGGGTCGAGTGTGTGGTACACTGCAAATATGAACGAGTTTTATGGCGAAAACTGTTCTGATGGCACCGCTGTTGGAACAGTATACTTAATGGTGCAATCTGATCCTTCTGTGGCTGACCTAGATACGGCGCCTTTGGCTGATGCTCATACTTTCGAATCCTTGAAAAATGTGGCGAAAAAGCAGCTAGATGATATTTATCAAAAGACACTCTCCTCGCTCGGAGAAGAAAAGGCTGGAATCATTGATGTACAACGAATCATGCTCGAAGATCCTAGCATAACTTCAGCTGTGGAGGCAAAACTAAACGACAACTTAGCTCTTAGCGATGCAGTTGAGATGGCTTTTGAAGAGGTGGCGTCAACTTTTGACTTGATGGAGGATGAGTATTTCAGTGCGCGCGCAGCCGATGTCCGCGACTTAAAAGTTCGGCTAAATAACATTTTGAGTGGGAAGGCTGAAGACACATCAGATATGCCTGATAGCGCCATCATCGTCGCCGAAGATATCACACCTTCTCAGACGTTAAGTATGGATAAATCTAAAATCGCCGGGTTTGTTTTAAGCGGTGGTAACCAAACTAGTCACACTGCCATTTTAGCGCGCTCGCTTGGCATTCCTGCCCTGATAAAGGTGGCGAATACTGACCAAATCGAATCTGGAGCTACCGCTATCATCGACACTTCGACCCTAAAGCTTACGACTTCTCCAAATGGTGCAGCCCTCGAAGACGCCATGCAGAAGATTCAAACGCAAGTTGCAGCTAAAAACAGCTTGAATGCACTCAAAGGTGTTGACTCAAAAACCACCACCGGTAAAAGCGTGAAGCTGTATGCGAACATCGGTTCACTTGAAGATGCTCAAAAAGCTGTCGAGAATGATGCTGAAGGTATTGGGCTCTTTAGGACGGAGTTCTTGTATCTAGGTAAAGATGACGCCCCAAGTGAAGATGAGCAGTTTGAAATTTATCGCGATGTTGCTAAAGTAGTCTCTCAAACCAAAAATGCCGAGTTAGTGATACGTACTTGCGATATTGGAGCTGACAAGAAAGTAGACTACTTAAATCTGCCTGATGAAGAAAACCCTGCCTTAGGGTATCGCGCTACCCGCTTTATGCTTGATCGTGAAGAGCTGTTTCTAACTCAACTGCGTGCCATTTATCGCGCGGCTAAAGAAGCGGTGAATTTTGAAACGCACATTGCGATAATGTTTCCAATGATCGCATCACGCTGGGAGGTTGAGAAGTGTCGCGAACTTTGCCAAAAGGCAGCAACAGAAGTTGGCGCCCCTTTTGATATCGCCGAGATTGGCATCATGATCGAAACCCCCGCTGCTGCTGTCATCGCTGATGATCTGGCCAAAGTTTCTGACTTCTTTTCAGTGGGTACCAACGACTTAACTCAGTATACATTAGCTGTTGATAGGCAAAGTACCCCAGAGCTTGAGAAGTACTCTGACCCACACCACCCGGCAATCCTGAGACTACTAGAAAATATTGCAAAAGCTGCTAATGAAGCTGGTATTTGGGCAGGAATCTGCGGAGAGCTTGGAGGGGATGAAGCCTTAACTAAGTTCTTCTTAGATACTGGATTCAAAGAGTTATCGATGAGCAGTAATAAAATTTTGAAAATACGTAAAAACATAGTGGAAATGTAAAAATGGTCGAAAGGATTTAAAATGATGAGATTTTTACAAAATTTAGGTAAGAGCATGATGCTGCCTGTAGCAGTGCTACCTATCGCCGCCCTTCTTGTGGGGGTTAGTTACTGGATCGAAATGGCGACCGGTACTGACAATTTCGCAGTCATCTTCATCAAAGGTGCAGGTGGTGCCATCCTAGATAATATGCCATTGCTATTTGCGATCGGTGTTTCCATAGGTATGGCAAAGCAAAGTGACGGAACTTCTGCTCTAGCCGGTCTTGTATCGTGGTTGATGATTACGAAGCTCTTGAACCCTGTTTCAGTCGGCGTTTTGCAAGGTGTTGATGAATTAGCTGTCAACCCTGCATTCAACAAGATTGAGAATGCTTTTATTGGTATCATCTGCGGTCTGATCGGCGCCGCATGCTATAACCGCTTCAAAGATACTAAACTGCCCGACGCTCTGGCTTTCTTTTCGGGGAAACGCTCAGTGGCAATTGTAACGGGTCTAGCGTCGCTGATTGTGGGGCTTATTCTTTATTTCGTGTGGCCTATTTGCTATACGGGGCTTGTAAACTTTGGAGAGTTCATTTCTGGGCTTGGAGCAGTTGGGGCTGGACTGTACGGCTTCTTCAACCGTTTGCTCATACCATTTGGCCTCCATCACGCGCACAATTCCGTATTCTGGTTCGATGTAGCAGGTATCAATGACTTAACCAACTTCTTAAATGGTACGGGAACTTATGGTGTCACCGGTCAGTACTTGACTGGCTTCTTCCCGATTATGATGTTCGGCTTACCAGCTGCCTGCTTGGCAATGTACCACACTGCTAAAACGCGCAATAAGAAAATCGCTGCCGGACTTATGCTTTCTGCAGCGGTAACAGCATTTGTAGTAGGCGTTACTGAGCCAATCGAGTTCTCATTCATGTTCTTAGCACCAGCTCTTTATGGTGTGCATGCAGTTCTAACTGGTCTTTCACTCTTTATTTGTACGATTTTACCAGTACGTGCCGGTTTTGGATTCTCTGCCGGATTAATGGATCTAGTGCTAAACTGGAACTCCCCTATGGCAGAAAACCCCTGGATGGTCATACCAATTGGTATCGTCTATTTCGGTATCTACTACGCGATATTCCGCTTTGTGATTACGAAGTTCAACCTCAAGACTCCAGGCCGTGAGGATGATACAGCCATCAGCGACGACATCAAAAACATCTCCAATGATTTTGCCCAGCTCGCGCGCGATGTACTTGCAGGTCTCGGCGGCAAAGCAAATATCACAGAGCTTGACAACTGTGCCACCCGCCTCCGCATTCAGGTAAAGGATACCGCTTTGATTGATGAAGGAGCCATCAAACGCGGCGGTGCACGTGGGGTTATGAAAATGGGTGCCACTGGTGTTCAAGTGATTATCGGCACAAATGTCCAATTCGTTGCTGACGGCATGAAGGACATCATGGCTGGTAATATCCCCGAAGATTCCTCCCCTGATACGCCTAGTAATGCTACAACATCATCTGCGAGCCCTAGTGGCGCCAAAAAGCCTGCCCAAGATGTTTCATCAAGCATTGAAGGCGATGTTATTGACTTAAAAGATGTGCCTGACGCCACTTTCGCAGAAGGCATTATGGGGCCTGGTGTGGCAGTAAAACCTTCCAAAGGTGAAGTTAAAGCGCCTTTTGACGGTACAGTCGAGCAAATGTTTGATACTGGACATGCTGTAGTGGTATCTAACGCTGACGGGCTGCAGATTTTGACGCATTTTGGCATCGATACCGTCAATCTTAAGGGTGACGGATTTACTCAGCTCGTCAAAACTGGCGATACCATCAAAGCTGGACAGGCGCTGATCGAAGTCGATTTAGCTAAAATTAGCTCATCTGGTTATAATACCGTAACCCCAATCATAGCGTTAAATGCTGATGATTTTGAAAGTGTAACAATTGCAGGAAAACAGATAAAGTAGGAGGAAATATGCAAACTCTAGAGTATACAATCAAAGATAAAGTCGGGATTCACGCCCGCCCCGCCGCTGAGTTAGTCAAAAATGCAGGTTCGTTTGAGTCCGATATTCAAATCACCCTGTATAACAAAACTGCCAATGCAAAAAGCATCTTAAGCGTGATGCAACTTGGCGCTAAATATGGCGATACCCTTTCAGTAACCTTCGAAGGTGTGGATGAAAAAGTTGCTAAAGATAGCGTTGAAGCATTCTTGAAAGGTAATCTCTGATGGCAGAAGTTATCATTTGCAAAGGCGCCCAGGCCAGCAGTCAAGCTGCCCAAATGGCATCTAGTGTCTTCATTGAGCTATTTAAACGCAAAGCTACTGCTGTCATCGGTCTAGCGACTGGATCCACCCCCCTAAAGGTCTACGAACATCTTGCAAAAGAAGTCTCTAGCCAAAAGGTTGATGTTTCGCATGTGCAAGGCTTTGCTTTAGATGAGTATGTTGGTCTTGAAAAATCGCATCCCGAAAGCTACTTCTCCATCATCGACAAGCACGTAACTAAGCCAATTGGTTTTACCCCCGGTTTGATACATGTGCCTAGCGGTGATATCGCATCGATTCAAACGGCAGGTAAGGTCTACGAGGCTATGATTAGGTCAAGCGGAGGTATTGACGTCCAGATACTAGGTATCGGCACTGACGGTCACATCGGATTCAATGAGCCCGGTTCCTCTTTAGCGTCCCGCACCCGCATCAAAACGCTCACTCAGCAAACCCGCGAAGATAACGCCCGCTTTTTTGATTCACCAGATCAAGTCCCTCTTCACTGCATTACCCAAGGTATTGGCACCATTCTAGAAGCGAAACATGTGCTTCTACTCGCCTTTGGTGAAAATAAGGCCGAAGCGGTGCGAGACGCTATTGAAGGTCCGGTTTCTGCTCTTTGCCCGGCTTCCGCTCTGCAATTACACCCGCATGCAACGTACATCATTGACGAAGCGGCTGCGAGCATGCTGAAGCTTAAGGACTACTACGAGTACACCTTTGCAAATAAGCCCGATTGGCAAAGAATCTAACACCCGAAGGACAAGGAAAGGAGGCGCACCCCAAAAAAAGAGATTGTTAAAAGAATCGCCAGAAGGACTGAATGTAGAAGGTAAATTTGATATACACCTTCACGGGATTGCAGGTTTCGCCTTTGACGATATCCTAAGTCACTCTTCCCTACCCTTCGAGCCACTTGAAACCATCTCTTCCAAGCTCTTTGAAGCTGGTACTACCGACTATCTCGCTGGACTGATCACTAAACCGTGGGACGATATGCTAGAAGCTGTGCGCATTGCTGCGGACTACTGTGATAAAGTCATCGCTGAGGAAAGTGCTTCGGAGCAACAAATTAAGAAGGCACAGTGCCACGGTATCTACCTAGAAGGGCCTTTTATATCCCCCCAACACAAAGGCGCCCATGACGCCTCAGCGCTAATTGACCCAGCTCTCGATCGCATCAAAGAGCTACTCGACGCTGCCAGAGGGCATTTACGGATGATTACAGTCGCACCAGAGCTCAAATATGGTCTAGAAGCTGTCGAAACGCTTACTAAGCACGGAGTCGTGGCAGCGTTTGGTCATTCCGATGCTGATTATGATACCACTTGGGAGAGCATATCGCTTGGCCAGAAGCATTTTACGCATCTATTTAACGCTATGAACCCTATCCACCACCGTAAGCCTGGGCCGATAATCGCCGCCCTCGAAGCATATCGGCAAGGTAAGGACATCACTGTAGAAGTTATTAACGACGGCGTTCATCTTCACTCGAGCATCGTTAAATGGGCGTTCAACAACTTTAGCATTCAAGATAAGGCGAACTTGAGTTGCACAGACGAACTAGATTCATCAAACCAAACGCCGAGTATTTCGTCGGAGAATCAAGTGGATGAACGCCCTCAAACCGGTGTGGTTTTGATAACGGACTCAATGTCAGCCACCCTCCTTGGCGATGGTAAATACCGCCTGGGTTCGCTCGACGTTGAAGTCAAAGGTGGGAAAGCCGTTCTAGCAGGCACTGACACTATAGCTGGATCAACCTTAACCCTGGCTAAAGGTGTTCGAAATACTGCTGACCTAGGAGTGGATCCTGCACTAATTGACCAAGCATGCTGGAGAAATCCACTGCGCCTTTTCAAAAGTGCATCAAGTGGCAAAAATGAAACGAGTTGAAGATGGTTGTTAAAGAATTCTGCGCCGATGAGCTGCGTGACTTAGAGAAAGCTGTGGAAACTGACATCACCCGGATTGAGCTGTGTAGCGACCTTAGCATCGGGGGCGTTCAGGTAAGCGAAGATGTTTTGAAACGTGCACTTGAAACTTGCCACGCGAAGGGCAAGAAAGTTTACGCTATGGTGCGAAACCGGGGTGGAAATTTCTTCTACAATGACGTTGACCTTGTGAGTATGGAGGAATTTGCTGTGATGGCAACTGATCTAGGCGCTGACGGCTTGGTTTTTGGTCCGCTTAAAGAAGTTTCTAGTGAAAATGACTCAACTCATACCCAAATCGCCGTAGAGCTAGAGGCGATACTGCGTATGAAAACGCAACTTCTCGTTAAATGCGGACGCATCCCAGAGCTGGTCTTCCACATGGCATTTGACTTGATTGGCGACCAAGAGCGCGCAGTCGAAGAGCTTATCGAGCAAGGTTATATCCGCATTTTAACACATGGTACTACTGATGGAGCGATAGATACGAACCACATTAAAGAAGTTGTTGATTTAGCATCCGGACGCATCGAAATCATGGCAGGTGGTGGTGTTAACTTCAGTAATCTTGATCAGATACTTACGCGTTCTAGTGCAGACTCCGTGCACGGCACTCAGATTGTGCAGCTTTCGCACTAGCTGCATCTACTTAACAGCCTACATTACTCAACGCTGACATTGATGGCATTGATAATTTTTATGCCACGATCATCGTCATGAAAGAGACCATTTGTCACCTCTGAATTGCATGTCTCCATTAGCTCTTCCTTATCTGCCAGTGACCATTGGAAATTTTTCACTGAAACGTTTTCTATCGGTGCTTCAGGTAGTCCAACGATAAAAGCAGCTGATGAGCGCAAATTGGTTGCCGTTACATTCTCGATTACGACATTCTTGATTCTAGGCGTTGTTTCAGATAGTTCCTGCGCTGAAGTTGACATGATGAAATCTTCTTCAAACGGCAAAACGCCAGGGTAAAAATATTGGCTAAGTACAATCGCACTCCAACACTTATCCATTTTTGCGTTAGAAATTGTGATGTTTTCAATCACCCCTCCCCTTGTGCGGCGGCTTTTCAAGCGGATTGCGCGCTGAGTGCCTTCAAACTCGCAAGAGTTCACATCAACATTGGCAATGCCACCAGCAGTTTCCGAGCCGATAGCAATACCTCCGTGGCTGGCAAAGATTTTACAATTGCTAACTCTTACATCTTGGGTGGGGATGCCAATCTTTAGGCCTTGCTCACCAGACCCTGACTTAAGCGTTACAGCGTCATCACCGATATCGAGCAATGAATTTTCTATAGTGACGTTAGAGCTTGAATCAATATCAATTGCATCCGTATTGATGGCATCTTCGGGGTTAAGTATTTTCATGTCTAGTATTTTTATATCTTCCGAATATACGGTGTGGAATGTCCAGAAGGGAGAGTTTTGCAAAGTGAAACCTTGGATGGTGATGTTCTTAGACTTGAAGAATTGCATAAGTGGTGGCCGCAAAAACTGCGTATCAGGGCGTGCACCACCTCCTGGGCGAGTTTTGTAATCAGGATTCAGCTCAGCTAGTCGCAATTCGTAGTCCATTTTGGGGCTGTGTCGATCCTCAATCTTCTCGATGACTCTAAACTTCTCCCACCAAGCATCTCCTTGGCCATCTATGATACCGCGTGCGTCATCTCGAATCTTCTGGTCATCACCACTCTTCCATGGCATTCCTTTTCCGCGGATGATGACATTTGCCACTTCGTTACCCCAGACGAGCGGATGCATCGCCCAACACTCAATACCTTCCCAGCGCGTCCAAACTGGCGGGTAAGCATTTGGGCCGGTGTCAAATTTGATGTGCGCACCATCTTCTAGGGTTAAGATTAGGTTTGAGCAGAGCTCCAAAGGTCCGGTCATATGCTCTCCAGCCGGTATTATAACCTCCCCACCACCGTTTTCTTTTACGTTATTTATAGCATCTTGTATATTCATCATTTTCCTTTCCATATCGTGTGTATTGCCCAGAGTAGCGCTCCGTTACCTGGTAAGTAGCTTGGTAAATCGCTTCTACCTAGCTGAAAATTATGTCCATTAGCAGCGTAGTAGTTCTTCGGTGAAGGCTTTAGCAGTATTTGGACAGCCAAGTCATCGTCATCCAATGCATGCGCAAGCATTGCCATATATCCATAATCCCACCCCCACATACTAGCTTCATCCCAATCTTCTAGAACTCGCTCCAAAGTACTCTTGAGCGCCGCTTTGTTTTCTATAGTTTGCATATCAGCACTTTCAAATAGACCTAGAATAGCTAACTGCATGGGGTGGTCTTTCATGAAGTTCGGGAAGGTGTCGGGTGCATTTTGGTGGCTCGGAAAAAGACTAGAAACAGGCTTTGGCACAGCGATTTTTTCATGAACTTCTTGCCAGAGTGCAAAACTATCTTGCCTTGATGAATCATTTTCTCCTAGCATGCCTAGAGCCAGCTGTAAGCAGTATTTCCAATACACCATTTCGAAGGTGGGGTTTAAGACTGTCATGGGGTCAAACTCTTCCTGGGCGGGTATCACTGGTCCAATCATATCGTAAACATCTTCTTTTGCATTATACACAAGAAAATCGCACATGAAATCAGCAGTTTCCTTAACTAAAACGCGGTATTTTTTAGGTAGGCTTTTCCCGTAAACGAGATGGAGCAAAAAGATAATGTGTGACTGTTGCCAGCACAAAAGCGGAGCAATGATCGATGGTGAGTCAACCCCTTTTGGCCCCACCATCTTAGGCCAACGACATCCACTAAAACCATTTCGCATCGCATTTTCGCGTGCCTGGGGTAGGATTTCTAAGTACCAGTCAAAGGATTTTTCTATCAACTCCGGAACACCATATAACGGAGCCCAAGCGCTATGCCAAAGATGCATCTCAAGATGAAACTTACCATACCAAGAGTTACACATCAGGCCTGTCTCCTGTGGTGGAATTGACCCTGAGGAATGAATCGCAAGATTGTAGAGAGATAGGACTTCACGGCGCTCAAGCTCTTGCAAATCTTCTCTAGAATAGGAGACGTCACCAAGTGGAATCACCTCAACGTTTTTCCAGAAGTTTTGGACATAGGGGTTCTCACCTTTGAATGTGCATTCACTAAAAGCACCACCTTTGAAATCCACTTCAAACTCTAGCCTATCACCAGCGCTTCCCCCCGAAATAGCATCGACATCTAAATAGCTGACTGTAGCGTTTTGGAAATCAGCCCCAGCTATAGTGTGGCTTGCTGGCGCACGCAGTAGCTTCAACTTGGCTTTCCTTGCGTGAAAGGCTGTGGATATAACTTTGAACTGCGCTTTTGATGTGTTATCTTGGCAAGTCACCATAACCTCAAACTGAATACCATCGATTTTGTAGCGAGACCTAAAGACCCCAGAAAGCAGATTGAGCTCAGCGTGAATGCTCTCGATTTCGCTAGCACTTGGGACACGACCACCCACTTCAAGCTGAAGGATACCCATATTTGCTCGGTGCGGATCCTTTCGTAGCCATTCATATCTTTCAGAATTATGTATAATTGATGCTTCATCTTTAAGGATGGGTTCCGCAGGCTTTATCGGTGTGGCTCCGCAATAATCTTCAGCCTTGAAGCGTTTGGGCACAGCATTCTGTGGGTATCGAACCACTTTCCCGTCGGCGCGCACAAACTCATCCATCGTCAAATTACCTAGTTGATATCGATCATTGCCACCATAGCTTCCCCAGTGAAAATTCGACATAGTCGTTAAAGGGTTATTATGCTTGAGATATTCATCAAAAAGTGTTTGGAAGCCCGTAGCGTCACAATTGAAGGCAAAATCACCGTTTCCGACACTGATAACACTTTCAAAATCGACTGCTAGAAATGTGGGGTTATACTTTTTAATCGAGTCGTTTTTAGGCAGATGTATCATCTCCTTGCTTGGCTAGAGAGGACTTCTTGGTGATATGTGCACAGATAGCTAACACTAACGCTTCGAAGGTCTGAAATGCCAATCCGAATACTGAAAGGAAGGTGGGGGCGCTGTCATTTGCAAAAAGCATCATCACATTACGCACTCCTGACAACACGTATTGACGGCGATTTTCAGGCTTGCCACCAGTATGAAGGCGTTTGAACATGCCAAGTATCACAAGCGCGCCACCAATGGCATCGGCAACTAAGGTTATGACGAGACCACCGATTTCACTAGCGAAGACGTAATAGGCCATACCAACTGCCACTATTACCAGGCAAACTATATCGATTTTCGTGATAGTGAAGAGCCGGCGATATGCGCAAGCAATTTGAATCAACACCATAAATGAAACGTTAAAAATCATCGGGATGATAGTTAGCATACTAGCATTACCACCGAAAAGGGCTAAAAGAACTACAGTATTAGTCCCAAGCCAGATTAACCTACCCCAAAACGACGTCTGCATTTTGCCGGTGAAAATTGCGCAAGCATTATTACCATAGGCATACACACCTATACCACAAGAGATGATTGATAACACAATCTGAAGCATTATCTATATTGTACCATAGAATTCAGTTACGCGTACGCATCAAGTAGAAGAGCAAGCGTACCTCACTTGAGGTTCATGATTTTGGCAAGCTCTTCTACTGCAACGTCTATGCTGTCGTTAACGATGATGTGATCGAATTCATCTTTTGCGCTAAGCTCTTCACGAGCAGTTTCGAGCCGTTTTTCTCGCTCATCGCGTGATTCAGTACCACGGATACCAAGGCGGGTGATCAGCTCTTCAAAGCTAGGCGGTGCAAGAAAGACGAAGTTTGCATTTGGCACTAGTTTTTTAACTGCACGAGCGCCTTGTAAATCAATTTCCAAAAGGGCAGGCCTACTAGCAGCATTCGCTTCTAAAATCGGCTCCTTTAGTGTGCCATACATATTCAAACCGTGTACTACAGCCCACTCTAAGAAGTCGCCTTGGTTGATGCGGTGCTCAAACTCATCACGGCTTAGGAAGTGGTAATGCACATCTGGTAGCTCATTTTCGCGCGCAGGCCTTGTAGTGGCTGAAATCGAAAGGTAAACATTAGGGTACTTTTCGATCAGCTTGCGCGAAATCGTACCTTTTCCAACTGCAGTCGGCCCCGCTAAAACGGTTAGATTCAAATCTTGCATAGCTTAACCCGTAACCTAGCCCGCGGCTTTACCTTCTAGGGAATTCCAAACCGGTCGCTCACCCCAGAAGCGAACGTCCTTGAATATCTCGGTAAGTTCATCTTCAAGTAGAGTCTCCTTTTCTAGTAGGATATTCGCTAAACGATCTAGCACTTCGCGATTTTCATTAATCACTATAAAAGCTTCACGGTGAGCATTTTCCAAAAGGTTACTTATTTCACTGTCGATAGTACTTGAAATAGTGGCAGACACAGAATACTTGCTGGTCTTCGCAGCCCCCATCGCTTGGTCATCTTCATTAGGAGATACTTTAACCGGCCCAATCTTCGAGCTCATGCCGTATTGCGTGACCATTTTGCGGGCGATATCAGTAGCTTTTTCGATATCATTACTAGCACCAGTAGAGGGGTCTTTGAAAACAATCTCTTCAGCGACTCGACCACCCATTGCGTACGCCATTTGGTCAAGTAGCTCATTTCTAGTGACGGAATACTTATCTTCTTGAGGCATCACTGAGGTGTATCCAAGTGCACGCCCACGTGGCAAAATCGTTACCTTAGTGACTGGATCAGTGTAGTGCATCGCCGCTGCCACTAATGCATGACCTCCCTCATGGTAGGCTGTATTGCGCAGGTCGCGCTCATTCATTTTACGGCTCTTGCGCTGTGGTCCAGCCATAACGCGGTCGATCGATTCATCGACTTCAGCAATGGTGATGACATCTTTGCCTTCCCTTGCACTGAGCAATGCGGACTCATTGACAACATTAGCCAAATCGGCTCCGGTGTAGCCAGGTGTACGCTTTGCAATCATCGCAAGGTCAACATCATCAGCAAATGGCATATCTTTAGAGTGAACCTTCAGTATTGCCTCCCTACCCTTTTGGTCAGGCGCGTCTACAGCGATTTGGCGATCGAAACGCCCTGGCCTTAGTAAAGCAGGGTCTAGAATATCTGGACGGTTAGTGGATGCTATTAGAAGCACATTAGTTTCACCATCAAAACCGTCCATTTCGACTAGAATTTGATTCAGAGTTTGCTCACGTTCATCATTACCGCCACCGATACCAGACCCGCGATGCCTTCCAACTGCATCAATCTCGTCGATGAAGATGATTGAAGGCGCCACTTGCTTGGCTTTCTTAAATAAATCACGCACCCTTGAGGCGCCGACTCCAACGAACATCTCCACAAAATCAGATCCTGATAGTGAGAAGAACGGTGCCTTTACCTCACCAGCTAAGGCTCTAGCAAGCAGTGTTTTTCCAGTACCTGGAGGGCCGTATAGTAGAACACCTTTGGGGATCTTAGCGCCAATCTTGCGATACTTTTCCGGATGCATCATGAAGTCACGAATCTCACCCATTTCTTCAGTGGCCTCATCTGCACCTGCCACGTCTTCAAATGTAACATCTGGTGTCTTACCTTCAAGCATGGTGTTCTTAGCTTTGGACTTGGCAAATGTGAATGGATTTTGACCTTGACCGCCCATACGAGACATTGCGAAATAGAAAATACCAAGAATTAGCAACATCGATATCATTATAGAAAGTATCGAATCCCATATAGAAGATTGTGGTACAGTAGAATTAAACCCTTCAGCATATGCGGGGTCTTTTTCGCGTATTATTTCCCATATGCTTGCCCCTTGGTCACGCACATAATTGAAGAACACTTTATCATTATCGACGTGCACATCGTCAGGGTAGTCCTTTTCGTATTTGCTATTTAGCTCAAGATTGACCCTTTGTTCAAACTCAGTAATTTCAACATGCTTAACATTGTCGCCTTTTAAAATCTCAATACCATCAGAAGTGTTGATGTGTGATGGTCGGTCATTATTGAAGAAGCCAGCAATAAAATACCCAATAATCATCAACAGTAGAACCCAGCTGATGAGTTTGAAGATGCTGGTTTTATTTGGCATAACTGACATAGGTCCAGACTTTAACCCTGAATTTTCCTTCGGCTTCACATTGGGCTTTTTATCAGAAGTGCTATCGTGCTTAAGCTTTTTTGGATCTTTCGATTCACTGTCTTTGTTATTATCTTTTATTTTCAAGACTCCTTTTAGTGTATATACCAATAGCTATTTGCGTTTGCTACCCAACGCGTATTATATTTCCAAAGCTGCCCATAATTCATTTCCGAAATGAAAACAG
The DNA here is from genome assembly GCA_031280795.1 of Candidatus Ancillula prorhinotermitis. The sequence continues at coordinate 70,164 of JAITGF010000017.1, read as the reverse complement.
TATTATTATCACCAACAGCCTCAACTACTGCGACATGCCCACGCTCTTCAAAAACGGCGCCAACTTCCGGGGTGTGGTCAGCAGTAAACCCATCGCGTATCGCTGAATTATGCCAAGCACCACCATTTCCCCACAGAGAATGCACTGGCCGCCCAATCTGGTAACGACGGTTATAAGCATACCATGTGCAATATCCTGGTGAATATCTGTTTCCAGGGGCTAAAGGCGCGGGCCCGGCAGGCGCATTTCCAGGACTTCCTGAGGCAGAAGCAACTGAGCTATATGACTGAATCGCTGCACGTGAAAGTGCTAAGCGATTTGCCGCGGCTTGGGCTTGGGCTTGAGCTCTAGCTTCGCGCTCGGCTTTATCGGAAAACCCCAGGGTATAATTTATCGGAGTCCAGCTGGTGTCTTTTGTGAACACATTCACTGACTCATCGGTTAAGGAGTTGGCTGTCGGCGTAGCAACTTCAAACGTTTTGGTAGCGATTATGGCATCCCCACTTGCCTCTTCCCCACTCTTATTCAGTGCCTGCACAGTTGTGTAGCCAGTGATGAGCAAAGCTAGCGTTACGATTACCGATGCAAAAACGCGCACTTTAAGTCGCGCTGACTCCTTTGTCTTGTCTATGTTTTCTCTCTCCATATTTTCCTTATTCTAGTGGATATACCAGTACTTACTTGCATCTTTAACCCAGCGTTCAGAATAGCGATATGGTATATAACCCCAGTTCATTTCGGAGATGTGCACAGAGTTATCAAGCCCCACTTCCTCCACGAACGCAACATGACCAGCCTCCTCGAAAATCGCACCCACTTCAGGAGTATGGTTCACTAAATAGCCTTGACTCGCCGCTGAGATGTGCCACCCTCCGCCATTCCCCCAAAAATTGCCGACTGGGCGCCCAAACATCATCCTGCGGTTGAAAGTGTACCATGTGCATTGTCCGGGCACATAAGTATTTCGAGGTGCAATCGGTGCGGCTTTGCCTTCAAGATAGTCGGCTTGGCTGATCTCTCCACCAGAATTGCGGAATGGCATTGCATAGCGTGTCATAGGTAGTGCAGCATTTGATATACGCCACTCGCCACCTTTAGTAACGACATTTACACTCTCATCAGCAAGAGACGAAGCTTTTGTCTGAAGTTGAAAGCTACGGGCAGCTACTAAATCTTCAGTGTTTCCAGCAGACTCGTTTGCACGCGCAAAATGCAGGACGCCAAAAAGTATAACCCACAGAAAAAGGGCACCAAAAAGTACAGGAACAATACGTAAACCTCTCACATGAATATTATAGCATATTCCCACCAAAATGTCAAGATGTGGTATAATAGTAGTAGATGAAAATACGTAACGATATAAGAAATGTGGCGATTGTAGCTCATGTTGACCATGGGAAGACTACTTTGGTCGATGCAATGCTACGCCAAACTGGTACTTTTGGAGAGCGAAGTAATGAAGCTAGCACTGACCGTGTGATGGATTCCGGAGATCTAGAGCGCGAAAAGGGTATCACTATCCTCGCTAAGAACACAGCTGTCCGATATGAAGGCAAGAACACTAAAGAGCCGGTTTTGATAAACGTTATTGACACTCCAGGGCATGCTGATTTTGGCGGTGAAGTTGAACGCGGGCTTTCAATGGTCGATGGTGTCGTTTTATTAGTAGACGCTTCAGAGGGTCCACTTCCCCAAACCCGCTTTGTGCTTCGAAAAGCGTTAGAGGCTGCTTTCCCGGTGATTATAGTAGTGAATAAAACTGACCGCAGTGACGCTAGGATTGAAGAAGTCGTGCACGAAACCACTGACCTTCTGCTTTCGCTCGCCTCTGACATTACCGATGATGGTATCGACTTAGACCTCGACAAAATTCTTTCTGCACCCGTTATCTATGCTGCAGCCAAAGCGGGGGCAAGCTCGGAAAATGCTCCGGAAAATGCTACATTACCTGATAACGCCGACCTTGAGCCACTTTTCAAAGCGATTCTCGACTTCATACCTGCCCCTAGCTTTGAAGAAGGCGCACCGCTACAAGCACATGTAACCAACTTGGATGCATCCCCATTCTTAGGGCGCCTAGCGCTACTGCGTATCTTCAATGGTGAGATTCAAAAAGGTCAAAATGTTGCCTGGATGAAAAATGGACACGGTGATGGGCCTGGAGCAGGCATTGCTAGTGTGAAGATTACTGAACTTCTTAAAACGCAGGGCTTAGACCGTGTACCAGCTCAGAGCGCAAGTGCTGGTGATATCGTCGCCATCGCCGGCATTCCTAACATTTCCATCGGTGACACGTTAGCGGACTTAGAAAACCCTATAGCTTTACCGCCAATCACAGTGGACGCCCCAGCCATAAGCGCCACCATTGGTATCAACACTTCACCTTTAGCTGGTAGAGCGCCTAAGGAGGCGGTAATCAACCCTAAAGACCGTAAAGTCACTGCACGCCAGATTAAAGACCGCTTAGACCGAGAGCTGATTGGTAACGTTTCTTTGCGCGTCTCCCCCACTCCTAGGCCAGATACTTGGGAGGTTCAGGCGCGAGGCGAGCTAGCTTTGGCAATCTTGGTGGAGCAAATGCGTAGAGAAGGCTTTGAGTTGACCGTCGGCAAACCGCAAGTCGTCACCAAAAAAGTTGGCGGAAAGTTGATGGAGCCGTTCGAATGGGCGACCATCGACATTCCAGATGAATATATGGGCGACGTCACTCAAATCATGGCCGAGCGTAAAGGCCAGATGCAATCGATGGTGAATCATGGCTCAGGCTGGATACGACTTGAGTTTTCGATACCATCGCGCGGGCTCATCGGAATTCGCACTAATTTCATGACTTTAACACGTGGCACTGGAATCTTAGCTTCAATCAGCGATGACTATAAAGAGTGGGCAGGTGATATCGAGACTCGCAATGTCGGCTCACTCGTGGCAGACCGCGCCGGGAGTGCTAGCCCGTACGCAATGATTAAGCTACAAGAGCGCGGTAAGTTCTTCCTCGACCCTACCGATGAGGTCTACGAAGGGATGGTCGTCGGGCAAAACTCACGCAATGAAGATATGATTGTGAATGTCACCAAAGAGAAGCAATTGACTAATATGCGCGCCGCTTCAGCAGATGTTACTGAAACTTTGACACCTCCGATCCACTTCACGCTTGAGGAGAGCTTAGAGTTTGCCGCAGATGATGAATGCGTGGAAGTAACGCCTGAGTTTGTACGCATTCGTAAAGTTATTCTAGACACAAGTGAGCGCCTCAAAGCTCAGTCGCGCAGCAAGAAGGGCGCTTAGAGTAGCATGAGGGGAGGCAAGAGCAAAACAGTTTGAAGATAATTAACAGTATGCCAGTGCGGATTATTACAGCAGTGGTATTAGGCCTTTTCGCGTGCCTAATTGCTATACTCCTTCACCGCACCTGGATAAATGCCTTCCTGCCCATCGGTTTTATCGTTTCGGTATTATTTCTTCTCTGCTGCGGCATTGTCATGAGAACGTATTTCGGGCGTATACCTACCTACGCCTTCGCATTGGCTTGTAGTTTGGCGGCGTACTACTTAGCGACCATCTCAAATGGTACGATCCTGATAGTTGGTATGACTATACCTGGAGAAAAACCTTGGGCAGGGCGCCTTGGGACTGTGCTGATCGTGTCATCCTTTCTACTCCCCTTTATCGCTACGCTTTTACCATCGAAATTCTTCGCAGAACGCTTATCGATGCCAGTTTGGCGGACCAAAGACTCTGAAATCGACTTCATGCTATCACTCGTAAATATAACTGACCAACTACTTGAGGAAGCCTTCTTAAACCCGAATTTCACTAAAAACGCTGCCACAATGAAAGAAGATGGTACTCCAGTAACTAAACTCGACCAAAAAGTTGAGCAATTCATACGTAAACACATCTCTAAACGATATCCTGAAGACGAGATACTTGGCGAAGAGTTCGGAAATAAAATCGGTAGCGAAGTCGTAGGTAAGACCAGAGACAAGATGGACAAAAAATCCGGCGACGGGGGGCACGATATTGAAGCAAATAGTGATGCAAGTGTCAAGGAGGTAAGCAGGCGTTGGATTATCGACCCGATCGATGGTACTAAAAACTTCATCCGCAAAGTGCCGATTTTCGCAACTCTGATTGCCCTTGAAGAGACCTCTTTTAATGCTGACGGTACTAGTACGACTCGCATTGTCAAGTCCGTAGTTTCTGCACCTATGCTACAAACCAGGTGGTGGGGAGATGTATCCGCAAAACCGAATGTTAGGCCGAATGCTTGGGTTCAGTACGCTGGCAAAGCACCCGTAGCACTAAGTACGTCTAATGTAACTAGTGTAAAAGAAGCGAACATTTCAATATCTTCACGTGGCTCTTGGGGGCAAAAAGGTGAGGCCTATCTAAAGTGGTTCGATAAAATAACGTCAAGCGCAAAGCGTGTGCGTGGTTTTGGAGACTTTTACTCATATATGCTACTTGCTGGTGGCAGTGTCGACTTAGCATTCGAACCTGATTTGGAGCTCTACGATATAGCAGCGCTGGTTCCAATCGTGGAGGGTGCAGGTGGTATTTTTACTGACATCGAAGGTAATGCCTGGAATACAAAAGACGGTTTGCATTCAAGTTTGGTATTTGCTAATAAAACAATCAGAAAGGAAGTGAATGATGAATTTACTACTAGCCCCGCTTAAACTAATCCTAACCCCTATAAAATGGGTATTCACGTTCCTGCTCAGCCAAATAGTTGGTAAGATTATCGGTATCATAGTCGGCATAACCATTTTGATTTGGCTACTTGTCCAGTGGATCGGTGGCTGGAGTGTAGTCCAATATGAGAACTTAAAGCCTTCTGATGTCGCAGTTGTATTCGGTGCTGGCCTTTATGCGGATGGGACTCCAACCCCCTACCTAAAAGAACGCCTCAACGTCGGTGCTCGCCTTTATAAGGAGGGAAAAGTGCGCGTAGTGTTAGTCAGTGGTGATAATGCTGAGCATTCACATAACGAACCACAAGCAATGGCCGACTACTTAGCTGGCCTGGGAATCCCCAGAGAGGCTATCGTACGCGATTTTGCTGGATTTGACACTTATAACTCATGCGTGAGGGCAAAGGAAGTCTTTGGGGTGGCTAAAGCTATCCTCGTGACTCAAGACTACCACCTACGTAGAGCCACATTCCTTTGCGGGTCTCAGGGCATTAATGTCCAAGGAGTTGCAGCCATCACCTCTCCGACTGACCCGATTTCCTGGGCGTGGTATAATGTTCGCGAAATCGCCGCCTCTGATAAATCCGTCTTCGAAGTTGTAACGCGTGCAAAGCCGAAGCTGCCTACTGTGCCCGACAATAGCGTTACTCAAGTGATCGGCAACACTGTAGACACTTCTCGTACAGCATTGAACGAATTCTTGAATGATCCGCAAGGGTACTTGAATCGTCTGCTTAACCAGTCGAATCAGCAAGTGAATAAATTACTACACCAAAAGTAAGGTGTCCGTCGGCACTCTCTTAGGCGCCGAGTAATTTGCTAGCGAGCCAGCTTTGAAGCTCAGCAATGGGCACGCGGACTTGCTCCATAGTATCGCGCTCCCGAATCGTTACTGCTTCATCTTCAAGTGAATCAAAATCAAATGTGATGCAATACGGTGTGCCTATCTCATCGTGTCGGCGATATCGCCTACCGATTGCCCCCGCATCATCGTAGTCGACATTCCAGAACTCGCGCAATTTGCTGGCGATTTCTTTAGCTTTAGGCGATAAATCCTTCGAGCGCGAAAGTGGTAAGACAGCCGCTTTGAAGGGGCTCAGACGGTAGTCTAGACGTAAAACGACGCGTTTATCAACACCACCCTTAGCATTAGGCACTTCATCCTCCACGTACGAATCAACTAGGAACGCCATCAAGGAGCGAGTAAGCCCGGCAGCCGGCTCTATGACATATGGTGTATAATCTTGCTCGGGGTTGATGACATTTCCATCTTGATCCTTTTGCACAGCTTGCTTATATTTGAGCGCCTTTCCAGAATGCTCAGAGTGGGTTGAAAGGTCAAAATCTGTACGATTTGCCACACCTTCAAGCTCTCCCCACTCAGACCCTTGAAAACCGAAGCGATATTCTATGTCTACCGTTCGCTTAGAGTAGTGTGAAAGCTTTTCCTTTGGGTGCTCGTAAAGGCGGAGATTGTCTTTAGCAATACCTAAATCGGTGTACCACTTTAAGCGGTGGTCGATCCAGTATTGGTGCCACTTCTCATCGTCTTCGGGCGGTGTAAAGAACTCCATTTCCATCTGCTCGAACTCACGTGTGCGGAAGATGAAATTTCCAGGCGTGATTTCGTTTCGGAAGGATTTACCAATCTGAGCGATACCAAATGGTGGTTTCATTCTAGCTGCACCCATAACGTTTAAAAAGTTGATGAAAATGCCTTGGGCAGTTTCGGGGCGAAGATAATGCAAACCGCTTTCATCTTCGATCGGGCCAAGATAAGTTTTGAGCATCATATTGAAGTCCTTTGGAGTCGTCCAGTTTGAACTTCCAGACTTATCAACCCCTTTTGCTCCGCACTCCGGGCAAGAAACACTACGGAGCTGCTCTTCTTCGGTGTTGCCTTCGGGGATGCGACCATGCTTTTCCTTGTATGCTTCGATTAGGTGATCGGCACGCTGGCGTTTATGGCAGTTCAAGCACTCTGTAAGAGGGTCGTTAAAAACGCCGACATGACCAGAAGCCACCCAGACTTGACTGGGCAAAATGACTGATGAATCCAGACCAACCACATCTTCACGGCTCTGAACCATGAAGCGCCACCATTGCTTCTTGATATTTTCTTTCAGCTCCACCCCAAGCGGGCCGTAATCCCAAGCTGAACGCGTACCACCGTAGATTTCTCCACAAGGAAACACGAAGCCACGGCGTTTAGCTAAGCTGATTACATCTTCTAACTTGCCCATATTACACTCCTGTCTGCACGTCTATATTTATGCTAGATTTGAGAAGACGTTTTGCACATCGTCAAGATCTTCAAGGACATCAATCAAGTTCAAAACTTTTTCAGCAGTCTTTTCATCGACGTCAACTTTAGTGTTAGCATACCAAACCACTTCAGCAGAGTTATATTCGATTCCAGCGGCTTTGATAGCGTTACGCACTGCACCTAGGTCGTTTGGGTCGGAGACAATTTCGAATTGGTCTTCCAAATCGCCATCACCGTTTTCACCTTGAATCTCTTCAGCATTTTCAGCACCTGCTTCTAAAGCCACTTCGAAAACTGTATCGAAATCCGTTGATTTATGCACAGGCTTTTTTTGCCCCTCAACTTCGACATCAGCTTCTTTAGGGACAATCACCACGCCTTTACGGTCAAACTGAAACTGTACTGATGCCACCTCGCTGAGCTGCCCACCATTTTTAGAAAGCGCTGTGCGCACATCAGTGGCAGCGCGATTCTTGTTATCTGTCAGGCATTCGATGATTAATGCTACACCTTGGATCATTCCACCATAGCGTAACTCTTCGTACGTAATCGACTCGCCACCAATACCAGCCCCGCGTTTTACTGCTCGGTCGATATTGTCCTTTGGCACAGACTGCTTGCGCGCCTTAATTAAAGCATCAGCTAATGAAGGGTTACCTTCAGGGTCAGGCCCACCAATCTTAGCAGCAATTTCGATGTTTTTGACCAATTTTGCCCAAAGCTTTGAGCGCTTAGCGTCGTTAGCGGCTTTCTTGTGCTTAGTGGTCGCCCACTTCGAATGTCCACTCATAACCTACTCCTTTCTAAAAAGCGGTATCTACCTTTCCGGTATGGTCGATAGGGTTTGCGGCTTCCCACTCTAAACGTATGCGTCGCCCTTCAGCAATTGTAGTACCATGGTACACGGCTACTGAGATGTCCTTTATTTCATCTAGAAGTGGCACACGCGGGTTAGCTGGAGTACATTGATCTTCATAAGCGCGCATTGCCACTCGGTCGAGCGAACGCATGAACTCATTTTCGTCCACATTGAAGTCCTTAAGGCAGTGCTCGACGCCCAAACGCGTGCGTAGCTCTTCGATAGCTCTCGCTACAGCTTCAGCGGCAATTTCTGGGGTCGAATTATCAACACCAATTGCCCAAGCAATATCCTGAATCTTCTCACCAGCAACGTAACGGTCATATTTCGGCCAAGAAGTTGGTTTAACTGGAGTTTCAGCATTGTAGCGAATAGTCGAAGGCAGAAGTAGTGAGTTCATACGACCGTGTGCCACATGATAAAGTGCACCTAAGGTGTGTGAAATGCCATGGCAAACCCCTAAGAATCCATTAGCAAACGCCATACCCGCAATAGTGGCAGCATTATGCATAGTTTCTTTAGCTTTTTTGTCACCATTTACGATAGCATTTTCGATATTACGCCAGATTAAACGGATGCCGTGTAAGGCTAGACCATCAGTGTAATCATTTGCATACACTGATATGTACGACTCAATGCAGTGCGTCAATGCATCTAGACCTGAGTCAGTCGCTACGCGTGTAGGCTGTGAATATGCTAATTCAGGGTCCACAATCGCTACCGAAGGAGTGATGGTGTAGTCAGCAATTGGATATTTATAACCAGTAGCATGGTCGGTAATCACTGCAAATGGTGTCACTTCCGAACCAGTACCAGAAGTGGTTGGAATGCAGACTAAGCGAGCTTTTTCAAGCTTAGGGAGCCGGAAGGCGCGCTTACGGATGTCGAAGAACTTCTCACGCAGATCTGCAAAGTCAATTTCAGGATGTTCATAAAGCAACCACATAATTTTTGCAGCGTCCATCGGAGAGCCTCCACCAACGGCGATGATTGTGTCTGGCTGGAACTCCCGAAGCTCAACTGCACCTTTTTGTACAGTCTCAACGCTTGGCTCAGGCTCAACATAATCAATCACTTTATAGCGAATTTGCTCACCGTTTTCACGTGCGAGCAGTTGGTCAACGATTTTTTGAACTACGCCGATTTCGTTCATGACCTTATCAGTCACAATCGCTACACGTTTATCCATTTCGCGCATATCGCGTAGATATTGGATAGCGTTGGGCTCGAAATAAATTCTGTTTGGTACTTTGAACCACTGCATATTGTTGTTCCTCCTGCCGATTCGTTTGATATTGATAAGATTAATTGCTTGAACGTTATTGCTTACGGAATTGCGCCCATAGCTTCCACAGCCCAAAGTCAGCGATGGAATAATGCCATTATAGATGTCACCAACACCGCCGAGTGAAGTTGGTGAATTAACCAAAATGCGCACTGCTTGCATCTGGGTGCCATAAGCTTCGATTAGGTCTTGATCTCCAGCGTGGATGCAGGCAGAATGCCCTAAACCGCCATTTTCAAGCATTTTACGAGCTTTATCGAAGCCGTCTTCATCTGAATGCGAACGGATAATGGCGAGCACTGGGCTGAGTTTTTCGTAAGAAAGTGGCTCATTAGCGCCAATTTCGGGGATTTCCGCGAAGATGACAGAAGTACCTTCCGGAACGCTAAAACCGGCATTTTCGGCAATCTTTTCCGGTGACATTCCCACTACGTCTGGGTTAAGCTTGCGGTTAAGTGCACAATTGTCTTGACAGGCGTTAACACCAAAGATGTAGTGCTCAAGCTTGGCCTTTTCATCATCATTGCAGATGTAGGCGTGAAGCTTTTGTGCTTCAGTCATGAACTCATCCCAAACCTCATCATCTACAATCGCCGCTTGCTCTGAAGCGCAAATCATTCCGTAATCGAAATTCTTTGAAACGACTATATCATTCGCTGCTCGCTTCACATTAGCTGATTTATGCACGTAGGCGGGCACGTTTCCAGCTCCAACTCCGAGCGCAGGCTTTCCACAGGAGTAAGCCGCCTTAACCATAGCGTTACCACCGGTGGCGAGAATCGTTGCTACGCCTTCGTGGTTCATCAGTGCAGAAGTGCCCTCCATAGATGGTGAGTCAATCCACTGGATGCAGTCTTCAGGGGCGCCAGCTTTGATGGCTGCATCACGCACAACGCGGGCTGCTTCAGCTGAACACTTTTGCGCCGAGGGGTGAAATGCGAAGACGATTGGGTTACGAGTCTTGAGTGCAATCAGCGACTTGAAGATTGCAGTAGAAGTTGGATTCGTGGTTGGAGTGATTCCAGCTACGACGCCCACTGGGTCAGCTACTTCGATAACTCCAGAAATCGGGTCGCGAGAGATGATACCGACAGTTTTTTGCTTTGCCAAGTAGTTGGTTACATGTTCGCAGGCAAAGATGTTTTTCACAGCCTTATCTTCAATGCGCCCACGCCCAGTTTCCTCAACGGCAATTTTAGCAAGAGGGGCGTGTTGGTTTAGTGCGGCAACAGACGCTTTCTTGACGATATAGTCAACTTGCTCCTGATTTAGCTCGCGAAACTTATCAAGTGCTACTAATGCTTTGGGCACCATAGCGTTCACTTCATCCACACCAGCAATGCCTTCGGGATTCGGTATATCCATGTGACTCATTATATTCCTTTCATCAAATACGACTCTACACCTATATTATACCACATCTTTTCGCTATGTGTGCGGGGAACCCGCACACTAGCTTAAAGTGTGGTATCGATAAGGAAAAATGCTTTGCATTTTAGCCTATTGACAGCATATTTTCGCTATGTGTGCGGGAAACCCGCACGCTAGCTTAAAGCTCTTTGATAGCAGTTATGATTGCATTAGTGACATCTTCAATAGGTGGAGTGCCATCAACTGGTACAAGGATACCACGTGAGCGATATTCGTTTACCAATGGCGCCGTTTCTAGCTCGTATATCTCTAGGCGCTTTTTAATGGCTTCTTCAGTGTCGTCTGCACGCCCTTCAATTTGTGCACGCTTAAGCATACGCTCAAGTAAAACATCTCGGTCGGCTTGCAGAGTAACCACTGCATCTAAGGTTATGCCTAGCTCTGAAAGCGTTGCATCCAAATCAACAACTTGGTTATGATTGCGCGGGTAACCATCTAAGATAAAGCCTTCTTGATTGGAATTCTTTAAGCTTAGAGCGTCGCGTACAAGCTCACCAGTTAACTCATCAGACACTAGCTCACCTCGATCAATGATGGCTTTAACCTTCTCGCCTAATTCGGTCGCATTCTTGATGTTATAGCGGAATATATCCCCTGTCGAAATGGGCTGAATGCCAAAATGCTCGCCCAAGACAGCTGCTTGAGTACCTTTTCCAACCCCTTGGGGCCCCATAATCAATAATCTCTTAACCATTACTCTCCTTATCTTTTGTGTTAGTATTACCAGCTGTCACACGTTGAGCTCTGGCAGCGGAAAGCTTATCCTGTAGACCGTAAATTTGAATAAAACCTTTGCTCGAATGCTGATCGAATTGGTCGCCAGCTTCGTAAGTAGCCAAATTGTAGTCGTAAAGCCCAGAATCAGAGCGCCTACCAACCGGAGTGGCTTTACCTGCTTGCAAACGCATTCTCACGTCGCCGGTTACATATTCCTGGGTATCATTAATGAACGCATCCAGCGATTGCTTTAATGGCGAGTACCAACGACCATCGTATACTAAATCTGCCCAGCGCGCCTCAACTTGCTTTTTGAAACGCATTTGCTCGCGTTCAAGCACTACTCGCTCTAGCTCACGATGCGCTGTAATGAGTGCAATCGCCCCCGGAGCTTCGTATATCTCGCGTGATTTAATCCCTACCAAGCGTGATTCAACGATGTCGATACGCCCGATGCCATGTGCACCTGCCAGAGCGTTCATCTGTTCGATAAGTGCGAGTGGTGAAAGCGCAACTCCATTTAACGCTACCGGCTCGCCCTTTTCAAAGCTAATCACGACTTCTTCAGCCGGTTTGTTTGAATCAACATCTTGGGTGTAAGTATAAATATCTGGATGATCAGGCGCATTCCAGATGTCTTCTAAGAAACCTGCTTCAATGGCTCTCCCCCACACATTCTGGTCGATGGAAAAGGGGTTTTTCTCCTCTTTAATGGTGATGGGCAAATTCTTCTGCTTTGCAAAGGCGATTTCCTTGTCGCGCGTCATGGCAAGGTCGCGAATCGGTGAAAGGCATTCTAGATCCGGCGCTAGCGATTGGATAGAGACCTCAAAGCGCACTTGGTCATTACCTTTGCCCGTGCACCCATGAGCTAATGTGTCGCACCCGAATTCCTTAGCAGCTTTTACCAGATGCTTCGTAATTACTGGCCTAGAGAGTGCGGAAACTAGTGGGTACTCACCTTCGTACATACCGTTGGCCTTGATGTTTTGGAAACAATATTCTTTTGCGAACTCGTCTCTAGCATCCGCAATATAGGCTTCCTTAGCCCCACAAGCAATCGCTCGCTCACGAATCGTTTCTAGATCCTCACCTTGCTGACCTACATCTACTGCTACTGCAAAAACGTCTGCACCAGTCGCTTCCTTTATCCACTCAATCGCTACCGAAGTGTCAAGTCCACCTGAATATGCTAATGCTACTGAACGTACTATTTTGTATCTCCTCTCATGAATCTTTCTAATTCTTCGCGCGTTGGGTATCCCTCATTATCGCCAGCTACTTGCACTGCCAGTGCTCCAATCGCAGTAGCCCTCTTAGCAGACTCCTCGATGCTAAGACCGTCCATCAATCCGGTAATGAGCCCGACTGCAAAACCATCCCCAGCACCGACAGTGTCGACGACGTGGTCGACCCTAAAACCTGGTATCTGCGTGAATTTTATATCATTGTGGCTGACTAAACCGACTTCACTGTCCTGGCTATTCTTCTCTTCTGTCTGCCTTTTTGCCCGTTCTTCATCCTGCTCCTCACGCGGGGTGGTATTGACAGTCGAGCGCTCACCAAGTAGTGCACCCTTTTCCCCAAGCTTGACCAAAACGTATCGTGTTGTTGTGGAATTCTTGAAGTACTCTAAAACAATTTCCTCAGGATCGCGCGTGCCAAACAGAATTTCGCCTTCATTTACACCTGGGAGTACAAGATCTGCCTTAGCCGCATGCTCATTCAATACTTGTATCATTTTCTGCCTATCACTCCAAAGTGGCAGGCGGATGTTGGGGTCGAAAGTTATGAAAACACCTTGGGTGCGAAGTCTATTTATGAGGTCACCAAACACCTGGTTAGAAGTGTCAGAAAGTGCTGGGAAGATGCCCGAAAGGTGTGCAATTTTGTACTTGGAAAAATCAACTTGATTTAGTATTTCACCATCAAAATGACTGGCCGCTGAGCCTTGACGGCGGTAAAACACTTCTGGATCTCCTTTTGAAACCCGTTGCTTGAAGTAGATACCTGTGGGGTACTCGTTTGAGATTTTGAAGTAGTCAGTTCCAACCCCGAGCTTTTGAGTTTCCTCTAGCAGGAAGTGTCCAAAGGGATCATCTCCAACTTGGCAGATGTATTCAGATTCTAGACCCAATCTCGCCACCCCGATGGCAACGTTAAGCTCAGCTCCGGCAGTGTGCATGCTCCAGTTACGGACATCTTTTAAGTGTTCATCAGTATCACCTGAGGCAAAAACAGCCATAGGCTCACCAATGGTCAACATACGCTTACCCTGACCACTTAGAATACTATCTGACAACTAGTTTAGTTTGCACCTCCTCTGATCTCATTTAGTTTGGCAATCCACTTCGAAGCAGTTTCGCTGATTGCCTCGAAGTCTTTATCTGGACCAAGTGTAGTTAGATTGCCGCCAGCACCTACAGTAACCACTCCAGCAGCAAACCAGTCGGCCATATTCTCCAAAGAAACGCCTCCTGTAGGCATGATGTTCGCATGTGGTAGTGGAGCCTTCAAAGCCTTCACGTAGCTTGGGCCAAAAGCTGAGCCTGGGAATAGCTTGATGATATCAGCGCCCGACTTAAGCGCTAGGGTTACTTCGCGAATCGTTTCGCAACCAGGTAGATATGGGATCTGATATAGATTGCATATCTGCGCAATTTCAGCATCGAAATGCGGTGACACTATATATTGGGCACCCGCTAGAATAGCGATACGTGCAGTAATCGGCTCCAAAACTGTACCAGCACCTAGAATCACTCGTGAATCGTCGGCGTATTTTTCGGAAATAGTTTCGATAATCTCGTCAGCGTGCGGAACTGTAAAGGTAAGTTCGATGCCAACCACACCACCATCGATTAGTGCATCTACTACGCCAAGGACGTCCGCTCGATTACTACCACGCACAACAGCGATAACGCCTGCCGCTTCTAGTCGTTTCAAAATATCAACTTTTTTCATATCATCACCTTTCCAAAACCATTTCACTACCCTAGCAAAATGCAACCTCTTCTAAAACTTCACGAACTGCACCAGGCTTTTCTGCCATCCTGACGAAGAATTTGAACACCTTTTCGCTGAGACCAGCAGCTTCTAAATCCACCCCAAAGATGTTGGAATCTTTCAAGAAAGGCTTAACAACTTCAAGTTTAGAAGCGTTATCGCCCAACTTGAGCGTACTAAAAACTGGGTCAAGCTCAGGAAACATCGGGTCTGGTGAGCGCTCAAAAGCATTGCCCTCATCATCGACACCAAGTAGATAACGAAGCCAAGCTGCTAGAGTAAATGAAATCGCCTGCAAATTCTTAACGTCAAGATGTAACGAGTCCTTATACAATGAAATAGTCACTCCGAAGCGAATCGGTAGCTTTTGGGAAGTGTCGGTAGCGATACGCTGTGGGGTATCGGGTATATAGGGGTTAGGAAGTCTTTTTTTAATCACTTCATCTATGAAATCGATTGGCGAAATAATGCCTGGGTCAGTAACCACTGGCATGCCTTCAGTGTATCCGATTTTACGAATCAAGTTCAAAAGTGCATCATCGCCGACTCCTTGCCAGATCTTGGTAAACCCAAGCAAACAGCCAGTGACTGCCAGAGCGGTATGCAGTGGGTTCAGGCAGGTGCATACCTTCATGCGCTCAACTTCGTCTACCTTTTCGCGCGATGTGAAGATAACCCCTGCTTCTTCTAGCGGTGGGCGCCCAGCGGGGAAGTTGTCTTCAATGACTAGATAATTGGTTTCTTCAGTATTGACGAAGGCTGCAGAAGTGGAAAATTTATCCGTTTTCAAAATATCTACTGGGGAGATGCTTTGCTCGCTTAACTTACTGGCAATATCTTCGCTAGGCGCAGGAGTAATGCGATCAATCATGGAGTACGGGAATCCGACCTTTTGCGCGTCATTTAAGTAGGCAATGAATCCTGCGGAGACATAGCCCCTTTCCTGCCACGCTGAAGCAATCTGCGTTATGGAAGCTTTGAGTTTATCACCATTGTGCGAAAAATTATCTGTGGACACTAAAGCAATCGGCAGTGCGCCAGCTTCAAAGCGGGCTAGCATTAGTGCAGTTACGACACCCATTAATGACACGGGGTTCTCGGGTCCATCTTCAATTTCTTCCGCGACCGGCGGGAAAAACTGCCCTTGGAGGTCTTTGATGTTGTAGCCTTTTTCAGTGACGGTGAAAGTCGCTAGCTGCAAGGAGGGGTTTTGGAAAATCTCCTTCATGCGCATAAAGCCTGCTTTGCCTTTTTCATCATTCGCATTTACGTAATGTGCTTCAGTCACTGAGTCAATTAGCTCCAAATCATAAGTGCCGTCACTCTTTAAGATTACATCTAACGTACGATTTTGATACTGGTCGTAAATACCTTCGATAAGACCGTCGTCCCAGGTTTCAGCTAAGATGATTCCAGTGTTTGATAAGCCCTTTTCTAGTAGAGTTTGACTGTGCACTGCTTGCATGCATCGGAAGAGGTTACCACCGCCAAAGTGAACCCAAGTGGGGTTTTGGGAAGTGTTCTCAATAACTTCCGGCATCAAATATCCAGAAGGAACTTTAATCGCTGCCGCTTCAAACGCTGCCCGATTCACATTGTAATCATCACTTATGTTAACCATATCTCTATTGTACCACATCTTTTCGCTACGCGTGCAGGGAACCTCGTGTACATCTTTTTTCAACAAAGAAATACCAGCGGTTTCCGGTGGTTTTCGACTTGAAAAATGGTGGGGTACGGGGAGTTACTCCCCGAGTAAAAGTGTGGTAATACCACAACTAATTAAAGGCGCTGCTCCGCGCCTTAACTCGGAGCTCTGCGAGGCACAAGTTGGGAGTAAAATTATTTAATTTCACACGACTAATTTTTTGCTACGCGTGCGGGGAACCCCGAGTAAGAGTGCCACCGCTGGGATTATCTTCAAATCCCACTCGCTTCGCTCGCACGGTCTTGCTGCGCAATCCCTATTGGGGTACTTCTAAATGCTCGTGATAAATAATAAATTATTTATCACTTCTCATTAAAGTACCCCCGCTGGGATTCGAACCCAGGACACCCTGATTAAGAGTCAGGTGCTCTAACCAACTGAGCTACGGAGGCGTGTTGTGTAATGAATCATGTGCAGGTTCATTACATTTTATTCAATTTTGCAGTCTGTGCGATGCGTACCCCCAACGGGATTTGAACCCGTGTTACCGCCGTGAGAGGGCGACGTCCTAGGCCTCTAGACGATGGGGGCTAGAACTATATTCAATTGTGCTCCCATAGCAAAGTCAATGCTTTAGAAGGCAGTGCCCCCACTAGGATTCGAACCTAGGACCTGCGGCTTAAAAGGCCGTAGCTCTACCACTGAGCTATAGGGGCAACTTCAGTCCACAGCACAAACTATACCGCAGATGCAGTTACTACACACATATTATACCACAGAGATGCTAGCTTGTCAAGTTGAGTAGGCGTATCTTATAGTGCCAATGTGTGGTAAAATCTTTTGCAAAGCCTTAGCGCGGTGGGAAATAGAATTCTTTTGGTCGGGCGTAAGCTCTGCAGACGTGAGCCCCTCTAGATCGCTACCAGCATAAGCGGATGGTACAAAAATAGCATCGTAGCCAAACCCTTTATCGCCACGTGCCTCGCGAATTATCTCCCCATGCATTTTGCCGTGAACCACGGCCTCCTTAACGCTACCGGAAGAATCGCGCCAGACCAACGCACAGGTAGTGACGAAATGGGCTTTACGGAGGACGTCTGGAAGACCTTCGAGTTGGTTTAATAATAACTGGTTGTTTGCCTTGTCATCACCATGCTTGCCTGACCAACGTGCTGACAGCACCCCGGGGGCACCCATTAGGATGTTGACAATTAGCCCAGAATCGTCAGCTAGTGCCGCATACCCCGTCTGCTCAAAAATAGCGCGGGCTTTGATTGAGGCATTCTCTTCAAAGGTGGCACCATCTTCAACCGGCTCTGCGACTCCCAAGTCGCTAGCAGACACAATGTCGCCAGCACTCATATCAAGACCACTTCCCTGAACAAGCGTTCTTAGCTCGGCGATTTTTTTAGGGTTATGCGATGCGATGACTAGTTTTACCATATTTTCCTCAACAAAAAAGCGCCACCACCATTTCAGTAGCAGCGCTTTTTTTATCTACACTTTAAAAGTGGAAGATTCCAGTAGTTGTGTACAGTGTAAGCGTAAGAATCGCAATCATGTTCACAACTTTAATCAAAGCGTTTAAGCCAGGACCTGAGGTGTCCTTAGTCGGGTCACCAACAGTATCGCCTGTCACGGCCGCTTTGTGCGCTTCAGAGCCTTTTCCACCGTAAAGACCGTCAGTCTCGATAGCTTTCTTGGCGTTATCCCAAGCTCCACCAGCATTGTTGAGCGTCATTGCTAGCATTAAGCCAACGACGATGATACCAATCAAAGTACCAGCCAAAGCTTCAGAACCAAAGACGAAGCCAACTAGTATGGGCACAAGCACTGCCATCGCCCCTGGAACGATCATCTCTTTAAGAGCTGCTCCAGTCACGATTGACACGCACTTGCCATACTCTGGGCGCGCCTTGCCTTCTAAGATGCCAGGAATCTCTTTGAACTGGCGACGAACTTCAATTACAACGGCTTCAGCAGCTTTCGAAACTGCACGCATCGTCACAGATGTGAATGCGAACGGCAGAAGACCACCAATCAACAAGCCTACTAGAACGATTGGGTTATTGATTGAGAAGTCTACAGCTGTACCGACCTTAGCCGCAGCAGCTGACACTTTGTCGTGATACTCAGAGAATAATGCTAGTGCACCAAGCGCTGCCGAACCGATAGCGTACCCTTTCGTCACAGCCTTAGTAGTATTACCGACTGCATCAAGCTCATCGGTGATCGCACGTACAGACTCTGGTTGCTCAGACATCTCAGCGATACCACCAGCATTGTCAGTAATAGGTCCATATGAGTCAAGGGCAACGATCATGCCAGTTGTAGAAAGCATTGAAACTGCTGCAATCGCGATTGCATAAAGACCGTTCGTCGGGTGTTCGATCGAACCTCCACCGAGTGTGAATGCTGTCAAAATACCTACGATGATGATAATCACTGGAAGAATAGTTGATTCAAATCCAAATGCTAGACCGGAAATCACATTTGTGCCAGCGCCAGTATCAGATGCTTTAGCAATCGCGCGTACTGGGCGGTACTTTGTGCCTGTATAGTATTCAGTTACCACTACCATCAATACAGTGATTACGATACCCACGAGTGAAACCCAGAAGTACTTAAGGTCATTGAATACGCCAAGAGTTACTAACAAAAATGCAACAGTTGAGATAACTGCAGAAGCGCCTACGCCTTTATAAAGCGCGCCCATGATGTTGTTCTTCGAGCCAAGACGTACAGCAAATACAGAAATGATTGAAGCCACAATTGCTACTGCGCCGAGTAGAAGTGGGAAGATAATATACGCTTTAGGGTCAACTGGAATGCCGGAATTCACGGAAAGCTGAGCTGGGTTAAGCCCTTTAACGGGAGCAAGACCACCGTTAACTGCCATTACAGCACCAATCAACATTGAGGCAAGCAAAGTTACCGCATAAGTTTCAAACAAGTCAGCACCCATACCAGCACAGTCGCCTACGTTATCGCCGACGTTGTCCGCAATAGTCGCTGGGTTACGTGGATCATCTTCTGGAATGCCAGCTTCGACCTTACCGACAATATCAGCTCCGACATCGGCAGCCTTAGTGAAAATACCTCCACCGACGCGGGCAAAAAGTGAAATGAGCGACGCTCCAAAACCGAAACCAACGACATATTGAACATCACCGAAGATGATGTACATTGACGATACGCCAAGCATTGAAAGACCAACTACGGCTAGGCCTGTGACAGAACCACCGCGGAAAGCCACGTTTAGCGCGTCCTTAAGGCTCTTCTTTGCTGCGGCCGCAGTACGTACATTAGCGCGTACAGACACATTCATGCCAACATAACCAGCAACACCAGAAAAAACAGCACCGACTAAAAATGTAAGCGCGAGCTGCCAGCCAAGCACAGGCCAAATGATTGCACCAAGAATGATAGCAGCAATACCAATCACAGTATACTGCTTATTCAAATATGCCATCGCGCCTTCTTGCACAAAGCCTGCAATTTCCTTCATCTTCGCATCGCCAGCATCGGCTTTTAGCACCATAGCAGCGATTAAAGCAGCTGCAATAATTGAAAGCACACCAGAAACTGGAGCCATCCAAAGCAAATTAGTCATCTATTTTCTCCTATTCATTACAAATAACTACAACAAAAGTAATACGCAAACCATAAGGTAGCGCAACTTATAATTACATTATAACACAATTTATCATTTTGCGCAAATTAAATGACGAAGATGTTATAGAAACCCACCTTTCATACTGCCGTAATTAAAAACGGCAAAAAAATAGCCCCCAAATTAATGGAGGCTATATAATATTATATGCTGTAAATTATTTTACAGAGTTCTTCAATACAGAACCAGCTTTGATGCGTACAGTCTTGCCAGCTGGAATCTTAATAGTTGCTCCAGTTGCTGGGTTACGACCTTCGCGTGCTGCAGTGTTCTTAACTTCAGCTTTGAAAAGACCTGTAATACCGAATTCGCCGCTCTTCTTAACTTCTGAGATGAAAACCTCAGTGAAAGCGTTTACAGCGCGCTCAGCGTCAGCTTTAGTGATTCCTGCGTTGTCCGCAACTGCTGCTACGATATCTGCTTTTGTCAATGCCATATATTTTCCTTTCTCATTGCTAGGACTTCTAGCAATACGCCCACCACTTTGATGAACTACCTGTATTATAGCACATTACAAGCACGCGTGCACATGACACACCGGTAAAAACACGTGAAATCTACAATTTTTCACTCAAAACGAGCCAAAACGCCCATCCCATGGGCAGGAAGGTTCTCATCTTCAGCTAACGCATTCAAATCTTTCGCAACGCTTAAGAGCGCTTCCTTCGAATACTCTATCTGCTGTACTGAGCGCAAAAACGCGAAGACAGATAGCCCTGAAGAGAAGCGAGATGTACCACCAGTGGGTAAGACATGGTTTGAACCTCCGATATAATCACCAAGCGGGACCGGCGAGTAGGAGCCTACAAAAATAGCACCAGCATTATCAATAGCCCTAGCAGTCGCTTCGGGATTTTCGGTATGAATTTCCAAATGCTCTGCCCCGTACGCATTAGCCAAACGTATCGCATCAGCTAAATCCTTTGTCAATATCAGGGCGCTTTGCACACCATTTAGCGCCTCTTGCACACGCACAGAGTGCTTGGTACGCTCAGCCTGGAGGTTTAGCTCCCGCTTAACCTCTTCAATCAGCCAAGGCGAGTCCGTAAAAAGCACTGATGCTGCGAAGGGGTCATGCTCAGCCTGGGAAATCATGTCCGCTGCAACGTATTTCGGGTTGGCAGCTCGGCTAGCGATAATTCCCACCTCGGTCGGCCCTGCAACTGCATCGATACCAACAACGCCTTGCACTAGCTGCTTAGCTGCAGCAACATAAATGTTACCAGGTCCAGTTATAACGTCAACTGGGTCGATACCTTCAACTCCATATGCCATCAGCGCGACTGCACCTGCCCCCCCGGCTGCCACCACTTCTTCCACACCTAACATGTAGCAAGCAGCCAAAATTGTCGGGTGTGGCAAACCGCCGAACTCTTTCTGGGCGGGAGTTGCCACCATGATGGACTTTACTCCAGCAATTTTGGCGGGAATCACGTTCATTAAGACTGAGCTAGGGTACACTGCAAGACCACCGGGCACATATAATCCCACTCGCTTCACGGGAAGCCAACGTTGAGACACCTTAGCGCCTTCATCGACTTCCGTAACGTGTTCGGACGGCATTTGGTCGCGATGCACCTTCTCTATGCGCGCTTTAGCCACTTCTAATGCACTTCTAACATCTTTGTCAAGTTCATCGTAAGCTTGTTTCAAGGCGCTATTAGGCACCTTTGTACCACTTCCGCCATTTTGGGGGTTTTGATCGACGTCATCAAATGCTTTTGCAAACTCCCAAAGTGCCTTTTCGCCATCAGTTTTAACCTTATCTAACATCGGCTGCACTTTTTCAATAGCTGAAGTGATATCGAAAGTAGCTCTTGGCAATAATTTGGTGATATCGAAAGTTGAAACGCCTTCGAAGCTCTGCTTCGAAAAATCGCGTACAAAAATATCTATAAAGCTCATATCATCCTTTCTTAAATGAGAAACGTGCTTTTTTGGGGTATTCACGAAGAGTGTACCCAGAATACACTTGCCTTGGACGCCCGATTTTACTGAGCGGGTCTTGATGCATTTCTCGCCAGTGTGCAATCCACCCTGGGATGCGCGCTAAAGCAAAAAGAGCAGTAAACATTTCCGAATCAAAACCGAGGCAATGGTAACAAAGCGCTGTCCAGAAGTCGATATTCGGGTAGAGTTTTCGCTCTAAGAAGTACTCATCAGTAGAAACGATACTTTCGAGCTCTAAAGCAATCTCTAAAAGCGCAGCATCACCAATACCCTTTTTATGAATGGCTAGAAGCTGCTGCTTAGCAATTGCTGCGCGAGGGTCATATGATTTGTATACACGATGACCAAGCCCCATAATACGCTTTGAATTTACTTTAGCACCTTCCACAAAGGCTTTGACGGACATCCCATAATCGTTTTTCTGCTTCTGTATCTCAAGAAGCTGCTTGAACGCCGCTTCATTTGCCCCCCCATGTAGAGGCCCAGAAAGTGCATTCACACCAGACGCAATCGAAGCATAAAGTGATGCATTTGAAGAGCCGGTAACGCGTACTACCGATGTCGAGCAGTTTTGCTCATGGTCGGCCTGCAGGATCAATAACTTATCTAGCGCAGTGATTAGCACTTGGTCTGGCACATACTCTTCATAAGGGCGCCCGAAACATAGGCGCATGAAATCGTCTACATACCCGTTCTTACCATTGGGGTACAAAAGTGGTTCATTACGACGGCGGCGTAGCAAAAATGAAACGATAGTACGAACTTTCGCCATGATATGCATTGCCGCGTCGCGAAACTGCATCTCATCATTAACGTCGACAGTTTGAGGTAAGAATGATTCGAGCGCATTGATGGACGATGCTAGCATGGACATGGGGTGAGCATCGCGCGGAAATGAGCCGAGAAAGGTCTGAAAATCTTCGCCAACTATAGTTCTTTGTAAAATGTTGGCTATAAAATCGCGTAGAACGTCTTCTTTGGGAAGGTTGCCGAAGATTATCAAAAAAGCTACCTCTAAAAAGGTGGCACTTTCGCAAAGTTGCTCTATCGGGTAGCCACGGTAGCGCAAAATCGACTTATCGCCATCAATGTAGGTTATCTTTGATTCGCATTGGGCAGTAGTTAAAAACCCTGGGTCTAACGTGACGAATTCATCATTTCGCATTGAAGATATAAGAATGCCATCAGGACCTTGGGAAGCCTTTACGAGTGGAAGATCATATTCGCGCCCTTCGATATTTAGGCTAGCGCGCTCCTTGGCTAATCGCATTATTTCGCTGGTACTAGTAAAGTCTATACTAAGCCCCTTAGAACGTACTGCAAAATACCACCATGCAAGTAGTACTGTAATTCCATCTGAGTGTCTATACGCACCTTCACCTTAAAACGGCGCAAAACACTGCTATCATCGTTTTCATTACTAACGTCTCCACTCGCATCAGCACTTTTGACGACGACTTCAAATAGATCAGGAATCTCACCCCTGTTTAGAGCATCTATTCCAAGTATATCATACTTTTCATCTCCACGCAAGCCTAACCCGTCAAAGGTATCCCCTAGTTCAAACTCAAGAGGCAACACACCCATACCAATCAAATTGCTACGATGGATGCGCTCAAAGCTCTGGGCGATGACAGCTTTTACGCCGAGTAATGCAGTGCCTTTTGCAGCCCAGTCACGACTAGAGCCTGTACCGTATTCACGACCGGCAAACACTACAAGTGGCGTACTTTGGGCAAGGTAACTTCGACTTGCATCAAAAATGCTTACCGGCGTATAAGCACTGCTTACGGACGGCTTACCAGAGGAGCCACCAGTTAAATAGCCAGGGGAATCAGTCGTGAAATTAACTGTCCAACCACCTGCTAACGCATTTCCTGTAAAGCGTTCAACTAGTAAATTACTCAAGCGGATATTAGCAAAAGTACCACGCACCATCACTTCATGGTTGCCACGCCTTGAGCCATAAGAATTGAAGTCCTTTTCTAAAACACCTGCTTCTCTAAGGTAGCGCCCAGCTGGGGAGTCAGCTTTAATACTACCAGCTGGCGAAATATGGTCAGTTGTTACCGAATCACCAAGCAAGGCTAAAACGCGGGCATTTCGAACATTTTCCACCGGAGTAAGGCCTGGTTTCATACCGTCGAAGTAGGGGGCTTTGCGGATGTAAGTTGACGTATCATCCCAGCTGAAGATATTAGAGCTATTTGACTGCAGTTCCTTCCAAGAAGTGTTACCGCCGATGACTTTTTCGTACTCTGATTCATAAAGCTTCGAGTTTATGTACTCGTTACTTATCGACTCAATATCGGAAGCGCTTGGCCAGAGGTCTTTCAGATAAACGGGGCCATTCTTACCATTTCCGAGCGGCTCTCTAGTTAAGTCAATGTCCATCGTGCCGCTTAAAGCGTATGCAACAACTAATGCCGGAGAAGCTAAGTAGTTCATTTTGACATCGGGGTTGATACGACCTTCGAAGTTGCGATTGCCACTCAAAACAGCACAAACTGCCAAATCATCACGACTAACTGCACGACGAATCGCCTCATCATTTGGTCCAGAATTACCAATACACGTTGCACAACCATAGCCAACCACATTAAAACCAAGTTGGTCCAGATATTCTTGCAGACCGGCGTTCTCTAGATAGGCGCTTACCACTCTTGAGCCTGGGGCAAAAGATGTGCGGACATGTTCAGGCACTTGAAGCCCTAGCTCATAAGCTTTCTTGGCGATGAGGCCAGCTGCAATCAGCACTTCTGGGTTAGAAGTATTAGTGCACGAAGTTATGCTTGCAATGATGATGTCACCATCTTTTAATGACTCGCCTTCAGGCATACCCCCATCATCTTGGAGGCGACTTTCGTCGATAATGTCACTTTGAAGTGGGTTTGACGAAGATGAATCAGGCAAATAGTTTAACACATCTTTTTCAAACTGCTCTTTAGCCTCATCTAGGCTGATTCTATCTTGAGGTCGTTTTGGCCCGGCAATCGATGCTCTAACTTCGCTTAAATCGAATTCAAGCACCTGACTATAGCGCGTATCGTCTGCAGGTACATCAAACACTTCTTGGGCAGTGCAGTATTCTTGCACGCGTCTGACTGCCTCTTCAGACCTTGAAGTCAACCTTAAATATTCTAGAGTTGTTTCGTCAGGAGCAAAGATAGCACAAGTGGCGCCGAACTCAGGGCACATATTAGAAATCGTCGCTCTAAGGGGCAAGGAGAAGTCTTTGACAGCATCACCAAAGAATTCCACGAACTTTCCGACCACGCCGATTTCACGAAGCTTTTGAGTCAAAGTCAAGACGATATCGGTTGCTAAAACGCCCGGTTTAGGTGTACCTACGCATTTGACACCTAAAACTGGTGGTATCAGCATTGAAATTGACTGTCCAAGCATCGCGGCTTCAGCCTCAATACCACCAACTCCCCAGCCTAATACGCCAAGACCATTTACCATTGTAGTGTGAGAATCAGTGCCAACGCAAGTGTCGAAAAACTCAGCGCCATATTTGCTGCCACTTGCGCCACTTCCTTCTTCCTCATTTTTTCTGGCATCTTCTTGAGGGTCTTCGTGCATGACCACTTGGGCGAGCTTTTCGATATTGACTTGATGAATGATGCCAACACCAGGCGGAATTACGGTGAAATTATCAAAGCTTTGACTCCCCCACTTCAAGAATTCGTAGCGCTCACGATTGCGCTCAAATTCGAGTAGCATATTGCTTTCTAGCGCGTCTGATGAGCCGGCTTTATCAATTTGCAAACTGTGATCGATGACCATTTGTGTAGTTTTGATAGGGTTAATCTTTGAAGCATACCCACCCATGGACTGCACAGCTTCACGCATTGAGGCAAGGTCTACAACGCATGGAACACCAGTAAAATCTTGCATGATGACGCGCGCCGGTGTGAACTGAATCTCGCCTTGAGTGCTTGAATGCTCATCCCAATTGCAAAGTGCTTCGATCTGCTCTGCTGTCACATTTACGCCGTCGAAATTGCGGAGCAGATTTTCAAGCAGGACTTTGAGGCAGTACGGCAGTGTTCGGACACTTGGGTGTTCGGCGTAGAGTCCGGGTATAAGGTAGCGTTTCATAGCGTTATGGGGTCCTGAACTTATAAATCGACCCCCAAACTTTTGAGATATTCACGAAAACGTGGTGCGCCTTGCTCGAGAGGGGCTTCTTGCACGAACCCGTGCATCCCTAAATTGCGTGCAGTTTCGATATTATCTTCACGATCATCGATGAATACAGACTCACCGGGAGTTAAGTTATATCGCTCTAGTAGGATCTCATATATCTTAGCGTCTGGCTTCTTTGTCTGCTCAATGCCTGAAACAACTATACCATCCATCTGCTTTAGCCCAGGGATAATCCGTTTAGCAGTTTCGATATCTTCAGCCGCCCAGTTGGTGAGTCCATATACATTTATGCCACGCGCTTTAAGGTCGGCGATGATTTGGGCCATGCCCGGTATGAAGCCTTGGATGGAGTGTGCGAAGCGCGGGACGTAGTAGGAATACAAATCTGCCCAGTGAGTGCCTTGTTTGCGGTCAATATCTTCTATTTTCATAGCGATTTCATGGTGGAGAACGCCGGAATCCCATAGCTCTATCAGCTCATCGAACTTAACTTCAGTCTTAAATTTCTCAAACTCCTCTTTTGTGTAGCGTGCACTTATTGATGCGTACGGATCCCACACCACTAAAACATTACCTATATCGAATACCACATTTTTTACTTGAGTCATATCCTTATTATACCACCTTTTAGCTTCGCGTGTGGGCGGTTTTATTATTGGGCGGAAAAAATGTCGCTCAAACTTGACAGGTAGGTGATTGTGTGGTATAATTAAGGAGTAAGTTATGTTCGTTGATGTGGAGCTTCATATTGAGGATGCTATTTTTGCTCTTGTGATATGCGGTGAACCACTATTTGTGCCTAATAGGGTACAAGGAAGGTAAAAAAGTAAATAATGTCAGTAATTGAAAACAATTTCAAATCAAAAGAAGACTTGATTAATGAAATCGACAAAACAATTAAGTACTTCAAAGATGGAGATATCATTGAAGGGCGTGTAGTAAATATTGCTCGCGACGAAGTCTTAGTCGATGTAAACTATAAAACTGAGGGTGTAATCCCAACTAAAGAGCTTTCTGTGGCTCGCAATGCCAAACCTGAAGAAATCGTGTCTATGGGTGAAGTAGTCCAAACATTAGTCATCCAAAAGGAAGACAAAGAAGGTCGCTTAATTCTTTCAAAGAAGCGCGCCCAGTACGAAAAGGCTTGGGAAGATGTTGCAAAAGTCAAAGAAAATAACGAAACTATTGAGGGTAAGATTATCGAAAGCGTTAAAGGTGGCGCAATTGTTGACATCGGGCTTCGAGGATTCTTGCCAACTTCACAGATAGAAACCCACCGTGTGCGCGATATCACGCCATATATCGGTCAAACCATGGAGTTCAAGGTCATTGAGCTAGATAAGAATCGTAATAATGTGGTACTTTCGCACCGCGCTATCATTGAAGAAAGCGTAGCTGTAAACCGGAGCGAATTCCTTGCTAGCCTACAGAAGGGCCAGATTTATAAGGGCATCGTTTCATCAATCACTAACTTCGGTGCTTTCGTCGATATCGGCGGAACCGATGGTCTAGTACACGTTTCAGAGCTTTCATGGCATCACATCGACCACCCATCAGAGGTCGTTAAAGTTGGTCAAGAAGTGACTGTAGAAGTACTTGGTATCGAAGATGATCGTGAACGCGTTTCACTCTCGATCAAGGCCACCCAAGAGGATCCATGGCAAGTATTTGCAAGTAATCACGCTATCGGTCAAGTCGTGCCTGGAGAAATCGTTAAGATTGTTACCTTTGGTGCCTTCATTAAAGTTGCTGACGGTATCGAAGGCCTAGTGCATATCTCCGAGCTTTCAGGTAAGCACATCTCTTCAGCTGACCAAGTTGGTAAAGTTGGCGACAATGTCTTCGCAAAGATTGTAGATATCGATTTGGAGCGTCGTCGCATTTCGCTTTCGATCAAGCAAGCGTCTGAGCTAGTGGATATGGGATCCGACGATTTTGACCCAGCTCTCTACGGTGCTGCCCAAGACTTCGATAGCAATGGCAACTACATCTTCCCTGAAGGGTTCGATTCTGAAACTAATGAGTGGAAAGAAGGCTTCGAAGATGAGAAAGCTGCCTGGGAAGCGGGCTACATGAAGGCTCGCGAAACTTGGGAAGAGCATAAGGAGTACGTAAAGAAACTAGCGGAAGCCGAGGCTCAGATCACTGAAACCGAAGACTCAAAGCCTGCTAAATCGCGCGCTCGCAAAAAGACCGGGTCTGCAAGCCAGACCTTTGGAGATGATATTCAAACTGTAACATCTCTTGAGGGCAATGCTGACTTGGCTGCCCTAAAAGACTCACTGAAAGGCTAAGATGGGGATTTTTTCACCCAAAGATAAATCCTACCTTAATCTTTATAAGCAGCTCGCAAACCACTTGATCGACAGCTCAAAACTGTTGGTCAAGATGGTTTCGGCTAATGCTTCTGAGTATAAGAAAATTTCGGACTCAATGCGTGAGCTTGAGGAGCTAGCAGACGGTAAAAAGCGCGATATTGCGAAGTGGATTGCTAACACCTTTGTAACCCCCTTTGACCGCGACGATATGTACGTGATTTCGTCACGTATTGACGATGTGATTGATGGATATGACAAAGCGATTGATATCATCTACTTGTACGATATTCGCGACTTGCCAAAAAAAGCCGAGAAACAAGTATCATTACTTGAAGACTTAGCTGTGCGCACTTTTGCTATCATCTCTGGTATGTCTGATGTTCGCGCTCATTCAGCTGATCTTGAGCAACTACGCGAATTGGTGATCGACTCCGAAAAGGCCCACCGTGCGCTCTTAGCGAAGTTATTTTCGGGAAAAAGTGACGCTGTGGAAATTATTAAAACTAAGGGTATTTCCGACGCGCTAGTCGATATCGCCGAAAGCTTCAAATCAGTGGCAGCTGCCGTTGAGCAAATCGCCATCAAGGAGAGCTAAGTGGAATTAACTATCGCGATTCTCGTAATCCTAGTCGCGCTTGTTTTTGACTTCACCAACGGGTTTCACGATGCTGCGAACGCTATCGCTACATCTGTCTCGACAAGAGCAATGTCCCCTAAGGTAGCCCTTAGTTTAGCGGCGGTTATGAATCTTCTAGGCGCTCTTTTGGGCACTGCTGTGGCGACCACTATAGCTAAAGATATTGTAGACTTAACTGGTTTGAGCTCGATAATGCAACTCGAGCTGGTTATATCGGCCCTAATTGGCGCGATCGGATGGAACTTGATCACTTGGTGGTTTGGACTCCCCTCATCTTCTTCGCACGCGTTAATCGGAGGCTTAACCGGCGCAGGTCTTTCGGCAATGCTTTTTTCGGACACTGTACATATCAAGTGGACTAAAATTGTCGACAAAGTGATTGAGCCGATGTTCTTAAGCCCACTAGTCGGGTTTCTGCTAGCATACATATTGATGCTCGTTTTTCAGTGGGCACTGCGGCGCCGGAACCCTGAACGCATTTTCGGGAAGTTTCGCATAATGCAAATCTTCTCCTCAGCCGCCCTTGCGCTTGGACATGGTCTGCAAGATGCTCAAAAATCCATGGGTATCATCTTCATGGCCTGTGCAGCTACGGGGATTTTCGGCGTTTCACACACCGACGAAACCATACCCTTTATAATCATGGTGATGTGCGCACTAGCCATCGGTGCTGGCACTTTCGCAGGTGGAAAGCGTATTATGAAGACACTGGGTACTAAAATCGTCGATATCGACCCAACGCGCGCGTTTGCAGCTGAAGCAGTTTCAGCAGCTGTGCTTTACGTGACAGCCTTTTTTGTCCACGCACCGATTTCGACCACGCACACAGTAACTTCCGCGATACTCGGATCAGGGGCGACAAAAAGCGTCAAGTCCGTGCGCTGGCAGGTAGCAGGCAACATAATGCGAGCCTGGTTTCTAACGATACCTGCTTCAGGGGTGCTTGCCTTTGCTGTGCACCAAGTCGTATCATTTGTGTTATAATTATCATGAGCATACCAACTCCACCCATCAGTGAATTCACCATCGGTCCTTTCACTATACATTTTTATGCGCTCTGCGTCTTAAGTGGCGCAATGCTTGCCTGCCTAGTCGGAGTCTTGCGTTCTAGAAAGCTACATGCGCTTGCGCCAAATACAAAAATGGCACCTGGGGTTATCTGGGACGCACTACTAGTAATACTCCCTTGCGGGGTCATTGGTGCAAGATTGTACTACGTTTTGACACTACCGGGATTTTACCTCAACCACCCGCAAAGCATTTTCAAGATCTGGCAAGGTGGGCTCGGCATTATGGGCGGTATCATCTTTGGCGTAGTCGCAGCGTGGGCGTTTTGTAGAGTGCGCAAAATTGACTTCAACCACTTTCTTTGGTGCGTCGTGCCCGGAATTCCACTTGCCCAAAGCGTGGGCAGACTCGGAAACTGGTTTAATGCTGAGCTTTACGGTAAAGAGACTGATTTGCCTTGGAAGCTGGACATTTCTAGAGGTCAATACCAAGCAGTAACCTTTTATCACCCCACCTTTTTGTACGAGATGCTCTGGAATCTAATTGTTTTTAGTGTTCTGCTCGTTATTTTTCGGAAAACCTTATTTGAAAGCAAAGTAGTGATTCCTGCCTACTTAGCTCTCTACACCTTTGGGCGCGTCTTCATCGAAACACTACGCATCGACAACTCCGAGTATATCCTAGGAGTGCGTGTCAACATCTGGTTTGCCATCACATTACTGGTCGTTTCAGCAGTGTGGTTGATATTCGAAGCAAAGCGGGTTAATCCCAAGCCGTCAAAACAATAGGGTCTGCGTCAGTTACTGCGATGGTGTGCTCAAAATGTGCGCCGATCGAACCATCTTCAGAGCGAATCGTCCAACCATCGCTATCATCAGTGTAGATTTCATCAGTGCCCATGAGCAACCACGGCTCAAGCGCCACCACTAACCCTGGCCTTACCTTGAAACCCCTCCCCGGCTTTCCGTCGTTAGGTACGTGTGGGTCGGCATGCATAATTCGCCCAACACCGTGACCACCATAGTCCGTGTTCACCAAAAAACCTTGGTCATGGCAAAAATCGCCGATGCTTGCTGAAATATCCCCGATTCGATTTGGAACTCGAGCAGCTCCGATAGCTATTTCTAGGGCGGTTTTAGTAGTGTTCATTAGGTGCTCGACTTCTGGGGTAGTAAGGTTGGCATCAGTTTCTGAGCCGACCACCATTGTGAAAGCTGAGTCAGCCACCCATCCATTTAGTGAAACTGCCAAGTCAAGCGAAAGGACATCACCGGCCACTAAATCGTAGTCATAAGGACGCCCATGCAGTACAGCATCATTCACTGAAGTGCAGATATAATAACCAAAAGGACCTTCCCCAAAAGATGGCGCATAGTCGACGTAGCAAGAAGTAGCGCCCTTCTTAAGAATCTTCTTCCGCGTTATCTCGTCGATTTCTAGTAGATTTGTGCCGATTTTGACGCAATCATGTAAAGTCTGAAGTATTTCTGCAACAAACTTGCCTGCCGGCCTCATCTGCTCAATATCGTTTCTTGAGCGAATTTCTATCATAACACTATTATACACTAAATGAGTATCGCGTGCAACTTATTCTTTGCGAAATTTCCGGTGTGTCGTGCTAGATGTCAATAAAAATATGGTAAAATAGGGATATAAGCGAAATATTTTCCGATTTCGAATTTGAGAGGCGTTTCTTCTGCTTTGAATTTCCAGAGGAGTACGATAGTGGTCTGCCCCCAAATTTGATAATTCAGAACTATTACCTATCTAGCGACGGCTATGCTATACGCATCCGAGTTCAGTCCGACATAAAAGTAACCATCGGCTCCGAAACTGACCCCTTAGCAGTCTTAAGTGAACATCAAGACTCGTTTGACTTAGCGACTATGACAGTAAAGGGACCGAGCTTAGGCGGTACACGCTATGAGGTCGAACACACTTTAGACCCATATGTTGCCATTGAGCTCGTGAAACGGGGCGGCAAAACCATCATTAAGAACCGTTACTCAGCTTGGATCGGCCAAGATGGTTGGGTGATCGATATTTTTGGTGGTGATAACGCTGGACTGATCATTGCAGAGTGCGAGCGGATGAGCCCTGTAGTCGATCTGGAGATACCCAAGTTTTGCATCGAAGAGGTTACTGATAATTCTGATTTTACCAATGATTCACTAGTAAACGTACCGTACAAGGAGTTCCGCGACGAATACATCAAAGGCCTAGAAGAGCGTATTAACCAGAGCTCTGTACACTTTTCGAGAGCCTTTGGTGAAAATCGCCTAGCCTAAGCCGGTCCCCCCTTATAAACCCTACCCTTCGAGCCTTGCCCGCCGAATCCTGCTTGTTAAATCCAGTTTACCCAAATCTAGCCCTACCGAATCTAAGCCAACCAAATCTAGCCGATGATGAGGTTTTCCTCAGGGTAGCGCACTAAATCACTGCGGTCGCGCTTCATTAGAGCTGCGGCGACGGTCATAGTACCCAAACGCCCGATGAACATCAACATGCCCATCATCGTAAGCCCTACGTCATTTAGAAGTGGTGCCAGGCTTAGAGAAAGACCGCAGTTGGCAAAAGCGGAAATCACATCAAACTGGACGACCTCCAAAGGCGCTTCGGTCATCTGGTCAATGATCAGTGTGAATGTGAATATGGCGATGACACCGCAGATTAAGACTGTCACGGCAACCTTTAGTGCCCCTGGGGGAAGCCGTTTCCCGTAGGCTGTCAAGTCGCCTCGACCTTTGAACTCTGCCCAGGCGGCGATGAAGAGTACTGCAACAGTGGTGACTTTGATACCGGCACAGGTTGAAGCGGGCCCAGCACCAACGAACATCCAGATTTGGGCAAGGAGAAGGGTGGGTTGAGTCAAGTTCGCAGCGTTAAGTACACCAAAACCTGAAGCGCGCGTAGTAAGTGCACCAAACGTAAGCCCAGCGAAATGGTCAGACGTGTTATCAATTACCTCAGGTGGGAAAAGCCCAGCGTTATCGCGCTCGATTGCAAAGAACCACAGCAAAATGATCGCGTCCATGATGAAGAAAACTGTTAAGACTAGCTTCGTGTTTAGATTCAAGAGTTTCAGTTTGCGATGCTTGACAACGTCGACCAGATTACGTATTACCGGGAAGCCGATTGCGCCCATAGTCATGCCGATTGCCATAGGGATGACGACCCCCCAATGCGACCCCCACGTAATGAAATTGCTTTCAGAGAGGTCAAAACCTGCATTATTGAAGGCTGATACAGCGAAGAATACAGAGTGCCAAAGTGCACGGGGCAAGTTCAGATGCATTTCCATAAAGCGAGGTACTAACATCACCGCGACCACTGCTTCAATAGTGAAAGTGGTTATTACAACCACTCTAAGCAGTGCACCGATCTCACCGAAACGCGATTCTTTGATGTCTGATGCAGTTAATATGCGAGTAGTTAACCCAAGTTGCTTCGATACGAAAATGCCAAGCAATGACGCTAAAGTCATAACTCCTAAGCCGCCGGTTTGCATGGTAAGCATAATGACTACTTTACCAAAATCAGACCAGAAGATTCCAGTTGGCTCAACGATTAAACCAGTACCAGAAATGGCCGATGTAGTAGTGAAAAATGCTACGCCAAACGAGGCGCTCTTACCTGAAGCTGTGGCAAAAGGTAGTGATAGTAGTGAGGTATAGAATAAGACTACCGCTAAGAATAATTCGGATACAAAAAGAGCGGGGCGCTGCCTTGCAAAAACAATCACCCATGAACGATTGCTACTCTTTAGGTTAAGCTCCCTAGGCTTTGGAGCGCGTAAACTCCTACTACGTGCAAGTTTTTTGCGCGCACCCTTTTCAGCAGTTTGCTTTGAAACTGCTACCTGATTGAAATCCGTTATTTATTCAGCAATTCCCCCTTAGTCGGAAGATCTTTGACAGCTTCATAGTTATCAACGACTTCTTGTGTTTCGGGGGCGGTAATCACCTCCTCAGATTTTAACTTCCACTGCGGCGCATCTGGCTTGCCATTTTTCGCATTGTACACCCAAGCGGCTTGGCGAGCAGCGCCATTAGCAACGTACTCATCAATTTCTGGAAGGGTAATGTCGCGCCCAAAGATAGCTGGAGCAATTTCACGAACTGCTGGAGACTTCATCGAGCCACCAATCATGTAGACTTTGCGGATCGTAACCCCCATCTTCTGCATCTGAACTAACCCGTCGTTTTGACCAAGCAACATGCCTTCGACAAATGCGCGAGCGATGTTTTCACGAGTGGAATTCTGTAAGGTCAACCCAAAGAGTGACGCATTCGCGGTTGGGCGGTTTGGAACGCGCTCCCCTTCGAAGTACGGCACTAGTGTAATGCCACCAGCCCCAGGCTCAGCCTTAAGCGCTAGGTCAGAAAGCTCTTCGTATGAAACGCCTAGGATAGCGTTTGCAGCGTCGATATCGCGTGAAGCATTGAGCGTGCAAGCAAGTGGTAAATAATTTCCAGTGCAATCAGCAAAGCCGTTGATAGCGCCAGTGCGGTCGGCGGTCGGTGTAGCTGAAATAGCTGCTACCACACCTGAGGTGCCCAGCGATACTGAGACTTCCCCAGTGCTAAGACCGAGCCCAAACGCTGCTGCAGCATTATCGCCACCACCAGGGCCGATCAGCACATCTTCAGGGATCACCTTCTCTGCCGAATTCGCAGGTGTAGTGGTTAGGGCGTGCTCAGTTGGCTGAAGGACGCGTGGAAGGATTATGTTTTCCGAAGTAATGCCTGCAGGTCGCAACGCCATGTCTAGCAAGTCGCGACGGTAAGCGCCAAGACCATTTTCGGCAGTTGCGTCAAAATAACCAGTACCTGACGCGTCCGAACGATCGGTGAAAATGGCGTTTAAGTCGGGGTTGAGACCTTGTGACTTTGGTCCATATCCAGCCAAACGCCAAGAAAGCCAATCATGCGGTAAGCAAATCGCGCGGATGCGCTTAGCGTTTTCGGGTTCCGTTGCCGCCACCCAACGAATCTTCGTAACTGTGATTGAAGCCACTAGTACCGAACCGATTGCGTCCGCCCATGCTTTGGCGCCAATCTCGGAGATGTGGCGACCATCATAAGCTGCAGCTGGGCTTTTTTCAATAGAGCGTGCGCCGAACTCCGCGATAAGGTCTTCGGCGGCCACGGCTGAGCGGGTGTCGTTCCAGAGCAAAGCTGGCCTTATCACTTCACCGTCTTCGTCTAAGAGCACCATACCATGTTGCTGCCCCCCTACGGAAATCGCCGCAACGTCATCGAGGCCACCAGCACACGAGGCAGCATCTTTAAAGGCATTCCACCAGTGATCAGGATGACATTCGGTGCCATCAGGGTGAGCGGCACTACCAGAACGTACGAGCTTGCCGCTTTCAAGTTCACGCACAACAACTTTACAAGACTGGGTTGAAGTGTCAACACCAGCCACTAGAACATTATTACTCATACTCTAAGTATACCACAAATTTTCCTTGCGCGTGCAGGCGCATCTTGGCAACTTAGCCCCTCAAAAACCTTACCTGCACAAGCTCATGCATTATTCATATTCAAGATGTTCAATTTTATGGACTTTGAAGCGGTAGACGGCGAACAGGATGAGCAATGATGCGATGGCGAGTATAATGCCAAGGCGTGGCACTGTATCAAAGAACATGATGATTATGATAAAGCTTAAGAAAGCGATGCAAAGCCCAGCGGAAATGCGACCAAATGGTGCTTTGAACGTAGATGCGTTGTGCAGATCGGCGTGTTTACTGACGTAGACGAAATATGAGACTAGCACCAGAATCCATACGCAAAGTATACAGCCGGTCGACCATGATGCAAAAATCATGAAGGCATCCATTGGATTGTCGTCAAAAATGGTCACCAAAACCACAGGGATAGCAATCACAAGCAAGCCAAAAGTAAGGGCACTTTGCGGCACCTGGCTTCTCGAAGTCTTGCTAAACGCGCGCGGTGCATGACCATCAATCGACAACCCGAAAAGCATACGCGAAGTTGAGTAGAGACCAGAGTTCGCCCCCGAAACTGCAGCGGTTATGAGCACAAAGGTCATAATGACACCGGCGGCGGGGATTCCGATGGTAGTGAAGATGTTCACAAACGGCGACCCACGAAGTGAGGCAATGGTGTTCCAAGGCACTGCACAAAGGATCACGAAGACTGTCCCGATGTAGAAGATGGAAATACGCAGTGGTATAGAGTTAATCGCCCGCGGCAAAGTTACAAGCGGATTTTTAACTTCAGCAGCAGTGGTACCAATCACTTCTACACCAGTGTACGCTAAAAACGCCATCTGGAATCCGAGCAGAAATCCTGATGCACCATGCCCAAAAAAGCCGTAATCAAACAGGTTATTGAAACTTGATTGCATATCTAGGGAGCTCTGTAAACCGTTTGCATCAACAGTTTGATACACAAAATGCTGCCCAGAAAACACCATTACCAGGCCGACTAGAATAAGTGTTATGATAGCGACAATCTTAATGATTGATAGCCAAAATTCCATTTCTCCGAAGACATTCACTGCCACCGAGTTGAGCAAGAAGATGATTAACACTACTGATAGACCTGGTAGCCAGCGAGGCATGCCCGGGAAGTAATCCTCCAAGTAGACACTTACCGCCACCGAATCTTGCATACCGGTGACGATCCAGAACCCCCAGTACATCCAGCCTGTGATAAACCCTCCCCACGGGCCTAGATAATGCGTCACTAGGTCGCGAAATGAGCGGAAACGCAAATCTGATATCAGCATCTCCCCTAGCACGCGCATTGTTAAGAAGACGACCACGCCGGCAATCAAGTAGTCAATGATGATGGAAGGGCCTGCCAAAGATATCGTCTTTGAAGTGCCAAGAAAAAGCGATGTGCCAATTGTGCCGCCGATAGCAATCAGCTGTAATTGGCGACTACTTAGGGCGCGCTTGAGCTCGCCGTGTTGCAAGGGATTTACTCCTTCATTGCCCTTGCTACCAACGCCTTTACTACCTACTTCCCCGGCAACTTTTCCGGCGCTTTTTCCGGATTCTGCGGTAGGGTTGCTCCCCTTTTTTGCACTTGGCATAAATCTTCACCATCCTTTATGTGCGGAGCTCATCGACCGCACCATCGTTCATTATATATAACCATTATATCAGGTTTGCATTCTCTATGCAAAACCGGCCGCAAAACACCTGCGCGCACATCAAATGTATGTGGTATAATATCAATATGAAGATATCTAAGATACTCATTGCTAATCGTGGCGAGATTGCTTTGAGGGTCGTAAGAACTGCACGCGATTTAGGAATCTTATCAGTGGCTATCTACTCTGATCAAGATCGTAATGCCCCCTACGTAAAACTTGCTGACGAAGCCTACTCGCTTGAAGGCGACAATTTCGCTGACACGTACCTAAATGGCACTAAAGTCTTAGAAATCGCTACCAAAAGTGGTGCTGATGCTCTGCACCCGGGCTACGGGTTTCTCTCTGAAAACGCCGAATTCGCTGCGGCCTGCACTGACGCTGGCGTGAAATGGCTAGGCCCAAGCAGTGATGCAATAAATGCGCTCGGAGATAAAGTAAAAGCGCGCAAAGTCGCTGAGGCGGCCAAAGTTTCACCAGTCCCGGGAATTTCCGACTTCATCGAGAGTGCTGATGTGGTAAAACGATTCATCGACGAGCATGGTTACCCAGTAATCCTGAAACGTGCCGATGGTGGCGGCGGTCAAGGCATTACTGTCGTGCGCGATAAGTCCGGCCTTGACGTGTTCTTAAGTGCTCATTCTCACGATATATCCTACTACTTTATCGAAAGGTTCGTCGAGAACGCACGTCACGTCGAAACTCAAAGCGCGCGCGATACTCATGGCAATTTCGCTGTAATATCTACGCGTGACTGCTCAGTACAAAGGCGCAACCAGAAACTTATCGAAGAAGCCCCAGCGCCTTTTGTAGATGACGAAATGCTCGAGCGACTTTACACGTGGTCGAAGTCCCTTTTTGAAACTGTAGGCTACGAAGGTCTTGGCACTTGTGAGTACCTGCTAGAAACTAAATCCGATGGCACTAAAGCACTCTACTTCCTAGAAGTGAATCCGCGCCTGCAAGTAGAGCATACTGTTTCCGAAGAAGTGTCTGGAATTGATCTAGTGGCTGAGCAAATCCACATAGCAGAAGGCGAAGCACTTAGCAAAAGTGGTAACTTAGCACTTAACGATAATTTCGGGCATTCTATCGAACTTCGCATCACTTCCGAAAGCCCATATAATGGAATGACACCAACTGGTGGGACTATCGAGAAAATCAACTGGCCGTGTGGTCATGGTATTCGTTTAGAGCCCGGCATTCAGGTGGGCGATGTAGTGACTACTGATTTCGACTCGATGGTGGCAAAGATTATCATAACTGGAAGAAGTCGCCAAGAAGCCATCGCACGCACTAAACGTGCTCTTAAAGAGTTTGAGCTAGTAGGCATTTCCACACCTCACGACCTCTTTGATGTGGTGTTTGATGATAGTGATTTCACGAGCCAAGAAGCGATGGGTTTCAAAGTCTCTACGAAATGGCTAGAAAACAAAATCATACCCCAATTCGAAGAATCTTCAGAAATTCCAGATGAGCTCAAGCAATCTCCTAGTAAAGGTAATAATGAAAGTGAAGCAAAGCGAGACGAGAAGCTAAAGTCGTTCACTGTCGAAATAGATGGAAAGCGTAGTGTTTTAA
Organism: Candidatus Ancillula prorhinotermitis; assembly: GCA_031280795.1. The sequence continues at coordinate 31,814 of JAITGF010000017.1, read as the reverse complement.
AGCTTCCTGAAAGCTTGCTAGGGTCATTTGGCCAATCTTCAACGTCTACTCGTCAAGCACTTGCACCTAGGCGCTCTTCCCTACTTTCACGGCGTCAAAATGCTGATGACACCCCCATTGACACTTCAGACCCGAGCGTTATCACTTCACCTATGCAAGGTATTGTGGTTTCAGTACCTGTAGAACCTGGGACTACTGTTAAGAGTGGCGATTTAGTTGCGGTTCTAGAAGCTATGAAGATGGAGAAATTTATCACTGCCACCAAAGACGGCGTGGTTGAAGAGGTTAACATCACTGCTGGCGACTCTGTAAAGCAAGGTCAAGTATTAATAAAGTTACAATTGGAAAGTGAGGCATAAATGGGCATTTTGAACCTGTTTGGAACTAGAAGACCTAGGGGTCGAACACTTAGTGAAGTTGAGCGACACGTCAAGAAGATTACACGTAAAATTGTACGTAGTAGAGGTGTTATATCTCCCACGAAGTCTAGGATTGCTAAGCGCAAGCAGAAAGTTAGCCATGACTCAAAAATACATGAGCATATGGATGATCTCAACAAAAACTCGAGTGAAAAACAACACGAGAAAGATAAATTTTCTGCCAGAGAGCGCATTGATCTACTTCTTGATGAAGGTACCTTTATTGAAGTCGGTACGCTAGTTGGCGCCAACTTAAGCGAAGAGCAATTTATGCCAGCTGCAGTTATTACTGGATTTGGTAACGTAAACGGGCAAAAAGTTTGTGTATATGCCCAAGATTTCCCCAATCGAGGAGGGTCGCTAGGCGAGGCTGAAGGTCAGAAAATCTGCAACATTTTAGACATCGCTTTGAAAGAGCGTGTGCCGGTCATCGCCCTACTTGACTCGGGTGGTGCACGCATCCAAGAAGGCGTTGGGGCACTCGGGTTTTACGGCAAAATATTCCGCAAAACAGCTGAGGCATCGGGCGTAATTCCGCAATTCTCGCTGATACTTGGTCCATGTGCTGGAGGCGCGGTTTACTGCCCTGCGCTAACTGATTTCATCATTATGACGCGCGAGAATTCCAACATGTTCGTGACTGGACCAGATGTGGTGAAGTCCGTGACCGGAGAAGATGTTTCAGCCGATGATTTAGGTGGAGGTCTGATGCATTCTGAAACGTCAGGCGTATGCCACTACTTAGCCGATGACGAAGCTCAGGCACTTGAATATACACGTGTACTACTCTCCTACCTGCCGCCAAATTCCGAGCAACCCAACCAGCGTTATGACTATATCCCCGATGCGAACGATGAGGCCAATGCTAAATTCTTGAACGATTTGGTGCCTGAGAACCCTAAACAAGGTTATGATGTGCTTGACGTTATCTATGCACTCGTGGACTATGAAGAGTTTATCGAAGTGCACGCTTTATTTGCACCATCTTGCGTGGTTGGGCTAGCTCGTATTAACGGCGAAACGGTCGGTATTGTGGCAAATCAGCCGGCTTTTAATGCTGGAACGCTTGACATTGATGCTTCCGAAAAGATTGCTCGCTTCGTGAATTTCTGCGATGCATTCAACATTCCGCTGATCACTCTTGTAGATGTACCAGGGTATCGCCCGGGTTTACAGCAAGAAAGAGCGGGTATCATTCGCCGTGGAGCAAAGGTAATCACTGCTTACGCTACAGCTACTGTTCCGCTAATCACCGTAGTCCTTAGAAAGGCGTATGGTGGTGCATATATTGTAATGGGGTCAAAGGAGATCGGTGCAGACATCAATTTAGCTTGGCCAGGTGCTCAAATTGCAGTACTTGGAGCTGAAGGCGCTGTGCAGATAATTCACCGCAAAGCCCTTGCTAAAGCAAAATTGCGTGGCGAAGAGCATATACTACGCCAAAAGCTCATCGATGAGTACACTAAAACTACCATCAATGCGAATATGTCCCAAGAAAAAGGTGCGATTGACGCTCTGATATCACCAGATGAAACGCGTAACCACATTGTCAATGCTTTAGAATTACTACGTGGCAAGAAGAATAATACCACTGCCAAAAAGCATGACAACCGTCCGCTCTAACGAAAGGGGAAATATGAGCAGAAAAGGCCAGGTCGCTATCGAAAGCGATTTAATCGACGTTAAGCAAGTTCTCGACGCCTACTATCAACTTCAACCCAATGTTGACGACCCCTCCCAAAAGGTCGTTTTTGGCACTTCAGGGCACCGTGGAGCATCGCTTAACTCGGCTTTCAATGAGGCGCACATAATCACTATCACAGCAGCAATTATCGAATACCGCAACCGCTCTGGCATCACTGGAGCGCTCTTCTTGGGGTTCGATACGCATTTGCTGTCTTTACCTGCCTTTATGACCACTTTAGAAGTATTAGGTGCAGCTGGGGTCGATGTCTGCATCGACTCTCATGTAACTCTTGGCACTATCAACCGGGCATTAGATGGTAATCAATCGACTAATTTGCCGATTTGGACACCTACTCCGGCGATTTCACATGCTGTTTTGCGCGCTAACTCTGACACTTCGGGTAATTTGCGTGCCGACGCCTTCGCTGCTTCGATTGAAGAACCTTCTAGAGCTGGTGGCTTAGCGGATGGTATTGTTATAACGCCTTCGCACAACCCTCCGAGCGATGGCGGATATAAATACAACCCCGCCCATGGTGGCCCAGCTGACACGAACGCTACTGCTTGGATTGCATCACGTGCCAATGAGCTGCTTAGTGGTGGTTATAAAGATGTTCCACGCATACCATTTGAGCGAGCGTTAGATTTAGATACCACCCACCGTTACGACTTCAGAACGCATTATGTAGATGATTTGGAGAACATTATCGATATGGAGGCGATTAGAAATTCTGGAGTGAAAATCGGCGCTGACCCGCTCGGGGGTGCTGCCACTGAGTACTGGGGCGTAATTGCTGAGAAGTATGGCCTAAACTTAACAGTAGTGAATGAAACTGTCGACCCAAGATGGCCTTTCATGACTCTGGATTGGGACGAAAAGATTCGTATGGACTGCTCATCGCCTTATTCAATGCAGGGGTTAGTGAATCGCTTCCTAGAGGATGCCAGTAGATACGATATCGGCACTGGTAATGACGCTGACTCTGACCGACACGGAATTGTGGTGCCCAACGCGCATGCGAAGTCGACCGGAGCTGCTGGAGTAGACCCTAACAATGCTTACACTCCAGGGCTGATGAATCCGAATCATTTTCTTGCCGTCGCCATAGACTACCTCTTCTCAGGCGCGCGCGCGAACTGGCCAAGTAGCGTCGCCGTTGGGAAGACCTTAGTATCAAGTTCTCTAATCGACCGCATCAGTGGTGGTATCGGGCGCAAACTAGTAGAAGTTCCAGTCGGGTTAAAGTGGTTTGTGCCAGGGCTTATCAGTGGTGAGCTAGGATTTGGCGGCGAAGAGTCAGCTGGGGCAAGCTTTTTGCGCAAGAATGGCAAGGTGTGGACGACTGATAAAGATGGTTTACTACTCGACCTACTCGCTTCTGAAATTACCGCTAGCACCGGCAAGAACCCCGCTGAGCATCACCGTGAACTGATCGGTAAGTATGGTGAATCTTGGTATGAACGCATTGATGCGCCCGCTAGCCTAGAAGAAAAGGACAAGCTCAAGAAGCTTTCTCCCCAAGACGTTTCAGCACTTGAGTTAGCCGGCGAAAAAATAACCGCCAAGCTCACTAAAGCCCCTGGAAACGACGCCGGCATTGGAGGCTTAAAAGTGGTGACTGATAACGCCTGGTTTGCGGCTAGACCTAGCGGCACGGAAAATGTCTACAAAATCTACGCTGAAAGTTTCATCTCCCCTGAGCATCTTGCCCAGGTCCAGACCCAAGCAAAGGAGGTAGTCGCTAAAGCAATTTCGTAAAAGTTAACCGACCTAGACTTGGAACACTCAAAGATCTAGTTAGTGTTTTCTGTGCGCATAATTAACCTGCGCGAGATTGCCTGCGAGCACACAACCGCTATTCACTTTCTACAGTTTCTTTAGCGGTGGCGCGTATTTTAGCGATTTCCTTTTCAAAATCTTCAAGTGAGTCAAAATTCTGATAGACGGATGCGAAACGCAGATATGCCACTTCGTCAATGGCGAAAAGTGGTGAAAGTAGCGCTAGGCCGATGTCATATGAGTCGATCTGAGAAACGCCTCTCCCGCGGATATCATCTTCGATCTGACCAGCGAGTTTAAGCAGAACGTCTTCATCGACTGCCCGGCCTTGGAAGGCTTTGCGCACACCTGAGATAAGCTTGTACTTATCGAATTGCTCAAGCACGCCCGAGCGCTTCTGCACATAAAGCGTAGTGGTTTCCAAAGTGGAAAAACGTTTTGCACAGCTTTCATTTGTGCAAACTCGGCGCCTGCGGATGGTAAATCCATCTTCAAGGAGACGTGAGTCGACAACTTTTGAGTCAGGATTCTTGCAAAATGGGCAATGCAATGCTACACCACCGTGAGAATGACTACAGAACCGCGCTTAGCTTTTGTGCCTGCCGGAACATTTTGCTTTTTAACCAGCCCGAAATCAGCTTCGCCCTGGATCTGGACCTCTAAACCAGCGTCTTGCAAAAGCTTTTTCGCTTCTTCTAAATGCAAACGCTCCACTGAAGGCACTACAGTCATTTCCGGACCTTTTGAAACTGTCAACCGGATAGTCTCACCTTCAAAATACGGTTCCGACGCATCTCTGGCAGGATCTTGGGAAATCACCACATTCGCAGCCACGTTATCAGAAAATGTATCAACTCGTGAATACTTAAGCCCATACTCATCGATAATCGCAATCGCATCCTCGATATTCATGCCTTGCAGACTTGGAAGATTCACCGGCTTTGGCCCATCAGAAACTAGCAAGGTTATTTCCGTATTGTATGGAATCTCTAGAGTACCTTGCTCTGGGTCAAGCGATATCACAATATCCTTTGGCACATCACGATTGTAAGTACGGGTTATCTTCACATTGCTAAACCCGGCAGTCTTAAGAGCTGTGCTTACGTCATTGACATCATTTCCGGTAAGCCCCACTGGGATATTCAGCTTTTGAATGCCTTTGGATATGAAAATCTTTACACCATCACCATTTTTTGAAACTGAAACACCGGCGTAAGGGTCGGTTCGCACCACCATCCCCACTGGGACAGTATCATCAAATATCTCCTCAACGCTGTACTTTAGATGTACAGCATCTAGGTCAGCCTTAGCGTCATCAGCGGTTTTACCATCGAGACCATAGGGTACTGTTGTGTAGGAACCTGGGCCCACAGCTTCATACCACCAAAATGTCACTCCGGCAAGCAGTAAAGCAAGTACTGTGATAGTGGTAAGCAAAATGATTCGTAACCGTTTGCGTTTCTTCTTTTTGGTTACCTCATCAGGTGTGTTTTGCTCACCTCTGGTGTCTTCGGACGATATAGCTCCAAGGGTAGAATTGCCGGCAGAGTTCATTCCACCGCCACCTGCACGCACACTCTGCAACTCTTCAAGTGATAAAACGTTAGTTTCGATAGCGTCTTGGCCACTCATATGCAATGTGTGATCTTGAGCTTCATGGATGTGCTCAAAATCAGTGTCCATCGGCGACAAATCGGCATCATAAGGCGCGATGTGCTTTCCAGCAAGAGACACTTCTTCACTCGCCCCTTCTACTGCGTAGATCTCAGAGCTGTCTAACTCACTACTGGTCAAAACATTTTCATCATTGAACATGTCATTAGGGCTTATGTCTTCAGGGGGTGATTCGGGCACAAGATTCAACTGATCATCGATAAGACCACTTGGGTTGATCGGAGGTGGTAGCTTTACGGCAAGGTCAGCTGCCGAAAGTGAGCGAGCCAATTTACTGAGTAACTCCAAAGCTTTAGCAGCATCAGGGGGTCGTTTAGTCTTATCTCGTGCACTGAAGACTTCCATAAGCAATGAAACACTGCGCGGAACTTCGGGGTGAAGGTCTGAAAGCACTGGAATATCTTCATTGACATGTTTGAATGCAATCTGAATCGGTGTAGTGCCCTCATAGGGTTGCTGACCGGCGATCAGTTCGTAAAGCATGATGCCTACTGAGTACACATCGCTACGTGCGTCCGACTGACCGGTTTCAATAATCTCGGGCGCTAAGTAGGCTACTGTGCCAAAAACTGTCCCAGTGGTGGAAGTTGACATTTCCGTCGCCACACGCGCTAGGCCAAAGTCGGTAATCTGGAGCTGCCCACGGTGATTAATCAACACGTTTTCCGGCTTTACGTCACGATGCACAAGACCAGCGCGATGAGCAGCTGCTAACGCGCGCAAGATGTGCTCCATATTCTTTAACGCATCGCCAACTGAAAATGTCCCCACATCTTTGAGTCGCCGGCGGAGATTGGTGCCACGCACATATTCCATCGTAAGGTAACTTACACCATCGCTCCCTTCGCTTAAGCCCTGGTCGAAGACAGTGACGATACCGGGGTGATGTAATCTGGCAGCAGCGCGGGCTTCACGACGGAAGCGTGAGACGAAAGTTGCACCTTCCGGGCCGTTGGCCAAGTGAGGGTGCATGAGCTTGAGGGCTACTTCACGATCTAGACGCCGATCAAGGGCGCGATAGACTGTCGCCATGCCACCGTGGGCGATTTTTTCGATGATAACGTATCGACCATCAATTGTCTGGCCGACACGTTCATCATCTTTAGACGTCATCTTTATAAAGGCAGGTAGCTTTCAAAGCCTTACTCAGTGACTTTTAGAGTCTTCTTTGCAATGATTTCACCACGCGAGCCATCCTCGGCAGTGTTACGAATCTCTAAAGTGTAGTTACCGGCTTCTAAAGCAGTTCTTGCAGAAGATACTACTGAAATATAGCGGTCACCATCTTTGGTATCAGGAGTTACTGTCACAGGAAGAGAGCCTCTGCGCACAGGACTTTCAGTGTTTTTATCTTTATAAATCTCATACGTAAAAGTCACTGATGTGGTTGGTGCACTTTCGTTTGCCTCAGGAATGACTGTCATCTCGCCACCTTCAGGCAATTCTATAGTCGAATCAGCATCTTTTTTAGTGAAGGCATTATCAGAAATACCGTAACTAATCTTCACTAGGATCGGCTCACCATGCTTAAACGAAGACATAGGCTTTGCAGTGCCCTCTTGGACGTCCTTAGTACTCTTGCTTTGGTAGAAGTCAACGCTACGGATGTCACCTTTAGCAAAATTGCCATTAAACACTGTAAAGAATAGTATCAGCGCAATAATTATTACAGCCACAGCAGCAATAACACCAATCACCACTGGATTGACTTTACCATCTTTCGAAGCGCTCTGCTTTACGCGATGGCTCACTGACTTAAGTCTATCTGTGGTAGAAGGCGCTGCCGTAGTATCAGCATCTTTTGCTACAGCTGGAGCGGGAGTAGGAGTAGCCACCTCTGCCGCTGGAGCAGGCGTGACTGATGTGCTTTTAGAGCTATTGCCTTTCGCAGCTTCCACCTTTGTATCTTTACTATCTGCCATTTAATATGGTCCTTTCTCGTGAATTACAACTATATTATAACATAAAATCTACTTGTATGCAACTAAAGCATCGGCGAGTCGTCGTATTCCTTCGTAAATCTCGTCTTCATTAGGATAACAAAAGGATAGGCGTACGTAATTGCTACCTTCACCGTTAGAAAAGAATCCCGTACCAGGCACAAATGCAACGCCTTTTTCCACAGCGATTGGAAGCAGTTTTTTCGCATCAACGCCATTGGGAAGCTCAAGCCAGACATAAAACCCACCATGAGGCTCATTGTAGTGCAAATCAGGCAGGAAGTCGTTAAGTGCTCGCTTCATGACCTGAAAGTTCGACTTATACATTGAGCGGTACTCATTTATCTGCGCTTTCCAGTCAAAATGCTCAAGATATGAAGAAACCGTCATTTGGGCAAATTGAGATGGGCAGAGCAGGGCCGACTCAGCAGACAGCACTAGGCGGTCGCGTATCAAGTCCGGTGCAATAATCCAACCCACGCGTAGACCTGGGGCAATGATTTTGGAGAATGAACCAAGATATATAACGCTTGGGGCATACCCTAAACTTGCATCATAATCAAAGGAGTAGATGGCGGGCAGAGTTTGAGATTCAAAACCGAGCAATCCGTAGGGGTTGTCTTCTAAAATCAAGATGTTATTTTGCTTGCAAATCTCCAAAATCTGCGGGCGCCGCTCAAGCGACATTGTGACACCAGCAGGGTTGTGGAAATTCGGGATCGTGTAAAGGAATTTAATAGTCTTGCCTTCACTGTGCACCTGATTGATCGTCTTCTCAAGCTCAGATGGTATGAGGCCTTGGTCATCCATTGGCGAGTTGCGAATCTCGGCGTTATAAGCCAAAAACGCCCCCAATGCACCAACGTAATTTGGCGCTTCAGAGAGTATTACATCACCTGGATTTATGAAAACTCTAGTCACAAAATCAAGTGCTTGCTGAGATCCGGTGCAGGCGATAATGTTGTCTACATCAGATTCAACCTCTTCTAACGCGGTAATCTCTAGAATCTGCTCGCGCAAGCGCTTATCGCCTTGGGCATTGCTATATTGCCACATCTTCTCACCGTGCTCGCGGATGTCGCTACCAACTGTTGACGCGATTTCGTTGAAAGGCATATGTTTCAAGTTTGGCATGCCCCCTGCTAGGGAGATAACCTCCGGGCGATTTACCACAGAGAAAAGTGAGCGAATCTCACTAGGACGCATTGAGAGCGCTGCACTGGAAAATGAGTAATAAACCATTTATATACATTATACCACAAACTATGCTATAATGTGTATAGTGTCAGTTTCGATAATTATTGTTGCCTTTTGTGGACTTGTTTTTTCCGCAATTGCTAAACGCTTGCACTTTTCATCAGAGCTTTTTTTAGTCTTGCTACTCGGTGTCGTCTCGTTTGCCCCCTTCTTAGAGCGGGTGCAAATTGATGGACACTTACTACTTGAGTTAATTTTACCGCCCATGCTTTTTTCGGCTGCCCAGAATCTCTCAGGATACAAATTTCGCCAGATGCGAAACCCAATCATATGGTTAGGTGTTGGGCTCATAATCGTGACGGCTGTAATTGTAGCACTAGTAGTGGACGCTATGACGGGATTCATGACATTTTCAGCTGGACTTATTTTGGGATCAGTGGTTGCGCCACCAGATGCTGTATCATCAGTATCGATTGGTAAAAAGCTGGGGTTACCAGACCGTGTCATGACTATCCTAACTGGTGAATCGCTCATTAACGATGCTGCCGCTTTAACACTCTTCACCTTTTCAGTAGGGATAACGTATGGCGAGCATAACCCCATCGAAAACCCGTTTTGGCTACTTGTTTATGCAAGCATATCGGGTGTGGGTGTAGGTCTACTTAGCGGTGGCGTTACGGTTTTAGTACGCAAACTTCTTGATGATTCGCAAATAATTGCCGTCTTCACTGCTCTAATGCCTTGGGCGATATATATCGGCGCCGAAAAAATGCATGCATCTGGCGTTTTAGCAGTAGTTGCAGCCGGGTTTGTGATCGAAAAGAACTCCTTCCGCTCAAACCACACGACCCGCCTCCAAGAGCAAGCACTTTGGCATTCGATTGAGACTCTCATCGACTCTTTTGTCTTCGCGTATATCGGTCTGCAACTTCGCTTTATCATTACAGACCTTATAAACTCCACACTTAGCACATCGCTCACGATTCTTTCAGGGTTCGCAGTGCTGTTCGTAGTGATTGCAGTGCGCCCCTTTGGCGTGCTTGGATATAACGCTTCTAGACTAATTTGGTATCGAATGCAGTATAAACACCTCTCACACTTCATCTCTTCTAAGCCATACGGTAAAAAAATGTACTCCAAAGCTAGCGACCGCCTGCAAAGTGCTGCCGTTTCTTGGCGAGAGTACTTGATCCTTTCTTGGACAGGTATGCGCGGTGTGGTAACTTTAGCGGCTGCGAGCTCAATACCAACTAAATTTGCCAGTGACGAAGTTATCAACTACCATTCTGATGCGTTCAAGATACACATCTTCATACAGGTGGTGGGGTTAATTGTGGCAATTGGCACACTATTACTTCAAGGATTAACACTGCCGATACTGATACGCAAACTCGAGCCTGGCCTTAAGGAATTGTCTGGCAAAAACCCGCTCGATGGTCAATATGGAAAAGCTCGGCGAATTATGGAAGATTCCGCACTGATGGTAATTAATAAGGAGCATGACGCCTCACCTGAATCATTCGATAAGGAGCATATAATACGCGTTTGGAAGTCACTAGACTCTGTTTCGATTGCCAAAAATAAGCGTGATATATCATTCGTGTCAAATCTACTGATAGAAATAGTGCGAACTCAGCGTGAAGACATTCAAAGAGCTGCCCAAAATGGTGAGCTGCACCCGAGCGTGGCTAGAGAATTTCTAAACCGACTTGATTTAAGATTAGCGAGCTATACGGCGAAATAGAAATGTCTGATATACAAACACTAACGGCTGGTAATATGACCAATACTGGAGCATGTATAGGGAACTTGCCAAATGGTAAGAAGATTTTTATACTCGGAGCGTTGCCAAATGAAGAAGTCACTGTCAAAACTACTAAAATGCTCGCCAAATATGATGAAGGTATTGTGCAGTCAGTCTTAAAACCATCAAAATATCGCGTCCCACCTCAGGATTCAACGTATTTGCACACATCGCCTTGGCAAATAATGACTATAGATTATGAAAATGAACTTAAATCTAGTCTAATCATCGACGCATACCGCTTAAGTGGCATTGACGTGAGAGTTCCACCAGTAACTTTTACCGGAAATGAATACCATTACCGCGCAAAATATACCTTTTACATTTCGCCTAACGGGGAGCTTGGCATTAAAGCCCGTGGTGATGGGGAAATTATCGCGACTGATGAATTCTCGCTCACGAAACCCGAAATCGTGGAAGCTGCAAACGGTATTGCCAGGGCGCTTAAAAGGGATAATGTTTCACCGGAATGCGTGCACTCGATAATTGTGCGCAGTAACGCTGAAGGAGTAACGGCTTCAAGGTTGAACCTGATTGAAGATCTTGATTTGCTAAAGCGCTTCAATAATGGACTTAAAGCGATTGGAGAACTACCAAATATTCAAGTCGCTACCTTATCAAAAAAGAACCGTCACAAATCTCGAGTAATTTTTGAGAATGGTTTGATTATGCTTAGCGACTCTATAAACGGAATTGATTTTAGCTACGGGGTTAACTCCTTCTTCCAAGTGAACGTACCCGCATATGAAAATGCACTTCTGAAGATGCGAGAGTACGTTTCATCTGGAAACCTAGTTGATTTTTACTCCGGGGTTGGAACTATTGGTATATCGCTTGGGCTAGGAGTGAAGGGCGCTATCAAAAATATCACCTTGGTTGACATCGATAAAGATAACTACGCATTTGCGAAAGATAACGCTTTGGCACACTTCGGAAGTGATGCGCTAGAAGACGGTGCAAAAGGCAACACTAAACGCGTTAAGGTGATTTGCGCATCGGCCTCCAAAGCGCTTGAGAAAATCACTGCGGACTCCACACTAATTGTCAACCCTGCCAGAAATGGTCTAGCTAAAGAAGTCGTTCAGCAAATCTTGACAGCAAAACCTTCGAATGTCATCTATTTAAGCTGCAACCCCTCGACTCAAGCACGCGATGTCGCGAAGCTTCTGGGAGTATACGAAATGGAACACCTCCAAGGGTTCAATTTCTTCCCTAAAACGCCACACATAGAATGCTTGTGCGTGCTAAAAAAGTCGTAGCTCATGACTTGTCCTCCCATCGCGTTTCGAACGTGCGACACCAGGTACCGGAAACCTGTGCTCTATCCACTGAGCATATCTCTCGGGGAGTAACTCCTCTGTACCCCACCATTTTTCAAGTCGAAAGTCACGGCAAAGCCCTGACATTTCTTTGTTGAAAAAAGTCGTAGCTCATGACTTGTCCTCCCGACACGAATCGAACGTGCGACACCAGGTACCGGAAACCTGTGCTCTATCCACTGAGCTACGGGAGGATTACAACATCTATATTATAGCATAGATGTTTTTGGTATGCACGCGAAGTTAGAACCCGTTTTGATAGTTCGCAAAGCGAACGGCAATCAAAACTAAGTGTAATGCACATTTTCTTCTGAACGCACATATGGAATTTATTTCCATATGTGCGCGAAGTTAGAAAATGATGTATAATATAGACATGAAAGGTAATCTTTCCTCGCGCGCTAAAGCAATATCACTTTCTGCTACCCTCGAAATTGACGAGCTCGGCAAAAAGTTGCGCGCAGCTGGTAAGCCGGTGATATCTTTTGGGGCAGGCGAGCCGGACTTCCCCACTCCAGAGGCCGCATTAGAAGCCGCAAAGGCAGGCGTTGACAGTCCGAAAATGCATAAGTACTCCCCAGTTGGCGGCCTACTTAAGCTGAGGGAAAAGGTAGCTAAGCAGATCAACGCTGAGCAAGCTCTCCCTGATAACGCTACCTTTAGTGCTGAAGATATAATCGTTACAAATGGTGGCAAACAAGCCGTGTTTGAGTCCTTAGCGGTCCTAATCGACCCAGATGATGAAGTGCTGCTACCTAAACCCTCTTGGCTCACCTACGCTGAAGTTGTTAAATATCTCGGCGGTAAAAGTATTGCGGTTGAAACGGATAGGGAATACAAAATCACTCCCGAAACACTAAGCAGCGCATACACCGATAAGACCAGCCTTTTGGTATTAAACTCCCCTGCTAACCCTACTGGCGCTGTCTACACTGAAGATGAGCTTATAGCAATTGGTAAATGGTGCTTAGAGCGCGATATTTGGTGTGTGGCAGACGAGATATACGAATACCTAATTTACCCGCCACTGCTTAACGAGCGCGTTGAAAAAGGCTTCCAGACTGCCCCGCATTTGCTAGAAGTTTGCCCCGAGCTGCGTGAGCGCACGATCATCATCAACGGTGTGGCAAAGTCAAGTGCTATGACTGGGTGGCGAGTCGGCTGGGCAGCAGGCCCACGCGATGCAATTAACGCTATGAAGCGCATGCAAGGTCACCTTACTTCTAATGTGAATAATATCGCCCAAGTGGCAGCAATCAGTGCACTAGAAAGCATAAATGAAAACGTTTCGGCGATGCGCAGTGTTTTCGATGAGCGACGACTTCTGATATCATCCTTGCTAAATGAAATTGACTTAGCGACCAATGGTTACTTCCGCTTAGCAAGCCCCCAGGGTGCCTTTTATGCTTTCGTTGATATATCTGGTCTCATAGGCAAGGAGATCGGTAAGTCCAGAAATGTAGCGATGGATGCGAATGACTTTGCAAAGATGCTTCTAGAAGAAGTGAATGTTGCTGTCGTACCTATGGATAGCTTCGGGATCGAAAATCATATTCGCTTTTCATATGCTTTAGCAAGCGACGACATCAGGGAGGGCATCCGACGGATTCACGACTTCTTAACCACATCTAATTAGGCGTGCAGGATATGGATAACACTTCGCAGAGCGCTTCGCAAGAAATTTTACCGGCTGACGGAGACCTTAGCGATGCTTGGCAAAGCAACCAAACACCCGCAACTATGAAGCATCAACGTGGAATCCGCTCCTTTGTGAAACGTGAAGGCAGGCTCTCCCCGCGCGTACAAAAAGTCTGGGATGAAATGAGTGCGGAGTATATTATCCCCAAAGATGTGTTCCAAAAACTAGAAGGTAACCCTGATGCTTTACTAACCACGCTCTTTGGAGACACGCGCGCAAAACTGCCACTTGTGGTTGAAATCGGGTCTGGCCAAGGAAATCAGGTAGTGCATAGCGCTAAGGGTAACCCTGAAGTTAACTATTTAGCGCTCGAAGTTTACCACACCGGTGCCGCCCATACCCTGCTTTTGATGCGTAATAATAACGTTACCAACGTACGCATTGCCGAGCTAGACGCTAAAGAGCTTCTTTTATCTGGCGCACTCAAAGGCGTGATTAGCGAGCTGTGGACATTCTTTCCGGACCCCTGGCCTAAGCGTAATCACCACAAACGCCGCCTAGTTAATGACGACTTCCTCAAAATCGTTAAAGAAAATGTAAGTCCTGGTGGGGTTTGGCGCCTAGCGACTGACTGGGCGCATTATGCTCAGCAAATGCGAGCAGTTTTGAAAACTACACCAGGAAAACGCTTCGACGGGCGTCTGCTTACGAACTTCGAAAAGAAAGGTATAGCGGCTGGGCGCGAAATCTTTGACTTTACTGTACAGATGTAATAATTGCTTCGACGATATCTTCTACTTTAGCCAAAGCGCCATCGCCTTCAACACCGCAAGCTAAACGTGTCACCCTAGAAGGAATAATGCTCCACCCCCGCTCTTTCAAAATGGCAATATTCGCACGCGTAGCAGGGTTTTCCAACATCTGGGTATTCATTGCTGGTGCAATCAGGCGGGAAGTCGAGCTTGGCAGCGCTAAAACCATTGATGTAAGCTGATCGTCAGCAATGCCATGCGCGATTTTAGCGATCACGTTCGCAGAAGCTGGTGCTAAGCAGAAAACGCTCACCTTCTGAGGTAGTGCAATGTGCGCGATATGGTCTGGGTCTGGCTCATCGAGCACGTCGACGTAGACCTCATTTTGACTAAGTGCTTGCAAAGTCAGTTTCGTTATAAAGGCTGTAGCATGTTTCGTCATGACTACATGGGTGTCGATATCGCGCTTTTTGAGAGCTGACACAATATCAGCAGCTTTGTAGGCCGAAATTGAACCAGATACTCCGAGTAGAACTTCCATTACAACCCCTTAAAATTTCGTGCGATGTCGCGTTTAATATCGCGTTCTTTGATGCTCTCACGTTTATCATGGAGCTTCTTACCTTTGGCTAGTGAGATCTCAAGCTTAGCTCGCCCCCTAGAAAAGTACAAGGCTAGCGGCACAGCTGTCATGCCTTTAGTGTTTATCCCTTTTGCGATGCGTGATATCTCGCTTTTATGCATCAATAGCTTTCGCTTACGGCGCTCAAAGTGATTGACAAATTTAGTATTGGCAGCGTGGTTGTATGGGGGTATGGATACATTTTCGACCCAGATTTCACCACTTTCATCTACTGAAATGTAGCCATCGGTTATAGTTGCTCGACCTTGGCGAAGTGTTTTGACTTCTGAACCTTGCAGTACCAACCCGGCTTCAAACTTATCAACTAGCTCATAATCATGGCGGGCGCGCTTATTTGATGCTACACGACCATTAACAGCATCTTCACCAGAATTCTTTGCCTTCTTCTTCGACATCGCAACTCAGTCTAGGTCAATGTACTTCATAACGTCGCTATAATAACCGTTTTGAATGTCTTCGCCGACTGTACGGCTACGTTTTGCGGAGTGTTTGCGATGGTACACGTTCAGAATGTCACGCCTCTCCCGCTCGGTCTTACCACCCCATACACCGGAGTCTTGACGAGTCTTTAAGGCTAATTCTAGGCAGGGGGTTTTAACAGGACAGCTTTCGCATACACCAACCGCCTGTGTCTCTTGCTCGATGGCTGCTTCGGACACCCCAACGGGGAAGAATAACTCTGGGTCACAGTTTACACATGCACCGTCGCTACGCCATTTCTCATCTTCTTCTATCAACTACTATAATTTTACCATATTTTAGCGAAATTGTCAAGAAGAATTTTCAAATTCCTGTATGCTACGATAAAAGTACCATAAACTAGGGGGGTTAAGCTGTTAATGTGCAAATGGCAGTAGCGTAATCAGCGTCATGAGAGATCGAAATTGACAGGTGAGCGTCTGGTAATGACTTTTCAAAGGCGGATTTCACTGTCCTACCAAGCCTTAGGTGTGGGCGATAAAACACGTCTTTTTGAACTTCGATTTGATGCATTTTGGCATGTATGTCTAAAATCGGCAGGGGTTTTCCAAGCAAAGATAGCGACCACGCTTTGATAAATGCTTCCTTAGCTGCCCACTTTCCAGCTAAAGACTGGGCAAAAAGCGGTGTGCGTTTAGCGTCAGCAATCTCAATGCTTGAAAAGGCATCTAGAAAAGTTGTGCCAGGTAGTTGAATCTGCAACTCAAATCTAGGAATATGCACTATGTCGATTCCGGAGAAAACTTGCATACTCTACTTGATAAAGCGTTCAAAGTCCGAGTGTAGGACTACCCAGGCGATCAAACCGTACCCAACCTGATCAGGATATTTTGCACCTGAGGCCAGCATACTGTGTATCCATTGTTTATTTTCAACAAGTGAGGAAAATAGGTCTACATAAGGTATATTTCGGCGCGCGCAAACATCTTTACAAGCATTCGAAAGCTCAGCGATACGCCCATTCTCATCTAAGCTGCGCGGAGTAGGGCCAATCACCATAGCGCGGTAGTGGGGAAAATTGTTCTTATCGAGAATATTCGCCAGATTCAGCCGTGAGCGCGAAGTGGGCATTTGGTCGATATCGCGACTTGGCATCATTATGATCAGGCGATTCTGGACTTCACCATCAGTATCAGCGGACAGGCGTTCATTTACATCAGCTTCTAGATGCTTTGAAACGGAAGTCGAATCAGCCCCGAAGCGACCTAAGTTGTACGTAACCACATTGATATCTTTAGCAACTCGTTTCAGGATGCGCCCGATGAAACCGAGTTGCAGCTCATCACCATAGCCTTGCACACATTCATCTCCGACGATGCAGATATTGTAGCGCTTATTTTCAAATTGATTCATTTTCCTCCAAAATTCTCTTCAAATCTTCACGTGCTCGCGAAAGCCTCGACATCACCGTACCAGTTTTAACACCCAAATGCTCAGCAATTTCACGATATTTCATCTTTTTAGCATAGCGTAGCTCCATAACTTCACGACGCTCTTCTCGAAGCTGATTGCAGGCATCACGCAGCTTGTTATACATGCTCGGGGAGTCGTCTTCAGGAGGTGCTTCTCCGAATATCTCATCATCACCTTCATCCTCAAAATAGTGGTCGTTATTCGTTTCGGTAGCAAACTCATCAAGGGTATCAAGCGAAAGGCCACGCTCATCAAGGGTGCCTTCACCAAGCATGTCCGGGCGACGCTTGTCTTTGCGATACTCGGAGGCGAACGTGTTGTAGATTATGGTGCGCATCCAAGCTGCGAAATTGGTACCTTGGGTGAATTTGTCAAAATTACGCTCGGCTTTATAAAGGGATTCGACCACAATTAGGTCAGCAGCAAACGTATCACTTGTCAATTTACGCGCGTAACCATATAACGAGTCTAGTAGCGGCTCCACCAGCTCATCGAATTCATCACATAACTTTATCTTGCCTTGAACCCCCTAACTGCCACCAGAGGCGTTCTCTAAGGCGGTGTACGCCTCATCTAAGGCTCGCCTTGCATCTTCAATAGCCTTCTTAGCTTTATCAAGCGCAGCGCTAGAAGAGTTTGAGTTGCCAGGGTTTTCAATCGGCTCTCCCCCGCTACTACCCGGAGTCTCACTTGGTGTACTCGGTGAAGGCGTTGAAGAATCTTGGGCTTCATCTCCGGTAGCAACACTTGAATCATCACCGTCTTTCGCTCCAGAATCGCCGCCGAAGACCTGGTTAAGCGCTTCTTGGAGAGTGTTAGCAAACCCGACCTTATCGCCAAATGCAACAAGAACCTTCTTTAGCAATGGGAAGGCCGTCCCGCCAGTGGACTGTACGTACACAGGCTGCACATATACCAGACCACCACCGATGGGCAACGTTAAAAGGTTGCCGGCAAGGATCGACGAGGAGTTTCCTGAAAGTAGGTTTAGCTCACGGGAAACATCTGGGCTAGAATTGAAATTGTTTTGCGCTTGCCCAGGACCTGGTACAGTGGTATTCTTCGGCAACTCAAGCAGATGCAACTTACCGTAGTTCGGGCCGACTACACCAGGAGTCGTGCCAGCGTCTGAGTCAGCGGAAAGAAAGCCAGTTAAGATTTCGCGCTTCGAACCACCACCTGGTATGAAAGTTGAAGTAAGCGAGAATACTGAATCTTTCGCATCAGGCATCTTTAGCGAGAGGTAATACGGGGGTTGCTTAGTTGTGGAAGCATTTCGAGTAGACGAATTCGCAACCGAGTTCTTAGTCGGGTCACTAGGCACTTGCCAGAAGTCTTGCCCAGAGAAGAAGGCATCAGCACCGGTGACGTGGTACTTAGCTAGCAGTGAACGCTGAATCTTGAAGAGGTTTTCTGGGTAGCGCATATGGCTCATCAGGTCTCCGGAGATCTCCGAAATGGGGTGAAGGTTCTGCCCATAAATCTTCGACCAAGCTTTTAGGACTGGGTCATCAGCATCCCAAGCATAAAGGGTTACTGAGCCGTCATACGCGTCAACGGTAGCCTTCACTGAGTTGCGCACATAATTTGCTTGCTTTGCGTCGAGAGCTGAAACTGAATTCGACGTTTCAGTTAGCGTGTCTTTAGTGACTTGGGAAAGGTCAACTTGGGCTGAATATGGGTACCGATCAGTAGTGGTATAAGCATCTAGAATCCACTTCACACGTCCGTCAACTACAGCTGGATACACGCGCCCATCGAGCTCTAAATAAGGCGCAACTTTCTGCACACGCTCTTCAGGGTCTCGATTATAGATGATTTGCGAGGCTGAATTAACACGATCAGACATAAAAATCTCAATATCTCCAAATCGAAGCGTATAGAGGAGTTTTACCAGCGGATTGCTGACATCTGGCCCAGCAGTACCGTTAAAGGTGTAGTTATCTTTTGCCTCAGGGTTATCGAACTCCCAAGACTGTCCTTCTGGTGCGCCAACTATCGAGTAGTCAGGAGAATTTTTTGAGAAATAAATACGTGGCTCATAGTCTTCTTTATCGCTTAGGGCGCCTTGCGTCGGAATGTCTTTCTCAAAGAATAGTGGACGCCCATCCGCAGTAACTTGGTTGCCATAACCTGCCACCACACCAAAACCGTGTGTGTATACAGTATGGTCGTTAACCCAGTTTCTCTGGTCGCTACCATTCAAGTCCAGCTCGCGCGCTGCAATCACAGTATCGTACGACTTACCATCTATAGTATATTTATCTACCGAAAGCGCGTCCTGAAACCCGTAATACTGCTTGTTTTGCTGAAGTTGGCGGAAAGTTGGTGGTACTATCTGGGGGTCGAGAAGGCGAATCTGCGCAGTGGTTTCAGCATCTTGCTTCAACTGACCAGGTTTCGTTTCAGTGGTAGCGTTATAAGGGGTGATATCAACATCATCAATCTTGAACGCCTTTTGAGTGGCAGACATATTGTAGTCAATATATGGTTTTTCAAGTTGCTGAGCATTTGGTGTCACCATCAAGGCCTGGAAAATCGGGGGCAATGCTGCTATAGATGCAACCCCTAATAAAACTGTAGCCCCAAGTGCTATCAATGGCAACTTAGCATTCCCAGCTAAACCTGCCACTAAGAAAAGCACTGCAATGACTAGGCAAAGCACTGAAACGACTGCTAGAAGCGGGATGCGTACATTGGCGTCCACCCAACCAGCTCCAGTGATACGGTCTCCAGCTTCATTTAGCAAGTCATAACGAGTCAAAAATATTTGCAATGCCAGTAAAACCATCGAAAAGGCTGCGTATACTGATAGCTGTATGCGCAGTGGCTTGTTGATGCGAATTAAGTTGAATTTACCATACTTTACTTGGCGGGAGTACATTTTAGTTTGACCAAAGACTGCGCCCGTCAAAAATGCTACTAGTAGCATGATTATGAACAACCCTTGTAAAGCATTGATGATAGCGCTTAAGCCAGGCAATATAAACACATAAAACGATGCATCATTTCCAAAGATTGGGTCCACTTCTCCGAAGCTATTAGAGCCAAAAAGCAACAAGAAATCACGTGTACTTTGAGTGAGCACTAAGCCAAAGAGTAACCCGATTATGCCACTGATAGCAAAAAACCACTTATTTTTATGCTTAGCGATTTTTGCTTTAAGTGCTTCGATGTCAGAAGCTGCAAAAGTTGATACTTGGTAAGTGGGGCGCAGTCTAAACACCAGCACCAAAGATAACCAAGCGAAAAATGTCGCAGCTACAAACCCGATTGTAAATATAACCACTGGTGCAAAGTATTGAACCCATAGTACGTTTGAGTATCCAAGCGATGTATACCAAAGGATGTCAGGTATAACGCCAGCAAGTATCGGCAATACTATTGATAGGATAACCACTAGTGCAACCACGAAGATAATCAGAAATTTTCGACTTCTAGAAATCTTCGGAAGCTTCATTGCTGCAGGGTCAAAATTATACTTCGGGCGTGCACTTGAAGGGGTATAGCCGTCTCCATTTACAGGAGCGTCGGCACTTTGGGAGCGCGCACCATTTTCAGATGGTCGTGCAGAGCCACCACCAAGTAGACTTTCGAGAAGTAATTGAATTAACCTAAACATATTCATATTATAACACACATTGCATAAGCGTGCATTATATGGTATAATTTAGATATGGAATTCAAACGTGCACGAGGCAAAGGTTACAATATCGCCGAAGTTGATACTTTTATGCATCAGGCTTTTATGCGCTGGAACGATTGCAATACACCGTTGAAAGAGTCTGAAGTTCGAAAAGTCCACTTCAGCGTGCAGAAAAAAGGCTATTGTAAGCATGAGGTAAATCTTTCTCTAAAGCACCTTGAGCTCAGCATCGCTAAACAAAATAAAAATAACTCGGCAAGGCTGATCGGCCGTGCTAAATTCGACGAACACATTTATGAGCAACTTACTGAACTTTTTGAGCGTCTACATGGTAAAAAAGTTAACTTTGCTCGCGGAGATAAGGGCGAAAAGGCATACAGCATTTGCCAAGTTGACAAGTTTTTGGCAAAGCTTGAGAAGAGTTTGATGATAAAGAAGTCTAAAATTGAAAGACTGAACGTAAAACATGAAGTTTTTGACATGCGCGCAGGTCGTAAAGGCTACAGCGCAATCGAAGTTGATAATTTTCTTGATGATCTGACGACGTACGTAAACGCTTTAACGGTTCAGATTTAATTAAGGCTTACAAAGATACAAGGTGACTCAGTAAATGCCAATAAATGACAGTCTCGCGAACCGCAATCATTCGCGTCGCTTAAAGGTGGCGATACTCGGGTCCACCGGGTCGATTGGCACCCAAACTCTAGATGTTATTCGTAAGAACCCCGCGCGCTTTGAGGTAGTCGGTCTAGCTAGCGGAGGGCACTCTAAAGAGTCGCGAGCATTATTCAACACCCAAGTGCAAGAATTCCTAGGGCAGGAGCTATCGGAGCAAGGGTTATCGGGAGCCGCCTACGAGCCTGGGGGCTCTGTAAAAACTGCCCTAAAGTTCTATGGAGATGACGTTTTGCAGGTCGCGGACGCTAAGCAAAACGGCGCAGACATTGTACTCAACGCCATTGCCGGTAACGCCGGTCTAGACGCTTCATTAACTGCACTGCGCTCTGGGGCTGAGCTAGCACTGGCTAATAAAGAGAGCTGCGTCATTGGCGGCACGTTATTGAAGAAGGCACTTGGAAAAGATGTTGAACTGCTTCAGCGGATCCGCCCTGTCGATTCGGAGCACAGTGCCATTTGGCAGTGTTTAAGCGGAGCGCGCAAAACTCCACACGACATCTCCAAATTGATCCTTACTGCTTCGGGCGGTCCATTTCATGCCCGTGATGTTAAAACGTTTAAGGAGATAACACCGGCCGAAGCACTGGCGCACCCTACCTGGAGCATGGGCAAGCTAGTCAGCGTTAACTCTGCTACGCTGATGAACAAGGGTCTTGAGCTAATTGAGGCAGCATACCTCTTTGATATTGACCCAAGCCACATCGAAGTTACCGTGCACCCCACATCCACTGTCCACTCCTTCGTCCAGTTCAAAGATGGCTCCACGCTTGCCCAATGCTCCCCCCCTGACATGCGCTTGCCGATTGCATATGCACTTCATGCCCCCTCGCATCTTGAAGACGTAAGCACTCCGCTGGATTTTAGCACACCTTTCACGTGGAGTTTTGAGCCTGTTGATGAAAGTAAATTCCCTGCCTTAAAGATTGCCCGTGACGCGCTGATATCTGGACCTCTCTACCCCACAGTCATGAACGCTGTCAACGAAAGCAATGTGTATGCGTTTTTACGTGGTGAAATACGCTTTACTGATATCATCGAAAACACTATGCGCGCACTCGATAGCTTTAACCCCCATGATTTTTCAACCAACCCTTATGCCCCCACTCTCCAGGAGGTAAAAGCAGTCGTTACGCACTACTCGGCCAGTGTTTTCATAAAACCCTCATCGCCACATGCAAGCACAGCTAGTGTATATTTGCCACATGCAAGCACGCAAAATGAGGGTGTGGTATAATTATGGTATACGATAAAGGTATTGCATACTTAGGACCTCAAGGTAGCTTTTCGCATGAGGCAAGTATTCTGTATGCAAAAAAACACGCATCAAAAACCCCGGCACACGAAAACACCCTCTCCCTTAATGCTAAAGACACCTTAGCTAGCGTGTTTCAAAGCGTGAAAAATGGTGACAATGCTTTTGGGGTTGCAGCTATTGAAAACAATGTTGAAGGATTCGTCGGTGAAACACTAGACTTACTACTTGAACATAATGACGACTTGCAAATCATTGATATGCTATGGCTTCCCGTACAGTTTGATGCAGTATATGCTAGCACTCCGAAACTAGATGCCCCATTTACTCCAAAAGTGCTCAAAGCACACCCACACGCTTTAGCCCAATGTCGGAATTTCATATCCAAACGTAGTCTAAGCACACAACCTGCCCTTTCGAACTCTGCGGCAGTCCTTGGGCTAGGCGATGATGAAATTGCCTTAGCGCCACACGAATCTAATGCTTTTCGTAACGTAAAAGTATATGAGTCGCTTGTGCAAGATTACCAAGATGCAAAGACGCAATTTGTGCTTATCGCTAAGCGTACTACTGCTAACGCTTTGAAGATTATAGAAGATCATAATATCTGGGCGATTACTCCAGAAAATGACACTCCGGGCACATTGGCTAAAATCCTTCAGGTAATCAACCGCTACGGAATCAATATCTCCACACTCATATCTCGACCGGTTAAAGCTACTGATGCACGTTACACTTTCTTCATGACGCTAGATGCATCTTATGAAGAGACCGAAAAGTGTATGTATGAAATTTCTGAACTTGAAAACGCCACTTTTCATCTGGGGTATTACCACGCGGAAAAGATGGTGGCAGAAACGGAGAGAATTTGACTGTAAACCTAAAAGTTGGTATACTAGGGCTTGGTCTCATTGGCGGAAGTATGGCAAAGCGCTTAGTAAAGCAAGTGTCATCTGTGAATCAAATTGAAACACATGTTTGGAATCACAATGATCGACACAATGAATCCGCTTGGAAAATGAGGATGTTAGTACACGATAGCATATCCGAAATTCTTGCTATGGGACTTGACTTCTTATTTGTGTGCACGCCAATTGACACGATCGGAGATGTCTTTGGTGAAATTTCTAATAGCCTTCACGAATCACCACAGCTTAAAAAGGGCTTAATCATTTCCGACATTGCATCAGTGAAGCGTTACCCGCTTGATCTAGCAGTCGCAGCTGGTATAGGTGAATGTTACGTCGGTACACATCCGATGTACGGCACTGAGAAGACTGGCTTCGAGAACTCTAATGCCACTATGGGTGACCACAGCGTCTGGGCAGTTTGCAATAACGAGGCGATTGCAAGTACTGACAAAGCTCAAAAGATGTTCGATTTCATAAAACTGCACTTAAACGGCAACCCTATTTTCACGAACGCTAAAGAGCATGACCAGGCCGTCGCCTTAAGCTCACACATTCCGCACGTCTTAGCTTATGAGCTGGCCGGTCTCATCTCCGAGGAAAGCGCCTACGCTAAACTTGCCAAATCGCTTAATGCTGGTTCCTTCCATGGGGCAACCCGAGTGGCGCACGCTAACACACAGATGTTTTCAGGCATGCTTCTACAAAACCGAGCCGAAATCGCGCCACTACTTGATAAATGTATCGCCGACTTAACTGAACTCGCTGAAGTTCTCAAAGATGACAACCCGTACAAGCTTTCAAAATCGATCCACCACTTTATCGCTCGCTCCGACGAGTTTCGCGCCCAAGATGACTCCCCTGCTTTGCACCGGCATGATGCAGATGGGTGGGTGAAATGCGGATGTGGAAAAGAGCATTGGGGCAAAAATGGAGCAGCCGGACTATTTCTGGTGCGCTTTGATGAGGGGTCACAGAAGATAACCCATATCTTACTGCAACATAGAGCTTACTGGTCAGCTGAAGGTGGCACTTGGGGCACACCTGGTGGAGCTATCTCTTTCAAGGAAGATCCTATCGCTGGCGCAATTCGCGAAGCCGAAGAAGAGGCAGGCGTTGAAGCTGAGGACGTTGAAGTTCTAGAAAGCATCGTGCGCGATCATGGTGCATGGCGATTTACAAATGTACTTGCTCGCGAAAAATCCGGGCACAAAATAACTCCCCATGCCAACGATCAAGAGAGCTTAGAGGTGCGCTGGGTCTCGATTGAAGAAGTGGGGGCATTAAGCTTGATGTCAGCTTTTGGTCGTGAAATTGATGAATTACTCGCCCATACACAAAGACTACTTACTGCTCCTAAATCCTCGTAAATGATTGCTTGTAGATGTCTTTAAGCTTCTTGAGCGATGTATGCGTATATTTCTGCGTTGTCACTAGTGACGAATGCCCAAGCAACTCCTGAACTACTCTGATGTCTGCCCCAGAGTCCACTAAATGCGTTGCAAAAGTGTGGCGCAACATATGAGGATGTACACCTTGAACACCAGCTTTAAGGGCAACCTTGTAGATAATTTCCCTACAACTCCGAACCCCTAAAGCACCCTTTCGCCCCTGAAGCAAGAACTCATTTGAAGGTGTGTGGTTTTGGGCGTATTGGGCACTCATGAGATCGCCTAGCGCTTTAGCCGCAAACTTACCAAAGGGAACTACTCGGTCTTTACCCCCCTTACCAATCACTCGCACTCGCGAATTGGCAAAGTCGATGTCACGTCGACGTATTGAAACCATCTCCGAAATACGCAAACCAGAGGCGTAGAACAATTCGACGATGCAAAGATTTCGCAAATCGTCAATATCTCCTGATGATGCGTTTTCTGACAATGAATCTAAAATTGCTTGGACTTGGGCACTTGATAGCACTCCTGGAAGCGTTTTGTCAGTTTTAGTGGAAAATAGTTTCGCAGTTGGGTCATGCATAATTTTACCATTTTCTTGGAGGTATCGAAAATAATGCTTTATAGCCGCCACTTTTCGCGCTAGAGTCGTTTTTTGGTAGTTCTTCTGTGATAATCCCGCTAGATATGACCGCAAGATATGGTGGGTGACATTGTCCATATCTTCCACTCCTCGACGCTTCAGAAAGCTTTGCAAATCGTTGATATCATTGCGGTATGCCTTAATCGTATTATCACTTAAACCGCAGAGTTTTTTAGCATATTCTAAAAACTCATCAAGCTCACGCATTGGGAAACCGATTTGTAGAGTACTTAATAAATACCCAAGTTGTCACTACGCCAGCAATCAGGCCTCCCACATGTGCTTGCCAGGCCAGATTTGCTATATAAAACGACATTAATAAGTTAATGCCAACTGTTAAGTAAATGCCTTTAGCATTTGCTCCTAGCCTTCTGTGCAAAACCATCAGACCACCAAAAAGGCCGAATACCGCCCCAGAAGCGCCGAGCGAAACGACTGCGTAACCACCTCCGAAGACCCAGTACCACAGCCCCATGAAAATGTTACCAGCGACTCCCGAAATTACGAAAATTGACACATATTTCACCCTCCCAAAAATCTGCTCAAAAATTGGGCCCGAAAAGCCTAGGGCAATCATATTGAAAAGAATGTGCAATGGGTTTGTCCAATTATGCATGAAGACTGATGTTACTGCTCGCCATGGCTCCGCACCGCTTACCACAGGCGCAAAGATTCCACGTGCAACGAAATTTGGTCCGAGCACAATTTCGGCAAGCCAAACTAGCACGCAGATTGCTATCAGCGTGAACGTTGCGGGGTAGTTGCGAATCCAGTTTTGCAACTGTTTTGTATAAGGCATTAAGCAACATCCTCAGCTGGGATGCTAGATTTATCCCACGCGTCTTGCCAAACATTCGCTTCATTAGCATGGTCTTCAACGACTTTTACCACGACTAAAGCGGCAACAGCGCCTGAGAGCACCCACAGAATTTTACTCAATAACTTCAATTGAACCTCGCTTTCAATATTCAATATTATTATACCACGATTCAAATTTTCGCGCGCAGGGTCTATTGGTGGAGAATTTTGAAGATACGCTCTAGCTGTTCAGTATAAGCTTGTTCGCGCCCGCGATCAGTGGGAATGTAGTAACGCTTTGGTTTGGAATCATTGAAGTACTGTAAATCATCTGGTAGATATTGCTGCTTCACAATATGCAAAGGTGTATCATGGGCGTATTGATAATCATTACCGTGCCCGAGTTTTGCAGCCCCTTTGTAGTGCGCATCCCGTAAATGCTCAGGGACGTCACCCCCAAGCCCTGATTTAACATCTTCTAGCGCCGCCGAAATTGCTAAATACGTGGCGTTTGACTTTGGAGCAAGTGCGATATGGGTCACTGCTTGGGCGAGTATCAACCCAGATTCAGGCATGCCGATGCGCTCAACTGCTTGAGCCGCAGCAGTCGCAACTAGCAAAGCGGTTGGGTCCGCCATAGCAATTTCTTCAGAAGCGGCGATCATAATACGCCTAGCGATAAAACGTGGATCTTCGCCTGCCACAATCATTCGCGCAAGATAATGCAGTGCCGCGTCCACATCTGACCCCCGCATCGACTTGATGAATGCTGAAGCAACATCGTAATGCTCATCGCCGGCGCGATCGTATCTTACTGCGGCTACATCTAGCACATCATTTACCATCTCCACACTCACTTTCGGCACTGCCTTTAGTGAAGTCGCGCTTTTGCGAGAGGGGCTACTTTTGCCGCTCGCTTTCGCTTTGGGCTTAATGCCTTGCAAATTATGCGACTTTTGCGCATTCGGCTCACTCTCTGAAAGCGTCTTCTTTGAAGAGATGACATCAGCATCGCTTAGAGCCACTCCAGCAGCAGCCTCAAGAATCGTTAATGCTTTACGAACATCCCCCCTTGATAGGCGTACAATTTCTTTAGCGGCTGTGCTCTCTAGGCTTATCGCGCCGTTTAATCCGCGCTCTGACTCAACTGCTCGCTTTAGGAGCTCAAGGATATCGTCGACTTCTAGCGGCTCTAAGCGAAGGAGGAGTGAGCGTGACAGTAAAGGTGTCACCACCGAAAAGGAGGGGTTTTCAGTGGTGGCTGCCACTAAAACAACTTGCCTATTTTCGACACTAGGCAGTAAAACGTCTTGTTGGGTCTTGGAAAAACGGTGTATCTCATCAATAAAAAGTACCGTTTCTTCGCCGCGTGTAAAGAGCGCGTTCTTAGCATCTTCAATGACTTGGCGCACTTGACTTACACCGGCATCTACTGCTGAAAGCTCCACAAAACGACGCTTTGGAGCCCTAGCCCCATTTGAATTTGAAACATTCGCCTTGGCAATAAGGTGTGCGATAGTAGTCTTTCCACTTCCAGCCGGCCCCCAAAGGATGATCGACCCCGGCAGGGCGCCAGCAGTTTTATCATCGCTTACCAGACGATTTAGCGGTGAGCCAGGTTTCAGTAGATGTTTTTGCCCAGCTAGCTCTGCAACAGTTTGCGGACGCATCCGCACTGCCAACGGTAAGTGCTGCATGCTCTGAGAATCCTCGAAGTTGGCCTGAAAAAGATCCACTTACACCTACTTAGCCCTACTTTGCTAGCTCAAATGCTAGCTGTGGTTTTTGCGCAGTGTAGTCTTCAAGTTTGAAATCATCAGCTTTAACACTGTAGAAATTAGTTCCGCTTGGTAAGTCGAGATAAAACTTCGGCTCATGTGCCTGACCTGCACGCCCAAGCAACTCTTTAGCTTGGTCGAAGTGTCGATCGTAGATGTGCAAATTCATCACATTCCAAGAAAATGTCCCCACTTCCATGCCTAAGTGCTTAGCGAACATCATTTGCAAGCTTAGATACTGAATCTGGTTGATGCCCATACCCGCTACTAAATAATCGCTTGAACGTTGAGTTAGAGCACCATCTAAGTACTTGACACCATCTTTAATGCGTACGTCAAACATCATCTGGAATGCGCAAGGTGGCAATTTCGCAGGCGTGTCAAGATCGGCATATTGCCAGAGGCTGATGATCGAACGCCTATTAAACGGGTTTTCTTCAAGCAATTTCAATGTTCGGTTGACGATATCGTAGTTCGCCACCGTTTGACCGTAGCGCTGACCGATCGTACCGTCTTCTAACGCCCATGGGGACCACCAAGTGACCCCACGCTCTTCAAGCTTTGCCAAGCTTGACGTTTGGTCTTGATAAATCCAGAGCACTTCTTCGATGGCTTTGCGCACATAAACTGGGCGCAGAGTAGTGATCGGCACTTGACCTTTACTGATATCGAACTTCATTTTCACATCAGTGATGTATTTGCTAATTGCCGGAGTGCCGTCGTCATATTTTGGGCGTGAAAAAGTGGGGAGCACACCGTCTTCAAGTATAAGTTTGATATGCTCTTTGAACACATTATCAGCAAAAGTCAACTAGTTGGGGGCCGCCTCCTTTCGTCCCTTGCTTTTGGGCATATCTCTAGGAGCATTTTGTAGCATAGTTTTCCGGCGCAGAATTTCTTCACCGACATCCTGAATACTCACTTCTACCTTATCTGAACCATCGTGCATTTTAAGCTCGACGACTGGAGTGTCAGCTGAAAGACCTCTTCCAAACACGCAAATCTGTGGCACCCCAAGTAGCTCAGCATCTTTGAACTTGACACCTGGGCTAGCCTGTTTGCGATCATCTAAGAACACCTCCACGCCCTTTTCGGCAAGAGCGTTTGCGGTCAACTCAGCGGCCACGTATGCATCTTCATCTTTTGCTGCTACACAAATGTGCACGTCCGCTGGAGCAAGATGAGAAGGCCAAGCTAAGCCTTTTTCGTCATGGTAATTCTCAGCCAAGAGCGCCAGTGCACGGGTCACTCCAATGCCATACGACCCCATTGTGGGGGTGGCAGCCTTACCGTGCTCGTCAAGTACCGTCGCTCCGAAAGCTTCAGTGTATTTGCGCCCGAGGGCAAAAATATGACCGATCTCTACACCACGCATAATTTCGAACTCCCCTGAGCCGTCAATCGCTTCATCACCTTCGATGACCTTTACTGCGCCGATGCGGTTTTCGCTATCTACTTGAAAATCACGCCCAGCCACAGTATTTTTGCGGTGCACATCTTTAGCATTACCACCTGACACCCAGCTTGACCCGACATTAATCAACACGTCAAAAAACTGGCAGACAGGTCTGGTTTCGCT
This sequence comes from Candidatus Ancillula prorhinotermitis, assembly GCA_031280795.1. The sequence continues at coordinate 2,392 of JAITGF010000017.1, read as the reverse complement.
ATTAGAGCTACGCGCACCACCACCTAGGTGATCGTCACTTTCTAGCACGGGGCCGGTAAAGCCTGGTACAAGGTCGGGGTACTCTGCTAAATCCTCGGCGGATGATTGGTCTACTTCCGCCGGTGCAAAAATCGCTTCTACACGCTTCATATCAAGCTCGCGGTCACCTGGTATGTATACGATGACAACTTCCCTGCCAGGCACATCACTTGCATGAACAGCCTTACTGGTAGCATCTTTGGCGTGCACTGAAGGCTTTGGGTGGCGAAGCGTTAGGTAGACTGCTTTCAAAGTGCTAGACTTAGGAACATCTAAAAACTTTGCCACATCTTCGATACTGGTAACGTTCGGAGTACTTACATTTTGAATTGGCGGCGCACTTTTAACAGCTTCGAAATCGTCCTCTGGAGTTTTCATCTCCGCTGCTTCCACGTTGGCAGCATAGCCAGAAGGCGCCCTTACAAAAGTGTCCTCACCAATTGGCGTCGGGCTTAGAAACTCTTCAGAATTCGAGCCGCCCATAGCTCCAGACTGTGCTTTAACTATGACGTAAGGTAAGTTTAACCTCTGGAAAATCGCTTCGTAAGCTTTGCGGTAGAGCGCGTAACTAACTTCTAGGCCTTCATCAGTCATATCGAATGAGTAGGCATCTTTCATGATGAATTCGCGACCTCTAAGTAGCCCTGCTCTTGGGCGCGCTTCATCACGATATTTGGTCTGGATTTGATATAGCTGCGCCGGCATGTCCTTATATGATGAGTACAAATCTTTGACTAGAAGTGTGAACATCTCCTCATGAGTCGGGGCAAGTAAGTAGTCGTTTTTGCGTCGATCTTGCAGGCGGAAAAGGTTATCGCCATATTCGCTCCAGCGATCAGTAGTTTCGTACGGTGATCGCGGTAAAAGGGCAGGAAAATGCACGCGTTGACCACCGATTTTACGCATTTCTTCGTCGATGACGCACTCGATTTTGCTAAGGACTTTGAGGCCTAATGGTAACCATGAAAAAATCCCTGGGGATACTTGGCGGATGTAGCCTGCCCTAAGCAGTAGCTTATGACTAGCGACCTCCGCATCTGCGGGGTCGTCCCGCAAAGTGGTAAAGAATAGCTCGGAGAGTTTGGTTACATCACTCAAATACTACTCCCCACGTGCCACCCGCACTCTGACCAGGCTTAAGAACAATCAAATTTCGCCCGGTTTTGAAAGCGTTTGCATAGCAAGTCATCGGCTCAATAGCTAAACCGAAGCGGTTCAAATCGCCTGGAATCCCGTTTCCTGAGCATATTTGCCAGTCGGGGTAGTTTCCATCACTCCAGACCAGAGTTTTATGACCGTCGGCACCAGTAAGAAGTACTTGATGCACTCCAGGCGCGCTCTCATCGAGCTTAGTAGGCTTAACGAATGCGTCGTCGAAGTCCGCCCCTTTAAGCGTGCGCCCTTCGCTAAAATCAAAACGTTCTGGAATCGCAGTTTCCTCCACTGGGATAAGGCGTTCATTGGCTTTGACCCACGACTCAGCGCTGAACTGCAATGAAGCATCATCCATATTGCCTCGACAAGAAAACCAAGGGTGCCCGCCAAATCCGCACGGTGCATTAGTTTTTCCGACATTAGTCGCCTCCATCGCTACGCTAAGACCCGTGTCGTCAAGTGAGTAAGTCACGTCAAAATGAGTCAAGAAGGGGTAGGAAGTCAACGCTGGCATCGCCAAGCGCAAAGATACTTCACTTTTCGAAACCTCTAGCTCGGTTGCGAAGTCGTAGTACTGTGAAAACGAGTGCAACTGATTATGCTTGTCCAATTCATTTATAGGGAGCTGATACTCTACGCCTTCAAAAGAGTAAGTACCATCTTCTAGGCGATTCGGAAATGGAAAAAGCGTTATGCCAGAATAATATGGCGGAAGCTGATCGGCTTCAAAAGGTGTTACAACGTCAAGCCCGTCAACTGTATACTCCCTGAGTGCAGCGCTGAGCGATGTTATGCGCGCAGTATGTACGCGACCTTTACTATCAGTATGTGAGATTTCATACTGCTTACCACTTAGATAATTAACCATATTCATATTATACATCATTTTCTAACTTCGCGTGCATAAGGATATAAAATCCTTATGCCCCTCAGAAGAAAATGTGCATTCTAATAAAGGCGCTGCTCCGCGCCTTAACTCGGAGCTCTGCGAGGCTACAAGTTAGGGGTGAATTCAAAGAATTCACACCGACTTGCTAACTTCGCGTGCGCGTACCTGTTGGAGTAGCCGCATACGTAGATTTACACGTGTTTTCAAAATAAACTTTGAGGTAGTTTGGAAAATAGATTTATGCTACAATTTGCAAAGCAAATTTTAGTTCCTATAAATAAATCTATTGACAACCTAAGCGACTCCGGT
>JAITGF010000015.1 GCA_031280795.1 Candidatus Ancillula prorhinotermitis | reverse complement strand
AGCGTCTAATCCGACGCATGATTTGTGGGGACACCCCACACCCCGCGACCAACTGAGCTATAGCCTCCATAAAGGTGTCATTATTAAATTGTAAGATATTCAGTTATATTTCAACCTTTGGCATTTTCGGCGCGAATAAAACTTGCATCCGGATATGCTTGTAGGCGAAAGCATTCGTCTATCACCTATAGATAGTATAGCAAATTTTCGCGAAATTGTCAAGTTGTGACACACGCGTAAAAAAATAGTTGCATTTTTTACGCCAGTGTGGTATAATGCTTTTAGATGGCAGAAAACCAGATTAGCGATAATGAAATCATTGAATCACTCTCTGAATACCAATACGACTGGAAAGATGATGACAGCATCGGTAAAGAATCTTCGCGCGGACTAGACGAAAATGTGGTCCGGAAGATTTCGCATGCCAAAAATGAGCCCGAGTGGATGTTAGAACGCCGCTTGAAAGGCCTGGAGTTATTTAATAAAACACCTAACCCTAAGTGGGGTATAAATTTTAATGACCTTGATTACCAGAACTTCAAGTACTATGTTGCCCATACTGTGGACGGCAAAGAAGTGGGTGCCGCTTCGTCATGGGAAGATTTGCCTGAAGATATTCGCAACACTTACGATAAGCTTGGTCTACCTGACGCCGAAAAGAAACGCTTAGTTGCGGGTGTGGCTGCCCAGTACGAGTCTGAAATGGTCTACCACTCCATCCGCAAGGACCTAGAAAAACTTGGCGTCATATTTACGGACACGGAAACTGGGCTTCGAGAGCATCCGGAAATATTTAAGGAGTACTTTGGGAGTGTAGTCCCAGACGCTGATAACAAATTAGCCATGCTTAACCTTGCCGTGTGGTCCGGGGGGTCTTTTGTGTACGTGCCTAAAAACGTGAAAGTGGAGATTCCTCTTCAAGCTTATTTCCGCATGAACACTCAAAATCTTGGACAGTTTGAGCGCACCTTAATCATTGCTGACGAAGGGTCTGACATCCACTATATTGAAGGTTGTACAGCGCCTATCTACTCGGAAAATTCGCTACATTCAGGCGTAGTGGAAATCATCGTAAAAGATAATGCGAAAGTGCGCTACTCGACTATACAGAACTGGTCGAATAATGTTTACAATTTGGTTACGCAACGCGCACGAGTCGGTAAGAATGCTCAAATGGAGTGGGTTGATGCAAACATTGGATCGCTTGCAACTATGAAGTACCCCACTTGCGTTCTCGAAGGTGAGGGCTCGCGCGGTGAAGTGCTGACAATTGGTCTAGCTGCAGGAGTCCAGCACCAAGATACTGGAGCGAAGATGATACATCTAGCCCCCAATACGCGCTCAAATATCGTGTCCAAATCGGTTTCTAGAAACGGCGGACGTACTAGCTACCGCGGTATGGTGAAGGTGGCAAAAGGTGCGCACGGATCAAGTTCTAACGTGATTTGCGATGCACTATTAGTAGATAACGTATCCCGCACTGATACTTACCCGCTAAACATTATCGACGAAGACGATGTGTTACAAGGACATGAGGCCACAGTTTCGAAAGTGTCGGAAGAGCAGTTGTTTTATCTTCGCTCGCGTGGCATTGACGAAACTGAAGCGATGGCAATGATTGTACGAGGGTTTATCGACCCCATCGCAAAAGAGTTGCCGATGGAATATGCGCTAGAGCTCAACCGGCTGATCCAGCTACAGATGGAAGGAAGTGTGGGTTAATGTCAGATCTAGAAACAATCACTGAATTAGGCAATATATCCACTACAATTAACTTAGATGCTGGCAAACACTTAGCGCTAAACTTGTTACAGTTTGACATTAAGGATTTCAATACTGACATAACCATAAACTTAGTGGGTGAAGATGCAGAGGTAAATGTACGCGCCCTAAGCTTTGTAGTAGAAAATCAAAAGATTTCTAACAAGATACAAGTTAACCACTTGGCACCAAACTGTACTTCAAACGTACTTTACAAATATGCTCTAGGGGCAAAAAACTCGCGCGCTAGTTGGGCTGGGAATGTTAAGATTGACCAAGGCAGTAAAGGTACTGTCACTTACGAAGAAAATCGTAACCTGCTACTCGCAAAAGGTGCACGGGCAATTAGTGAGCCGAATCTAGAAATATTAGAGGGTGATATCATTTCAGCGGGACACGCTTCGGCAACTGGACGTTTTGATGATGAGCAGATTTTCTACATGCAAAGCCGGGGCATTGACAAAGCCACTGCCAAGCGTCTCGTCGTCCAAGGGTTCTTCAATTCTGTACTAGAAGAGATGGACGTTGATGCTGATACGTTAAAAGATATACACGACTTCATCGAGCGAAAATTAAGCCAAAATGAAGCCTGGGAAATCGGGCAAGAAACGAAGACTACGGATAACTTCAAGGAGGAAGATGCATAAATTAACCATTGATAATCTTAGCGTTGCAGTTGAGGGTAAAGAAATCCTCAAAGGTGTTGAATTGGAAATTAACTCCGGGGAAACCCATGCAATTATGGGGCCAAATGGGTCAGGGAAATCCACGCTCGCCTACACCATCGCAGGTCACCCCAGCTATGAAATCACCGGCGGAAGCATCAGGTTCGATGGTCATGAGGTAAACGATATGCCTCCAGAAGAGCGTGCGCGCTTGGGTGTTTTTCTAGCCCAGCAGCTCCCCACTGAAATAGACGGCATAACCTTAAGCAACTTCTTGCGTGCTGCCAAAACGGCTGTGAGTGGAAGTGCCCCGAAAGTTCGCGAGTGGGTTAAAACGCTCCAGAGCAATATGGAGGAGTTAGATATGGATCCAACTTTTGCCGGTCGCAGCGTAAATGTAGGGTTTTCCGGTGGTGAAAAGAAGCGGGCTGAAATTCTACAGCTAAAGGTCCTCGAGCCGAAAATAGCCATTTTGGATGAAACTGACTCTGGTCTTGATGTCGACGCTCTTAAAATTGTGGCTAGAGGAGTAAATGATGCGCAGAAAAAGCTCAATTTCGGGGCACTTTTGATTACCCACCACACTCACCTACTGCAATACATCAAGCCGGACTTCGTGCACGTTTTCACAAAGGGACGCATCGTTGAAAGTGGCTCAGGAGCACTTGCTTCCGAATTAGTTGCCCGAGGGTACTCGCGCTTTAACAACTAGTTTTCATAGATTTTATGCACATCTCAAATTGACTCACTGTAAGGTTTTTGCTCCTAATATATCAACTACTCACGCATTTAGAATACTCAGCGCTTTAGCGACTGCGGTAGGAGTGCGTAAGATGAGTTCTCCTATATGCGCCTGGTTAAAGCCAAGTGCTTGAAATGCTTCTACTTCATCAGTAGTGATGCCTCCTTCCGGGCCAATGATCACGATTGTAGGCTGGCTTGAGGCACTCAGGTTTGGGCCGCCCTCCACGAATGCATGTTCATAAAGTAAAATTTTCTTAAGCTCAGATGCGAAAGGCGCATTACTTGTACTGCGAACAAATTCATCCACATCGCCACCATCTAAAAACGCCATCAACTGCCTTGTAGTTAAAAAGTCGTGCACCTTTGGGAAAAATGCTCTTCGCGATTGTTTGGAAGAAGATATCACTAGTTGATTGAGCTTTTCGAGCTCTTTTGATCGCTTTTTGGTGTCGAACTTAACGATAGATCGATTTGCTTGCCAAGGAATGAAGCCCGACACGCCAAGCTCCACCGCCATTTCCACTGCCCTATCAAAACTATCTCCCTTTACGAGCGCTAACACTAAGAATATCTCCGATGCTGACTCTGTGGGCAGGTCAGAAAGTTTCTCGAATGTGAATGGTTCAAGATTAGTGATGCGCGCCTCTATCGCTTTTCCTTTACCATCGGTGATACCCAAAATGTCACCTACGCGATAGCGTTTAGCTTTAACGATATGGTTAATCTCGCCCGAAGTCAACTCAAAATCGCTTTGAGCTGCGTAAAAGTACTCTAGATTTGAAATGTCGACTCCAAAGATTTAGAAGAATTTCTTCACCCAAGAAAAGAACCCTCCTTCGTGAAGGTTGGCTAGCTTGAAGTCTTGTTTGTCGTCCTTAAATTCCCTACTAAGCTCCTCAATGATTTTACGCTGTTTTGCGCTAATTTTTGACGGCATGACCACTTCGATGAAGACTTTCAGGTCACCACGCTTTGACTTCTCACCGACATTAACAGGTAAACCAAGGTCTGGCATAGCGATCACCATACCTGAGCTTGCACCAGGCGGTATATTAACAGTTTGGGAGCCGTCGAAAGTCTCGACCTCAACATCTTTGCCGAGTAACGCTGTAGTAACATGTACGGATAGCTTACAGACCAGATCACTTCCAGACACTTCGTAAATGGGGTCATCTTTTACGCCAACTTCAACGTAAAAATCACCACTAGGACCATTATTGCGACCAGCATTACCAAGCCCTGTAAAGCGAATTCGGTGGTTATTGCGCACCCCTGGTGGTAGGTTAAACTCAATTTTGTCGCTTGACATTTGCACCCCGAGACCGTTACAGTCTGTGCAGGGGTCAGAAATTTGCGTACCAACACCTTGGCAATCTGGGCAAACACTTTGCTGCACCATTTGTCCAAACAGTGAGCGTGACACATGCTGTACAACCCCTTGCCCCCTGCAGGTTGGGCATGTAACTTCTCCGGATCCGGACTCAGACCCAGAACCTTGGCACTTCTTACATTTTATCGCTTTGCTTACGGATACTTCACGATCGACTCCAGAAATTGACTCTTCTAAAGTAATGCGTTCATGCACGAGAATATCATCTCCGCGCTGAGTTCTAGAGCGCCTTTGCCCGCTAGCCTGAGACCTCCCGCCCGCAAACATGTCGAAAATATCCGAAAACATATCTTGAGAGAAGTTGAAGCTACCCCCAAAAGGGTTACCGCTGTTAGGAGAAAGCGGGTCGACGCCTTGGTCGTAAAGTGCACGTTTGTCAGCGTGCCCAAGTACTTCGTAAGCCGCAGAAATTTCTTTGAATTGCTCTTCATTTTCGGGTGCATTCCCTGCCACGTCAGGATGCAACTCGCGCGCGCGCTTTCGATACGCCTTTTTTATTTCCGAGTCGGACGCGCTTTTTGAAACTCCAAGTATTGCATAATAATCTTTCATCAACACAATTATACCACATCTAGCAAAAAGTAGCAAATTGTGGTATAATGAATGTGTATGAATGATACGCAACTTGATGACGCACTCGAAAACGTGCTTTTAGTTCTGCGCGCCTCCAAAACGAGCCTTGATGCCCAAAAGGTGCGCAAAGATTTTTTTGCAGGCCCAATCGCCGAAGCTTCGAAAAATATCGGAAAACTTGACCCGTCTGCGCGCGGCAAAGCTGGTGCATCGCTTTCAAAGGTGAAGGCTGCATTTGATTCGGAATACGAACCACTGCTAGAACGTTTAAGCCTAGAAGATGCCCGGCAGGAGCAACTAGCTGAAAGTGTAGATGTTTCAGCTTATGCGCATTATCTAGGTGGCAGATATGAGGCTGGGGCGAGGCATCCTCTGCAAGTACTCCAGGCCGATGTTGCTAAATTCTTCCAGAGCATCGGGTGGCGTATCGCTGAAGGTCCGGAAGTCGAAGCAAGCTGGTTTAACTTCGACGCGCTTAACTTTGGTGTCGACCACCCCGCACGGCAAATGCAAGACACTTTCTACGCAAAGACTCCTGAGATGGTACTGCGCACGCACACATCACCCGTCCAAGCACGCAGTCTCATACAAGAAGGTGCCCCACTTTACATCGCTTGCCCGGGGCGCGTTTACCGTACGGACGAGCTTGATGCCACTCATACACCGGTGTTTCACCAGTGCGAAGGACTAGCGGTTGACGAAGGCCTAACGATGGAACATCTACTCGGGACCATCGACGCTTTCGCTAAGGCAATGTTTGGTAATGACGCAAAAACGCGCCTTAGACCTAGCTACTTCCCCTTTACTGAGCCATCAGCAGAGATGGACGTTTGGTACCCCCGCAAAAAAGGTGGCGCCGGTTGGATCGAGTGGGGTGGCTGCGGTATGGTACATCCGAACGTTTTGCGCTCCTGTGGTGTGGACCCTGATAAATACACTGGATTTGCTTTTGGGATGGGTATTGAGCGCACTTTGATGCTACGCCATGACATTCAAGATATGCACGATATCGTTGAAGGCGATGTGCGTTTTAGTAGGCAATTTGGGATGGAGAGCTAATGGCATTTGTAGATATTGAGTGGCTAAAAGACTGGGTGGATACCCCTGAAGACCTTGATGCGAGCACTTTAGCCTCTGATTTAGTTAAGGTCGGTTTAGAAGAAGAAACAATCCATTCAAGTGGAGTTTCAGGTCCAGTAGTGCTCGGTAAAGTTGTCAGTATAAAACCTGAAGAGCAAAAAAACGGCAAAGTAATCAATTACTGCCGAGTCGATGTTGGAACTTTTAACGACACTGAAAATGACGATGCAAAAGAGTTGGTCGCTGGATCTCGTGGCATTATCTGTGGTGCACACAACTTCAAAGAAGATGACCATGTTGTAGTGGCACTTCCAGGGGCTATATTGCCCGGTGATTTCGAAATAGCTGCGCGTAAAACCTATGGGCACATTTCGAATGGTATGATTTGCTCTGCACGTGAGCTAGGGCTAGGCACGGAACATGATGGCATTATCGTACTTGAAGAAAGCACATACCCAGACGCCCTCAAAGTGGGACTCGGTGAAGACATCAAGGATGCGCTAGGTTTAAGTGGAGAAATCCTGGAAATAAACATCACCCCAGACAGAGGTTATTGCTTCTCATATCGAGGCGTAGCGAGAGAGTATGCACTATCAACGAAACGTCGATTTACCGACTTAGTGCTTGAGTATGACAATCTAGCAAATGATATCTCTAAAAATGACACTACTGATGTACTTCTTGAAGATGATGCCCCTATAAATGGTGTGCTTGGGTGTACGCATTTTGTCGCAGTTGCATTAAGCGGCGTTGACCCAAATGCCCAAACGCCTGATTGGATGCAAAAACGACTACAAAGCGCCGGGCAGCGTAGCATTTCGCTACCAGTTGACATCACCAACTACGTAATGTTGCACTTTGGTCAACCCCTACATGCCTATGATGCTGATGAAGTTGTGCTACCAATTGTGGTGCGGCGCGCCAAAACTGGCGAGCAGATCAAAACTCTAGATGCTAAAATGCGCGATCTATCAGCTGAAGACCTACTCATAACCGACTCATCAAGTGGAAAAGGTGCACGAGCTATCGGCGTCGCGGGTGTGATGGGTGGATTTGAAACTGAAGTGACTGCTAAAACTACTCGCATCTTACTTGAGTCAGCTTACTTTGAGCCAGTCAGCATTTCCCGCTCCGCCCGCTTTCACAAACTGCCTTCTGAAGCGTCCAAACGTTTTGAGCGTGGAGTCGACACTAATTTGCAGGCGGCGTCCGCACTTTTTGCCGCTAAACTCCTTGAAGAGCTAGCTGGGGCTAAAATAGAATCGTTCAAAGTATCCACGGTCGATGACACCACAAAAAAATCGCCAATTTACGTCAATCATAATGAGTTTAGCCGGTTAACTGGAGTTAGCTTCGAGCAAAAAGTTATAGATGATATTCTGCAGGAAATTGGCTGCAAGATTGAGAAAAACGTCGCAGACGGCAATGCACCCGAAAAGTTCGACTTAGCCGTGATGCCACCCACTTGGCGACCAGACCTTACCATACCTGCTGACTTAGCGGAAGAGTGCATCCGCATTTATGGATATGACAAGTTAGGGTCGGTACTCCCTCTGGCGAAACGAGTGGAATCTAAACAGTTTGCCAAAACTGAGCGTAACATTTCGGCGCGCGAAAGAGTGTCGAACTCTCTAGTTGCAAGAGGGTTTACCGAAGTGCTTAGCTACCCATTTGTAGAGTCTGGTAGTTTTGAAATACTTAACCCACTAGCTGGAAACCGCCCGTTTTTGCGCGAAACACTACTTGAAACCCTCCTAGAAACTGCCTCCCTAAATGTGCGGCGCAGTAATGTGGGTATCAATATTTTTGAAGTGGGTCGTGTTTTTAGAGCGCGCGCGAATAGTGGTATCCCCCCACTTGATGGTATCAAAAACTTGAGCAAGGCTGAGCTTGGTCAAATTGCTAAATCTTTACCAGACCAACCATACCATCTAGCCGGAGTGATAGCCCAAAGCAATGAAGACACTTGCTGGGCGAAGGCGATTAATGAGGCGCAGATAATAATACGTGAAATTATCGGCCAAGGTGACTTTGAGCTTAAAGTGATACCCTACCCTGAGACGGTAGATGGCAAAACCTTTTACGTAGGGGGCAATAAATTCCACCCAACCCGTTGTGCGCTTTTACAAGTCAACAACTCATCGGTAGGAGTGGCAGGTGAGCTTGAGCATGGCTTTAGCAATGGCTTGAACTTACCTAAACGTGCCAGCGCTTTTGAAGTCAATCTTGATTCTCTAAGCAAATTCATATCTCCCTCACCATTTAAGGCGAGGCCAGTCTCTTTAGCTCCAATCGCCAGAGAAGATTATGCTTTTGTAGTTGATGAAAACATTCTAGCTGACACGATTGAGGCGATCATTAGAAAGGCAATTACTGAAGTGCGCCCGGGGATTGCTGAAAGTGTTAGCCTTTTCGACATGTTTACGGGCGGAAATGTCGCAAATGGTAAGAAATCCCTAAGCTTTGCAGTCACTCTACGAGGGGCGCAAACGTTAAGCCATGAAGATATAAGCCTAGTGCGAGAAAATATAATACAGCGAGTTCGAGAGTCGGGAGGCGAGCTCAGAGCATGATCGAAGTAACTGTCATCACCGGCCTTTCAGGGGCGGGTCGCTCGCATACTGCAGGAGTTTTGGAGGATTTGGGATGGTTCGTAGTCGATAATTTGCCACCTAAGATGATCCTTCCATTGGTGAAGATGATGACTCAGCCAGGGTCGACCACTAAGCGCTTAGCGACAGTCGTGGATGTGCGCACCAAAAACTACTTCCAAGATTTAGAAAAAGTTGTCCAGAAACTTAAGAAACGCGGCATCCAATGTCGAATTATTTTCATAGAAGCCAGTGACAGCGAATTAGTAAAGCGCTACGAAAAGGTGCGCCGACCCCATCCACTACAAAGCAAAGGTGGCGGTATCTTAGAAGCTGTGCAAAAAGAGCGCGAGCTGACGGCAAAGCTTCGAAAAAGTGCTGATGCAGTGATTGATACGTCTTCACTTTCTATACATGACCTTTCCCGTAAGCTCATTACTGCAATGGGTCGCGAATCGCTACGTAAGTTGCATTTACACATCATGTCGTTCGGTTTTAAGCATGGGGTTCCAATCGACGCCGACTTTATGGTTGATATGCGTTGGCTTCCCAACCCCTTTTGGCGCGAAGATCTTCGCGAATTTAACGGTCTAGATGAAAAGGTTTCAGAATATGTACTGAATTCGATGGGGGCGCGTGAATTTTTAGAAAACTTCACCAACACTGTAATTGCCACCTTTGACGGTTTCTTGCATGAAAATAAGCCGAACCTTACAGTGGCTTTCGGGTGTACAGGCGGAAAGCATCGCTCAGTTGCTATGGCTAAAGCATTTGCTGATTTGATAAGCGAAAGGGGCTATAAGACGAGTGTCACTAATCGTGACATCGGTAAGGAGTAATTTGGCAGTTACGAGCGAAGTTAAAGACGAACTTTTAGAGAATAGCACGAGTGATCAAAATGCTATTTTATATGAAACTATGGCTCTACTTCGATTATCTGGTACTTTAACATCATGTGTTGATGAAAATAACGAAGTTCAAATCGTTTTTCGTTGCGATTTCGACACTCTAGACGTTGCTAAACACCTTGAGAAAAGTATTCGTACTATTTTCGAAGATGATGAAAAAATCAGCTTTGAACACACTCAAACTAAGCGTGGGCGTTATGTGCTTTTTATTTACTCATCAGTTCCTGAAATCAGCTCTAAAATGGATTTTGTTACGTCCACTGGTAAAGTGGCGATCGGTTTGCCGCCTAGGTTAGTGGCTGCACCCACAAAGTATATTCCAGATGCTCTGCGGGGTGCACTACTGGCTAGGGGGTTAGTGATAGAGCCCGAAAAATCTGCTCTGATTGAGATAACTGCTCCAAACATGGCTTGCGGTATGGGAATTATGGGGCTGATGCGGCGTGTTGGTATATCTTCTCACGTACGACCAGTGCGTTCATCTTCTAAAGTGTCTATAAAAGATTGGTCAGATGCTTTTAGACTACTCGAATGCGTGAACGCCAAACGAGTACAGAAGATTTTCTCTAAGCAGAAGAAGATATTAGACACTAGCGCTAACGTGAACCGAATTAACAACTTCGACTATGCCAACTTGGCACGCTCTGCCCGAGCAGCTGTCAAAGCCACAGCAATATCAAAAGATGCTTTGAAGATATTCGGCGCGAAACTACCGGTAAACTTAGCTGAGGCTGCCCGCCTAAGGATTGAACACGAAGGAGTTTCTCTTGAAGAGTTGGCCGCGCTCTCGCCCACTCCAACTACGAAGCATGCGCTAGCAGGTAAGCTCAGGAGGGTTTCGAAGATGGTTGAAGATTATTACCGAAAAAATGGAGAGCGTCCCCCGCAGTGACAACTGATCCAGTAATCAATATCAGTGCCTGATCAGAGCTTGTGCCAAATTTCGTAGCAACGATTTTCTCGGCTAAGGCTATCGCAGATGGTATGTCTTCAGCGACTCGATCGTTCGGTTTAGGTGACGACGTACGTAGCGAGCCATAAACCGCTTGGATACTTTCGGGTGTGTGGCTGCGCGGTGAGGAATTTTTGGTGAAAACGTATTCACTGACTACCCCACTTAACACTTCGAGAAAACCTTTAGTGTCCTTGTCTGTAAAGCCTGCCACAACTGCAACGATATGCGTAAAACTTAGCGTACGGAGCGCTTCAACCAACGCTTTAGCGCCGTGAGGGTTGTGGCTAGCGTCGACCATTACGTTAGGGGTGCGATGCACCATCTGCAAACGACCAGGCACTAGAGCCCCCTCAAACATCTGGTGTAAATCTAAGCTCCTGATCGCATCGCCTACTAACATCTGCACTGATTTTGCAGCTAGTGCGAAGTTTTGAGCCAAATAAGTGTCACCAAAAGTTGAATCGACTTCTAAAACTTTAGCTTGAGTGCCAGTTTCAGAAATTTTAGCATCTAAAACTGCTTGAACGTTCGCGCTTTGTGGGGCGATTATAACAGGCACACCGGGTTTGATGATACCGGCCTTTTCGCGAGCGATACTTTCGATATCAGACCCCAGGAATTCGACGTGATCTACACCAATTGGCGTAATTACGCTTAAGGCTACATTTTCCGAAACGTTGGTAGCGTCAAAACTTCCCCCTAACCCCACCTCAACAATTGCGAAATCGAGGCGCTTAGCAGCAAATAAAGCATAGGCGATAATGGTGATAATTTCAAAAAACCCGAACTTGCCATGCTCAGAGTGTTCGTTTTCATAGCGTTCAATCACAGGCATTATCCGCTCATATTCGGCTACAAAACGCTCTTCCGGCACCATTTCACCCTCTATCTCGATGCGCTCAAGCACTGATATTAGGTGTGGGGATGTATAGCGCCCAACGCTATACCCGAGTGCTTGAAGCATTTGGGAGATGTATTTAGAAGTAGATGTTTTGCCGTTAGTGCCGGCGATATGGACTACTTTACACGTGTTTTGAGGGTCACCGAGCAGACTCAGAACACCATACATCCGGTCGAGCTTAATATCAATTTCGTTCTCGGGTCGCCTTGCGAAAAGGCTGGAGCAGATTTCGTTAAGCGTAGTTGATGCACGCGCACTTACGTCAGGCATTAGAGCGACTTTCGCATGAGGGCGCCCGCTAACTCTGTAGCGCTAGAAAAATCACTTTGCTGCCCAGTGAAGACGTTCTTGAGACGGTAGTTATCATCATCAATGAATACAATGTGCACGATGCCACGCTTATATGCAAAGTCAATCTGCTTCCCGAACTTAGCGTGATTCGGGCTAACCATTGCTGAAATTCCGGCGTTTCGTAGAGCATCGGCGACCTGGTTTGAGCTTGGGCGAGTCTCGGCACTATTTACCGCCACCATCACTTCTACTGGAGAATATCCATCGAGCTTGAAGAAGTCGTTTTCAAAACCAATTGCTAAAAGTCTTGAGACCCCAATTGACATACCGACCCCGGGGTAGTTCACCTTAGTTTGCGCGCCCAAAGTAGATGCTAGATTGTCATAACGACCCCCGCTAGCCACAGAGCCGTAGCTCTCAAAACCGTCGATGAAGGTTTCAAAGACCGAGCCCGTGTAGTAATCAAGCCCACGGGTGATGCTAAGATTAGCAATGCATTGCGGTGTGTTAAGCTCCTCAAGCACGTAGATTAACTCGTCAAAGCCTTCTTTAGCCAAAGCGTTTTGAGAGGTTAGACCCTGCAGAAGAGCGCTTTTATCTAGAAAGGATTTATCACCTTGAATCTGCGCTAGTTGGAGGCATTTCTCCACCACGTCAGCGCTTTCGCCAAGATTTATAAGCTCGTTCGATACTGCATCTACGCCTAGCTTGGGGAGTTTATCAAGCGTTTGCAACACTTTCTCAAAGCTTTGCACTCCCAGCGCTTCGAAACACCCTTGCAGTAGCTTACGATTATTGATATGAATCTTCACCGGGGGCATGTTGAATTGACGACCATCTTGACGACCATTCGGATGTGTTGACTCAGGGCGCGCCCCTTCCGAAGTCTTCGCACTAGATACTTCAAGCGACTGCAGTGCCTGTAGGATAACTTTAACGACTTCCACATCATTAAACACTCCAAGAGCTTCTTGACTACTGATACCATTTGCTTGCTCAGCTACGATATCGACATCCGCTTGGACGAATTCGCGGAAGCGTCCAGCCTGGGGGCGCTCCCCTCGCCACACTTTGCCAATCGAGCTACGGCGAAAGGGGAAGTGCAGAAGGTGTGCAGCATCTAGCACATAGCGCGCAAAAGGTACTGTTAGGTCAAAATGTAGACCAAGTTGCTTCTTCGAGCTAAGGCGTTCGCGTAAATTGATGACACCATCTTCTGACTCATATGCATCCTGCAAGCGCGACAAAACGTACACCTCCTTAGATGTTTCACCTTTCGATAGCAGTACTGGAACTGGCTCGACACTGCGGTGTTGAACATCTTCGAAGCCGTAGAGTGTAAACACTTCCCCGATTATTGAGAGCAAGGAAGACTCAACCGCACGCTCGGCGGGCAACCATTCCAGAAATCCAGATACTGAACTCTTAAGCAGTAGTTAAATTGGCAGCAGTAAACACTATCAGTTTAGCTATAACGATTTTATGCATACATGGCTGCGCTCCTTTCTGGCTCTAGTTTGCCTTAGCGATTGACTCTTTTGCAGCAGCGACTACAGCGTCTGTGGTCACCCCAAACTCAGTGTAGAGCGTCTTTTCATCGCCTGATGCACCAAAGTGCTCCAGCGATACTGGTACGCCGGCACTTCCTAGGTACTTGTACCAAGGCTGAGCGATACCGACTTCAACAGATACGCGCGCTTTTACGCTAGGCGTAAGTACTGAATCCTTGTAGTCCTGAGGTTCGGCCTCAAACCACTCCATTGAAGGCATTGAAACTACACGCACCTTCTTGCCCTCTTGAATCAAACGCTCGCGAGCTTCAAGAGCTAGCTGAACTTCTGAACCTGATGCTATGATGATGACATCGAGCTCAGCTGGAGGGAACCCACATGCTAATACGTATCCACCTTTTTGAGCACCAGTGGCTGGGAAGTACCCAGGTTGGTTGCGATCGATAGTCGGAACGCCTTGACGTGTTAAGATGAGTCCGGTCGGAGCATTTTGGGTCTCCAGCGCTTTCTTCCAGCAATATGCCACCTCGATAGCGTCAGCAGGTCGAGCAACGTTAAAGTTTGGAATTGCTCTCATTGCACTGATATGCTCGACAGGCTGGTGGGTTGGTCCATCTTCACCAACGGCGATTGAATCGTGTGTCCAGACAAAAACCGAAGGAATCCCCTGCAGGGCGGCGATGCGGGCAGAATCGCGCATATAGTCGGCAAACTGGAAGAATGTGCCACCAAATGCACGCGTATTAGAGCTCAAAACGATACCGTTTACAATCTGACCCATAGCGTGCTCGCGAATACCGAAATGCAATACGCGACCATATGGCGAAGTCGTCCAATCTTCAGTAGAGTTCTGCTCTGGAGCAAAAGATGGAGCACCTTTGATGGTGGTGTTATTTGAGCCGGCGAGATCAGCAGAACCACCCCAAAGCTCAGGCATTATCGAAGCAATAGCGTTGATTACCGCACCTGATGACGCGCGGGTCGCCACCTTTTCACCAACTGCGAAAGTTGAGATAACGTTTTCAATCGCATCATCTAGACCACTTGGCAAAGCTCCGAGAAACTCTTTGGGCTGGTTAGGCTTAGCTGGTGTGCCAGACTCATAAAGGCGTTCATAGAGCTTTGCGCGGTCTGGATTCTTGACCTTCCAGCGCTTAAGCTCCTCGCTCCAGGATTGATGCAGAGCTGCGCCACGGGTGATGGCTTGGCGTGCATGTGCTAACGCCTCATCGTCTACCGGGAAGTCTACAGATGGATCAAACCCAAGCACTTCCTTAAGTCCGGAAACTGCTTCAGCCCCGAGTTTAGCGCCATGTGCACCGTGATCGCCAGTCTTACCAGGCGTTGGGTAAGCAATCAAAGTAGTCAATTTGATTATCGAAGGCTTATCAGTAACGCTTTTAGCCTTTTCGATAGCATCAGCTAAAGCGTGTACATCTTCTTTGTATTCTGAGCCACCATTTGTCCAGTCAACATGCTGAGTATCCCAGCCATAAGCTTCATAGCGCTTAAGAACGTCTTCAGTGAAGGCGATTTTTGTATCGCCTTCGATGGTGATGTGGTTATCATCCCAGATGACGACAAGGTTTCCAAGCTTTTGGAGGCCTGCTAGAGCGCCTGCTTCAGCTGTAAGGCCTTCTTGTAGGTCACCATCACCGCAGATTACATAAACATTGTGGTCGAAAAGATTCGTTTCACCCTCTGGGTCGAAAAGTCCTTTCTCGTAGCGAGCTGCATACGCGAAACCAACTGCAGATGCTAGACCCTGGCCAAGTGGCCCAGTAGTGATTTCAACACCTTTAGTGTGCGTGTATTCAGGGTGACCCGGGGTAAGCGACCCAAAAGTGCGGAATTGCTTCAAATCTTCGAGCTCTAAACCGGCACCTGATAAGTACAACTGAATGTACTGAGTCAGCGATGAGTGTCCGATCGACAGAACAAAACGGTCACGCCCACGCCAAGTCGTATCGCTTGGGTCAGCATTCATGAACTTCTGATACAACGTGTACGCCACCGGCGCAATTGAAATTGCAGTGCCTGGGTGCCCATTACCGACCTTCTCCACAGCATCAGCTGCTAGAACTTTCGCCATCTTTACAGCACGTGTATCGAGGTCATTCCATTCAAAATTGCTCATATCGCTCCTTTTCTAGGCGCTTCTTAATGCGTCTGTTTTTATTATATCACACTTTCGTAGCGCGTGTGAGGTACCTTACAAATAAAAAAGACCCCTACCGCCGAAGCAGAAGGGGCCCTCTTCTAGAAAGAAACAATTATGAATTAAATATCTTCATCACGAGATGCTTCACTAAAAGTAGCCTGCATAAGTGTGCGCAATTCTTTGATGCGAACAGTGATAGACTGCTCTTGCTCAGAAAGACGCTCAACGTTTTGGCGTACTTGGTCTAGCTCTTCGTTTACAGCGCTACGACGCTCACGAAGCTCAGTTTCAGCATTGCGACGAGCATTTTCAATGAGCTCATCAGCTTCAACTTGTGCTTTATGACGCACAGCCACATCGTACTCTTCAGCTTCTTGACGTTTAGCTTCGGCTTGAAGTACGATTTCATGTGCTTGAGCCTGGGCCTGGGCAAGAGATGTACGAGCATCTTCAAGTAGCTTGGAAATTTCTTCAGAAGCAGCTTTGCGGCGGTTAGCGATATCAAGGTGAGTCTGCTCTAGAAGCTTAGCGGCATCATTCTTTGCCACAGTCAGCTCGCTCTCTGCTTGCTCCACTAATTGGCGAGCGTCAATCTGCGCTTTATCCAAACGGTCATTTGCAGCGCGATCGGCATCAGCAAGCACTGTTTCAGCTTCGCGACGTGCAGAAGTGAGCATTTGAGTAGCTTCAGACTCAGCCTTAACAAGCTTATCGCGAGCAGTCTCAATGAGCTCACGGCTACGCTCAGTAGCTTCAGTAGTCTTCTCTAGGGCTTCCTTTTCAGCAGATGTGCGAAGTGTAGCTACCTCGTTTTGCACTTGAAGCTTCAAGTCAGAAATCTCACGCTCAAAAGTTGCGCGCTTATTGTCTTGCTCTTGCTGTAGAGCTGCACGTGCATCACGCATTTCGATTGCGAATGATTCACGCTGAGAAGCGATTTGTGCAGAAACTTTGTCGGCAATATCTTGCGCTTTAGACTCAGCATCTTGTACGATTTGAACAGCGCGTGTTTCAGACTGCTCAGAAAGGGTATTCACTTTTTGCTGAACAGACTCAAGCAACTGGTGAGCTTGTACTTGGGCTTCCTGCACGATAGACTTTGCATGTGCTTGAGCGGCACCAATACGCTGATCTTCCTCTTCTTTCGCACGAGCAATCATGTCAGCGGAAGCAGCTTCAGCTGAGCGCAGAATTTGCTGAGCACGAGCGCCTAGACCAGCAAAGGAAGGGCTGTCGCTATTTTGAATTTGCTGCTGAGCTTCTGCAAGTTGAGTAGATAGTTGTACAACTTTTGCTTCAGACGCACCGGCGGTACGCTTTGCATTTTCTAGTTCAGACGTGATTGAAGAAAGCTGATTCTGCATATTGCGAACCACTTGGTCAACTTGGTCACGGTCGTAACCACGCATTTGAACTTCAAACGCAGGCGCTGAACCTGAAGGGACTGCACCGGTAACTGCACTGGGAGCAGCGTTATTTTCTACCATATTTCTATACCTCTTTCTAGTTATGTATCATTATTATAACATATTTTGCGCGCCCGTGTCAAATCAGCTCGAACAGCATTTAATAGAAGCGTTAAAATCTTCAAACAGCAGATATAAAAACGTGCTATAATGAAGATGTGACATCAGAAAATATACGTGTCATAGTGCTCGGCGCTCCGATTCATATTGGGGACGCGTTTGATTATCGTGTGCCAAAAAACCTACTCCTTGATGAGGGTATAGACGATTTATATGGACACCTCGTGCAGGTCAACTTCGGCGGTCGCAAACTTCAAGGTGTTGTAATCGAGCATGACAATTCACCAAATAATGAACCCGCGTTCAAGGGAAACATTAAGCCAATCGATAAGATTATCTCTAAGACCCCCCTCTTAACGCGTGAGTTAGCGTTACAATTTGAGAAGTATGCTTCGCATTACGCTTCACGTCTTAGCGAAATACTACCCTTTAGCATTCCTAGCCGGCACGCTGGGGCAGAGAAGGCGTATTTGAAACTCAAGCAAAATGAGTCTAAGGGAACTCCCAAGGCGACGAATGGCTCTGAGGAAATCGTTTTCAACCGCGGAGTTTTAAGTGATGCTGAGATTTTCGCCAACTTTGCAGGCCTTGAAGACGGCAAGCTCCCCAAGCGTTGCGGTGTGACTGAAATTGCTACTTTCATGAAGGCGCCGCGAAGTATAGTTGCATTATGTATGAACAGGGTCAAGGCTGGCGAATCTTGCCTGGTGCTTGTGCCCACCGATTTCGACCTGAATACTTTCAGGGAGTGCTTAGATGAATATATCTCACCGCACTACTATGCTATTTGCTCTGGAGCACTAAGCGGCGAAGAGCGATACTCGAACTATTTACGTATCTTAAACGGTGACGTCAAACTTGTAGTGGGTACTCGTAGCGCTGCTTTAGCCCCCTTTCTCCCCGATCATATTTTCATCTACAATGATCAAAGCGCACATTTCAAAGAGCAGTCGTCCCCATATTTCAACGCCCGAGAAGTTGCTTTACTGCACGAATCTGCAAATATTACCTTCGTTTCGTATGTGCCGAGCTTTACTACTACCCGTTTAGAGTTGATTGGTTATCTAGATAAAGTGCAGCCCAAAAGAGAACTCCTTCAAAAATACCGAGCACGCGTTATTTTTGCCACTCCCCAATATGGCAACACTTTCACAGCCGAAGTATCCGAGAACGTACACAAAGCTTTGAAGGCCGGTAAACCAGCGCTGATGCTCTACCCTAGAAATGGCTATACGAACCTACTTGCCTGCTCGAATTGCGATGAATTAGCGCTATGCACTGAATGCGAGAGCGCCTTAGTAAAGGGTGCATCTGATGCACATATACATTGCCGGACCTGTAATTCCCAGTATATAAACTGGCATTGCCGAAACTGTGGCTACAACGTGTCCAAAGGGGTGCGAGTCGGCGTGCAGAATATCGCCGAGCAAGTTGGCAAAATGTTCCCTGGAGTTACAATTTCTCTATCGACTGCATCTACAGCCCGTGGGCGCATCGAAAGGATTGAGGACATTCCTCAAATATGCGTTGCCACCCCAGGGTCTATACCAAGAAGCCCTCAAGGTTTCCACACTGTCTGCATTCTAGATGCGCATCTTTGGGGGGCAATGTCTTCACTCGATGGCACTTTGAGCACTTTGACTAACTGGTACGAAGCGGCTTCTAGCCTAGAGAATAACGCTGAGTCACGCTTGGTCATTTCCGGAAACATTCTAGATCGATACCGAAAGGCTATGGAGCTCTACACCCCCCACAGTACTATCGTGAATGAGCTACAAGACCGCAAAGCGCATCACTTTCCACCCTTTGTTCGCACCTTAGCCCTACTAGGCACTTTAGAAGCTATAGAAATTGCTTTAGCGGAGTTTAAAGAACCTCATTTCGAAAAGCTTGGACCTTTCGCACTTGATGAAACTGCATATGCCAAGTACTTCTCCGCGTGGCAAAAGAAGCAGAATGAATCAAGTAACACTCTACAATGCTATTTGATTCGGACAGCTGTAAAAAACTCTCCACAACTTTCTGCCAGCGCTTTTAGGGCGCGCACCCAAGCCGGATTAAAGCGCCTTCAGAGCGACTTGAAGCTGATACTTGACCCTAAAGAATTTCTAAACTAGTGCAGATTGAGAAGTCGTGTTTATCTCGCGTGATTCTAGCCATCTAGACGGTAAGTAGACCTTTTTGGTACTACGAGTACGCCCGCGTGGCTTCCCTTCGACAGCTTCTGGGTAGCATTGAGTTAAGTCAAGCCGATAAAGCAAACTCTCAACATCTTCATAGGTGCTCGCTAACATAAGCTGCTGCTTTAGCTGAGACCCCACTCTAAATCCCTTTAGATACAAGCTAAGTGCAGTCCGAAAGTCGTTGATTGCAAACCGAGTCGTTTCTTCAAGGGTTGCATTTGGGCGGCTGACTAGATTGAAGTAACTAATCTGCATACGAAGATGCTCCAAAGCTGTTTTGACTACTTGGTCAAGTCCGGGGTTGTACCTTTTGGCTCTGCCAGTCGTAAAGTATTTGGCCAGCTCATAAAAAAACCACGGCTTACCAGTTGCACCACGCCCGATAGCGACACCATCAGCCTTCGTCTGCTGTAACATCTTCGCTGCATCTTCTACACTCCAAATATCGCCGTTGCCAAAGACTAACACTTCCTTTGGTAACTCTTCTCTAAGCTTTGCGATATACTCCCACTTCGCTTCTCCGCTGTAGTAATCACGGGTAGTGCGGGCATGTAACGTGACCGCATGAACCCCGAGATCACTTGCAATCTTGCCGGCGTCCATATAGGTTACATGCTCGTCGTCTATGCCGATGCGAAATTTAACGCTCACCGGCAACTTCTGTATACCAGCGCTATCTGCCCCGTCTTTTGCCCCCTTTTGCACAGCCTTAACGATATCGGTGTAGAGCCCGATTTTCCAGGGAATAGCGCTTCCTCCTCCGCTAGATGTCACCTTTTTCACAGGGCATCCAAAGTTGAGGTCGATATGGTCAACCCGCTTTGAGCCTGCTGCCCGTTTTGCTGCTAGGTAGGCGAAATGCGCATCTAAGCAGTACAGTTGCATTGAGCGAAACGTCTCCTCTGGTGCAAACTGAAGATGTTTTTGCATCGCGGAGTTACTCTGGGCAAATGGCCTAGCGGCTACCATTTCATCTACAAAAATGCCCGGCTCGATCAAGTCCTTTAGTGCAAAACCGCCTTCACCCGCGCCTGCGTTCTCCTCCGTAAGTGCACGCATTGCGAACGACCGGCAAAGCGAGCGAAAAGGCGCAGTGGTTACTCCTGCCATCGGGGAAAGCATTATCGGCAAGAATTCGCGCGAAGATAAGTGTATCGTTTTAGTAGTCATAAAACAATTTCAAGCATCAGCCTACAGAAAGCTGGCGTAAATATGGGCATTAGTATGGGCTATAGAAACATCACTTACCCCTTCCGTGACAGAGTTTGTACTTCTTGCCACTTCCGCAAGGGCAAGGAGCGTTCTTCGAAACTCCTTCAAATGTTACGTCATCGCTACTGTCGAACTGGGCGTCAGTGCCAGCTTCACTAGGTCCACTAGCAAACATCACTGACACCTCATTCTTAGCATTGAACTGTATCAGATTGCCTTTAGCATCGATGATCTGACCATCAGACTTCAGCAATGACATGACTATTTCGGCACGGATTTCAGCATTCATAGCTGCAAACATCCGCGACGATTCGTTAGTATACTCAACGATCGGGTCTTTTTGAGCCATCGCCCGAAGACCAATGCCTGAGCGCAGGTAATCCATATTCTCTAGATGTCTTTGCCAATGACGATCGAGCACCATCAGCACTACACGGCGTTCGTACTCTTTGAAAAACTCAGCTCCAACTGAATCTAATCGGCTGGCATAGTGGAGCTTTGCGTCTTGGACCACTTCGCGGGTGATTAGCTCTGAAGTCAGCGCTTTAGCACTGGGCACAGACTCTAGAACATCGCTCAAAGTGGTCGTAACTGGGTAGTAACGCTCTAACTCACGCCACGCGTTTGGCAGATCCCACTCCTCAGGGGCGCCACTTGCAGTTGCTTCTAGAATCACATCACTCAAAACGCCTTCGATGAACCCAATCACCTGCTGCGACATGTCCATACCGGCAAGCACACGACGACGTTGCTCATACATGACTTCGCGTTGTTTCGAGAGCACATCGTCGTACTTCAAGATGTTCTTACGCATTTCAAAATTCATAGCCTCAATTTTAGCTTGGGCGCTTTGCACTGATTTGGTGACCATTTTCGACTCTAGCGGTTGGTCGTCTGGGAAGTTCATAAACTCCATCATCGATTGTACAGCATTAGTGCCGCTTAGGCGCATCAAATCATCTTCCATCGAGATGTAGAAACGTGACTCTCCGGGGTCTCCTTGGCGACCACTACGACCGCGTAGCTGATTGTCAATACGGCGGTTTTCATGGCGCTCAGTGCCCAAAACGTAAAGACCTCCAAGCGATACTACTAAATCGTGCTCATCTTGAACTTCAGCTTCGGTTCCAGCTCGGACGCTCGGCCACTTCGCTTCGTATTCCTTTGAATCTTCCTGCACGTCTAGCCCAAGGGCGCGCATCTTTTCTCCGGCTAAAAACTCTACATTTCCGCCAAGCATGATATCGGTACCGCGACCTGCCATATTGGTAGCAACTGTGACGGCCTTTGAGCGCCCAGCTAGTGCGATAACAGCTGCTTCACGGGCATGTTGCTTAGCGTTTAGCACGTTATGCTTGATACCAGCGCGCTTCAATTCCGCCGATATTTCTTCAGACTTCTCAACTGAAGTCGTTCCAATCAAGACTGGCTGGCCGAGGTCGTTACGCGCTTTCACATCAGCGATGATGGCCATGTATTTACCGCGGAGATTCTTAAAGATTAAGTCAGGTTTATCTTCGCGAATCATGGGCTTATTAGTCGGTATTGGTACGACTCCGAGCTTATAAGTGCCGTTAAACTCAGCCGCTTCAGTCTCAGCAGTACCAGTCATACCAGAAAGCTTTTTATATAGCCTAAAGTAATTCTGCAAAGTGGTGGTAGCAAGGGTACGGTTCTCAGCCTGGATCGCAACATTTTCCTTTGCCTCAATGGCCTGGTGGAGGCCGTCGCTATAACGTCTACCATCCAAAACGCGCCCAGTGTGCTCATCAACGATTTTAACTTCACCGTCTTGCACAATGTAGTCCTTATCGCGCGCAAACAGCTCTTTAGCCTTAATGGCATTATTCATGAATTGAAGCAAATCTAGGTTGGCAGGGTCGTAGAGATTATCGATCCCAAGCTGCTTTTCGAGCTTTGCAATGCCGCTTGAAAGGATTCCGACTGTACGCTTTTTTTCGTCAACTTCATAATCGCCGTTAGGTTCTTCTTGCTCCAAACGAAGTAGTGGGTTAGTAGATGTGTCAACATTGGTTGCCCGCTCTAAGCCTTTGACAAAACGAGCGAACTTCTGATAATTATCTTTGAAGTCGCCACCAGCTTGGCCTGAAATTATCAACGGGGTGCGCGCTTCATCAATCAAAATTGAGTCAACCTCATCGACAATCGCGAAGTTGTGGCCTCGCTGAACACGGCTTAACCGCTCAAGAGCCATATTATCGCGCAAGTAGTCGAAGCCAAACTCGTTATTGGTACCGTATGTGATATCTGCATGGTACTGAGACCTACGCACTTGCGGGTTTTGCCCCGAAACAATGCAACCTGTAGTCATACCCAAGAAGCGGAAGATGCGTCCCATCAGCTCGCTTTGATATGACGCTAAGTAGTCATTTACAGTCACAATGTGCACACCGAGGCCTGAGAGAGCAGCTAGATAAGCGGGCAAAGTTGCTACCAGAGTTTTGCCTTCGCCGGTCTTCATCTCAGAAATGTTACCTTTGAAAAGCGCGGCACCGCCCATAACTTGTACGTCGTGGTGAACCATGCCTAAAGTTCGCTTAGACGCTTCTCGCACAAGCGCAAATGCTTCAAGCAACAGGTCATCAAGCGATTCACCGGCGGGCTCTAATGGCGTATCATCACGTAAGACCTGCTTTGATCCTGGTCCAGGAATTTCTTCACCGTTTACGTCAAATGAAATTTTCCCAGAAACGAAATCATCGTATTTTGAAAAGCTATCACCCCAGTAACGCTCTTGAAAACTGCGAGTTACGCCCGGAAAATCCGAATCGCTAAGCTCAGCGTAACTACTTTCGAGTTTGGAAACATCTTCTGCGATGCTTTGTAGGTTGCGCAACACTTTACCTTCACCTGCGCGCAGGATCTTGTTCAGTGCTTTTGCAAGTGCCACATTAACCTTCTAGCTCAATGACGCCGTATTTCCAACCATGACGGCGGTAAATTACAGCTGGACGACCAGTCTTCTCGTGGATGAACAGATAGAAGTCATGCCCGAGTAGCTCCATGCGCTCAAGGGCTTCCTCAATGTTGATATGCTCACCAGCGTGCACCTTTTTGCGCACTGTCACTGGAGAGTCGCCGAGGCGCGCCTCCACAGTTTCGCCGATCGCCAAACTAGCCTCAAGCAATTCGGGGGCGCTCAAATGTGAAACATCTTCAAGCTTAGCCGATGTTTTAGCAAGACGAGCTTCGCGGTGCAGCTCTTCCTCGAGGGAAGCTGCATCAAACGTTGGCCCAATTTTATCGACGTGTGCATGGTGGTCTTTAGCACGATCACGACTTCTGCGCAGACGCTCTTGTAGCTTTTCAAAAGCTGAGTCAAATGCGTCTAAAGCTTCGTGCTCTGCTGCTTCAGCGCGCACCACAGGACCCACTCCAATCACAGTGATTTGAACGCGCAAACGAGCACCGTCAAGCTTGGGGTTGTTCTCGTGTGAAATTTCAACTTCCACAGTTTGAACCTTAGGTAAAAGTAACTCAACCTTCGCTAACTTCTCCGTCACGGTGTTGCGAAAAGCTTCGGGAACGTATGTGTGACGTCCGCTTACAATAACATCCATTAGACCTCCTTAAGTCTTGACTTGGCTCACTTTTTGAGCTTCTACGTTTATTATATCATAATCTAACATCGCGTGTGCACGGGCGAAGCCCGTGCTGCGCTCTGAAGATTATGTGCAACTATTTAAAGGCGCTGGATATGCGGCTAGTTAGCGGGTCAGCAGCTTTGCTGGTGAGCAGGCGAACGTAGTAAGCATACGTTTTTCATAGCTTGCATAGCAAGCGGTAATGAAAAACAAGTGTTTGCGCCTTAACTCCGCATAACACTTTGTTTTGGTCAGCGCTCGTAAAC
>JAITGF010000010.1 GCA_031280795.1 Candidatus Ancillula prorhinotermitis | reverse complement strand
CTTTATTGCGCTACAATAAACAATGGGATGATTATTGGCGGCAAAGTAAGAACTTAGCGCTTGTGGTATAATCATAGTGGAGAGTTACTTAACCCTTACACAAAATAAAAGATGCTACCCGCAAAAAATTTTACTTGACATGCGCGTGCGAATGTGGTATAATTGATATATGGAGAATATTTTGAATAGTGTAGTTAACGTGAAGTGCGGACATGCCGATGGTGTGGACGTAGCAGTTTGTTGCGCGTATAACTCTCTCTCTCTCTCTCTCTTGCGCGGCTAAATCAAGTACGCCTAAGGCAAGGCGTCCGAGCTTTGCTTATGAGCACCCACAAAGCTAGGCGGTGGGCAAGATGAGAGCAACTTCTAACATCTTCAAGAAAGTTTGCATAGTGCTCTGCACTGGTGCATTACTCATCGGCGCAGCGCTAGCGATAATGCTGGTAAGTAACCAGAAGAGTGAGAATTTGCCAGAGGCGAACGCAGGAACTAACGTGAACACCAAAGCCTTTTCAAACATGTGGTGGCTGCGCACCCCTGCGGGCGCCTCCATCTACGCGGCGATCGTGCTTCAAGATGGTACCGTGAACCCCGGTATAAACAGCGTGGACTATCCGCATGCGGTTCGCCCTGCCCTGTTCATAAAACTTGCATCTCTCGAGGGCTATAAAGCTGAAATTCAGGTAGGGACTTGCGACTCTGGCACTGACGACGGAAAAAACTGTATCCGTTTCGGCAGTTATGCCTTTGATATCATCGGCATACACAAAGACGGCTCAAAGTCCGGTGTTTGCACACTTCCAGATACGTACGGGTACACCGATAGCTGGGGTCAGGAATGTCCAAATAACACTATAGCGTTACTATTAAGCAATAAAAGTAGCACCAAATTTTCAGATTCTTGGTTTCATGGTTCTAGCAGTAACTATGCCAGCTCCATCTTAGACACTGCCATGAGTAGTGCTTATAGTACAGTCTCCGGCAAAAATCTACAACCATATGGCCCTGCACTCTCTAGCATGATCCAAAATCGCTCACTTGCTGGAGGGGCAGCAGACAATACTAATGGTGGCAATATATGCTCCGGCACAGCGCCAGGATCGCGCAGTTTCTTCCCGCTTTCCGCCACCGAAGCTGATGCTCTCCACGATGGCTCAGGGGGCACCCCACCTATCGTAGATATGCCACCACTTGTGCCGCCGGTCACTCCTATTGAACTCGACGAGTGTAAAACTTTAGCAGTTGGTCTAACATATACCGTGACTGCCAATCGAACGATTACGGCAGCAAATGGACAGCCTTGCCTAGTGGTGAACACTTCAGGAGATGATAGCATGTATGTCACAATAGACATTGCATCTGGTGTAACTTTTAATGTAAATGGTGGTAATTCCGCCTCCGGCATGGCGGGTGGTTCGGGAATTCAAATGTCGGGCACTGACGCAACAAATCATTCAAGACTTGTCATCCGTGGTCAGGGAACTATCAACGTGAAGGGTGGTAATGGCTATAAACCCCAAAACGGCGGTGATGGTGGTAATGCAGTAGTTAGGAATACAGGGGACACGCACATGATTGGTGGCAGTGGCGGTCAAGGTGGTTACGGTTCATATGGGGAAGGATCTGCAATTGGATCAAATGGAGCAGTTGGAGGAGGTAATGGATCAGGAGCTGCAGGATGCGAAACGACAACAAATGGTCCGAATGAGAAATGTAATGGCAATAATGCACCAGTCGGTAAAAATGGAAGCAGTATTACCGACTATGTGTTAGGGAAAATTGATGTGTTAGATTCAGTAACTGTAAATGCAACCAAAGGAAACTCCCCACCCCCAGCTACATCAGGAGGTCGAACAGGCCTGCATGATAATAGTCACGGTAATGGCTGGATAAATTATTATACTGCCGGTGGTGGCGGTGCTGGTGCAGCTGGATGTGTCGGTTTAGGGGGGTATGATTTAGGTGTTGGTGGCAGTGGAGGTGCCGGCGGTGGTGGCGGTGCTGGTGGTGGAACTACTGGCGCCGACACAAATTACTTTAATAAAGACGGGGACTGGTCTCAGGGTGAAAGCGGTAATATTCAACAAGCATACATGCGAGGTGGCTCGGGCATGGGATGTGCAAATATTAGTATCCGAGTCTGGAGAGGAGGGGATGCTCGAGCTAATCAGGTTGTTGCATTCGTCCCACACGAATATAGTGCGAGTGAAGAGCCTAGGGTCCGACTGGGGGCATGCTGGCTCGTCAGTGGTACTTGCAG
The DNA here is from genome assembly GCA_031280795.1 of Candidatus Ancillula prorhinotermitis. Next base: position 24,048 of record JAITGF010000010.1, on the reverse strand, counting down.
TACCGCTGAAGGCAAAGGTGGCAACGCTGCAGCGTTTACTCAAACGACTGGCACGCAATCTCTCCTCGCTGATACACCTCATCAAATTTATGTTGCACCAACCGCCACGATTTCGCCCACACCTCCTGACGCCTCTTCGAATCCAGAATACATTTTGACATCGATACCAATGACACTTCTACAACAATCCCCCCTTTCGCTCACTCAAGGTGCTAAATCTGCTAACCAGGTCGAATACTCACTCGACGGTGGTTCTGGAACTGGGGATTACTCCATTAATACTACGACTCCAACAGTTTGCACAGGGACAGGTAATACTTCGGCGACGATCACGTTCATCGCTAGCGGAACATGCACAATTACAGGAAATCGTATAGGCGATGAAACGTTTGAAAACGCCTTGCAAGTTGCAGCTTCTGTCACAGTCTACTCACTGACCCAGGCGAAGCAAACATCTGGCTCAGGCTTTACCGGTGTGGCGCCATATAATACAGTATCTGGAGAAAATCCCGCAATTGTCTACGCATTAGCCGGTACTGAACTGCTGATTGCTGCGAACACCACCTTCACCCGAGTGGGTTATAATTACAAGAATGTATGCCAAACTCTTGATGCTGATGGCAATGGGGTTAGTGATTGTGAAGCGACTGCTGTTCCCCTAACAATGCCAAGTGCAAACACAACACTTTACCCCCAGTGGTCGAGCAATATCATTACCTACAGTTATGCTCTACCTGCAGGTGCATCTGGATTCAATTTACCAACGTCCACTTACTGCTATTATGGTGAAACATTCACCCCCTATACCCCCACTACACCCCAGGGCAACTGGAATTTTCAGGGGTATAGTGACGCTGATACCGGTTGGAATGCTTCCACAGGTTCGATAAATACCACCCCTGGCGCACAGTATTCTACATCAACTACAACTTGTAATGGTAATACGACTAATGAATTCATTATGCAACTTTACGCCGTCTTGACTGCTCGAAATACGACACTTCACTTCGACGCAATGGACGGTTCATCCACAGCTCCTGCAGATATCCCAGTATCATCACTCGGTGATTACACTCTTCCTGACTATGCTGGAGCTAAAAGTGGCTATGTATTTTCTGGATGGCAGTCCGAAGCAACCAACCCCGCTAACAACGCCACAATTTGTAATGGTTCAAGTTACCCTGCTAGCTCAACTTACGCTGTAACCAATGTATCTTATGTGCACAATTTCTATGCTTGTTGGCTAGATAAAGTTGCACCTAATGCACCTGGGGGAAGTGCATCATCAAGCTCTTTGAATTTACAGGTAGTTTCCAGCGTCAATATTACAATACCAGCTAGTAGTGACGTTGCCAATATCACCCCTGTCGATAAACTAGCCTACAAAGTAGTTCTTGCTAGTTCCGCTGCTGGTGCGGATGTTAATTGTTCATCAAACTGCAATGATACCGTTTTGAACTGGACATCGCCGCCTCCAGGCCAAACGTCAAACTTCACATTCAACTGGGTAAAGGGCGAGCATGGTCTTACTCCTGGATCAAAATATATTACCGTTTTCGTGCGCGATATGGCGGGAAATGTTTCCACAACTGGCATGACTTATACTTTGGACTTCTTGCAAAACATCCCCGTTTCCACTATTAATTCCCTCGCTTGCGCAAGCGATTCTGCCGTTGGTGCATGCGACGCAATTTCATCTACCCCCGCCCCAGAAGAGCTTTGGCGAGTAGACGGCGCACCTGGTACGCAAAAAATCCGCATTTACGCCTCATTTACCATTACAGCCCCTGCCTTTTTCGGCACGGCGCCAGCAGGAAGCGGTAAAGTATCTGTTTCTGCCCATGGTGGAAGCTTTACTGACCAAACCTGCAACTCCTGGGCACTTAGCTCACGCACTACTGACGCCGAAGGTGAGCATTCTATTTTCTATTGCGATGCAATTCTAGACGCTGCCTTTGTTAGAGGTGTTGGGGAATTCACTTACCGCACGAGTTATCAATCCGCTACAAATGACAACTTCGTCGGATTGCCGTTCGCTGAGCGATACGAAACTGTTTATCCTGCTCGCACTCGCATTGTTGTTTCAACATTCGGCACGAACGGCAAGAATTCCGCAGATAGCGCCTCGATTCAGTTTGCCGTAGTGCCTGTGGCTTGCACACTTCCAGACCACATCACTTCTGCCGCGCTGACTGATGTGTATTTAGCCGCAAATAACTGCCTGCTCACCGATAACATCAACGGTAGCGGTGATGAAACGAACACAATTCTTTCCGCTGCGACGCCTGGGGCTAAACAATTCGCAGCGTACGGCAACTACCGCGTTTCTGTCACTTATCCAGATTCCACTCACTGCGCAAATACTAACTTCGTCAACTCGTCAAGCGGTACTTCTGCGGCTGGCTTTGTTATGTCCACACAAGGCGTTCGCCCGCTTGACGTGCCAGTTCAACCGACTGCTGGACCTACCACCTGTGCATACACTTTGAACTTCAATAAATCAGCCAGCTCAAATATCGTCACCTTACAGCCACAAAATACGCTGAATAACTTCAACCAGTGGGGCGAATACAAAATTGATGCACTTGCATTCGAAGGACCTCTTGATGGCAATCTTGAATCTGTTGATTATGTTGCTAGCAATCCAAATACGACATTCACATTTTCACCGTATACTCCACAAGTTGTCGTTTCCACGTCCAAAATCAAGGCATTGACTTCTAACGACTCTGAGCCAGTGGACACTGCAACGCATTCTGACTCTGTAGTAATTTATGTTGTGATGAAAACTGGACTAGCAGAAAACGCTCCAGTGGCGACCCAAATCTGCGCCATGGTAGATGCTGACGCCCATGAAGGTAACCTTATCATCGGTTCTCAAACAATTCCGGGGGGTGCAACATCTTGTCTTACTCAAGGCTCAAGCGCGGTCACTTATACTCAGTATAATCCACAGCCAAACTTGACGGTGCAGCAAGCAGGCGCCTATTCGGTTTCTGCTGGTAATCCGCTTCCAGGCACAAATAACGGCAGTGGTAGTGAAATTCAAGTGCCGGCAGATTCTATTGCCTACGCCTATACTGTAGATGTGCTAGAAGACGGTAATATTTTCCCAGGCTCGCATACAATACATGCTAACATTTTACCACATGCTCGTTGGGGTGCACAGCCGTCGACTTCTTCGGCAGACTTCAGCGTTTCGAAGATTTCACCGTTTACCCCGCTTGGCGAAAGTGGAGTGCCATGGTATATGCGTTCTTCAGCAGGCGATCTCGACACCGACATCAAAATGAAGGATTTTTGGGAGAAGTATTACTACGATCGAGGCGATTGGCCGAATCAAATTGATGAAGTTACATCATCAACTGAAAACAACGTAATGTGGATTTACATGGGTGAAGAGAATAGTCGCGGTCCAAATAAATTACCTCCACCACCATTTACTCCGAATGGGGGGACTGTCCACACTACTGAAAATGCTGCTTACGATATAAACCAGTTCAATTCAAAAGGGCGCGTCACATTCACTATGGAGAATTCGGACACCCATGCAGCGGTTGCTCTTCCCGCATGTGCTTCACTTCCTGTTTTTGATGACCTCTACCTCGATGATGGTTACGGCGTAGTGCCTTGTCGCTTCCCGCAACTCGCTTCGGGTGGATATACTGTAACAGTGACATTTACTCCAGCGCCAATTGCGGGCGTTCTTGGAGTAGACTACGGTTGGTCAGATCAAATGGTCTCTGCAGCGACTGCTCAATATACTGTGAATGTTGCCGATTTTTCGCCGAAAGTGGTTTATAGTACTGCAACAGGTGCCCCAGGAACTGCTAATAATAGCAGTCAGAATCTTGCTGACCAACTGTCCAATCTCTATACAGCATCTAATGCAGGGCTTTCTAGTATCAATATCTTTGGTGATAATCCGACTCCAGAATGCGGTGCTTACGGCTCAACGCCAATTACCGGATCTACTGTAGTCTATAACAATGGCGCGCAAAACGTCACTCTCGACCAGCTTTTGTCAAGTCCTGAAGGGATTGGTCGGTTAGGATACAATACCGATGATAAAAACGCCATCATCGCTAAACTAAATCTTGAACGCCAGTGTAAAGTCGTTCACGGCAGGCTATTCGCATATGCGCCATTTGACGCTAGTGACCATATCGCCCTGAACTCCGCCGCCAGTTTCGAAGGTGTGATTCCGACCAGTGTTAGCAACATTAATGTAACGAATGCAGCAACTATTGAGGACTCTGAGGATACATGTGGACAATTGCCAGGTAATGAGCATAGCACCTGCTATATGGTGCCATTCAATATAACCATGCCGCAGCTTCGCTTCTCTAGAGTGTATCCTGCCAATCTGACATTCCGTCCGCATTCAGGTTCTGGAATCACTACAACGCTTCTGCCCTTCGCACTCATTATCCCTAAACCCTCTACAATTTTAGCATCGACTTGGCCAGATCCTGCCAATATCGCAGTTGCTTGCGCCCAGCCTAATGCCACAAACATGTGGGATGGGCCACACTGCTCAGCAACCAAGAACGACTACTACGCTCGAAGTATTATCGAGTGGATTCCACCAAATATCGACCCCAAAGGTGGTGCTCATTTCAAGCTACAAAAGTGCACAAATTCAGTTTTACGCAGTGAATGTGACACTACAGAGCCTGTAAATAACGGCGAAATCGACTTAGAAGCACCGCATTATTCATATCAACTGGCAAATGGCTTAATCGGGCATGGCACGACCGGGCGTTATACCTTAGGCGTGCACACGAATTCTATCGCTCCTAAAATTGGCAACAATGGTAAACTTGCTCCTGGCGTTTATCAATTCTGCTCAAATTACATTTCCGCAGACCCTGCATTAGGTTCTACCGCATCGTTCGACGACACTGATGAGCACTGCATCAAAGTCTACATCGAGAAAGCCGAGCTCCCAGGAACGCTTACTACTACTACTACTACTACTACTACTACTGGTGTGAATATCGATGCTGATTTCATGCTCAATCCAGACACTACCGCCACTCGTGAGACCGTACCGTATCTAGATATCAATCTTGGTTCAGTCGAGTTCAGGCTCTGTAACCCTTCTGCGAACACTTCAACGCTCGCGCTTGCCAAAACTTGCCAGATGCCAAGTGCGGGCACTGTCGAAGGTGACGTCACCACATTCCAAACATCTCCAACTGACGCCGATGCTAGAACTTTTGACTATCAACTACCTAAGTTCTTGAAAACTGGAAACTACAAGCTAGTGGCAATCTTCTCCGGAGATGAGTCAATCGCGGACACCTATAATGTGGTAGATCTTGAAATCACTAATAAAGCACCTCAAGTGCGTATTCGTAACTGTGCAAATTCCAATGTATTGCTTAGCGATAAACCTGGTAACCAAAATGGTTGCAATGGATCGGTTTTTTATTCTGATACAAATATCGGTCAAGCGTCATTGACAGCGCTCAACGCCATTGGAAATAACGGTGATAGTGCAGTTGTACATCAGAATAACAGCGTAGTCGTAACCGTTTCGAGCCCAGAAAGCGACCTCTATAGCGCTAATGCAACTTTGGAAGGGGACTCGACAAATGCCTTCAGCACTTCACCTGCACTAAGCTCAGGTATTAATGCTGCGACGAACCGTGGTAATATCACATTTGGCGTCTACAATACAGCAGGAAATCTTGTCTATAATACTGTCCATAAGATCACCGAAGCAGATGTTTTAGCATCTCATAGTCTTATCTACGGCTCAAATCGTGGCATCAGCGCTGGTAGCGCCACCTATAACTTTAACCTACCCGACCTTGCTGCTGGCAATTACTATCTGATGGCGTGCTATAATGGTGATGACGCCTATAGTGCTGATTGCTTCGGGTATGCAGGCGATGACTTTTCATCAGCCGACTTTGCAGGCTCTGGTCAATTTGCTGACAAATTAAATGCAATGGCACTTTCGAATGCAGGTAAGGCAAAGCTAGGACAAATGCGCCTGCTCGAGATTAAGAGAAATGCGCTTTCGACCAGTGCGTCGAAGCTCTATAGCCATTTTGTTGCTAACGGTAGTAGCTGCAGTCAATCAGAATACACACCTTCGACAATGGACGCGACGCAATTTTACTGCATTTATGCTAACACAGCGCCAGATGTGAATTCCACTTATCCGGATATTATAGCAGCGACAATGGCGGATTATGCTCCAGGTGAAGTTAGTGTCAAATTCGCTAATGATGTAACCGGTAAGAGCGTCGTGCAATCATGCACAAGTTGGACTAAAGTATCTGCAAATAATTTCACTTGCATGATTTCCATGAACTTTGCACCTGAAACTGCAACGGGCACAAATTCGGTCATCCATACTAATATTGAGGCTGTTGATGTGCGTGCAGATGCTAATGACACTTACAGCGAGGCGCATTTTAGCAAAGATGAAACCATCAACGCTTCAAAGCCTGATGCCAATGCATTTATCACTACTGAAAATGGATTGATGAACCTAAATATTGAGGTTGGCAGAAACGTTGCGCCTGGTAGTGATACTGCTAAAAACCACCCCGCGCGTGGTAACGTCAAAGTTGCAGTCACCAAATGCGCAGAACCGGTTTCAAGTTGTTCGAAAGAGCAAGTAGGAGCAGAAGATGTTACCGCAAATGTTTTTGCCGAAAACACACACCATCTAAGTGAGAATTTTGACGCTAATGGAGTGTTGCAGCTACCTTCCGGAACAGTAAAAGTACCGTTCTTAAGCACACTTGCAAGCCTCGGCCTACCTAGAGGCGTCTACCTCTTGAGCGTTGACGAATTCACCGCTATGGGCGATACCTTCGCGTCACTAGTGGGTGATCCGGTGATTCAAAACCAGTTTGGCAATCAAGTGCAGGCAATGTTTGTGCTCGGCGGTCTAGAAATGTGCTACAATTCAGGACTTCCTTCTGCGGAAATACAAGAATGCCTTGAAAATGAGCTTAGTCACCCAGACAATCATCTCATCCAGGTGACCAATAACTTCACCAAAAAGCATGATGACCCTGCAAACATTGGAGCGGACCCTGAAAATACAGTCGAACGAGTGTCTGCCAAGGCAAATGCAGCAACTTTGCTAACTGCGCGTACAACATCTGCGCCGTTCGCAAGCAATAGTGATTTGCAATTCTGGGCATTTTCGCTACCGAACCAGACTCTGTTAAGTCACTTAGATTGCATATTGACGATCCATGTACCGCCTCAGACCTGCGCAGAGACTTCATTTATCGATTATCCGAATGGCGCGAACGAACTGTTCGTTGGCAAGTCTCGTGCTGACGGCTCAGGCGTAGCGCATTTTGCATTACCGAGCACTTTAGGCGCTGGTAAATATTATCTTGTCTTCAAAGAAGTGTCGACTGGCAATTTTGCAGTAGGTTATTTGGACCTGCTCACACATGACGACTTTTGGGATGAGAATACTGGCGATAGCGGCTCAAGCCATGATGGAAACGGTCACTGTTCAGATTCAACCTATACAAACCAACAAGATTGCACTAACGGCGGGGGAATGTGGACACCTCCAGGCACTTGGACGCCTTGTGAGGAACCTTCGTGGCCTGGAAATTACTACGACCCACCGACTTGCGACGACTCCCGGGAGCCTCCGGCCAACGGTACGCCTTACCCACTGCCGAATGACTTCCCAAGTGGTGCAGACGGTTGGGTATGCATAGACTATGTCTGCACCAACCCGAACTACCCAGGTTGGGAGTGCGATGAGAGCGGCAACTGCAGCAATGATGATTTTGCACCAGCGCTTCCCGAATGGAATTGTGCACCAAATGGAATCTGCAAGCAAGTACCACCTCAGCAACCTGAAATTGTCTGCGACTTGAATCTCGGCGAGAACGGCTTGTGCTGGGAAGTGCCCGACCATGGGCATAACCCGGGTGAGCCTTGGCCCGCTCCGGGGTGGGTCTGCCAAGATGGCGTATGCACTAATCCTGGACTACCTGACTGGACTTGCAATGAGCAGGGCAACTGTACGCCCCCACATGGCGATAAACCATACCCGCCGGCTAAACTGAAGGTGAATAAGGCAGAAGTCAATTACCATGAAGAATTCATTATTACCGGTGAAGATTTTGCACCGAATGCACCTGTCGATATCCACCTTCACTCTGACCCGCATTATCTAGGGAGTGTTGTCACAAACGCACAAGGTAAATTTACCCTCACGGCGAATGTGCCAGCTGGTGCAGTCCCGGAAGGCGTACACACTGTTGCCGCCCAAGACATGCGCAGCACATTTGACGTCGAGAGGGCAGTGCCCGTTGAAACTGGCGTCAAGTTGAAGTTGGTAGTGCCTCAGCCCGATGGAGGAAACGGTGGCGGCGGTAATATCTTCATTTGCGTAGACTCCGGTGGTAACATTTTGGGCAATATAACCTCTGAAGAAGATTGTAAGAATCAAGGTGGTAGCTGGGGAAATGTGCCAGGTGATGGAGATGCCACGAATAGCTCTGGCGCCAAAGAGGGCAAGACTTCTGCGACAGGAACCACCCCTGCGCCACTGCTCATACTAATTGTCTCGATGATAATTTTGGGGGCGTGCGTGAGACGGCGGGTTGTGCTATAATGTAGATATGAACGTAATTTTACAGGAAGGATCGATATGGCCGAGATAAAGATTAGCGTCACTGATATACGCAAAGCATTGGACAACTTTGTAAAGGATTTTTCAGCTTCTACGTCTGTCTCTAGCGAGATTGGGCATGTAACTGTCGCTGGAGATGGCATAGCCCACGTCGACGGTCTTCCTGGTACCATGGCTTCTGAGCTTCTCCGCTTTGAGGATGGTACACTCGGCTTAGCGATGAATCTCGATGAGCGCGAAATTGGCGTAGTGGTTTTGGGAGACTTTGAGAACATTGAAGAAGGTCAAGAAGTCTATCGAACTGGTGAAGTACTTTCTGTCCCAGTCGGTGATGGGTATCTTGGTCGTGTGGTAGATCCGATGGGTAACCCCGTAGACGGTCTTGGAGCGATAAAAACAACTAGTCGTCGCATTTTGGAGGCTCAAGCTCCAGGCGTTATGCAGCGCAAATCCGTAGTAGAGCCATTGCATACTGGTATCAAGGCGATTGATACTATGACCCCGATCGGAAGAGGGCAGAGGCAGTTGATCATCGGCGATCGACAAACTGGTAAAACCGCTATCGCAATCGATACCATCATCAACCAGAAGGAAGATTGGGACAGTGGAGATCCGACTAAACAAGTACGTTGCATATATGTGGCGATTGGTCAAAAAGGTTCCACGATATCTTCAGTGAAAGCTGCTCTAGAAGATGCGGGCGCTATGGAGTATACCACAATTGTAGCTGCTCCCGCTTCAGAGTCTGCAGGATTTAAATATCTAGCTCCGTACACAGGGTCTGCCATTGGTCAGCACTGGATGTACGAAGGCAAACACGTCCTAATTATTTTTGATGACCTTTCAAAACAGGCTGAAGCGTATCGAAGCGTTTCGCTACTATTGCGTCGACCCCCAGGGCGCGAAGCATACCCAGGTGACGTCTTCTATCTGCATTCACGACTATTAGAGCGTTGCGCAAAGCTTTCTGATGAGCTTGGCGGTGGGTCGATGACAGGTCTCCCGATCATCGAGACTAAAGCCAACGACGTGTCGGCATATATACCTACGAACGTTATTTCAATCACTGACGGTCAGATATTCTTGCAGTCAGACTTGTTTAATGCCAATCAGCGCCCTGCTGTAGATGTTGGTATTTCAGTATCTCGCGTTGGTGGCGCTGCTCAGACTAAAGCGATGAAGAAAGTCGCTGGCTCACTTAAAATCGAGCTTGCCCAATTCCGCTCATTGCAATCGTTCGCGATGTTTGCGTCTGACTTAGATGCTGCGTCTAGGGCGCAGCTTGCTCGGGGTGAAAGACTTACTGAGCTACTCAAGCAAGGTCAGTACGATCCGTTTTCGTTCGACAAACAAGTCGTGATGGTCTGGGCGGGGTTGAACGGAAAGCTTGATGACGTGGATGTTTCTGACATAAAGCGGTTTGAGTCTGAGTTCATTGAATATCTAACCCACAAGACAAATATCCTTGATGTGATACGCACTACGACTGATCTTTCTGACTCAACTGTGCAGAAGTTAGAAGAAGCGACCGATAAGTTCCGCGAATCATTCATTTCTGGTGATAAGAAGCTCTTAACTGAGGTAAAAGTTGAAGGTTTCAGCCTGCCGAGCATCGAACAAGAAACAATTAAGGTCTCTAAGTCAAAAAAGGTAACTACAACATCGAAGACAGCGTCAAAAGTATCCGACAAAGCAGCATCAAGCACTAGCGAAGGCACTAAGAAAGCTCCAGCCAATAAGCCTGCCTCCGCGAAAGCAACCACCAAAAAGGCAACTAGCTCTAGTAAAGCTAAATCGGCAGTAAAACCCCCTGCAAAACCAAAGGGTAGCCCAAAGAGTGGTGCAACGTCGAAAGCTCCAGCAAAATCGCCTGCAAAATCAACCGCAAAGAAGTCTTGATAAGGGTATAGATATGAGTAAAGATACTTTTTTAGGAAACGATTTTCTGCTAGAAACAAAGTTTGCTACTGAACTTTTTCATAAGTACGCTAAAGGTCTTCCAATTGTGGACTACCATTGTCATCTAGACCCTAAGACGATTTTTGAGAATCAGAATATTGCAAATATTACCAAGATGTGGATTTCCGAAGGTTTAGAATCTGCGCCAATCGGAGATCATTACAAGTGGCGTCTAATGCGTGCAGCAGGTTTTTCAGAGCGTGTGATTACAGGTGAAGGATCCGATTGGGAGAAGTTCTTAGCTTTTGCGAAAACATTAGAGTCGGCTTTCGGTAACCCTATTTATGAGTGGAGTCATTTAGAGCTTAAACGTTTTTTTGGAGTCGATAAACAACTGAACTCCGAGACTGCTGATGAGCTGTGGGATCTACTTAACACCAAGCTTCAGCTTGACGAATTCAAACCGCGCAACATCATTGCTGGAGCAAATGTTGAAGTGGTCGTAACCACTGATGATCCGATTGACTCTCTGGAGTACCATACGAAGCTTGCTAGTGAAGAAGAGCGCTTCAGAATGCTTCCAGGTTGGCGACCAGACAAAGCTATGAACATCTTTAAACCTGATTTTAATGACTACATTAGAAAACTCGGCGAAGTTGCTGAGGTTTCAATAATTTCTCTTCACACCCTTACCGAAGCTTTATCGAAGCGTCTCGATTTCTTCCAGTCCCAAGGAGCCAAACTTGCTGACCACGGCATTGAGATTTTCTACTATGCTAGAGCAAACGAGGCGACTGTAGATGAGATCTTGCGCAAACAACTTTCTGGTGCAAAGATCAGTGATTTGGAGATAGCTCAGTATCATACATATATCCAGAAGTTCCTTGCGAAAGAGTATGCAAAGCGTAATATTGTCATGCAAATGCACATTAACGCTTTGCGCGATTTAAACACTCCGCGTTTTGAAGCGCAAGGTCCAAATACTGGGCATGATGCATTGACTGACCTACCTGTGGCAGAAGCTGTGCGACAATTCTTTGATGACCTTGAAGTTGAAGGCTCTGCAAGTGGGGTTGATACTGTACCGCGCACAATTCTTTTTTCGCTAAACGATAACGATTGGATGCCTCTTATCACTATTGGATGCACGCACCTGCAAAATGTTGGAGGTCAAGGCGTAAAGCAGAAGTTCCAGCTCGGTCCAGGTTGGTGGTTTAATGATACGTATACCAAGATGGTAGAGCACCTTGAAGTCTACGCTGAAGAGTCTCTGCTAGGCAATTTCACAGGTATGCTTACTGATTCGCGGTCGTTACTTAGCTACACGCGTCATGAGTATTTCCGCCGGATTCTTTGCAACTTCTACGGAAATCTTGCCAAGCGCGGTCAGATTCCCCATGATCTGAATCTGATTGGCAAACAAGTGCAAAACATTTCCTACCACAACTCTAAGAGCTATTTCGGTCTATAATGAAAGTCCTTTACCGCGAAAAGCGTCCAGATACATTTGAGGATCTGATTGGTCAAGATACTGTCAAGGAAGCACTTCAGCGCGCCCTTGAGTCGGGCAGGATAGCGCATGCCTACTTGTTCTCGGGTCCGAGAGGGTGTGGAAAAACAACTTCAGCCCGCATATTCGCAAGATGTTTGAATTGCAAAAAGGGTCCAAGTGCCACTCCTTGCGGTAAGTGCGAGTCATGCAAAGACCTGGCTAAGGGTGGTCCAGGGTCGGTTGACGTTATTGAAATGGATGCAGCATCTCACGGCGGTGTTGACGACGCTCGGCAGTTACGAGAGAGAGCTGAGTACGCCCCAAATCGTGATCGATATAAAATCATCATCTTAGATGAGGCGCACATGATTACCAATTCCGCTTTTAACGCCTTGCTTAAGCTAGTTGAGGAACCGCCCGAGCATATAAAATTCATCTTTGCAACTACTGAGCCAGAAAAGGTCATCAGCACGATTCGTTCAAGAACTTATCATTATGCATTTTCTTTAGTGCCCAAGGATATTATGGTGCCATATCTTGAGCAGATTGCCAGCGACGAAGGAGTCAAATTTGACGAGCAGGTGTTTCCGCTTCTCGCTAGAGTTGGGGGTGGGTCAGTTCGCGATACGCTTTCATTTATGGATCAGCTCATCGCTAGCGCTAAGGATGGTAAAGTTGAGTATGATTTTGCAGTAAAGCTCTTCGGTTTTACACCAGAAGAAAATATCAGTGCAGTTTTGAATCACCTAGGTGACCTTGATTTCGCAGGAGTTTTTGATGATATTGAAGCACTCGTGAATACTGGGGTTTCACCAAAGGGGTTTGCCACCGATCTGCTACAATGGATACGTGATGCCATTCTAGTGTCAATCTGGGGTCAAAACCGCTCAAGCGCAAGCATTAAGGCCGCATTGGGCGGACGTAGCGATTCGGAGCTAGAATTACTCAAGAGCTTTGTTGCTACGTCATCTGAGCGCACGCTTACACAGTATGCATATGCAATGCAGGAGGGCATTAAAGATATGCGCGATGCAACCTCTCAGCGTTTGCAGTTAGAGCTGGTTTTTGCAAAGATGGCTAGCTTTTCAAAGCAAGATTTTTCATCAACACAAAGCAATCAGGAGCAAGTAACTAGCTCGAGCACTGCGTCTTCAAGGTCTAAACCATCAAACTTGCCCACCACCTTATCTCCCACCTCGCCTGAGCACCACTCTGCGACCCCACCCGCAACGGCACCTGCAAACCTACCTACAGCAACGCCTGCAACCCTACCCTTGGTCGAGCCTACAATTACCTCCACCACGGAGACGTCTATTAAAGAAGTGTCTTTGCAAGTTGCAAAATCTAAAAAAGTTGCCCAAGCGGACAATGCCCCTGCAGTTGACAACACTCAGAGTGCTTCTACACCAAGTCAAGTAGTGTCCCAGAGCAATTGGGGTAGCATATTGAAAGAGCTTAGTAAAGCACGTAAATCAGCTACAGTACTGCTCGACAAGCAAGGTCGTCTAGTTAGTTGCGTTGGTCAAAGAGTTGAAATTGCATTCAATGACGCGCGCTTCGGAGAGACCTTCAGCAAGCGTGGCTATAGTAGTGATTTAGAGAATGCGATTGCCAATGTGCTCGGAAGTCGTTTCCAGGTGTCTATCGTCGACGGCAAAGACCTAGCTCCAGATAGTTCTTCCGCTCAAGATCCAGCGGGGTCCACGGTTACCACTGGCATTAACCCTGACGTCAATCCTGATGTTAACCCCGATGCTATGCCTGATGTCAATTCTGGTAACGCTGCCAATGATGACCGTAGCCAAGAAAGTACACCTTCAGACGAACCAACCACCTCAAATAGCGATGACAACTTAGAGGAAGAGTACGGAGATTATAGTGAAGATGATGCTGTGGTAGATGATAGTGCAGATGCGCTATCTTCTTTGCAAGACATCCTCGGGGCTACGGAGATTGAACGCTAATGTACGATGAGCTAATCATTGATCTAGTTGATAAACTCTCAAAGCTACCAGGAATAGGCCCAAAGTCTGCAACGCGTCTAGCTTTCTTCATTTTAGAAACTGACTCTGATTATGTAAAGCAACTAGTCGCCGCCATCATAAACGCTAAGAAGAACGTAAATTTCTGTGAAATGTGTGGTAATACTACACAGGGGCAAATATGTGCAATCTGCTCTAACCCGAGCCGTGACAAGTCGATAATTTGCGTAGTTGAAGAGCCGCGCGATTTGATTGCGATAGAAAAAACACATCAATTCACTGGGCTATACCACGTTCTTGGCGGAGCTTTAAACCCTTTGCAAGGTATCGGCGTTGAAGATTTGCGCATCGAATTACTCATGAAACGCCTAGGTGACGTCAATGTGCAAGAGATAATCATGGCGACAAATCCGAATGTTGAGGGTGAAGCGACTGCAGCATATTTGGCACGACTGATTCAACCCATGAACATAAAGGTTACTCGTATCGCGCAAGGTTTACCGATCGGTGGAGATTTGGAGTACGCCGACGAAATGACGCTTGGGCAAGCAGTGGTAGCAAGAAGGCCCTTCAATGACAGTATTTGACGAGTATATTAAGTTCGTAGACTCTCAGGAGAAATTCGGGCGCAGGCTCGACTTAACCGACCAGAAGAGCTATTTGCGTAAGGCCATTAAAGAAGCGCGTGCAAAGCTATCAGATTCTATGCGAGGCGAACTTTCTGACCAGATGTGCGAAATTGCATTATTTGTCAGTGAGGTTCAAAATGCCCAAACTATTGCTCTGTACGTATCACACAACGATGAACCGTCTACATATATGCTACTCGATATTTTGAAGCGACGTGGAAAAGACGTGATCTTACCAGTGCTCGGAACTGGATTCACACGCACTTGGGCGCCTTTCGTGTCGGTTTCAGATCTGCACATGCCGATGCAAGGGCGCCCCCTCGAGCCAAGGCGAGGTAATCTTGGTGAGGATGCCATTGCTAATGCTGATGTAATACTTGCCCCGGCGTTAGCGGTAGATGCAAACGGTAATCGCTTAGGGCTTGGTGGCGGGTGGTACGATCGTGTCTTACTGAAGAGAAATCCAAGCACGAAGGTTTTTGCACTTGTGTTCGACGAAGAAGTATTTGATTCGACGAGTGTTGATGTAGGCGGTAAATCTGCAGGCATGACTGAAGGCGGTCTAACTGGCGCTTCTGAGGGCGCAATACCGAAACATAAGGTATACGAATTACCACATGAAGAGCATGATATTAAGGTTGACGGTTACATAACCCCGACTAAGATACAGCGACTCTTGCCACATGGATTATGAAGTTTTGACGCGAATTTCTTTGTCGTTGGCACGCGCATATTCTAGAACATTTTCCCCGCTTTGTACGATTTCTTTAGCCTGTGTCGCGTAGATGTCAACGTAGGTCTGATTTGAAACGCTATGCAAACTCAGCATAATGCGATCAGTTGCGGTTCTAAGCAGATTGCGCACCGTATCTTGGTCGTCATCGTCAAGCGCCTTTGCATACTCATCGTACAAGTCGTCAAATAGCAGTGGCTTTGCGAAAACTGCCCCAATTCGCTTGGGTTTAGGGAATGACTGTCCTGGTTTCTGTGCTTCGCGTGTACCAATCATGGCGACCGGGATTACGGGAACCCGTTTTTCGAGCGCCAATCTCGCGACTCCAGTGTGCCCGCGGTAGAGGTTGCCGTCAGGGGAGCGCGTTCCTTCGGGGTAGATTCCAAATAGGTGACCCGAATCAAGGGCGCGCCTCCCTACATTCAATGCTTCTTCGGCAGCTTTTCCGCCTGCTCGATCGACTGGGTATACGGAAACACTAGTGAAGAACCATTTTTGCAGGCGATGCTTGAAGGTATCAGTTTGAAAGTATTCCTTTTTGCCGATAAACCAGATTTTGCGCCACACCACGACTGGTAGAACAATTGAATCAATTACAGCCAAATGATTCGACGCAATGATAGCAGGGCCACGTTTGGGTATGTAGTGCATGTTTTTTGTCCACGCACGAAAGTACAACCATCGGAACAGCTGACCGAAGGTTTTAGTGAAGATATGATAAAACATATATCTAAATTATACCACGTTCATTTATTCTTCGCACAGGCCAGGTGCGACCACATTAAACACAAAGGCGCTCAATTCTGGTATAATGTATTTAGATGATACTTTTAGATAACGCGCGCATTGTGCAAAGCGATGGTCAATGCGTAGATGGTTTCGTGTGCATAAATGGTTCTTATATTACCCAAGTTGGCGTAAGTGGCGCACGACTACCTGATGATTTGCAAAGCTATGAGCGGATTGATTTGCAACATAACTTGTTGATACCAGGCCTTGTGAACGCCCACACGCATTCAGCAATGACGCTCTTTGCAGGCGCTTCAGACGACTTGGCGCTTAAGGAGTGGTTATTTGATAAAATCTTCCCGCTTGAGGCAAAGCTCACTCCCGAAGATGTGTATTGGGCAAGTAAGTTGGCAGGACTAGAATATCTAAGCTGTGGTACAACTACAGTTTTTGATATGTATTTTCACTCAACTGAAACTATGCGCGCCTTGAATGAGATGGGTGTGCGGACTGTGCTGTGTGGTTCACTTAACGATTTTGGTGGAAATGTAAAAGATTTCGACGATGCTTTTCAAAAATACGGTGATTCAGCGGAGTCTCTAGCTGGGTTTCGTGCCGGAATACATGCAGAATACACTACAAGTTTGGAGATGATACGCGAAGTGGCTAGATATGTGCAAGCGCATGAAAAGCCATTCTTTACACATTGTAGCGAAACGCAAAAAGAAGTTCAAGAGTGCATAGATAAATACGGTAAGTCTCCTGTACGGCTTTTCACAGATGAGGGCCTGTTTGAGCATGGTGGTGGCATTTTCCATGGCGTACACCTTGATAATGCAGACCGCGAGGCGTTACACAGACATGGGGTAGGAGTAGTGACTTGCCCCAGTAGTAACCTTAAGCTTGCGAGCGGCATTTGTGAAGTTCAGAAATTACTAGATGCTGGTGTCAGGGTAGGCATGGGTACGGACGGGCCTGCATCGAATAACGCCCTAAGTATGCAGCGCGAAATGTTTCTAGCTTCAGTCTTGCAGAAGAATCTACTTCAAGACACCACAGTGTTACCGGCGCAGAAAACGCTAGAAATTGCCACGTCTTCTAGTGCTGAAATTATAGGGGTCAATTCTGGAAGCATAACACCTGGAAAGCTAGCTGATTTATGTGTCGTGAAGTTAGATGCACCGAACATGATACTTAATTCACCAGTGAATAATTTAGTCTACTCAAGCGATAAGCATGATATTTTGATGACTATAGTCGCTGGAAAAGTACTTTATAAAGCCGGTGAATACATGATTCCAGATGACGTCGACGAGATCTACCGAAATTGTCGCAAAATACATCAGAGAATTATGGTATAATAGAGTTATGAAGATATTATTAGCTGCCGCAGGAACTGCCGGTCATATTACGCCTGCGCTCGTTACTGCTAAGGAGTTAAATCTGTTTGGTTTTGAAGTTGAGTTCCTAGGTGCAGATGGTATTGAGCAAAATCTTGTGAAAAGTGCAGGGTACACTTTGCACACCATTAAAAAAGTTCCCGTTTACCGCGAGCTAAAGGCGTTATACAAGAATTTGGGAATGCCGGCAAGTTTGGCAAAGCAGGTGCGTGTTGTCAAGAAGATACTAAAAAAAGGTGGACATCGAGCCGTAGTTGGTTTTGGTGGCTACATCTCTACACCAGCGTATTTAGCTGCAAAAAGCCTCAAGATACCAGTAATTGTACATGAGCAAAACAAAAAGGTCGGTATCGCCAACAAGCTCGGTGCAAAATACGCCAAAACGTTCGCATATGCCTTTTCTGATACGAAGATACCTAAACATGCGTCCAATCCTAAGCATATAGGACTACCACTAAGGGAGCTTCCGCCAAAGCCACGTGCACCGAAGCGCAAGTTGCTGAACGTTTTGATATTCGGTGGGTCGCTCGGGGCTGTGAGCCTGAATAACGCTTTGATAAACAGTCTGGAAAAGGTGCTGAAAATTGCTAAAGTTACGCACATTACTGGTGCTAGCAAAGCTGACGATGCTTTGGCGTCTCGCGCGAAACTTCCACCCGAAATGCAAAAGAACTACCGCGTAATCGCCTATGCTGACGATATTTTGAAGCTGATGGCAAAATCCGACCTTGTAATTGCTCGCTCGGGGGCTGGCACTGTGCATGAGTTGGCTGCATTGGGTGTTCCTTCGGTTTTAGTGCCGCTACCACATGGAAATGGTGAGCAAGCACATAATGCTACACTTTTAGGAAAGGGTACCCTGGTGGTAAGTGATGCGGATTTTACGCCGAGCAAGCTGGTAAGTCTGTTAAGAAGTTTTGTAAAAGCCCCGGAAAAGTTACTCCAAATGTCAGAAATTGCTAGGCAAAGCGCAAAGCTTGGAGCAGGTCGAGAATTGGCGCGCATTGTTGAGGCAGAAGTTGCTAAAGCGAAGGCATTTTCATACAAGCGGGCACACTTCATGGCCATTTCGGGAGCAGGGATTGCTCCAGTGGCAAAGTGTTACGAGCGATTTGCAGAGGTTACTGGATGTGATTCGATTGGGTCCGGGCATTCACCGACGCATTTGAAGGGGCAGAAAGCATTGGTATACTCAAGCGCCATTAGGGAGTCAAACCCTGAGCTAAAGCGTGCTCGTGAACTCCACGAAAAGGGCAAGTTAGAAGTTTTGCATCGATCTGATGCACTAAATGAGCTTATAAAAATGCATGAGCAGAGCGTCACTGTAGCTGGGTCTCATGGCAAAACTTCGATTACAGCGATGGTTGCTTCAATTCTAGACAAATACGCACCTGAAGCCAGCTCTTATGTGATCGGTGCCGAGGCAAACGTGAACGGCGTCGAAACTAACGGCGGGAAGATGTCGATAATTCCGCGTTATATTGTCGCTGAAGCTGACGAATCCGATGGTAGCTTTCAAAAATACCGCCCACGGATTGCTGTCATTTCTAATATTGAACCCGACCATCTTGATCATTATGGTGATTTTGAGGGCGTAAAAAAAGCCTTTGCGAATTATGCTAACCGCTCTGAGCTGCTGATATGTACTCCAGAGGTATCAGATTTGCTTAAAGATAGCATTGCTGTGCCGATAAGAGTTGTCAATACCCAGAAACTCGAAAAGATTGACTTAAGTGTACCGGGCATGTACAATCAAGTCAATGCCCAGTTAGCGTTCGAAGTTACTAAAGAGCTTTGCGTTCCAGAAAAGGTCTCCTTAAGTGCCCTCAAGAGCTTCCAAGGTGCGGCGAGACGTTTTGAGCAGCATAAACTAGGGAAGTATTTGGTCATCGATGATTATGCACACCACCCAACTGAGCTTGAAAAATTGATTGATGCCGCTATTGAGGAGTTTGGTAGCAATGATTTTGTACTACTTTTCCAGCCTCATCTTTTTTCCCGCACCCGTGATTTCGCAATTGATTTCGCTAAACAACTTGGTCGAGTCAAACATCCAATCGTTACTAAAATCTACAAAGCCCGTGAGGAGCAGTCTGATTTTCCGGAGGTTACCCCAAGCAGTATTTCGAATCTCAAGTACGGCGTTTACACTACTCACACTTTGCAAGATGGTGTCAATATGGCACTTCGGTTAGCTGATCAAAGTAGTAGCTTCCAGAGACGTAAGGTGATACTAAGTGTGGGGGCCGGGCCGACTTTAGTGCCAGATTTCCAAAAGGCAATATCTCCAGAGCCAGTATCCACCGATGCAGAAGACGCTTTTGAACACAAACGCAAAAGAAGGAGGTAAGACTACTAACTTCGGCTAAAAAAAAAGAGCTAACTGATGTGCAGCTACGCCTTCTCGAGCAGCGCAAAGTAGTAAGGCACGCTCTTTTCACGCGAGTCCTGAAGTGGTTTGCACTTTGTGCAGTAGTTACCAGCTTAATCTGGGGTCTGCTATTCTCTTCACTTTTTAAGGCGCGCGAGTTTGATATCCAAGGCCTGCAGTCACCTGGCTTTCCAGTCTTCGTCGATATGAACGCTTTGAACGCTTTGACTGAAAGCTTGAGCAGTGATTCTGCACCTTCATTGGTGTGGATTTCTACTGGTGAACTTGAGGCGAAGATCACTGCTATACATGGGGTGAAAAGCGCGGTGGTGGCGAAAGTGTGGCCAGGTAAGCTCGTGATTGCAATCCACCCCCGTGAGCCAATTGCTAAAGAGGGGGCAGATTTAGTAGATGCTACTGGGCAGGTGCTCGGAGCATTTGAAACTGGTATGCCGGCTTACCCAGAGTTACAAGTACCGTCGACAGTGAAGAGGGATGCGCTCATGTTGCTTGAAGCAATTAATTCAGAGCCTGCCTTTTTAGCGGGGATCGCCAGTGTTCATGCCACCTCACGCGATGATATTGCAGTGACGCGCTCAGATGGTCTGAACGTAGTTTTTGGTAATACCAACAATTTAACGCTCAAGCTTGCTGACCTAACACAAATACTCGGTATCGACCTAGGTGGGCGTAAAACAGTGGATTTAAGCTCGCCAACTGACCCTGTAGCAAAATAGTCACGGAAGATAGTACCGCAAAGTGGTTCGAAAGTGGTCGCGATGTAAGTGGTGTCATGTAGCAAAAGCCGTCACTATTTGCTATTGCGAAGCTCTTGAAAGAAATCTTGCAACAATTTAGCGCAACGCGCTGCTAAAACACCTCCGAAGACCTCCACGCGATGGGGTGCACGTGGGTCGCGCAGTAAGTCCCATGTCGAGCCGGCTGCGCCGAACTTCTCGTCCCAGGCGCCGAAGATTACAGTATCAATCTGCGCGTTCATAATTGCCCCTGCACACATAATACACGGCTCAAGTGTGGTGATTAGAGTGAAGCCTGGCAGTTTATTTTGGCGTGGTGCAATATCATCACGTGGTGAGGGGGTAATGTGAACTTCGTCTGGACTCAGTGCGCGTGGAACATCGCTTCGAGCGTGCGGTGAATGTGTAATATCAGTTACCGTAGGCATGTTTTGAAAATATTCATCAATCGCAATCATTTCGGCATGCTTCAATGGCGATTCGAGGGTATTGTGCGCTTTAGAAACCACTTCACCGGTAGCATTAAGTAAAACCGCGCCCACTGGAATAGCACTAACTGCCAACGATTTATGCGCTTCAAGAAGAGCTTCCTCCATCAGTGGAGTTTTATCGAAATCTCTTACAAACATATTATAGCATACTGTGGGCATCAAGTGCACGGTCAAGTTCAGCTTCAGAAAGTTCAGTCATTTCTAAGGCTACTTCTTTTAGGCTCCGCCCGCTTAGGTGCGCTTCTTGGCTGATCTTCGCGCTTAAATCATATCCGATCAGTGGTACTAAAGCTGTCACAAGCATTAAAGAAGCTTCAAGATGTTTCTTCACAATGTCGGCATTCACCTTCAATCCTTGCACAAGGTGCTTATCGAATGAGCTAATTGCATCGGCGAGTAGGCGCTCGGATTGCAGTACATTATACCCAATCAGCGGCATATAAGTGTTCAGCTGAAAGTTCGACTGGCTAGCGGCAAACTTCACTGTAGCATTATTGCCGATCACTTGGGCGCACACTTGGGTGAGGGCTTCAATTTGAGTAGGGTTAACCTTCCCGGGCATGATTGAAGATCCGGGTTCATTTGCCGGAATGCTTAGCTCAGATATACCACAGCGAGGTCCGGACGCATACCAGCGAATATCGTTCGCGATTTTAATAAGGCTAAGGCTCAGAACTTCTAGAGCGCTAGAAAACCTTGCTAAAGTGTCCTTATTAGATATTTGGTAGTATAAGTTAGTATCTTGTTCAAACCCTAGTATTCGACACACTTTTGCCCCAAAATCAGGGTGCGTATTTATGCCTGACCCAACTGCAGTGCCACCTAGTGCAAGCAACTTCATGTCATTCGCACTTGATTCGATAGCTGTGAGCTGGCGCTTGATGGCTTCAATCCACGCTGAAACTTCATTCCCGATTGTTAAAGGGGTCGCATCCATTAAATGTGTACGACCAATCTTCACAACATCTCCGAACTCGTCTTTGAATGATTGGAATGATTCTACCAGTTTTAGGACAGGAGCTCTGAAGTGGTCATTAAAAAACTCAAAGCATGCTATGTGTAGTGCAGCAGAAAACGTATCGTTAGAACTCTGGCCAAGATTGACATGCTCGTTAGGGTGGGTTTCGATGCCGTTTTGCTCACAAAGCGTTGCAATAACTTCATTCACGTTCATATTCGTAGCAGTGCCCGAACCTGTCTGCCAAACGGGCAGTGGAAAATGGTCGTCATGCTCACCGTTGAGAATTTCATCTGCAGCTTTTACGATAGCGTTTCTTCGCTCAACATCTAGTAAGCCTAATTCATGATTGACATTTGCGCTCGCTTGCTTAATCTTTACCAAAGCATAGACAATTTGCAAAGGCATTTTTTCGGAGCCGATTTTGAAGTTGTTTTTAGCGCGAGCAGTTGTGCAACCCCAAAGCGCGGAGTATGGGGTCATGACTTCACCGAGGCTGTCGAACTTGCTGCGAAATCCACTCATTACGAATCACTCAAGCTATTTTCCTGCCACGCCCTAGCAACTGCTTCAGCGACTTTATCGGCGACGCCAGGTTCAAAAGGGGATGGTATTACATATTCGGGGTGTAGCTGATCCGAAGGTACAAAATCGGCAAGAGCTTGCACAGCAGCCAGTTTCATTTCGTTGGTGATGTTCTTAGCGCGGGCTTGTAGGGCACCTTTGAAGATGCCGGGGAACACTAAGACGTTATTGATCTGGTTGGCAAAGTCACTTCTGCCTGTACCCACTACTTTCGCACCAGCATTTAATGCAAGATGTGGCATGATTTCAGGCACAGGATTCGCCATTGCGAAGATGACGGGGTTTGGATTCATAGCCTTCACATCATCTTCAGACAATACCTCAGCTGCTGAAACACCTATGAAAAGGTCACGACCCTTAACGGCGTCAGAAAGCGTTGTGGCATCAGCGTCAAGACCGTAACCACGCGTTTCTTTGAGCAGTTTCGCAAGTGCAACTTTCTCAGGGGTGCTCTTGCTTGTGGAGTGGATGATGCCTTTGGAGTCGCAGATTACGATATCGTTTACGCCTATGCTTAGTAGCATGTGCGCAATGGCGCTGCCAGCTGCTCCGGCTCCGTTGATGCAGGCTTTAACTTCGGAAAGTTCAACTCCGAGTAGACGGTAGGCATTTATAACTGCTGCGCACACCACAATTGCAGTACCGTGCTGGTCGTCGTGGAAAACGGGGATGTCAAGTTCTTTTTCTAGGCGCTCTTCAATCTCAAAACATCTTGGGGCAGCGATGTCCTCTAGATTGATACCACCAAGACCTGGGGAGACCATCTTTACCGTATGTATGATTTCATCCACATCTTGGGTGTCTAGACATAGCGGTATAGCGTCTACATTGGCGAATTCTTTGAAGAGTACAGCCTTTCCTTCCATCACCGGCAGAGCTGCGGCTGCGCCGATATCACCGAGTCCTAATACTGCGGACCCATCTGTAACCACAGCCACAGTGCGGCCTTTCATGGTATATATATATGCATCTGAAGGGTTCTCGGCGATTTTCACGCAGGGCTCAGCAACCCCAGGAGTGTATGCCACGGAGAGGTCATCACGCGTTTTAACGGGCACTTTAGAGATAAGCTCAAGCTTTCCTTGATTCTCTGCATGCACACGCAGCGCAGTTTCATAATAGTTCATATACTTATTATACATCATGTTCTAACTTCGCGTGTGCGCGCGGCTTGCTCGGGGAGTAACTCCCCGACCTGCAGATTTACACGTATTCCAAAATAGGAACTCCATGCCCAGGTTCCCACGTATTTCAAAATGGAAACTTTTCGGCACGCTCGCCCCTAAACCGGAGTCGCTTAGGTTGTCAATAGATTTATTTATAGGAACTAAAATTTGCTTTGCAAATTGTAGCATAAATCTATTTTCCAAACTACCTCAAAGTTTA
>JAITGF010000016.1 GCA_031280795.1 Candidatus Ancillula prorhinotermitis | reverse complement strand
TGCTTGACGAGAAGTATTTATTTATTAGATTGTCTCGATATTCGTTTGTATAGTGCTTGTATGCCATTAGTTCTCCTTATCTGTTTAGAAAAACTACGGAATTTTGTCTGCACCGCCACCCGTACGGTAGCAATAGGCAGGTAAATGGCGAAATTCATACTGCGCTTTGCACATTGGCATACGTGCATATAGTCGCCCACATTACGCAAGGAGTGCTGGGGTTGTTGATATGCTCTGCAAAACTTCGATGATATCACATTCCCTAATCTGACCTAAGGCAAGCTTGCCATCATGTTCGCTAATGCCTATCCAAATTCCGTTATTACCAAGCATCCAGAACCCGAGCGATTGGGCGAAGAAGTTCCCATTTATATCGATTTCTTCTGCCTGATCGCAGTACAGTAATTCCGCGTAGTTCAATACTTTACTTGGCAGATTGCTATATATATTCTTATTCTTAGAGGATGTCGTGACACTTTTTGAATCTTGGTGCACTTTTTCTGCTACGGCGTTTTTCTGATTGATAACTACTTGAACGCTATCTTCGATGTGAATTGAATAGTCGCTTGAACCATTATCACTCATCTGCTTTTGCTGTATTCCCTCGCAGAAATCACGGACGCAATCATTGAAGCGCTTGTCTTCCTCAAAGCTTACACCATAACTGGACACACTGGCCCTTCCATCGAGTAACGTTTTTAAAATATACATATCAGTCCTTTCATACTGTGATGATACTATATTTCGAGTCAGAGCATATTGGGAATAGTTGGCATCTGTGCAAAAATATAGTTGTTAATATTTACGCCAACTTATCATGCATTCACTCTGTAAATGGACGATAGATGGTTTCAAATTGACAAGTTAAGGGTTTTGTGGTATAATAAGCTTGTTAACGAAAGGAATTACATAAATGGCAAGTAAAAGTTCTGATATTCGCCCGAAGATTACTTTAGCGTGCACAGTTTGCAAAGAGCGCAACTACATCACCAAAAAGAATCGTCGCAATACTCCAGATCGCCTTGAACTAAAGAAGTACTGCTCACGTTGCAACTCTGAGACTGCTCACCGCGAAACACGTTAATGCCTGCATAGCGGTGCCCTAACCCATGTCGCAATCCAGCTCAAAAGTCATGCCAGAATCCAATTCACAAGTTATGGCACAAGTTACACATCAGTCCACAGCAAAAGACGTGGCGGAAAATGTGTCTAGAGGCGATTTCGACACTTTCAGATTGTCACTAATCGAAGGCGCTTCATATATCGGTGTTGCCCTCTTTCTCGGTGCTTTCCTAATGTTTCTACCTGATTTTTCACTTATCGCTACCTCTTTGCTAAGCCTACTTTGCATCTACTCCTACGTATTCTCTTTCAATCTCTCAAATCGTGCAATCGTTGGGGTTTGTAGTTTATTAGGCGTTGCAGGTCCGATCGTATTCACCATTATCGCACCTAGCATTGTGTTAAGGCATGGAATGGTGGTTCCTTTTGCGAATTTAATATCGTGTATATTTCTGCTTACTTTCGCTGTCCAAATATTCACAAAAAAACTTCGAGTCGACATAATCAGTACTGTCGCCCATACTGTCTGTTTAAGTTTATTTACTACTGCCTCATACGGATATGTCGTTACCAATAACCTTTTTGATGGCCTTTTTACCCCATTTTTACTATACATTATTGCCCCATTTATTGCAATTGGGGTTTTTATTATATTCAAAGGTCTGGTCGAGTTCCTCAAAGGTGACTTCGTCATGCAAAATAATGTGACTATAGCTGTCGGGGCAATACTTGCCGTCGTCACAATTGCATTACTGCGATTTGTAATACTAAACGAGTTCAGCAATTTTGTACAGTTCAACAGGCTGTTCTTAGCGTCCATCCCATTAGTGATTGGAGCTTGGTTCATTGTGCGTATGCAATTTGGTACTGGTAAATACTTGCCAGCAGCCCTATTACGTGTATCGTTTCCGCTGGCTACTTGCGGTGTCCTCACATATGTAGTTGCACTATTTGCCGGGGTTGGTGTTTAGTGGATTCTCAAAACACGTCCGCAATCATCCAGGCATGCATACTCGGTGTTGCAATATTGGTAATAATGCTGCTTTGCATTCGGGTAGTTGTTAAAACCATCAGCCTCAGTTCAAGAACCAGTGCAAAATCCAGCACAGTGGTACCCCAGCAGGGTGAGGCTACCTTAAGTGCAGACAACACGGGCGCCGGCCACGCCGAAGCCAGGCGTAATGCGGGCTTAAGCGGTAAGCAGAAAGAAGGAGCCACTAAGTGATAGAATTGCCTGAAGGTCTCGATAGAAGTGTATATCCCTTAGCGTGGTTCGTGGGCGAATTCACAGGCTCAGGAAAACTTGGTGGAAACTTCGGCATTCCTGACCGTGAATTTGAATCAAGTGCTAAGTGGGTCAGCAATGGCGAGCAACTTGACTACAGCTTAACGTTAGAGGTGGACGGAAAGCCTTATATCACAGAATCTGGCATCTGGAAAATCGCAGAAAGCCGCCCCGAAACGCTTATCGATGAGTTGCGATTTCCAGTACAGGCTGAAATTTCAACTACTTGGATTGGAGATGGCGAACCTAGAGACGGAAACGTTTCTACCAAAAGCTGGACTACTAGGTATGTCGGTGTGGTGGGCTATGGTAAAATGGAATTGCTTTCAGATGAGATAGCGCTACATGAGCCAGAGCTTGAACTTGGCGATTTTGCTGTAAACGACCTTTTTAGGTCTAAGCGAATCTTTGGATGGGTGAATAACCGCATTCTCTGGGCGTGGGATATTGCACTAATCGGTGCACACAGTGGTGAAGAAAACGAATTGAAATCAATTGCAGCCGGTGGGCTCTGGAAATAGGAGGTAAGTAGTGAATTTTTTTCAAGCCGTATTTTTAGGTCTTGTGCAAGCTTTGACAGAATTTCTGCCAGTAAGCTCTTCAGCGCACCTTTCGTTTTTCGGTCAGCTCTTTGACCAGGGTTACGCCGGCGATGCATCTCCTGGTTTCACCGCCTTCACTGCCATCATCCAGATTGGGACTGAAGTGGCTATAATTCTCTACTTCCTAAAGGATATTGTCCGCATCTTAAAAGCATGGTTCACCACTTTTAAGACGGCGGTAATAAGCGGACCGAAGCGTGAAACTGCTCAGAAGATTGGCTTAGATGCAACTATCGGCTGGATGATCGTCCTTGGAACTATACCGATTATCTTATCTGGAGTGCTACTTAAGAACTTTGTGGAGACAACTTTTCGGTCACTTTGGATAACTGCGACGATGTTGATTTTTGTTGGCATTTTGATGCTTTTTGCTGACATACGCGGCAAACAACAGCTAAACTTAACAGAACTTAACACAAAGCGCACATTGTGTTATGGTTTAGCACAGTGTTTTGCGCTCATACCAGGCGTTTCTCGCTCTGGGGCAACCATTTCAGCTGGCAGGGCTTTAGGGTTCAACCGCGAAACTGCAGCTAGATTTTCCTTCTACTTGTCGATACCATCGATATTTGGCGCATCAATCTTCGAGCTGAAAAGCGCACTTGGTGATACTGGATCTTTAGGATTCCCAGGCTGGGGCGCCACCATCACTGCCACCATCGTTTCGTTCGTCGGCGGATACATAGTAGTTGCAGTCTTCATGAAGGCAATATCTCATATCTCGCTAAAAGGTTTCGTCATCTACCGTATCGCCTTCGGGGGGCTGATCATCGCGCTACTTAGTGCAGGCATCCTAGTTTAAAGTCCCCCTAGTCTAAAAGCCCTAGTCTAGAAGGCTTTAATCCAAAAGTCCGGCGACGAAGCTGTTTCGTAAAATGTCCATGCAATTCTGAGCGTTATCAGGCACTTTGTCACCCATATAGCGGATTACTTGCTGCAAAATATCCATCACGCCGCGACTCAAGCGAATGAAATCCCCCATACGCGCATCTCCAAGTGGCGCAATTGTGCGTGCGAACGACTCTCCACTACCCCATCGGTAGGCAACTTCAAGCATGCCGAAATTGAGCCCGAAATCTTCATCATTAGAGATTTTGAAGGTTTTTTCTTGTGCCTTGACGTCTTTATAGATGTTTTGTAGACTATTCATCTTCACTAAGAATGGGGCGCCCATATGCTCAAACTGCGGATTATCAAGTCGGTCGCTTTGGGCGGACTTAGAAAGTGAAACGAAGCAGGAAATCGCAGCAGTCAGCTCAGCTGGGCTCATACTTTGGAAAAGCCCAGTATAGATTGCCTCCACGAACACCAATTCATATTCGCAGTAAAAATTCTTCAGCAAGTCGCCACGCGCAGTAGTGGTAAGTTCACCATCGTGCGGCCATAAATAGTCGAAATGTAGCAAGATATCAACGATTCGATAGTAACGATCGACAATCAAAGTACGATTTTTAAGTAGCGACTTCTCAACATCGCGCTTTCGTGATTTCAGCTTATTAACGCGGTTCTTGAGCATGGAGGCTTTGCGCGTATCGTTTTCAATCTCCTTTTGATAGCCGTTTAGCAAGTGGTTATATTCGCTGATGCGCGTTTCAAATTCCCGGCTTTTTTGATCGAGTTGAAATTGGGCGAAGGAGTTGCGCAAAATATCTTCCACATAATGGTTGTCGTAAGTTGATGCCAAGTTTACTGCCATATTGTAACTCGGCGAAAACGCTGAGCGCAGGGGGTAGACACGTTTAGATGAAAGTGCTGCCACTTCGGGGAGGCGTAGATTGCGCCCATCGACCACCACAGCGTGCCCAATATCGTCAAGACCACGACGCCCCGCCCTGCCCGTCAGCTGTGTAAACTGGCCGGGAGTAAGCATAGTATGCCCTACCCCGTCGTACTTAGTGAGCCTTTCTATCACGACTGAGCGTGCCGGCATATTAATACCAAGGGCCAAAGTTTCAGTAGCAAAGACTAGCTTTAGGAGTCCGCGCTCAAAAAGGTGCTCGACTATCTCCTTGTAGACAGGAAGTAACCCGGCGTGATGTGCTGCCACACCTTGCATTAGCGATTGCTTAAAGGCTCCGAAGTCTAGCATACGTAAATCTTCGGGGGCAATCCTCCCGGCGATCATAGTGTCGACCACAAAGGCGATTTCGTCTTGGTCGGCATAATCGTTTAGCATGATATCCGAGTGCAAAATCTGATCCACTGCTTCATCGCATCCTTTTCGGGAAAAGATGAAGTAGATCGCTGGGAGAATGCCTTTTTTGCGAAGCTCGTTTACAATCGCTACGCGCCCGGGGATTTTACGTAACCCTTTGGTTTTTGAAGCGTTTGGAAAACTTCTACCACCACCTCTTCGCCCACGCGGCTTTCGGCTCATCGGGGCTGCCATCGGCTTAATCATCTTCTGCATGAGCGATTGGTTCAGCTGGCGTCCATGATTCTGGGCATTGCTATCTCCGCCACCATGCGCATTCTTGTACACATCATATAGTGTGGCAGCGGAATTCGGCTTCTCATCGCTAGAAAGTATCATGTGCTGCACCAGTGGCACCGGGCGCTTCTCAGTCACCACCACCTGGCAATGCCCACGTACCTGCTGCATCCAGCTAGCGAATTCCTCGATGTTTGAAACTGTGGCAGAAAGCGCGATGATATTGATATGCTGTGGTAAATTGATGATAACCTCTTCCCAGACGCTTCCACGACCCCTATCGCCTAGAAAGTGCACCTCATCCATGACTACGCACTGCAAATTGGTAAGGCTATTCGAATGTGAATACACTTGATTGCGCAACACTTCAGTGGTCATGACCACAATGCGAGCATCGGAGTTCATCACCACGTCACCAGTGATCAGCCCGACATTTTCCACTCCATAACGCTCTCCGAGCTCACGAAACTTCTGGTTCGAAAGCGCTTTGATGGGCGTTGTGTAGTAGATCCGACCAGTCTCGCTAGTGTTCATCCAGTAGAAAATACCGGCATCGCCCACAATGGTCTTGCCGGCACCGGTTGGCGCCCCCACTAAAACGTTATCACCAGCATCGATGATCCGAATGGCCTCCTTTTGGAAGTCATCAAGCTCGAACTTCAGCGTTGCATTAAACTCGTCAATCCACATGAGCAACTCTTCTCAAGTTAAAATCAGCATCTAGAGCGTATTCCGGGCTGCGCAATTCCTCTAGATCTGACGTCAACTTCACTGGTAAAAACCTCTCCCGACCAGCGCTGATTACGGTGGTATCATCTAGTACTGAAATGGCAGCTCCTATAGCAGTTTCAAGCTGAATCACCTCCGGAGTTGAATCATCTTTGGGGCGAAGGCGTTTCTTGTTGACGATCAATGGCAGATCAAGCACTCCAGCACAACCCTTTAGCACATGATGCAATTTCTCTAAATTCAACCACAGCGAGTTGGTGTTAAAATACGGGTGGCGAGATATGTCAAGTGCAGTTTGCATATCGTCAGGGTGTATCTGCGCCACTTCGCGAAGCATCATCTTACCGTCTTGCAAAACTATATGCCCACCTTTAACGTCAGCTTCGGTCTTCGAAGCCAGCTCGAGCATGATGGTCGCGTCGCTCTCTTCGAAATAATTAGCAATTTTCGCATCAAAAACAGCCCCTAAGTTGTCCGAGTTTGAAACGAAGGCATATTTGAAACCAGCTGAGAGTAGTCGCTCTAACGCCCTAGACCCATAAAAGGCGGCGTAGAAATCGCCGTGCCCAGGTGGGCACCATTCTAGCTCAGGGTCTTCAGGAAAAGCAGCTGGTTCATACGTAGAAGCTAAAAGCTTAGGTTCTCGGTGTTGCACAAACTCTAGTGGTAAGTCGTTCTCCCCAAGTGCTTTGTTGAAGAATTCGGCGTGGTTGTCCTTAATGTATGAAATAGTATCAGCAGAGGTATTGAAGGAATTCATGAACATCAACGGAAATGGTGCATGATATTTGCTACGTAAACGCTCGACTTGGTGTATGATCACATCTAGAAACGTATAGCCATCTTTGACCTCTAAGAGCGACTTAGCTTTATCGAGCCCCATAGAAGTGCCTAGGCCACCATTGAGCTTTATGATAGCCGTTTGACTAGCCATTTCATTTGAAGCATGACCTTTATGCAGGTGGGCTTCTTGGGCGTCGACTAGAGGCTCAATAGCATCTTCGCGAATGTATGGTGACGTAGCGTTTTTGAGCGCAGAAAAGTTATGCGCAAAAACAGCGCAGAAGACATCATCAGCACCGTCACGCTTAAGCTTAGTGAGTGCCTTATCGAGTGGATTAGTCAATTTCTACTGGGCTACGCTCACCTCCTTTATTAAAAACATCATGCACCAACTTCGAGCTCTTCTCCATGACCATCTTCATCAATAGCGGCTTTTTCGAACTGGGATTCATATAGCTTAGCATAGTGACCACCGAGTGCGATAAGTTCATGATGGTTACCCTGCTCAACGATGCTACCTTTTTCCATAACGATAATCACATCAGCGTCCCGAATCGTCGATAAGCGGTGTGCGATCACGAAGCTAGTGCGGTTCGCCCGTAAAGCGTTCATTGCCTTTTGCACGAGCACTTCAGTACGCGTGTCGACGGAGGAAGTGGCTTCGTCAAGGATAAGTATCTTCGGGTCAGAAAGGAACGCCCTAGCGATGGTTAGAAGCTGCTTCTCACCGGTAGAGACTTCAGAACCCTCGTCATTGAGCACTGTTTCGTAACCGTCTGGCAGATGACGCACAAAATGATCCACATGGGTAGCCTTGCACGCTTCGAAAAGCTGGTCGTCAGAAATCGTCTTTCCTTCAGGCAATCCGTATAGCAGATTCTCGCGGATGGTACCTTTGAAGAGCCAGGTATCTTGCAGAACCATACCGACATTCTTACGCAGAGCTTGGCGGCTAACTTCCGAAGTGTCGGTGCCGTCGACGGTGATTTGACCCGCATCGATATCGTAAAAGCGCATGATCAGATTCACTAAAGTGGTCTTACCAGCCCCAGTTTCTCCAACTATCGCTACCGTTTTGCCAGGATCGGCCTCGAGATTCATGTTCTTAATCAGCTCGCGGTCAGGGTCGTAGCTAAAATCAACACCTTTGAAGATGATTTCACCCTCGCTCATATCGAAACTTTGCGGTAAAGCACTCTCATCCGACTCTTCAGTTGCGTCAAGTAGCTCGAAAATACGCTCCGCCGAAGCAGCTCCAGACTGAAGCATATTCATCATCTGGGCGATCTGACCAAGCGGCTGGGAGAACTGACGGGAATACTGGATGAACGCTTGGAGGTCACCTAAGGTCATCTGACCACTCAGAATGCGCAATGCACCTACAAGTGCAACGATCACGTAGTTCAAGTTAGTCATGAACGTCATAATCGGCATAATGCAACCTGTCACAAATGATGCTTTGAAAGACGATTTGAACAGGCGCTCATTTTGCTCATTGAACTCTTTTTTGAACTCAGACTTCTTGTTAAACGCTTTGATGATCAAGTGCCCAGTAAACGATTCCTCAGTGATTGAGTTTACTTTACCAGTGGTCGCCCATTGCTCAGTGAATGCCTTTTTGGAAATACGCATTACTAACCCGATGATGATGCCTGAAAGCGGAATCGTAACTAGCGCGATAATGGCGAGAATCACTGAAGTTTGGAACATCATCACTATAACGGAGGCGATCATCAGAATCAGATAGATTAAGTCGCCACCAGTCTGATTTAGCGCTTGGGTGACGTTATCGAGGTCGTTAGTGGTGCGGGACATCACTTCACCGCGGCTAGTCTTATCGAAGTAGCTCAGCGGGAGTCGCCACACCTTCTCTTCGATTTGGGCGCGCAGGCGCTTTGAAGCATCGG
Source organism: Candidatus Ancillula prorhinotermitis (assembly GCA_031280795.1). The sequence goes on along the minus strand of JAITGF010000016.1, from coordinate 14,016 downwards.
CGATTAGGCGTACTGAGATCCAGCCGCCGATCCACCGGAGCAAGAATGTGCCTAAGTAGACAAGAGCTGCCATTAGGAGCACCCATGCAAAGAGCCCGAAATCGACACTTCCGCCAAGAGTGATGGTCATCTGAGAAAGCATCTCTTTAATGCCGTCCATATTGGCACTGCCTTCGAATTCCTCTGCATGAGCATTATCGCAACCCGGCTTGGCTGAAGTAGATACTTCGCGGGTCGTCTTCTCAAGTTGTCCGTTTTCGCCGGCAGCACTGGCTGTACTGCCTTCGGTAGCATTACTAGCATCGCTACCCGCATCACTGCCTGCTCCGGGAGCAATGCGTGCAGAAGTATTCACCGGAGTGGACGCGCTTTGTGTTGCGGCTGGAGACCCACTAGCAGGCGCGCCTGGATTGGTCTCGCCTGATTGCATATCTTCAAGCTTAGAAACGTCTAGATGTCCGTTTGCATCTTCTAACTGCCCTTTTACCTGGTCGATGGTGACGTTAGATGGAAGACTGCACTCAATGGTCTGCGTTACCTGCTTGGAAATCAAACCGTTAAAGAGCACATTTGTCGCTTCACCTAGAACTTTGGGGCCAACCGCTGATAGCCCTGCAGAGATAATGAGCGTTACGATCAGCGCAGTAGCACGAAGTCTATGCGATAAAAACATCTTCACCAAGCGCCATATAGCTTGTTTGAAGTTCTTCGGTTTTTCCATTGCGACTTGCGGGCCCATGCCCGGACCGCCACCACGTTTCGCAACTGGTGCATTACTTGAAGATTTGTCTTTTGAATCAGTCATTATTGCAATGCCTCCTTTGCGCTGAGCTGTGAATTAACGATCTCTTTATAGGTGTCATTTGAAGTAAGTAGCTCCTCATGTGTACCTTTACCGACAATCTCGCCTTTATCCATCACCAGAATTTGATCAGCATGGCGGATAGTCGAAACTCTTTGGGCAACGATAATCACTGTGCGATCTTTAGTTATCTTAGTCAATGCCTTCCGAAGTTTTACATCAGTCAAATTGTCAAGTGCTGAAAAAGAATCATCAAACTGATAAATGTGAGGTTTTCGTACGATTGCGCGGGCTATTGAGAGCCTTTGGCGCTGCCCGCCAGAGAAGTTAGTGCCACCTTGAGAAACTTCAAGCTGCAGTAAATCTTCCACGCCACTTTCTTTAGCTTTCTCTTCAAGGAACTTCAGGCTTTGGGAAATCTTGAGTGCTTCAAGCATTTCCTCACGGGTAGCATCTTCTTTACCGAACTTCAGGTTAGACTCAAGCGTCCCGGAAAAAAGGAAGCTCTTTTGCGGTATGACGCCTACTAACTGGCTGATATCATCAAGTCTAAGCTGCTTCAGATTGACGCCATCAATCGTAACAGCACCTTTGGTGGCGTCAAAAAGGCGCGGGATAAGTCGTAGCAATGTCGACTTTCCGCAACCAGTCGAGCCGATGATAGCCGTAACTTCACCGGGCTTAGCCATGAAGGAGACATTTCGCAAAACTGGCTCTTCGGCGCCGCTATAACGAAACTCCACATTTGAGAACTCCAGCACGCCTTTCGGATTGGCTATCTCGGCTGGAACTTCAGGGTCGGACACGCTCGACTTAGTTTTGAATACTTTGCGAATACGGCCAGCCGAAACTTGGGCGCGCGGCATCATTACGAACACCATCGAGCTCATAAGTACTGCCATCATAATGTACATCATATAAGTCATGAAAGCTGTGATAGCGCCAATTTCCATCTCGCCATCGCTGACACGCACACCGCCGAACCAGAGGATTGCCAAAATCGACAAGTTGATAATCAGCATGAAGATAGGAAAGAGCAGAGACATGCCACGCCCAGTAGTCAAATTCAAGTGGTAAAGCTCGTCGTTGACCTTATCAAAACGTGCGCGCTCAGTGTTTTCCTTAGTAAACGCCCTAACGACTCGCACACCAGTGATTTGCTCGCGAAGGACTTCATTCATACGGTCGATTTTCTTTTGGAACTTCTTGAAATATGGTATAACCTTAATCATAAACACCACTGCAACGATCACTACTACTGGGAAGGTGGCCGCAATTACGCCTGATAATGCCACATCTTGCTCAAGTGAAAGCACAATACCACCGACGAACATGATTGGTGCGGAGATAATCAGCGTGAAGAGAAAGCTGGTGACGTTTTGCACTTGGGTGATGTCATTGGTAGAGCGCGTGATTAATGTAGGCGCCCCAAAAGAAGAGAGCTCACGCAGTGAATAGTTTTGGATGTGCGCATAAAGGTCACGTCTTATATCGCGCGCCATTGAAAAGGCAGCTTTCGAACCGAAATAAACTGCAAGTATCGAGCAGGCGATTTGGGCTAAAGTGATAATCATCATCAAAATGCCTTCACTCCAAATGTAGTCGATATCGCCCTTTACGACACCGTTGTCGATGATATGCGCATTCATATTCGGTAAGTAGAGCGTAGCAATTGTTTGCACCGTCTGAAAGAATAAGACAGCCACTACAAAGGGCACGTAAGGTTTGAGATACTTTCTCATTAATCTAAACATATACTTATTATATCACTTTCTAACTTCGCGTGCACGCAGGCAGAGCCTACGTTTCGCTCAGAATAAAGTGTGCATTACACTTTGTTTTGATTACCGTTTTTCAATGAAAAACTATCAAAACGGGGTTCTAACTTCGCACGTTTGGGGAGAAAAGTCATTTTATCTACCCCCCCCCAGCAACGTTTTTGTAGTATCTTGCATGTATGGTACACAAAATAACGTTATTTTGTGTATAAAAAAACGCCCCCAAAAATTTGGAGGCGTGAATTTGTTTTGAATACGCTTACTGTAGTTCTACAGACGCGTAACTTTGGGTCGCTTACTGTAGTTCTACAGACGCTCCGGCAGCCTCAAGAGCTTCCTTTGCCTTGTTCGCATCATCAGTCTTAGCGTTTTCAAGTACAGTCTTTGGTGCTTCGTCTACAAGCGCCTTAGCTTCAGCAAGTCCGAGTCCAGTAATGCCACGTACTTCCTTGATTACAGCAATCTTCTTGTCGCCCGCAGCGGTAAGGACTACGTTGAATGAATCCTTAGCTTCAGCAGCTGGTGCATCGCCTGCAGCCCCTGGAGCAGCCACAGCCACAGCAGCTGGTGCAGCAGCAGTAACGTCGAATACCTCTTCAAATTCTTTTACGAATTCAGAAAGCTCGATTAGAGTCAATTCTTTGAACGCATCAATTAGTTCAGCAGTTGTTAATTTAGCCATTTATGTTATTTCCTTTCTATATATGGTCTATATGGTGTTCAGTTGTTCTTTCCTTAAGCCTCTTTTTTAGCCTTCAAAGCATCGATCGTGCGGACTGTCTTTGAAGCTGGAGCTTGCAAAACATATGCAGCTTTTGCAATACCAGCCTTAACAGCGCCTGCGACCTTAGCTAGAAGAACTTCACGAGACTCAAGGCTAGCAAGCTTGATGACACCTTCAGCGTCAAGAGCTGCACCATCGAAGATGCCTCCCTTAATCACCAAAGCATCAGCTTCCTTGGCAAAATCACGTAAAACTTTAGCAGGTGTAACTGGGTCATCCCCATTTACAAATGCTAGAGCTGTTGGCCCAGCTAGTTGCGACTCATCAATATAGTCAACACCAGCGGATTTCGCAGCAATTTTTACGAGAGTGTTTTTTGCTACATGGTAAGTAACGTTCTCCCCCAATTTCACGCGCAAGTCTTTGATTTGCGCAACTGTGAGACCGCGGTACTCAGTCAAAAGAACAGCTGAAGAATTCTCAAAGAGTTCCTTGAGTTCGCCAACTTGTTGTATCTTCTTTTCAGTAGCCATTTATTCCTTTTCTCTTAAGTGTTCTACTTAGACCAAAGGCTATTAGTAAATATGGGAATAATAAATAAGTGCACAGGAAAACATGGACGCTTTAAGTGCGTCTATAAAAAACCTGCGCTGGAATTATATACTAAACCAATAATATACCAACGGTCTTCGGATATCTCTATTATAACACAGGTTCGTGATTTTGTCAAATCGGGCTTGAAAACCTATTCAGGTGGCTCACCAAGCATTCTGTAAAGCTTCACGGGTTTCTTCAAGCAGGCGCGGAATCGCTTTAGTTTGAGCGATAACTGGAAAGAAATTCGCATCACCTTTCCAGCGTGGCACTATATGTTGGTGTAAATGTGCTGCAATACCTGCCCCAGCCACTTCTCCTTGATTGATGCCCAAGTTGAACCCATCTGGGCGTATCACACTACGCAACACTTCAAGTGCGTGGCTAGTTAATTCAGCTACTTCCGTGCGCATCTGTGGCGTTAAATCTTCGTAAAGCGACACGTGCTCATAGGGGCACACAAGAAGATGGGCGGTGTTGTAGGGAAATAGATTCATTAAAACATACGCCTTTTCGCCCCGGTGTACGATTAAGCCATCTTGGTCGCTCTTAGATGGTGCATCGCAAAACGGGCATGATTCGCCATCTCTGCCGCGTGGTGTTTCCGCTTTAACATAAGCCATGCGATGCGGTGTCCAAAGGCGATCAAAACTATCAGTCTGCACACCGAATTGGTCGGCTGCAAAGATTTCTAAATCTGATTCATGCATGGCCGAGCTCATAAAACGTTATTTCGACTCTCGATGATTTGCATAATCTTGGTGATAGCGTCATCAATTTTGACACCATTTTCTTGGCTGCCGTCTCTAAAGCGGAATGAAACTGCGTCATTTTGAACATCTTCTTCACCGGCGATGATAGTTATCGGCACTTTGGACTTCGAAGCATTGCGAATCTTTTTTGGAAAGCGATCGTCGGTGAAATCACACTCCACACGCACACCTTTTGCTTTAAGCTTATCAGCAAAATCTTGGAGGTACCCTTCGAAGGTTGCTGCCACTGGTACGCAAGTCACCTGCACAGGTGAAAGCCAGGTGGGGAAAGCACCAGCGTAATGCTCGACCAAAATGCCGAAGAAACGCTCAATCGAGCCAAAAAGTGCCCGATGAATCATGACCGGTTGCTCACGCTCACCATTGGAGTTTTGAAACTCAATATCGAAACGTGCCGGCGTGTTAAAGTCAAGCTGAATCGTAGACATCTGCCAGGTCCTGCCGATAGCATCTCTGGTCTGGATCGATATCTTTGGCCCGTAGAATGCTGCGCCTCCTGGGTCTGGAACTAGCTCTAAACCAGATGCTATGCTGACTTCCTCGAGCGTTTTAGTGGCTTCTTCCCAGATTTCATCAGAGCCTACGTATTTGTCGGGATCCTTAGTTGAAAGTTCTAGGTAGAAGTCATCTAGACCGTAGTCCTTAAGTAATTCTAGTACGAAATTCAACGTCTTCGTAAGCTCGTCTTTCATTTGGTCGCGCGTGCAGTAAATGTGGGCATCATCTTGGGTAAGCCCACGCACACGGGTAAGGCCATGGATGACCCCTGAGCGCTCATAGCGGTAGACAGTACCAAACTCGAAAAGACGCAGCGGAAGCTCACGATACGATTTGGCAGTGGTTTTGTAGATAAGCGTATGCATCGGGCAATTCATAGGCTTTAGGTAGTACTCTTCACCAGACGGTGAGTCCGGTAGCACCATCGGTGGGAACATCGTATCTTTGTACCAGCTTAAATGACCAGAAGTTTCATAAAGCTGACCCTTAGTAATGTGCGGAGTGTTAACGAAAGAATATCCTGCTTCGATATGCTTTTTTCTAGAATAATCTTCCATCACCATGCGCATCATTGCACCTTTGGGGTGGAATACAGGCAACCCCGAGCCGATTTCATCTGGAAAAGAAAACAAATCGAGCTGAGTGCCGAGCTTGCGGTGGTCGCGTTTAGAAGCTTCTTCTAGACGTGTCAAATAGGCTTGCAAATCTTCTTTAGATGCCCATGCAGTCCCATATAAACGCTGCATCTGTGGGTTTTTGTCATCTCCTAGCCAATATGCTGAAGATGCCTTCATGATTTTAAACGCATTTCCAATAGCCTTCGCATTTGGAATGTGCGGACCTTTGCAAAGGTCACCCCAAGTTTTCACGTATTTCTTATCACCATCAAGTGGAAGAGTGATGCCATTGCCAGCCTCAAGCTCTTTAGTTTTAGCCGGGCGATAATTGTCATAAATAGTTAGCGTAGAAATCTCGTCACTACCAAGCGGCTCGCCAGTAGTGAGATCCACATTGCCTTTCTTAGAAATCAACTCTATCTTATATGGCTCGCTAGCTAGCTCAGACACGCCCTCATCATAGCTTATCTCGCGACGCACAAATACTTGGCCTTCGTTGATGAGCTTTTGCATTTCCTTCTCGATCTGCTTAAAGTGTTCAGGCTCAAAAGCGCTGATTTGCGAGTCTTTCAAGTCAAAATCATAATAAAATCCGTCGTCGATTACCGGGCCGATGCCAAGTTTTGTGCCAGGAAATAGGTTTTGCACAGCTTGTGCCATAATGTGCGTACAGGAGTGACGAAGTATCGCCAAACCTTCAGGCGTACTAAAGTCAACATTCGGGCCAATCGAAATCTTCATAACTACATTATACCACGTTTCGGTCGCTGACGTATATCGATTTCACATTATTTGTGCTAGCATATAGACTTCGCGAAGATGTATGAAATCGGCTCACAAAAGGAGATCGGGAAGGCGTCCTGAGCTCGCACGTAGCCATCGGCTAGCTTGAAGAAACGCTATTGAGTAAAACTTTGCGTACATTCGCGACCGACTCTTTACGTCCGAGCTTGCGACTGAGGCGAAAAGCTTGGCGAAATTCATCGGCTTTGCGGATCGACTTCAAGATCTTCTTCAGGTCAGAGGCTACAGGTTGCCCTTTAAGGATGAGCCTTGCAGCAGTTTTATCGATTTCGCGATAAGTTTTGCGTATATGTAAAACCAATTCTTCACTTACTTCATTATTCTCATCGGACTTGATTGACGTTTTAACCAAGTCAACCAAATCGTCTACTAGAATATCTAGCTCTTCTAATTTATCAATATCTCTTTTTAGCATTTTACTCCTCCTACCCAAAACGTCCGGTAATGTAATCTTCTGTGCGCTGATCTTTAGGCTTATCAAATAGCTTATTTGTGCTCGCATACTCAACTAGCTCTCCAAGCAAGAAGAATCCTGTATTGTTCGAAATGCGTGCTGCTTGTTGCATGTTGTGGGTGACCATCACGATGGTGTAATCACGCTTTAGCTCTAAGACCAACTCTTCAATCTTAGCCGTGGAAATGGGGTCTAGAGCCGAAGTGGGCTCATCCATAAGCAAAACTTCAGGCTCCACAGCTAAGGCGCGAGCGATGCAAACTCGTTGCTGCTGACCTCCGGAGAGCGAAAGGGCAGATTTGTGCAGGCGGTCTTTTACCTCTTCCCAAATGGCTGCTTGCTCAAGGTGTTTTTGTACCACATCGTCTAGCTCGGCTTTCTTTTTCACACCGTGTGTACGCGGGCCATAAGCCACATTGTCGTAAATCGACATCGGGAAAGGGTTAGGCTTTTGGAAGACCATACCAACATTCTTGCGCAATTCATTTACATTCACATTTGAAGCGTAAATGTTTTGCCCATCAAGTAAAACTTCGCCTTCGATACGCCAGCTTGGCACTAGATCATTCATGCGATTTAACGTTTTGAGTAAAGTCGACTTACCGCAACCACTTGGGCCGATGAAAGCTGTGATAGCGTTTTGGTCAACACTAAGTGATATATTGTGCAAGGCTTGAAAATCCCCATAAAAAAGATTCAAGTCCTTAACTTCGATTACTTGCTCCCTATTCTTCATTGCTACTCCCTGTATTAGCTAATTTTCTGGACAATAATGCTGAAACTGCGTTGATGATGATCACCAAAATTAAAAGGACGACTGCAGTCGCATAAGCCTGTTTCACGAATAGCCCCTCAGACGAAAGGGCGTACATATGCACTGAAAGTGTGCGTGCAGAACTAAAGGCCGAAGTTGCAACTTGGGCGACAGTACCTGCAGTAAAAATGAGCGCGGCAGTTTCGCCAACAATACGCCCTACTGCTAATATTATACCAGAAAGTATACCGCCGGATGCAGCTGGTAAGAGCACTTTGAAAATCGTGCGAGTTTTTCCTGCGCCTAGCCCAAAGCTGGCCTCACGAAAGGTGGGGTCGACAGCTAGGAGGGCTTCTTCAGTGGCGCGCATAATCAGTGGCAATACCATTATCGCTAATGTACACACACCGGCAAGCAGTGAATAGCCCCAGCCGAAAAACGTTACGAACATCAGCATACCGAAAAGTCCATAGACGATGGAAGGGATGCCTGTAAGCGTTTCGGCAGCAATTTGCACGATATGCACGAAGCGCGAGCGGGTCGAAGTGTACTGTGTAAGGTAAACGGCGGCAAAAATCCCCACAGGACAAGCGACTAACAGTGCACCAAATGTCATCACTACAGTATTTATTAACGCTGGTATAAGGGAGGCATTTTCACTTGAGTATTCCCACTCAAAAAGCTGGGACGTAAGGTTTGGGACACCTTGGACCAAAATGTATCCGATCAGGTAGAAGGTGGAAATGATGGCGACACCAATGCTTAAGAATACACCAGCTTTGATAAGCGTAGACCCAAGGCGAAATTGCTTAGTCGTGATATTTCGAGAAGGAGTTTTGGCTTTAGGCATTGGCTAAATCCCTTCGCTTCAAGATTGAGAAGAGCGAATTAATCAACAAGATAAAAATAAAGAGCACTACAGCCGTAGCTATCAAAGCTTCACGGTGCAGGTCAGCGGCATACCCCATTTCAAGCACGATATTCGCTGTCATCGTTCGGAACCCTTGCAGAATACTTTCGGGGATGATTGCTTGATTACCTGCAACCATAATCACCGCCATCGTTTCACCTATCGCACGCCCAAGCCCTAAAATGACTCCAGCAAGCACTCCTGATTTTGCTGCGGGAATGACTGTATTGAAGATGCTACGCTCTTTAGTGGCACCGATTGCGAGTGCACCTTCATAGTAATAGCGTGGCACCGCCCGGAGTGCCGATTCCGTCATTGCGACAACAGTGGGGAGAATCATGAATCCAAGTAGAATTCCGGCAGTCAACATCTCTTTACCATTGCCCCCGAAGACTTCACGTACTATCGGCACTAAAACTACTAGACCAAAAAAACCATAGATGATGGAGGGAATGCCTGCAAGCAAGTTTATCAATGGCTTCAGGACTTGGTAAACCCGTTTTGGGCAGTAATATACCAAAAAGACTGCGGAAAATATCCCCACTGGCACGCCGACGAGCAAAGCAAATGCTGTTACGTAAATCGACCCCAAGACCATCGGCAAAATACCGAAAACCCCGTTCGAAGGTGCCCATTTGACACCTAAAAGAAAATCGCCTACTCCGATCTTGAAAATTGCAGGCAACCCGTTTGCGAAGAGAAACAAGCAAATCGTCACAACGCAAAGAATTGATATGCATGCAGCGAATGTAAACACTGCACGCATACCGTTTTCTTTGAAGCGATTTAGTTTGATGTCAGCTCGCTCCAGTCAGTGATATCACCAGTGTAAATCTTGTTTACTTGGTCAATAGTTAAGGAGTCGATTGAGTTCTCTTGGTTGACTACCACTACTAGACCGTCAGTCGCAATTGTTGTAGCAGTTAAGCCTTTATCTTCTTCAGAAGCTTTAAGCTCACGAGAAGCCATTGCAATATCGAAAGTACCGTCGATTGCACCATTGATACCGGTAGACGAGTCAGAGGTTTGAACTTCAATTTGGACATCAGGGTTTATAGACTCGAAATCTTCAACTAACTTCTCCATTAAAGGGCTAACCGATGAAGAACCACCAATTTTTACCTTACCAGAAACACCTTCAGCTGGAATGTACTCTTCAGTAGACGGCTCAGAAATGTAACCGGCGCCATCAATGACACTTGCCGCTTGAGAAGACGATAGATAAGCCATGAACTCATTCGTCGCGTCGGAAATGTCTGATTTAGTCGCAATATTAAAAGGACGTGCGATGGTGTAGCTGCCACTTATGATGTTCGGGACTGTCGGCTCTACGCCATCGATCTGCACTGCTTTTACGGAATTGTTTAATGATCCAAGCGAGATGTACCCGATAGCGTTTTTATCACTTTGGACAGATGTCATCACTACAGCTGTTGAGTTGTTGACACTTGCTTGGTCAATTGTATGGTCGACCTTATCACTATCTTGCACTTTGAAAAGCTCGATGAAGGCTGAGCGCGTACCCGAACCGTCTTCACGAGTGATTATCGATATCGGAGAAGATCCATTTTGTGCAGCATTGCTGCCGCAAGAGGCCAAAGAAATGGCAGTAGCAAAAACAGCCAAAACTGCAAATGCTTTCGCAAATTGTATATTGATTTTCATATTCATATTTTAAGTATACCGTACTTTAGGCGGTGGTGTAAGCTCTTTTGTCAAGTTTTTGTCAAATTTTGACGCATTTAGGGATGGGTAACTTCTTCAAAGCATTGCTGTAACACGCTCAGAGGTGGATTCTTAACGATTCTCGGCTGTAACTTACCTTCAAGCAGCACGAAGCGCAAATCAGAACCTTGGGCTTTTTTGTCAACACGCATCACGCTCAAAACATCATCGAAGGTAGCATTTGTTTTCCAAAACACAGGTAGACCAACTCTTTGAAGAGCTTCAATATGCTCTTGCAATAAATTTGACGGTATCATGCCTAATTTATGACCAAGGTGGGCCGCAAAGACCATGCCGACAGAAACTGCTTCACCATGACGCCATGTGTAATGTTCAAGTTTTTCGATAGCGTGTCCAAAAGTATGCCCGTAATTGAGAAACTCCCGCAAGCCGCTGTCGTATAAGTCAGCTGAAACAACTCGTGCCTTAACGCTTACGCTGCGGAAGATTATATCTGCATAGGTTTCATTATCGACAGCTATTTCAAATTGACACTCTTCGTGCTGATGCGTACGCGCACCCTGGTTTTGGTGCAGTGACTGCGGGGACTCCGGCACAAGACGATGAATTGCATGCAAAACAGTTTCGTCAAAAGTAAAGCCAATCTTGATAGCTTCTGCTAGACCTTCGATAAGCTCTCTTTTGGGCAGTGTACTGAGCGTCTCCAAATCCACATAAACTGCTTTCGGCTCATAGAACGCCCCACAAAGGTTCTTGCCCGCATTCAGATTTATGCCAGTTTTACCGCCAGTTGAAGCGTCAACTTGGGCGAGCAATGAAGTTGGAACATTGATACATTTGATCCCCCGCAAATACGTGGCTGCGATAAAGCCTGCCAAATCTGTAACAGCCCCACCGCCAACCCCTATGACAGCGTCTTGACGAGTCATCTTCAGCTCAGCCATTTTCTCCAAGCATTCTGTGTAAACTGCGATAGTCTTTGCGTCTTCAGCATCGGGTACGCTATGCAAAACGCATTCATACCCAGCTGACTGTATGGCACGCAAAACGCGCTGGGCATGCTCTAGAACCGAATCAGTATGGATTAGAAACACCTTATGAGTATCAGCTGTAAGGGCTCCAGGAATTTCTTGCACTAGATTAGAGCCGATATTTACGTTATATTTCACCGCCCCATCGCGTAGCACTCGTACGCGACGTACGTCTAAGGCATGCACGATTTGCTGAGCGGTTACCGATGCTTGTCGATGCTTTTCTTCTTCTGTGAAATCATCAGCTGGTTGCTGTGAAATACGAAGGCGTAGGTCGGAGGCGTTTTCGAAGGTTTTATATCTATCGTCATGCAATTGACTCCATTTCTGGGCTGCATTATCGCGTAGTAATGGCCGAGTATTTTTACGCTTGATGCGATCTAGCGCTAAATCCATATCTACATCTAGATATACGACTAGCCCTCCGTTTTGACGATAATTTTCAAGCTCGATGACACCGTCAGTACTCGTCAAAGTACCTCCCCCGAGCGCTAATATGCCACCAAAAGATTTTAGCTCGGCGCGAAGTTGGTCAAGTTCAAGCTCGCGGAATGCCTTTTCGCCTTCAGTCTCGAAAACTTCGGCGATACTTTTTTGGGTGCGCGCTTCAATTTGGGCATCGAGGTCGCGAAATCCGCCGGGGAAATAATCGGGGTGGTTTTGGGCGCAGGTCTTCCCTACCCGCGATTTTCCGCTCGCAGGCATACCTATCAGCACCACTCTGGGCTGCATAAACTCTACCGCCTAAGCTACGCGCATCGACGCGTTTTAGAGGTTGAACTCTTTTTTGAGTTGCTCATATTTCGCCATCAAATCATCAATGCCGCCGATTCCAGAAAAGGCCTGCTCTGGGATGTGGTCATACTTACCTTCAACGATATTTGAAAATGCTTCCACAGTCTCATCCACTGGAACAAACGAGCCTGGACGACCAGTAAACTTCTCGGCTACATAGAAGTTCTGCCCAAGGTACTGCTCAAGCTTGCGGGCGCGCGATACAAGAACCTTATCTTCTTCCGAAAGCTCATCGATACCAATCAGTGCGATAATGTCTTGAAGCTCCTTATTGCGTTGCAGAATTTGCTTCACATCGTTGGCAACGTCGTAGTGCTTCTGCCCCACATAACGCGGGTCGAGGATACGTGAGGTTGAAGAAAGTGGATCAACGGCTGGGTAGATGCCCTTTGCAGAAATTTCACGACTAAGCTCAGTGGTTGCATCTAGGTGTGCGAAAGTTGTCGCTGGGGCAGGGTCGGTGTAGTCATCAGCTGGTACATAAATCGCCTGCAAAGAGGTGATTGAATGCCCGCGCGTCGATGTGATACGCTCTTGAAGTGCGCCCATTTCGTCGGCAAGATTCGGTTGATACCCCACTGCGGAAGGCATGCGCCCAAGAAGTGTTGACACTTCGGAGCCAGCTTGGGTGAAGCGGAAGATATTGTCAATAAAGAGCAAAACGTCTTGATTTTGGACATCGCGGAAGTATTCAGCCATAGTTAGTGCTGTCAAAGCAATACGAAGACGCGTTCCAGGTGGCTCATCCATCTGACCGAAAACCAGTGCTGTCTTCTCAAAGACGCCGGCTTCTTCCATCTCGAAAATCAAATCATTACCTTCTCGGGTACGCTCCCCTACGCCTGCGAACACAGAAACACCACCATGATTTTGTGCCACGCGCTGAATCATCTCTTGGATAAGCACAGTTTTGCCTACTCCAGCTCCTCCGAAGAGGCCAATTTTACCGCCTTGCACATACGGAGTAAGCAAGTCGATAACTTTGATACCTGTTTCGAACATCTGGGTCTTCGATTCTAGCTGATCAAAGGCTGGGGCTTTGCGGTGGATGGACCATCTTTCTTTGGGGTCAAACTTTTCGCCAGGCTTTAAGTTTAGCACATCACCAGTAACGTTGAACACATGGCCTTTGGTGATGTCGCCAACTGGAACTTGAATCGGGCCACCAGTATCTTGCACAGCAGCGCCGCGGATCAAGCCATCGGTCGGCTTAAGCGAGATTGCACGGATGATCGAATCACCAAGATGTTGCTCCACCTCTAAGGTTATTTCGTTGAAGCTTTCATCTTCGCCATCAGTGACGCGCACAGTCGTTTTCAGAGCGTTATAAATATCGGGAATTCGCTTTACGGGAAATTCCACATCGACGACGGGGCCAATCACACGCACAACGTGTCCTATAGCCGGTTCGTTATTTGGCATATTCGCCCTTTTGGCGGTTGTAGCAGACATATCAATCCTTCCTGTTAACACTATTATATCATGTTCTAACTTCGCGTGCACGCGGGCAAAGCCCGCGCTGCGCTCAGAAGAACATGTGCAACTATTTAAAGGCGCTGCTCCGCGCCTTAACTCGGAGCTCTGCGAGGCACAAGTTAGGGGTGAAATTATTTTAATTTCACTCCGATTCGCTAACATCGCGTGCGCGTACCTGCTTGAAGTGGATGCATACGTAGTTTTACACGTGTTTTCAAAATAAACTTTGAGGTAGTTTGGAAAATAGATTTATGCTACAATTTGCAAAGCAAATTTTAGTTCCTATAAATAAATCTATTGACAACCTAAGCGACTCCGGT
>JAITGF010000007.1 GCA_031280795.1 Candidatus Ancillula prorhinotermitis | reverse complement strand
CAAGAGACACAGCAGTAAACTTGGTGGACTTACCCCCATGCAAGCAAGAAATATGGTACAATTAAATAAAGTAGCGTAAATGAAAGCAAAAAACTACGGAATTTTGTCTGCACCGCCGGTTTTGATTTGACAGCCATATGACCTTTGTGGTATAATGATAGTGTTCGAGAGAACTCTCTTGCTACCAGAAGGTCTGGTAGCCCATAGACCGAAGGAGATATATGGCTAAGGCAAATACGCCTGGCAGTGTGCACGCATATGAAGTTTGCGTGATACTTAATGCTGGGCTCGATGAGAAAAAAGCTGGCAACCTGCTAGACAGTTATCTAAAAATCATCACTGACGAAAGTGGCGTTATACACAAGACTGATAGCTGGGGGCGTCGTAAGTTGGCATATGAAATCAACAAGCATAACGAAGGGCTTTATTTCATCGTGAATTTTAGTGCTAGTGCTGCAACGACTGATGAGTTTGCACGTCGCTTAGGACTTGAGGAAAACACTATCCGCTTCAAAGTATTCAGGAACGAGGCGTAATGGCTGGCGAAACTGTTATTACAATTGTCGGAAATATCGTAGCTGAGCCAAGCTGGCGGAGTGTGAACACACGCAATGGTCAAGATTCAGTGGTGAATTTCCGCGTTGCATCAACTCCAAGCTCATATAACCGCGACACTGGAAAGTGGGAAGATGGCGATGCATTATTCATGAGTTGCACTGCGTGGCGTCAAATGGCTGACAATATTCGTGATTCACTTGGTGTTGGAGCACGTGTTATTGTGCGTGGACGTTTACAGCAACGTTCTTATGTTGCGAACGACGGTTCAAACCGCCAAGTAATGGAGATGCAAGTTGATGAGATTGGCGCTAGTCTGCGTTATGCAACTGCTCAAATCACGCGCACATCTTCAGGCTCAGGAAATTCCTCAAGCTACTCACCAGCATCAACTGGTCCAGCTTCATCGGCACCATCAACCTCTGGCGGTGGCGATGCTTGGTCAGATGCAAGTGATATAGGGAACGACCTAACCGACCCAGACGATTTACCATTCTAGAGATTTAAGGAGATATAAAGAATATGGCAAGAAATATACGTAGGAAACCATCGATGAAACCAATCGCACCGATGCAAAACCCGCTTAAAGGTGTAACTCTTTCGGAGATTAACTACAAGAATGTTGACCTTTTGAAGAAGTTTATCCAAGAGCGCGGAAAGATTCGCTCGCGTGAAATCACTGGAGTAAGTGTGCAGGAGCAACGCTTGATCGCAAATGCTATTAAAAACGCTCGTGAGTTAGCACTACTACCATTTGTACAGCAAGTAAGTGGCATTAAAAGAGGAGGGCGTAGATAATGACAAAAATCATTCTTAACCAAACTGTAGCTAAGCTCGGTGTAGCAGGTGACGTTGTTGACGTAAAACCAGGGTATGCTCGTAACTTTCTACTTCCGCAAAACCACGCGATTCTCTGGTCGAAGCGCGCCGGCGAGCAAGTAGAGCTCCGCCGTGCATCAGCTCGCAGAAAAGCAATTGCAAGTATTGATAGTGCTAAGAGCTTGAAAGCAAAGCTTGAAGGTGCAGTTTTACTAGTGCCAGTCAAAGCTGGTAACACCGGTAAGCTGTATGGTGCAGTAACTGGTGCGTCAATCGCTGATGCGATCAAAGACACATATGGCGAAACTATCGACAAGCGTAAAGTGGTAATTGATGGTCACATCAAGACTACTGGACACGCATCTGTAAAGGTTCATCTACTCGATGATGTAGATGCTGTAGTCAAGATTAACGTTACTGCAAGCAAAAAGTAGACAATGCTATTAGTTCAGAAGTTCGGTGGCTCGTCAGTTGCTGATGCTGAGCATATAAAACGCGTTGCAAAACGTGTGGTCGATACTGTACGCGCTGGAAATCAGTGCATTGTGGTAGTCTCTGCAATGGGGGATACGACTGACGAACTAGTCGATCTCTCCTTGCAGATTACCAATAAGCCGCCGATGCGCGAAATGGACATCTTACTTACCGTCGGTGAGCGTATATCGATGTCACTTTTAGCTATGGCTATCAATGAGCTAGGGGTCAAAGCGAAGAGCTTTACTGGGCAACAAGCTGGTATCGAAACTACTGATCGCTACGGCAAAGCGCATATATCTGATGTTTCCCCTACGCGAATTATCCGTACTGTCGAAAAGGGGAGTGTCGCCATCGTGGCCGGATTCCAAGGAGTGCATCGCGATTCAAATGATGTGACCACTTTAGGCAGAGGTGGTTCTGACACCACAGCAGTGGCGATAGCAGCAGCCGTTGGGGCAGATATTTGCGAAATATATTCTG
The DNA here is from genome assembly GCA_031280795.1 of Candidatus Ancillula prorhinotermitis. The sequence goes on along the minus strand of JAITGF010000007.1, from coordinate 28,045 downwards.
ATGTCGATGGTGTTTTCACTGCTGATCCACGCCTTATCCCTAAGGCCACTAAGCTTGACTACGTTTCGTACGAGGAGATGTTAGAAATGGCAGCTTCGGGCACAAAGATTCTTGCACTGCGGTGCGTGGAATACGCGCGACGCTTCGAAGTGAAAGTGCACGTACGCTCAAGCTTTTCAGATAAGCCTGGCACCATAATATACAAGGAGGAAGAAAAGCCTATGGTAAACGATTTAGAAGCCCCGATAATATCTGGAATCTCGCACGACTCATCTGAGAGTATGATTTCACTAATCGGGCTACCCGACAAGCCCGGGGTTGCGGCAAAAGTGTTCGATAAAGTTGCTAGCAAAGGCATAAATGTGGACATGATTGTACAAAATATATCAAAGTCAGTGTCGGGCAAGAGCGATATATCGTTTTCGCTACCTCAAGATTCGGCAGATTTGGGAGCAAAAGCTATGCTTGACATTGCCGATGAGCTCGGTAACCCTGAGATACATCTTGAGCATAACGTTGGTAAGCTATCGCTGGTTGGTGCCGGTATGAAGACCAACCCTGGGGTGAGCGCAAAATTCTTTAATGCTTTGCAAAGTGCGGGAGTAAATATTGAGATGATTTCCACCTCCGAAATCCGCATTTCAGTGATAATTTCGCTAGATGACCTTAAAACCGCCATAGCTGCACTGCACACCGCCTTCGGGCTTGACTCATCGACTGATGAGGCAGTTGTCTACGGCGGCACTGGGCGTTAAATTATCCTTGCCCCCCCTTTGTCAGCTGATGCTGCATGTTTAGCGTAGAGCTTTAGTGCTCTAGAGACGCTACGCGCGCGCTTAAGATGGTGGCGTTGTTCCTCATTCCCAGGTGCAAACCCACCGCCGGCGATTAATATTTCCTTGCGTCGCTGAAGTTCTGCGTCTGGCACGTCTAGAGTAATGCTACGGGTTGCGATGTCAATAACGATTCGGTCACCGTTTTGCACTAGTGCGATTGGCCCACCGCTTGCCGCTTCAGGCGCCACATGACCGATCGAAAGCCCTGACGTACCCCCGGAAAAACGACCATCAGTGATTAGGGCACACTTTTTTCCAAGACCACGCCCTTTAAGGAAGCTAGTAGGGTAAAGCATCTCTTGCATGCCGGGGCCGCCTTTAGGGCCCTCAAAGCGCACTACTACAACATCGCCAGCTTTAACACGCGGATTTCCGTCTCCAGATCCGATAATCGCCTCAATCGCCTCTTCCTGGCTTTCGACGACGACTGCAGGACCTTCGAAATGCCAAATGTTTTCATCTACACCGGCGGATTTCACAACGCAACCATTTTCGGCAAGGTTACCGTGCAAAATCGCTAACCCACCGTCTGCGCTAAAGGGGTGCTGGGCATCACGTATGACACCATTTTCTCGGTTTTGGTCCCAATCGCTGTACCATTTAGCACTGGTGTAGGCCTTATGCGCATTTTCGTCGTCTGGCATCAATCCGCTAGGGGCAGCCAAGAAAGTCAAAGCATGTGCTGGCACCATAGTATCCTTTTCATCGGGGTGCGAGCGCTTTAATGGCTTTGCAGCATCGTACGAACCGCCTTCAACATACTCTTCAATCATCTTTAAGACATCGTCTATGTTACCTGCTTTAAGATCTTCAATCACTTTACGGTTCGCCGGAGCGTTAATATCCCAACGTGCTAAGTAGTTCTCAAAGCTGTCATTATGTATCATTTTCACGTCTTTATGCAGTAGGTTGGCGCGGTTTAACTCGCCGAGAATCGCGGGAATGCCTCCGGCCCGATGCACATCTTGAATCAGAGCAGTGCCGTTGGGGGCAGGCTTGCAGATGCAAGGCGTTTTACGAGATAGGCGATCAATATCTTTAAGCGTAAAATCTGGCTCTGCCTTAATGCCTAGCTCATCTCTAGCAATGCGCGCTTCATGCGCAATGGCAAGAAGATGCAAGATTGTATTAGTAGACCCTCCCATAGCAATATCAAGTGTCATGGCATTTTCGAAGGCGTGTTTGGTGGCAATGCTTAATGGTAATATCGTTTCATCGCCATCCTCATAATAGCGTTTTGTTATTTTAACGATTGTTTTGGCAGCATCTTTGAAGAGCTGCTTGCGAATAATGTGCGTAGCTAAAGCTGTACCGTTTGTGGGTAGCGCTAGCCCGATTGCCTCAGCTAAACAATTCATCGAGTTAGCAGTAAACATCCCTGAGCAGCTGCCACAAGTAGGGCAGGCGGTTTTCTCAAGCTCTAGCAATTCTTCGTCAGATACGTTTTGATCGGCCGTTGCAGCCATCACCTTAATGAGTTCACCACCGTCTAGGCCGCCGTCCATAGGACCCCCACTTATGAATACGGTCGGAATATTCAAACGCATAGCGGCAATCATCATGCCAGGTGTAATCTTATCGCAGTTCGAAATGCAAATCATAGCATCGGCTTTGTGGGCGTTAATCATATATTCCACACTGTCCGCAATGATCTCCCGGCTAGGAAGCGAGTAGAGCATACCAGAGTGCCCCATGGCAATGCCGTCGTCAATAGCGATAGTGTTAAACTCTCTAGCAATACCGCCAGCCTCTCCTATACACTTGCCAACCCATGCACCGACTTCACTTAAGTGAGTATGCCCAGGCACGAATTGGGTATATGAGTTAACTACAGCTATGATCGGTTTTTTGCCGATATCATCGCCTTTCACACCAGCAGCGCGCAGTAGTGCTCTAGCACCAGCCATGTTTCTGCCACTAGTAACCTCTGAGGAGCGGTATTTATTTTGCATATCATTATTATACCACAATTTGACACATAAATGGTAAATATGTTATAATAAGTGTAGATATAAAAGTTATATTGTAGCTTAGCTGAGGCTGGACATAGAGGATCCAGAAAGTTGGGCGCGTATTCGAAAGGTACAAATAAATAATGAGTGATAAATATCCCATCAAAGGACAAGACAAATTTGCTGAAGCATTTATCGACAATGGAAGCTTTGGCTCGCGTAAAGTTCGCTTTGAAACTGGACGCCTAGCTGACCAGGCCGATGGTGCTGTAACAGCTTTTCTAGATGATGAAACTATGGTCTTGTCTACTACTACAATTTCGTCGCAACCACGCGAAAATTTCGATTTCTTCCCACTGACTGTTGATGTTGAAGAGAAGATGTATTCCGCAGGGCGCATACCAGGTGGTTATTTCCGCCGTGAAGGACGCCCATCAACTGATGCAATTTTGGCATGTCGTATCATCGACCGCCCGCTTCGTCCGCTTTTCGACAAGCGTATCCGCAATGAAGTACAAGTTATTGAAACCATTCTAGCGCTCCATCCAGATGATGCTTATGACGTGCTTGCTATTAATGCAGCGTCGGCATCGACAATGATTTCCGGTATTCAATTCTCAGGTCCCGTTTCGGGAACTAGACTCGCGTTAATCGACGGCCAATGGGTAGCGTTCCCACGCGTCTCTGAAATGGAGCGCGCCGTTTTCCAGATTACCGTTGCTGGTCGTATCATCAACCCAGATGATCCGAATTCAGATGTGGCAATCGCAATGATTGAGGCTGGTGCGACTGATAGCGCATGGAAGCTGATCGAAGCTGGTCAGCCAAAACCAGATGAAAGTGTTGTGACCGCTGGTCTAGAAGCAGCAAAACCTCACATTAAGGCACTTTGCTTAGCACAGCTTGAACTTAAGCGTGTTGCTGCAAAAGAAGAGCGCGAATATCCCATCTTCCCTGAGTATCTCGATTCTGATTATGCCCAAGTCGAAGGTTTCGCAATCGGGCGCCTCGAAGAAGCTTATAACACTGCTGACAAAGCTGCTCGCGAAGAGGCAATTTCGAAGATAAAAGAAGATCTTCTTTTATCTTTGGCTGGGAATCCTGAAGATGAGAATAATTTTGCACCGCTTAAAGGTCGCGAAATTGAAATCGGTAATGCCTTCAAGAGCGTGCAAAAGAATCTAGTTCGTCGCCGCATCCTTACGCAAGATTATCGTATTGACGGGCGTGCACTAAATGAGATTCGCCCTCTTAGCGCTGAAATCAACGTGTTGCCACGCGTACACGGTTCGGCATTGTTCCAACGTGGTGAAACTCAAATCCTTGGCGTTACAACTCTTGCAACGTTGAAGATGATGCAAGAGCTTGATACACTTTCACCAGTAAAGCAAGTTCGATACATGCATCACTATAACTTCCCACCATATTCAACTGGTGAGACAGGTCGTGTAGGCTCTCCAAAGCGTCGTGAAATTGGCCACGGCAACCTAGCCGAGCGCGCATTAGTGCCAGTTTTACCGTCTAAAGATGAATTTCCATATGCAATTCGTCAAGTTTCTGAAGCACTAAGCTCGAACGGCTCTACTTCAATGGGGTCAGTTTGTGCATCAACTTTAGCAATGCTTGCAGCTGGTGTGCCTCTAAGAGCATCTGTGGCAGGTATCGCGATGGGGCTAGTCTCCGATGTGGTTGATGGCGAAACTCGCTACAAGACTCTAACCGACATCCTCGGTGCGGAAGATGCTTTTGGCGATATGGACTTCAAAGTCGCTGGTACTTCTGAGTTCATCACTTCGATTCAGCTCGACACTAAGCTTGATGGTATTCCGTCGGACGTTCTTGCCGGAGCGCTTAGCCAGGCTAAAGAAGCTCGTTTGAAGATCTTAGATGTACTTAATGCTGCAATCAGCGCACCAGCTGTGATGCCAGAAACTGCGCCACGTATCATTTCTGTATCAATCCCGACCGACAAGATTGGTGAGGTAATTGGCCCTAAAGGTAAGGTAATTCAAGGCATCCAAGAGGAAACTGGGGCTGAAATATCGATTGAAGAAGATGGTACAGTATACATTGCTTCTACCGTCGGTTCAGCAGCAGAAGCGGCTAAAGCAAAGATTAATGCAATTGCTAACCCGATTCGCCCTGAGATTGGTGACGTTTTCGATGGTAAAGTCGTCAAAGCTGCGCCATTTGGGGCATTCATATCGTTAACACCTGGCATCGATGGCCTTCTTCACGTCACAAAAATGCGTTCGCTAAATGATGGCAAGCGTATTGAGGCAGTTGAAGATGTTGTTGAAGTTGGGCAAATTCTTAAAGTGAAAGTTGCGGAGATTGATAATCGCGGTAAGTACAACTTAACACTTGTTGAAGGTGAGTAATTGTCAGATCTTAGCATCTCGATTATTATTCCCGCCTACAATGAAGGCGAAACGATAATCCCTTGCCTGCAGTCTTGTGTCGATCAGGAGTTGCAGGCAAAGGAGATTATTGTAGTGGATAATCTGTCTAAGGATAACACCTTAAAACAGGTACAAGCTTTTAAACGAGGGTACGAAAAGAAGTTCCCCAAGCGCAAAGGTCAAATTTCAATTTTGAAGCAAGACCAAGTTCAGGGCTTAATTCCGACGCGAAACTTAGGCTTTGCCTCTGCGACTGGTGATATTTTGGGTAGGATTGACGCTGATGCAATTTTAAGCCCCGGGTGGACGAAAGCGGTTGCAACGGCCTTCAAAGACCCCAAAGTTATGGGAGCAACTGGTCCGGTTACGTATTATGATATGCCACTACGCCGCTTTTCTTACAAGCGCGATAATGCAATTCGTAAGTTTATCCAACGCCGATCAAACGTTGTGCCGATGATGTTCGGTACGAATATGGCGATTAGGCAAAAGGCTTGGGCATCAATCGGCAGAGAATTCTGCCTAGACAAAGAAGATGTTTTGCATGAAGATATTGATATTTCAATTCATTTTGCAGAGCACAGCTATAAAGTTGTATATGTTCAGCAAATGATTGCTGGTATGTCTGCTAGGCGAATTGAGGATAATTTCAAAGATTTCAAAGCATATCAGCAGCGGATGATTACAACTTTTGAGAAGCATGATATGCCTGCTACGATCGGTGCTAAAATGAGTAAGGTTATTTTCTTAGTGGTTTGGTACCCACTTCACGCACTGAGAAAACCGTATATGAGGCGTTTTGAAAGGATGAAAAAGCAGTTTATTAGTGATCTTTGGTCTGACGGCGGTAGTATGTCACCATTTCGTCAACGAGCTAAACTTCATTTACGCAAAGCCTTTCGAAAGAGGCGAAGGCTTAACAAATCTTAACATTTTACTTACACATACGAAGAAAAAATGCTATAATACACATATATTGAGAAAGGGATAAATGATTGAACATATTATAAACTTAGCTGCTGACGTCACACCAACGCCAAGCGCTGCCTTTGGAGCTGCTAATGGAGCGTGGATGCTAACTGCCGCATCCTTCGTTTTCTTGATGACGCCTGCTGTAGCATTCTTTTACGGAGGCATGTGTCGCAGTAAGTCAATATTAAACATGTTGATGCTCTCCACTGGAGCAATGGTGGTCGTAGCAGTTATTTGGCCTCTTTGGGGTTGGTCGATAGCATACGGAACGGAAGATGTGGCAGGAATATTCAACAACCCGTTTGAAAGCTTTTTGTTAAGTGGTGTCATTGAATCAGATGGTGGCGTCTTTACTTCGATACCGGCAGAAAATGCTGCTGCATATGCCTCAAGTATCGATGTAGCTTTTCAGATTACATTTGCTATGATTACGGTGGCGTTAATTTCGGGTGCAATTGCCGAGCGCGTTAAATTCTCAACTTGGATGGTGTTCGTGTCATTATGGATTACTTTGGTGTACTCTCCAGTTGCGCACATGGTGTGGGGTGGTGGGCTACTTTCAAGCGCACAGAATTCATTAACTTCTTTGATATTTGGAGGTTTTGGAACTGGAGACGACTTTACTGCCAATGTAGCACCACACGATTTTGCCGGCGGTACTGTTGTGCACATCAACGCCGGTATTGCAGCATTGGTAATAGTACTAATCATCGGCAAGCGAAAAGGTTTCACAAAAGAGCCAACTCGCCCACATAACGTACCATTTGTGATGTTAGGTGCGTTCCTACTCTGGTTTGGTTGGTTTGGATTCAATGCTGGGTCAGCTTTTGGCGCAAATGGTACAGCTGGATACGCTTGGGTAAGTACAACTGCTGCCACTGGCGCCGCAGCTCTTGGGTGGTTGATCACTGAGCGCCTGCGCTATGGTAAATTCACATCTTTAGGAGCAGCATCGGGCATTGTAGCAGGTTTGGTGGCAATCACTCCAGCTGCTGATGTAGTGAGTCCAGGTTTTGCCCTTCTTCTTGGAGTAATCGCTGGCGCTATCTGCTGTTTAGCCGTCGGCCTAAAATACAAGTTCCAGTTTGATGACTCACTAGATGTGGTCGGTGTGCATTTCACTGGTGGTCTGATTGGCACGATTGCAATCGGTTTCTTCGCGGTTGATACCGGTCTCCTGTATAGTGGTTCAGTAAACCAACTACTTGCTCAAGTTATCGTTACTTTGGTGACAATTATTTATTCGATGGTAGTTACGGCAATCATCGCCTTCATACTAGAGCGCACAGTAGGATGGCGAATAAGTAAAGGTGATGAAATGGCTGGTATTGATTATGCCGACCATGGTGAAACTGCTTACGATTTTGTACAAGCATCTACAAGGGCTTAAGAAAGGAAAAAATGAAACTAGTAACTGCAATTATTCAGCCGAATCGTACTGAAGATGTAAAGGTAAACCTAGAAAAGGCTGGAGTTCACGGTATTACCGTATCTGACGTACGTGGCTTTGGGCGCCAAAAGGGGCATACTGAGATTTACCGAGGTGCTGAGTATAAGGTCGATTTCATACCTAAGACTCGTATAGAAGTTGTCTGTGATGATCAAGATGCTGGAGTGGTGGCAAGTATTATTTTAAATGCCGCCGCCTCCGGAAACATCGGTGATGGAAAGATTTGGATAACTCACGTTGAAGAGCTAGTCCGTATTCGAACTGGCGAGCGTGGTGCTGCCGCAATTTAATCAGTGAAGGCAGAGGTCATTGCGACGCTAAATACCCTGAAACGCTTAGCTCCAGGAAATAGCGTTGAGCTCAGAATCGTGCCCTTTGCTGCCATATCGTGCATCGAAGGTGTTAATCACCGACGTGGAACACCACCAAACGTTGTGGAAATGAGTGGGGAAACTTGGTTGAAGCTTGTGCGAAATGAGATGCAATACGATACTGCCCTAGACGGTGGATTGATTGACGAGTCGGGAACGCGTGCGCACGAAGTGGCAAAACATCTGCCCTTTAGCGCAAAAGATATTCGGGATTCGTTGGGCGATGTCGTCTGGGCTGCAGTGGATGACTGATATATATGGCATACGGATTGGTGGTACATGGTCGGCATGCAGAATAGGATAATCCAATGGTAAATCAAGATGTTTTCGCAAGCAATGACTTAGCTAAAATAACGTTAAAAGAGCTTAGCGCAGAGGTAGGAAAGATGCTTTTGCGCAAACGCTTCACTGTTTGCACCGCCGAATCATTGACTGCAGGGTTAGTTTCAAACTCGATTGCATTAACGCCTGGCGCTTCTAAATATCTAGCTGGAACAGTGGTAGCGTACCAGACTCAAGCGAAGCGTGAATTACTAAAGGTAGAGCCAACTTTACTGCTGAGCTTCGGGGCTGTACACCCTGAAGTTGCCTGGCAGATGGCAAGTGGAGCTTTGGGTTTATTTGGCACTGACTGCTGCATTGCAACCACAGGGTTTGCTGGCGGTGGGGTAGCAGACGTAAATGATGGATTGGTCTACATTTGTGTAATTACACCAAAACGAAAGCTTGTACAAGAGTTCCGATTTAACGATGAGCATATTATTGCGCGTGAAGAAGTGATGGAACTTACTTCAAAAAACGCGCTGAAAATGCTGATCGAGAACTTATAAATGTGGTATAATTAGAGTAAATGGATTTGTATGAGTATCAGGCTCGTGAGTTATTGCAGCTTTACGATATACCTTTGCACGCGGGCGTTTTGATAGATGATAAAGCCTTCACACCTGATTCATCATTCACCTTCCCGAGTGCGCTAAAAGCTCAGGTAAGGACTGGTGGGAGAGGTCTAGCTGGCGGAGTGAAGATTGTACATGATGCCAATGAATTGAGAACTACTCTAGCGGGTATGATTGGAATGAACATCAACGGTCATAAAGCAGCTCGAGTACTAGCTGTGCCTGCCGTCAAGATTGTCGAGGAGTACTACGTATCAATTACTTTTGATCGCAGTGCTGACCAATACCTGTTGCTTCTTTCGAAATATGGCGGCGTAGATATTGAAAAACTGGCATTCGAACATCCGGAAGACCTTACGCGCTATCATTTTTCTTGCCTGACTGGCCTGACTGACGATATATGCTATACGGCTGCGAGAATTGCCGGCTTTGAAGGAGATGTTTTAGATCAAGTGGTTCAGATTGCTATGAAGCTCTGGAAGGCGTACAAAAGTGTCGATGCAACTCTTGTTGAAATAAATCCATTAGCATTGGTTATTGATGATATAAGCGACACAGATAGCGAAAAGGTGTATGCACTCGATGCTAAGGTCTCGCTTGATGATAACGCCAAATTTCGCCAAGCTGAACTTTTTGAGCGCTTTGCCATCTCCGAAGAAGATAACCCTTTAGTCGCTCAGGCGAGGCGAGACAATTTGGCCTATGTGCATCTCGAAGGAAGCGTAGGGGTTATTGGAAATGGGGCAGGCTTAGTAATGTCGACGCTTGATATCGTCAGCCAGGTGGGGGCAAGTTTTGGCGTCAAAGCGGCGAACTTCTTAGATATTGGTGGTGGAGCCTCGCAAAAACACATGCAAAACGCATTAAGCCTAGTCTTAAATGACCCCCAGGTTAAGGTGGTCTTCATTAACATCTTCGGTGGACTTACCCAGTGCACTTTAGTTGCTGGTGGCATTATCGCAGCGGTAGAAAACTTGAAAACTATGAGTCCCGCAAGCGATTCGAAGACAGATACAAATGAGCGTGCACTGGTGGTGCGTTTTGCTGGCAATGAGGCTAAGGCTGGTTTGAAAGCACTCAGCGATGCCCACTTGGAAAATGTTTACGTATTTGACGACCAAATTGAAGCCGCTCGAAAAGCAGTTGAAATTGCGCATAATGAAACTTCAGGAGACGAAATTTTAAGGGGTGAAAATGAGTCGTAGGAACTTAAAGGTAGTCGTCCAAGGCATGACGGGCGCCCAGGGGATGAAACACACACTTCGTATGCTAAAGTGCGGTACTAAAATTGTCGCTGGGGTTAATCCGCGAAAACAAGGGGAAATTGTCGACTTCGACGGTGAGCCAATTCCAGTCTTCAAAAGTGTCGATGATGCCAAAAGGGCCACTAACGCCAATGCAAGTGTAATTTTCGTGCCACCCGCATTCGCCAAAGATGCGATTATCGAAGCTGTTGATGCACAGCTTGAAGTCATCGTTATCATTACAGAGGGGATCGCCCAAGCTGATTCAATTTACTTCAATACTTATGCCCATCAGAAAAGCGCCCAAATAGGAAGGCGTATACAAATCGTCGGCCCCAACTGCCCAGGTGTAGTGTTCTTTAACGCTGATGACTCAAACGTTTCAGATAACCTTGGTATCATCCCTGATAAATTGTCAAAAGGGTTCGGCCCGCTTGGGTTGGTTTCAAAATCTGGTACTTTGACATATCAGATGCTAGAGCAGCTTGGTGAGGTGGGGTTCAAAACTTGCATCGGCATTGGGGGGGACGTTTCTCCGGGCACAAACTACATCGACGCACTAAAGGATTTTGAGTCCGATGGCGATATTTCAGCTATAATCTTAATCGGCGAGATTGGAGGGGACGCTGAAGAGCAAGCTGCGCGCTATATAAGTGAGCATGTTAAAAAGCCGGTAGTTGCATATATCGCCGGAGTCGCTGCCCCTGAAGGCAAGACAATGGGGCACGCTGGTGCAATAGTGTCCGCTTCAAGTGGGAGGGCGAGCGATAAGATCAGCGCTTTAGAAAGTGTGGGCGTAAAAGTGGGGAAGACCCCTGAAGATGTGGCATGGCAAGTGCAACGTGTTTTGGCTGCAGGAAACCCAAGCGGCGATGTATGTTTAGATGGCATTCAGAATGACGGTGCCTAATGGATTTTGAAACTAGTATATCCGATCTGCATAACATATTCAAGCAGATTGCCGCTGTGAAGAAGCCCGCAAAAATTGCCGATGATATTGACGCACTTGAGGCAAAAGTTGCCGACCCAGATCTATGGAACGACCAAGCGCGTGCGCAAAAATTAACTACTAACCTTTCCCGCTTAAAGTCAGAGCTAGCTAGTGTGACAACTTTAGAGCGTTCAATCGCAGATATCGAAGCTTACTGGCAGATGATTCAAGAGCTTGAGATGAACGGTGAAAAAAATGAGGCGAACGAGGAGCGCGCCGATGCTGAAGTCGAGCTGAAGAAAGTGTTGAAAAATGCGGAAAGTCTGCAGGTAAAAACCTTGCTCAACGGCAAGTTCGACGCTCGTGAAGCTGTGGTGACAATTCGCTCTGGTGCCGGTGGGGTGGAAGCGCAAGATTGGGCTCAAATGCTCCTGCGTATGTATACGCGTTGGTGTGAGTCAGAGGGGTATAAGTATCAAATTGGCGATATATCCTACGGCGATGAAGCTGGCATCAAGTCTGCAACATTCGAGGTTCAAGAGCCATACGCTTTTGGTGAGTTAGCATTTGAGGCTGGCACTCACCGTTTGGTCCGCATATCGCCGTTCAACGCCCAGAGCAAGCGTCAAACGTCTTTCGCCGCTGTTGAAGTGATTCCGCTGATTGAAGAGACTGACCAAATTGATGTGCCCGAAAATGATATCCGTATTGACGTTTTTAGAGCATCTGGACCAGGTGGACAATCCGTAAACACTACGGATTCAGCGGTAAGGATCACACACTTACCGACGGGGATCGTTGTGTCTATGCAAAATGAAAAGTCCCAGATTCAAAATCGTGCAGCTGCAATGCGCGTTTTACAATCCCGCTTGCTACTGTTGAAGCAAGTTGAAGAGGCAGAGTTACGTAAGGATTTGGCAGGTGATATCAAAGCCTCCTGGGGTGACCAGATTCGAAACTATGTACTGCACCCGTACCAAATGGTTAAAGATACCCGAACTGGTGTAGAAACGACGGCGACTGGTGCTGTTTTAGATGGTAATTTAAGCATGTTCATCGAGTCTGGCATTAAGTATCGAGCCATGCGCACAAAATGAGCGCACAAAATGAGCGCGTAAAATAATAGTTGCGCATAAAGTATAGGGCCTGCAATTTACAAAAACCATCGTGGCAATATGAGGTTGAGTTGCTGCCACATTCCCTCGACTTCTAAACTACTTGCTATAGTGTCGTTTGGTCTAAAACAATGCTCATCGAATTGCTTGCAAAAATCTGCGATTCGCCCCATTTGCTGACACATCTGCGTATTGCGTTTTAGCTCTTTGTCATAATTTGGACTCGCATGGTCTAATAGCGCTTGCATTTGGCGCTCTTTGTAGAACTGACCTAATTCTGTGCCTGTCAGAAACTGGCTGACCGGCGGCAATTCATGGCGTTTTAAGCGCAAACAAAACTCTACCCACAAATCGGGGGCAACCAAAGTGCGGCGCCTGCATTTATACGCTCGATACTTTAAGTATATCACACTTGAAACTATTGTGCATGACCAGAAAATACCTAGCAAAACATACACCAACCACTTAGGAAGGTGTGATTGGGTAGTTGTGCTATCGCTTTGAGGTTTTGGCACATCTGCGCTGGTGGATTGCATATTTGAGAGCGTTCTGGGGATGATAGTCGGTCGAGTAGATTCCATCTTCAATGGCTGAGGTGCTGGTAAGGCTTTGCTTAAGTCCTGCCTCAAGACGGTGTGAGTCGGTATTTCAAAATGAATTGGATACCACGCGTCCGGTGTGAAATTAATGCCACCCGTGCTAGCTCCTACGCTTTGGGGGTCTTTAACTTCAAACCATATGCGCATATCTTCACCCCTCACAATGCATGAAATTGTGATGCAGTTAGCAGCCAACTTGGCGCCAGTGACCAGACGTGCATCTAAACCTTCCCGCTCTGCTAAAAGGTAGCCTAGAGCACTCAACTGCTCTTCATCGCCAACTAAAATAGGGGCGTCAGGGCTTCCATCTAATATCTCATCAACTTTAGTTAGAAAGTCTTCCTCGATATACCCCCGGTTAGACCCACTGAAAGACGGCATAAACTGTGCGCCTTCAGCTAACCAACTATCAGATGAAGGGGGATTTGGCACCAGGTAGTGCGCTCGGGAAAGATATGAGTGCTGCACGACTTTACTGAACATAGACGAGAATTCTTGAACTGCTGCACTATATGCTTTTGTAGATTTTGTGTCTGGCTGGTTTATTTCATATTCAAGATGATTTAGGATCGGGGCGTCGACTATTACGGTGTGCTGAGCCTTCGAGTAGTAAACACTATGAATCTGATTAGCATTAGGCGATGTAATGTTAAGTGAAGTGGTGTCGTAAGTCATTGGTAAAAACGTGTATGGATAGTCTTTTAATTTAATGCGAAGTGAGTTAGTAGAAGTTTTACCATCAAATTTGACAATCTGCTCAAAGTCATCTTTGGACTTAAAGTGTACACCATTATATTCGCTTAGTCTGGAAAAAGTTATGAAATCGAGGTCGTGGCATTGACTGCTCAAACATTCGACGTGCAAGACCTCGTTTTTCAGCTTTTCTTTTGAGAAGAATGCACGGTAGTTATCGGTTAGGTTTTGTACTGAATCAGTCTGTAAGTTTGCCTTATGATGTAGATTGATTGGCGCAATTTTAAATATTTTATCTAGACTAAAAAGTTGTGGTACATAAAATGTTCCACTGTCCGCAATTAAGGTCGGTGTGAAGAAGATAATTAAGGCAGTCGCTACGGTAATGATCTTGCCATTAAAGCGAGGCTGCACAGATTTGTGATACTTCATTGAGGTGCGTGTTTTAGTGAAAGATATACAGCAGGCAGTTATATACGAAAAAACGTAAACACAAACTACACTAAATGCAAGGGTGTCTTCATATTCTCCCCATGGTGTACTAGTGGTAATGGCGGATTTGATGATTTGCACAGGTTTGAAAAGCAGCTCGCTTAGATTGTCATAACGAGCCAAAACGATACATATCAAGTAGATCGTTGCAATTGGCAAAGCAATTCCCACAATTGAGTTTAGGCGATCATTAATCTGTTTTTCTAGCTTCGTGTTGACGTATCTGTACGCGAATCTCTGAGTGAAAGCTAAAGTTGTGACGGTAATCCCTGCGAAAATGTAGTGTGGGCTTTGATATAGACTCCAGAAATGTGCTAGAATACAAGAATACGTCAATACCAAGAGCACGTTTTGAATAACTTTATTAAGTCGACTTGGGTGCCGTGGTTTCAAATATAAAAGCAGACTGATACCAAATATAATTACCACCACGCTTATAACCTCGCCCACAAGAGGCGCTTTTTCAAGCATAAATGTCTTTCGCCAAACGCTTCACGTCTTGCAAGCCGCCCACTATAAAGTGAGCATTAGAGTTGATGCCCCCTCTTTTATATTGACCATTTTCAACTATTTCAATGAGGGCGGTGCAAAAGTTATCTGAGCTTAAATTTGCGCGCACTTTTGAGCCACTAAGCATGATTAGACGTATACCATTTGTAGATAATTGCGATGAACGATTAAGTAATACAAGTGCATTACCTAAAGATGCTGAGTGTAAATGCACTCGCCCCAAATGCGTGCATGAGCGAAGCATATTATCTTGATTTCTGCGTGTATCACCATCAGGGAAAGTGTTGATAGATCGATCAATCTGGACTTGCCTAGAAAGTTTATGCGTGGTGACAAATTTGGTATCAGCTAAGCGGAGTAAGCTTGATAATACTGAAACACCTTCTTCAAATTCGGTGTCGCTTTGCCAGTTTTGATACGCATTATCAAATATTATCAGCGTCCGGCTAGACTGTATGTTTTCGAATTGCTTAACGTATGGCTGTGAGTATTTTGCGGAGATTTTTTGGTGTACAAATTTAGGCTGGTCGCCTGGAATAAACTCGCGCACATTCCGTATAAACATTGAGTTTTGAGAAGTGCCTCCTACTTTACTCCCACTGAAATCATCTACACTTAAACTTCGCCTACCACCTAAGTTAAAATGAGCAGGGTAGATGTAAACGTTGTGTTTATGCAAAAAGGCCGTTGAGACTTTGAATAGTCCGAAAAAATCACTACTTGAAACTTTGAGAGGCCCCACTTCTAGATAGTTTCGCCTATCACTTGGGAGCATAATGTTAACTGTATGCTGAATCTTTAGTGGCAATTTCCTGATAAAAGTGTTATTTTGCTTGAATGAGTCACTAAACAGCGTCGGAATCCTGACGTGCAGCATCTCCTTTGCACCGTGTATTTTAGAGACACTAATTTCTAGATTGGACGGTAATGCAAAATGCATTCGCTTCAGCTCGACTAAGAAATCGTATTCGCAATTTTCACCGACAATTACTGCTTTTCGACTATTGAGTATTGTAATTTTGTAATCTGGCGTTATCATAAAAACAAAAAGGGAAAGCAGTATCCCCATGAGAAGAACTGAGCTAAACACAAAAGCCTGGTACCAATAAAAATGAAGGGTTAAAATTAAGAAAATCGGCAGGCAAGTGAGCGTAACTTTTCCTGCAGTAGTTATTTCACATAGTTTTTCTAATTCCATATTCGGATTATACTTGAATCTTGAGTTTTATCCTGCGCTGGTAATTCAAATTGTGCATTCTCGTGAGTGTTAGTAGGTGATATTTTTAAAATCGTCGTGTAATGTTTAAAGTTTTAGATACTTGTCAAAAGAGTGCCGACTAGATACGGCTACAAAGATTTGGTATCATCTAGTGATTCCCCAATTCTTTCAGCAGCTAGGCGGATTATTTCTTGGCTGGTCGCGAGATTTATCCTCACGAAGTTGTCGTACTTAGTGCTGACTCTATCTGCAGGCTCGCCCTTTGAGGTATCATCAACTGGCAGACCAGACCACCCCATTTGCAGAGGGGTAGCAAATGTGCGACCAGGGTTTAATGCCACTTTGGCTTGTTCAAGAAAGAATTTCTGTGGTGTCATATTGTGGGGTATCCGCCCCGATCGGGCGTAAGATGAAAAGTCCACCCATGCAAAATAGGTACCCTCAGGTGTGGTAAATTTTGCGTCGGGGAAGTATTTATGAGCCAATGATTCAAAATAGGTCTGATTGTTACGTATGCCTTGGACGAGGTGGTAGAGCCATTCGTCGCATTGCTCCAAGCAGATAGTTTGGGCAAGTGCTCCAATGTGCTCAGAGGTGGCTTGTCCAAAGTGCCCGGAGTGCCATATCAGATCTTGTGCCTTACCGCTCATGTGACTAGAAGGTATCACCAAAGCGGCTTTCATCCCGGGTATCGAAAACGCTTTAGACGCAGAGCAAACACATACGGCGAAGTCAGCTTCGGGAATACTTAAGTACGGGATAAATGCAGAGTGTTTACCGTGACGCTCAGGAGAGTTGCAACAATTAGCTGCGTGGTGATCGTGCTCATAATTGCGAGCAGTGACTAAAGGGGAGTGGATTTCATCTGAAACTACCAACACTTCGTATTTACTGCTTAGCTCGGCAAGTTTTGTCAGCTCTTCATGCGTGTGCACAGTACCGCTCGGGTTTGACGGATTGCAAAGAGCATAGGCTGCACGCTTACCATCTTTCGTGCAAGAAGCAAAGGCTTGCTCAAGTAAGTCAAAGTCCAGGCGATATGCACTGCCTACTAGTGGTGCATCAACGTATCGATAGCCTTTAGCATAGCTGTTTATCAATGGGGGGTAGATGGGGGTTGAAACGATCACCGAGTTTTGTGGGTTATGTTCTAGGTAGGCATCGATTACTTTGCGACAACCTTGGACGACATCGGGAACGTCAGCGATGTGGTTAGGGTCGTGTTCCCATCCCCAATGGCGTTTGCTGAAGTCACAAAAAGCCTTAGCATATCTCTTGAAGCCTTCTTTTGACAGGTACCCGACGTCACCTATTGATATAGCATCATGCAAACCTTGTACTAATTCATCTGGCATACGTACATCCATTTCCGCTACCCAAAGCGGTAAAACGTCCGCAGAATAGTTACGCCACTTCTCAGAAGTGCGTTGCTGTAATTCCTCAAGTGAGTATTGCTCAAGCGGGTTCATATCATTATTATATCATGTTCTAACTTCGCGTGTACGCGGATATAAAAGCGTGCTTTTTTCGACAAAGAAATGTCAGGGCTTTGCCGTGACTTTCGACTTGAAAAATGGTGGGGTACGGGGAGTTACTCCCCGAGCGATACGCTCAGAAGAACATGTGCATAACACTTAGTTTTGATTGCCGTTTTTCTTTGAAAAACTATCAAAACGGGTTCTAACTTCGCGTGTACGCGGATATAAAATCCGCATGCCCCCATTCTAACTTCGCACGCGTAAAAGTTTTGTGTTATAATTAAGATATCATCAAAGACAGTGATGCACAGAGCTCGTTTGAGCAGATTTTTTTGGATTTACGCCCAGCGGCCGATCACTTACTCGCGTGCAGTCCCGAAGATAAGAACGAGACATTATTAGCTGTGGCAGAAAGCCTTGACTTGCGGCGTAATTCAATAATGGATGCCAACGCTAAAGATGTCGAAGCAGCTAAAATCACTGGCTTTAGCCTTGAAATGATCGACCGATTACGAGTTGATGATCGCCTTATTGACTTTGAGATCGAATCGTTGCACGAGGTCGCCAGCTATCAAGACCCGGTGGGGGATGTTTTGAGTGAGTGGACACTTGAAAACGGTCTCAATATCCAGAAAAAACGTTTTCCGCTCGGAGTTATCGCGATTATATATGAGTCGCGCCCCGCTGTGACAGTAGATGCTTTCGCTCTTGCGTATAAGAGTTCAAATGCGATTTTGCTACGTGGCTCAAAATCGGCTAAGCACTCCAACGCTGCATTCTTAAAAGCGATAAAGCAAGGCATTCGTGCGTCACCAAATGGTGTGCCTGAAAGTGTACAGCTTATGCCAAGTGCCAAAGACTATAGTGATGTGGACGCGATTTTGCAGGCAAGAGGTTTCGTGGATTGTGTGATTCCGCGCGGTGGGCGCAAGTTAATCGAAAAGGTGGTTCTAAATGCAAAGGTCCCCGTGATTGAAACTGGGGCCGGGGTCTGCCATCTTTACGTCGATAAAGAAGCTGACTTAGAAATGGCGATTGACGTAGCAGAAAATGCCAAGCTCTCGCGCCCTTCAGTCTGCAATGCTTTGGAGTGCATTGTAGTGCATGAAAGCGTTAAGGCTCAGTTTATACCAAAGTTACTTGAGCGCTTTCAGGGTCGATGTGAAGTGCTACTTGACGAGTCGGAGGTCAATTTTGGAGTGGAGTTTTTAGCTCCGATTGTGGCGGTAAAAACCGTGGGCAGTCTAGAAGAAGCAGTTTCATTCATAAATGCACATAATACTAAGCACTCTGAAAGCATTATAACTAAGGACCAGAAGGCTGCTCATTATTTTCAGCTACATATTGATGCGGCTTGTGTCTATGTGAATGCTTCAACTAGGTTTACCGATGGAGGCCAGTTCGGGTTTGGTGCAGAAGTGGGCATTTCTACGCAAAAATTACATGTACGAGGGCCGATGGGGCTTGACGCACTCACGACTTACAAGTATTTGCTTGAGGGGGATGGTCAGGTTCGCGTCTAGACAGGATTGTCTAGGTGAGATTGGTCGTATACTACCCCTTTGCTAGCTCATTAAATCGTTCAGTTGTTTTATCAATTGCTTTGATAAACGCTCCTGGAACTCCACTTTGCTCAAGGCTTGCAATGCCGGCGATAGACGTCCCGCCAGGCGAGCAGACAGCCATCTTCAAAGCATCAGGGCTTGCAAAAACTTCTTCCATAAGCATTCCTGTGCCAGTGAACGTGCTAGAAACTATTCGAGTAGCTGTGTCATGAGGTATACCCTGTTTGACTCCAGCATCGATCATGCTAGACGCTACTAACGCCAAGAAAGCAGGCCCTGACCCCGAAAGTGAAGATAATGCTCCAAGCAGTTTCGAAGGGAGGTACACCAACTCTGCTGATGATGTAAAGATTTGGGCTATGAATTCGCGTTCGGTTTTGGTGAAAGTGGTTTCTTCGCCGATACCTATCACGCCCGACCCAACACTTAGGGCAAGGTTTGGTAATGTTACCATAACCCTAGTAGATGAGTCAAGAAGATTTGCAAAATCGTCATAGCCGTACCCAGCTGCTACTGATAGAATTGCTTTGCCTTTAAGCTTGCTCTTAAGTGGCGCTAGTGTGGATTTTATATCCTTTGGCTTGACGGCAATGATTACTAAGTCAGAGAATTTCACTAGTTCAATATTACTGGCAAAGGTCCTCACTTGGAATCTGTCAGCATTTGCCTGGCTTCTAGGGGAGTGCACGCTTACGCCGATGTTACTTTCATGAATCGGACTACTTTTTGCGTGAGCAATTACATGTGTAGATGCAGAATCTCTTGTGGGGTCTTTTTGCGCAGACAAAAGTATTGCTTGGAGTACAGCAGTGCCCATACTGCCAAGACCGATTATGCCAATCTTTATCAAGTCGGGATGACAAGATTTGAACTTGCGACCCCCTCGTCCCGAACGAGGTGCGCTACCAAGCTGCGCTACATCCCGATATTAAATTATTTTTAATATCGGGATTAGCTTAGCGGTAGCGCACGCCACCAAACGCCACATAAAATAAGGATTTACCGCTTCGCGATAAACTTATTTCCTGTAGCTCTGCGCTACATCCCGATATGTGTGTGCTACAAAACTGCAACATACAATCATATTATAGCACATACTACGCGTTGATGTAAGTTGTGGTATAATTGCTTTATCGCCCGACATGGCGGAATTGGTAGACGCGCATGCTTCAGGTGCATGTGTACTTATGTACGTGGAGGTTCAAGTCCTCTTGTCGGGACAAATGATAAAGATGATATGGGCTGAAGATTCCAATCGCGGTATTGGTTTTAATGCTCGCATGCCCTGGCATGTTCCTGAAGATTTTGTGCACTTCAGGCGTGAGACCATGGGTAGCACTGTGATAATGGGTAGGACTTCATGGGATGCGTTGCCGCCTAGTGCAAAACCACTTTCGGGGCGCAAAAACATCGTCATAACGCACCATCTAGATGATGAAATCGCATCTAGCATTAAGCTTTCCGGTGGGTTTGTAAGTACTTTTGATGATGCTTTGGGGGTGGCAAAAAATGATAACGCCTACATAATCGGCGGTGCAAAGATTTATGCCGCGTTCATGCAGTATGCTAGTGAGCTAATTATCACCGAGCTTGATAAAGCATTTGAAGTTGATACTTTTGCGCCCGAAATACCGGATTCATTTGTGGTCCACTCACAAGGTGACTGGCACAAATCAAAAACCGGTGTAAATTGGCGTGTGGTTAGATATCGCTTGTCGAAAAATGCTATGAACCGCGATGCACGACAATGATGTGTGCTATAATCGTAATGAAAGGAAATATATGAATAGTAGTTTTATGAACGATGATTTTATCTTGAGTAACCAGGCTGCAACAAAACTTTTTCATGAAGTAGCCAAGCATGAGGATATCGTTGATTACCACTGCCATCTTAACCCTGCGGAGATTTTAGCAAATGAAAACTGGCGAAATCTAACGCACATCTGGCTCGGTGGTGACCACTACAAGTGGCGTTTAATGCGAGCGGCAGGAGTTTCAGAAGAACTGATTACTGGAGATGCTGACGATTATGATAAGTTTGTCGCTTGGGTGCAAACTCTGCAGCTAGCACCTGGTAATCCGCTTTATGAGTGGAGTCATTTGGAGTTGCGCCGTTATTTTAATATCGACCTTGAAATCAATATGGAAAATGCCGAAAAGATTTGGTCTACTGCCAATTCGTTACTTGCAACCGATGCGTACAGACCTCGTGAGTTAGTGGCGAAGATGAATGTGAAGGTAGTGTGTACCACTGATGACCCACTTGATGATTTGAAGTCACATCAGGAAATTGGTCAAGTTGAAAGCCGCTTCAAAGTGTTACCCTCTTTTCGCCCAGACAAAGTTTTGAATGATGACGCCCCTGATTTTGATGCATATATGGAGCGTTTGGCAGGCTTGACCGGTGTTGAGGTAGATACATTAGAAGGTCTTGAGCGGGCTTTAGAGTTGCGTATCAAGCATTTTGTTGCAAACGGGTGTCGCGCCTCCGATCACGCCTTCAATGAGCTACCACATGATAAGAACTCTCGGAAATTTAAAGTGTTGCAAATACTCATGAAGCTATATAAAAAACATGGCATCATCATGCAATTTCACTTTGGGTCGCCACGCAATTTTAATACCCAGATGTTTGATAAGCTCGGGCCTGATACTGGTTACGACGCAATCGGCGACACGCAAAATGTAGCACTTGCAATTGGCAATATATTAAATGAAGCTGAGGTAAAAGGTCATCTCCCAACGTGTATTTGGTATTCTTTGAACCCCAATGATTGGATGGTAATACTTACTGTGATGGGGTGTTTTAAGGGGCAGTATCTGGGCTCTGCTTGGTGGTTTAACGATACGTACGAAGGCATGCGCGACCAGATGATCAAATTGGCTTCACAGTCGTTATTTGGTAAGTTCGTAGGCATGTTGACTGATTCGCGCTCTTTTTTAAGCTACCCCCGCCACGAGTATTTCCGCCGCATCCTTTGCGAAGTGGTTGGGCAATGGGTGGAAGCTGGGCGTTTACCACTTAGCGTGGCTAGAGAAACTGTACGAAATATTTGTCTGAAAAATGCAAAGGAGTTGTTTAATTTTGGTGAATAATGTGAATGTTTTACAATTTGGTGAAGGTAACTTTCTGCGTGGATTCTTTGATTGGGCGCTAAATAACTTGAAGCGTGATGGAAAATTCAATGGCGACTGTGCAGTGGTTTCGCCAATCGATGAGAATTTTGTAATAGACTTATTAAAGAACCAGTCTGGGCGGTATACGGTAAACATTGCTGGGGTTACAAGTGTTGCAGGGGAAGTGAACCAGTTTGACGATGTGAGTGTCATAACTCATGCCTATAATGTGTACAGCGATTGGGCTAAAGTGCTTGAATTTGCTGCACTACCCGATACTAAAGTTATAGTTTCAAATACCACTGAAGCAGGCATCGTCTTTGAAGATGAAGCATTTGATGCCCAGAATTATACTGACGCGTCTAATACTCCGAATAGCTTCCCAGCTAAGCTAGCGGCTTTGCTTTACCACCGCTTTTCCAAAGGCTTAAGCCCGGTAGTCATCGTACCGTGCGAACTCATCGAAGCTGGTGGTGAAAAGTTGCGCGATTTCATTTTGCAACATGCTTCTAACTGGGGTCTTGAAGAGGGCTTTAAGGAGTGGCTGCTAAATGATTGCACATTTTACAACACATTAGTTGATCGAATCGTTCCAGGATATCCTAAAAGCGAAGCTGAAGAAATTTGGGCTAAGATTGATTGGGAAGATAATCTAATCGTAAAAGCTGAGCCATTTGGATTCTTCGGATTAGAGCTTGCTAAAAACGGCAGTGGCCGCCCAGATATTGCACTAAACAACCCGCTTGAGCAGTTAATACCGCTAAGTACGTCTGGTTTAGATGTGCTTTATACCAACGATCTGAAACCATACCGCGAGCGGAAGGTGTACCTTTTGAACGCAATTCACACTGCAATGTCTATGCTTGGCATACCGAAAGGCATTGAAACAGTTGCTGAAGTTGTAGGTGATAAGGCTCTGAATGACTCCTTAGTTGAGCTCGCTAAAAAAGAAATAGTGCCGATGCTAGACTTGCCCAAAAGTGAGCTAACTGAGTTCTCCAATGCTGTTTGGCAGCGCTTCAAGAACCCATTCATACGCCATGAGCTTAGCTCAATCGCTTTGAATGAGCAAGCCAAATATGAAGTACGCATCCTTCCAATCATCAAAAGGTATCAGTCTGCTAACCAACCTGTACCCAAAAATCTTGTAGCTTTGCAAAGGTTGGCAAGTGAAGCGTGGGGTGTTTGATGAAAGTTTTGAAGATCGATAGTCAAGACAATGTGTGCGTCTGCTTAGAAGACGCTAAGCTCGGGCAGACCTTTACTGTAGATGGGGCTGAAATAACGCTGGTAAATGACGTACCAGCTGGGCACAAAATCGCACTAGAAGATATTTCCAAAGGTGAAAACGTCATCAAATATGGCTATCCCATCGGTCATGCTATCGAAAACATCGGCAAAGGTGAGTGGATTCATACACATAACGTGAAGACTAATCTTGAGGGAGTTTTAGAATATGGATACCACCCAGAGCAAGCTGCCCCAGAGCAAGATATTCTGTACACTCCGTCAAGCACCACTTTCAAAGGGTACCGACGCAGTAACGGCCAAGTTGGAGTGCGAAATGATCTATATATAGTGCCAACTGTAGGGTGCATCAACCAAACTGCCGAGCTGATTAAGCAGTCGTTTTTGAGGCGAAACCCCGACGCATTGAAATTCTTCGATAACGTCATCGTCATCAAGCATCCCTATGGTTGCTCCCAGCTTGGTAAAGATCATGCCAACACGCGCGATTTTCTGGCGAATACTGTGCTGCACCCCAATGCTGGTGCAGTTTTAGTGGTAGGTCTTGGTTGTGAAAACAACACTATTGAAGTGTTCCGCGAAACACTTGAAAAGGGAGCTAGGGGCGCTTGCGGGTCGCTATTTAACCCCGAAAATTCCACCCAGATTGACCATTCCCGAATTCGCTTTCTAATTGCCCAGCAGGCCGAAGACGAAGTGGAAGCTGGGGCAGATATTTTAGCCGAACTTCTTGATGTGGTAAGAGGTGACACACGTAGCGACATCCCGATATCAGAGCTCAGAGTAGGGCTTAAGTGTGGCGGTTCGGACGGGTTTTCTGGTATTACGGCCAATCCGCTTCTAGGCAAGCTTTCAGACTTCCTAACCGCGGCTGGGGGGACGACTATTTTGACGGAAGTTCCAGAGATGTTCGGTGCTGAAACTATTTTGATGAATCGCGCACGAAATCGCGCCACTTTTGACAAAGTGGTGCATTTAATAAACGACTTCAAACAGTACTTCATCGATGCAAACGAGGTTGTCTACGAGAACCCTAGCCCCGGTAACAAAGCTGGGGGTATAACTACTCTAGAAGATAAATCACTTGGATGCACCCAAAAGGCTGGCAGTGCAAAAGTTGTAGACGTGATTAACTATGCCGATCGAGTTAAAGTCCCTGGTCTAAACCTGCTCCAATCGCCTGGTAATGATTTGGTGGCGGCTTCAGCTTTGGCAGTGGCTGGGTGCCATATCGTGCTTTTCACTACTGGGCGAGGCAATCCGTTTGGAACGTTCGTGCCGACAGTAAAAGTGGCTTCAAACCCGCAGTTGGCCGCGCGTAAGAAGAGCTGGATCGACTTCAATGCTGGTCGTTTGCTTAAGGAGACCTTTGAAGAGGTTACTCCTGATTTCATCGACCAAGTTCTGCGGGTGGCTAGTGGTGAGAAAACCTGTAGTGAGCAAAACGGATACTCAGAAGTTGCCATATTTAAGACTGGCATCACCCTTTAACGCGCGCCTGACATCTGTGGTATAATAATTATGTGGTAGAGCACATCCTTAGTATAAGCGACTTCTTTGCTGCGGACGTTTTGCTAACAGTCTTCTTCTTTGCCATCGGCTTAGAATTAGTGGAGGAGATTGTTAACGGCGATTTGCGCGACGTGAAGCACGCTTCACTTCCTGCTGTGGCTGCTTTGGGTGGTGTACTTATTCCTGCGCTGATTTTTTCAGCAACGATATTCTTTTCGGGCTCACCAGAATTTCTACACTCTGGGTGGGCGATTCCAACTGCAACTGATGTAGCATTTTCACTCGCGGTGCTCAGTTTCTTCGGCTCAAGGCTTAAGCCGGGGGTAAAGCTATTTCTACTGGTTTTAGCGGTGGTGGACGATGTGATCGGTATCGTCATTATTGCCATAGCCTTTTCAAAAGACATCAATGCTTTTGCTCTGCTCGGCGTTGTGGTGCTCCTTATGCTGTGGGCATTCTTAATGCGCATGGAAAAGTTACCGCTACCAGCCTTAATCGCCGCAGCAGTCGGGGTTTGGGCATGTACGTACATGTCAGGCATCCACCCCACAATCGCAGGCGTTTTACTGGGGGTGACGACTCCCGCTAAGCGTTTCAAAGTGCCAAGCCTATCCGCTTCTGACAAGAGCACGAAGGCTATCGCGAGAAATGCAACAGATACTGATGTGCAAACAAGTGCGGTTGGGGGTGGCGCTGGCTACGTTTTAATGTCTAGAGCGAAATATTTAGGTAAAAGGTTAGAGCCACTTTGCAACTGGGTGGTGGTTCCAGTTTTTGCAGTCGTTTCGTTGTTGGTATCTGGTTACGAATTGCTTCATCCGCTATTTTCTAGTGCTGATGCTAGTGGGACGTCACGCCTTACGCATAGCCCTACTACCTCCATTGATGCTCATACAATGTTTTGGGTGGCGTCCGCAGTGACCCTAGCCTTAGTGTTTGGAAAGCCGCTGGGCATCATACTTTTCGCCTGGGTGGGCCAACATTTAACACCGCTAAAGCTATTTCATGGCTTAAAAGTACGAAATCTACTCGGAGTGTCGGCGCTTGGTGGCATAGGGTTTACAGTGTCCTTTCTAGTGGCATCTTTAAGCTTCGAAGATTCTACTGTGATCGCGGTGGCAAGAGTCGGCGTTTTGGTGGGCTCAGTGATTTCAGCTCTGCTAGGTTTCATAATCATAAAAGTTTCGTTAAGAAGTAAGGTAGTTGGCAAGAAGTCTTAAGGAAGGCAAAAAAGAAAGGGTAGATATGGATAATAAGAACATAAATGACGAGCACATGAATGACAAGTGCATAGAAGGTGGGAATAAGGATAGTAAGTCATACTTAAAACGTTGCGGGGGGGGGTCTTCAAATGCCTAATCGCTGCTGTGCTAATTATAGCTTTTAGCACGATTTTTGGTACACATGTACAAGTAGTGCATGCATCAGAATCGGACGAGTCGAATCAAGCACACCAATCTACAGGCATATCACCACTTTCGACAAACATTGACGCGGCTGTCTATTCGGCTCAATGGTGGTTAAGGACGCCTGGGTTTGACTGTCACCCAACCAGTTGCTATATGTCAAACGTAAGAGCAAACGGTCAATTCGGCACGGTGATTCAAGGGGTAATCACTACGAACTATCAGGTGCGCCCAGTAGTCTTTGTTAATTTGGAGTCGCTTGCATCCATTTCATCTTTTCGGAAGAGCTTTCAGGTTGGAACTTGCGGTTCTGCTGTAGATGATGGCATAAACTGTGTACGATTCGGTGGTTATGCTTTTGATATCATAGGAATACGTGTAGGCACAAGCGATGACGGTAAATCTGGGGTCTGTAAGATGACGCAAACTGATGGGTACCTTGATTCTAGTGGTGCCGAATGCCCAGATGAATCACTTGCTCTATTGCTTAGCAATCAGAGTGCTCAAAAATTTAGCACTACTGACATTCGCACTAGTCCTGGCGGAGGTAATTTCTCCGGAACAAACCGTTATCTTGACTCTAACTTAGATGTCGCTATGAATAATGCTTATGATTCGGTTAGAGCCGCTAAGCTAAGCAATGAACCCAGCTACCCAGCCCTTGAGGACTTGATAATTCCGCGTAATTTAGCTGGGGGAGCACCTAACGGGCTATATACCTTTAATGAGTATGGGAATAAGTGCACTGGAGAAAACCCTGGAGTGCGTAATTTCTTTCCACTATCCTTTGATGAGGTAAAAAACATGTTTAAGGGCACAAATGCCGGACAAGAAGAGCCCCCTGAAGTAGATGTTACAGTATCAAGTGAAATCGGGCAAGATCCGATCATGCTCGCTGAAACTAAACGAACGCCGAACAATGCCTATTTTTCAGTGTTTGAAGGCTCTGGCACAGGTAGCTACACCATAACAGCAGCGCCATCTAATATCTGCACTTTTGCTCCTACGATCGGGGCAGTGGGGGCGTCTGGTGCCGCCGGTAAAGTTAAGCTTATTGGTGAAGGCGTGTGCACTGTGACCGGAAGAAAGGCAGGGTCAACTGTAAATGACTACCCCAATCTTGGTGATGTTACAAATTATTTGCCAGCAGTTACCGCAATGGATGTGCAAGTTCACTCCATCACACACGCTATGCAAACAGCAGATGACGAAGGGTTTGAAGACCTACTTCCACAGGCGTTGTCAGCACAATCCCTAATGGTGCAAGCCACGTCTACTCAAGTGATCCCGCAAGCAGCTAGTACGCCTCCAGAGAAGATGTATTATGTAGCTCCAACCCTCATTCCACTAGCTGAAACTGACGCCTTCTCACGCCCAGGCTATCATTACACAGAGCTTTGCACTGAAAAGTCCGTCGGTGGTCAATGCTTCCCGGCAGCCCAAGAAGTAGAGTTTACAGCTTTGCATGGTACCCTTACGCTTTATCCGCGCTGGTTAAAGAACTTACCACCATATACCCCAGAGAATCCAGCACCGCCGAACACTGAGCTGCCCACAAACCCAGACGACCCCAGCGAAGGAGTGGGTTTATGTAGTGTAGCAGCGTATTCTGAGAGTAGCTGCTTAGCTGCCGGTGGAGTTTGGACGCACCTCAATGGGGGTCTGGCAGAATCAGGTGTTCAACCATATGGCGTGCTAGTTTTGCTTGCGTCTACGCTCATTCTTGCAGGCGTTGCACGGCGCCAAAAACGCACACATGTCTAGCATGTGTCTAGATTTACACGTGTTTCAAAACGGAACTCCATACTTGTAGATTACCACGTATTCCAAAATGAAACTCCGCGCCTGTAGCTTTACACGTATTCCAAAATGGAACTTCATACTTGTAGCTTTCCACCTGTTTCAAAATGGAAACTTCTCGGCACGCTCGCCCCTAAACCGGAGTCGCTTAGGTTGTCAATAGATTTATTTATAGGAACTAAAATTTGCTTTGCAAATTGTAGCATAAATCTATTTTCCAAACTACCTCAAAGTTTA
>JAITGF010000004.1 GCA_031280795.1 Candidatus Ancillula prorhinotermitis | reverse complement strand
TGCGTCGGATTAGACGCTCTACCAACTGAAAGGTTGAAATATAACTGAATATCTTACAATTTAATAATGACACCTTTATGGAGGCTATAGCTCAGTTGGTAGAGCGTCGGATTGTGGTTCCGGATGTCGCGGGTTCAAGCCCCGTTAGTCTCCCTTACAACTTCATAATGTTTATTGGTCTATGGTGTAATTGGTAACCGATCGGTTTCTGATACTTTATTCCTTGGTTCGAGACAGCTAACTTCTGGACTCAAACCTTACAACTTCATAATGTTTATTGGTCTATGGTGTAATTGGTAACACGAAGGTTTCTGGTACCTTTATTCTTGGTTCGAGTCCAGGTAGACCAGCGTGAAAGTAAATAGTGATATTTTTGATGAGCTGAAATGGCGCGGTTTGGTATTCCAGACCACAGACGAGTCTGCGCTCAGAAATGCGCTATCATCTAGTTCACTGAAGTTTTACTGTGGGTTCGACCCAACTGCGCCGTCTCTCCATCATGGCAATCTAGTCCAGTTGATCCTAATGAAGCACCTTCAAAATGCTGGGCATCAGCCATATTGCATCATCGGAGGGGCGACTGGGCTGATTGGTGACCCTCGCCAGTCAGGAGAGCGTGTACTTAATGACCGCGAAGTCGTCGAGTCGTGGGGTAAGAATTTAACCGTACAATTTAAGCGTTTCCTTAGCTTTGAAGGTGATAATGCAGTGCAAATCTTGAACAACTACACATGGATAAGCTCGCTTTCGGCAATCGATTTCTTGCGCGATGTTGGCAAGAGTTTTCGCGTGGGCACGATGCTTTCTAAAGATACTGTCAAGTCCCGTCTTGATGGTGAAGGTTTGAGCTTCACTGAATTCTCGTATCAAGTTCTGCAGGGGTATGATTACTACGTGCTCAATCGTGACCATGGCATCACCTTGCAAACTGGAGGTCAAGACCAGTGGGGGAACTTAACTTCGGGGTTAGACTTAATCCACCGCCTAACCGATTCTTCCGTGCACGTTTTGACGACTCCGCTAATCACTAAAGCAGATGGTACTAAGTTCGGCAAATCTGAAGGTGGTGCGATATGGCTCAGCGAAGATATGATGTCAGCTTACGAATTCTACCAGTTCTGGCTCAACGTTGAAGATTCTGAAGTCGTAAAGTTACTAAAGGTGTTCACCTTTTTGGGTCGCCCTGAAATCGAAGAGCTTGAAGTTCAAGTGGCAGAGAATCCGGGTGCTAGGGCAGGGCAAAGGCGCCTCGCCGAAGAAGTTACACGTTTGGTACACGGCGAAAAAGCGCTGCAACAAGCGATTGCGGCGTCAGGGGCGCTCTTTGGGCGCGGAGACCTTAAGGACCTCGATGCCAAAACGCTAAAGGCAGCTGTAGCTGGTGTCAAAGTGGGCAAGTCGAGCGTGGGGGAGCGTCTTGCTGACCAATTTTTAGAGCTTGGACTCGCTAGTAGCTTTTCAGATTTCCGCAAAACGTTCAGTGCTAAAGGTTACTACATCAATAACGAAACCGTACAGGATCTAGAGCAAGTCTTTAGAAAAGAAGATGTATTACCAGGAGGTCTAGTGATTTTGCGCAAAGGCAAGAAAACCGTAGCTGCTGTAGAGATTGGGGTGGAAAATGCAGGCTAATCAAGCTAGTCAAGGCAAAGACAATAAGTTCGACGAATTAGAAGAAATTGACGAGAATTACCTATCGCCACGCACACGTGCTGAGCTCGCATCACTCGGCAAGGACAAAGCAAAGCAGGTTGGTCACTATGTTGCTGCAGCATTGCTATTTCTAGAATCTCAACCAGAGCGAGCCGTGATCGAGGCAAAAAAGGCAGTCGGAATTGCTTCGCGCCTTGCGTCGGTGAGGGAGTTATTGGGCATATCTGCCTACAAAGCCGGGGATTACCAATTAGCGATTCGCGAACTCACAACTGCACGCAGAGTCAATGGGCAAAGTGATTATCTTCCGCTTATTGCCGACGCTTACAGAGGTGTTGGGCAACCTGAAAAGGTCTTCAAAATCGCCGGTCTTGATGAAATCCGCAAGCTTGACATGACGTCACATGTTGAAATGACTATCGTTTTAGCTGGTGCATATGCTGATTTAGGCAACTTCAACGATGCTCAGCGCACCATAACCCATGGCTTGAAGCTAAAAGGCATTTCTACTGAGGCACGGTTACGTCTGCTAGAAGCACGCGGGACTTTTTATGAGCGTGCCGGAGATGATGAGGAGGCTTCTAAAGTATGGAAGATTACTGAGCCGATTCGTCAAAAAATCGACTACTCAAGTGAAACCCCATTAATCGTATATGATGTGCTAGAAAAGGAGGCCTAAATGGACATTTCAGACGCAACTTCAATCGGTATACCAAGCATTTTAGAGCCGATAATTGACCAAAATGATAAGGACAATGATTTCAACACGCTCAAAAAGGGGAATGCTGTTTTAGTAACGCTTGATTCTGCGAAACAGCGTTTTTTAATCGACCAAGACGTTTCGTCAGTCGGTCGCGATTCGAATTCTGATATTTTTTTAGATGACCATTCAGTATCAAGAAGACATGCTGAAATAATCCGCAAAGGCGATGTTTTCAGCATTGCAGATGTTGGGTCTCTAAACGGCACCTACGTAAATAATGAGCTTCAGGAAGAGCACCGTGAGTTAAAAAGTGGTGATACCGTTCAAATCGGTAAGTTCAGACTAGCTTTTTATAAGAATTAGAGTTTCAAAAATGAATGCGCGCATATAAATTGTGTGGTATAATTATATAAAGCAGAAAGGAAATATGAATACTGTTAAGAAGATTGATGAGACATCCACTCGCCTAGATGTGAAGGTTAGCGCTACGGAATATAAGGACATCGTTACTAAAGTTTACGAAGATATTGCAAGTCAAGTAAAGGTGCCTGGTTTTCGCAAAGGGAAAGTCCCACGCCAGATTATCAATCAGCGGGTTGGTACAGCATATGTGATTGAAGAGGTCACCAATCAAGTTATCAGTAAGTATTACCAAAATGCTGCCCTCGAAAATGATTTGAAAGTCATGGGCCAACCTGAAGTTGAAGTCATTTCAGCTTATAGTCCACTTGATGAGTCAAAAGATATTGAGTTCACCGCTACTGTAGATGTGCGCCCAGAGATAAAACTACCCGAGCTAAAAGGCAGAAGCGTTAAGGTTACTGTGGAAAAACCCGCCAAAGACGAGCTTGAAGCTAGAATCGAATCACTTCGTCAAAATGCTTCCACAAAGAATGAAGATGGTAGCATAGAAACTCCAGACGATGAAGATTTGGCTGCGATTCTCGGTGTAGAAGATTTTGCTGACCTAAAGGAGAAAGTGTCCGCAGATCTAGAGGCTGCAGCGCTTTCAAGGTCAGTTGGCGATGCTGGAGACAAAGTGCTTGAGGATCTCTTGAAGGACACTGATATTCCCCTGCCACAAAAAGTTGTCGACCAGCAAGTTGAGCACTTCTTACAGAACGACCCTAGCCGCCAAAACGCTACCAAAAAAGATGCTGAGCCGACTGCAGAGGAGCGCAAAACTGCCACAAAACGCGCTGAGTCTGATATCCGCGCCCAAGTTTTGCTCGACACATACGCTGATGAAAATGACATCAAAGTAGGGCAAAATGAAATCTTCACTTATTTGCAAAACACTGCCTACCAGTACGGCATAGAGCCAAATCAGTTTATCCAGATGATGGCAAGTCAAGGGCAGATTCCACTGGCCGCTGCTGAAGTGAGTCGTTCAAAAACTCTAGCCCATATGTTACGCCGAGTTAAAGTTATTGATGAAAAGGGTAAAGAGCTCGACATTTCTAGGTTCATTGGCGAAGATGAACCCGCCGAAACTAAGGCAGAAACTAAGGCAGGAACTAAGAATGCGGGCTCAAAGTCTAGCTCAAGTAAATCTTCCCCAGAAGAGAAAGCCGATGAGAAAGCAGGCGCAAAAGCACCAGCAAAAAGTGCAAAAGTAGTCACTAAAACGACTTCTACAAAAAAGGCGACTGCAGATAAAGGTTCTGCGAAGAGCCCCGTGAAGAAAACTGCAAAAAAGGAGGTTAAAGAAAAAGTAGATGAATGAAAAACAAAACGCCTCATTTAATGATTCTCTGAATGAAGGCTTACTAAAGCAACGCATAATTTGGCTCGATTCCGAAGTGAACGCTGAGTCTGCAAACCGCATTTCAAAGCAATTAATGCTGCTAGCTGCTGACGACTCCACACGCGATATAACCATGTATATCAACTCTCCTGGTGGGTCGATCACTGACGGTATGGCGATTTACGACACTATGCAGTTGATTTCACCTGATGTGGTGACAATTGCCATCGGCATGGCTGCTTCTATGGGGCAGTTCTTGCTCAGCTCCGGCACTAAAGGTAAACGCTTCATCACTCCTAACGCTAGGGTTTTGATGCATCAGCCTTCCGGTGGTGTAGGTGGTACTGCCACTGATGTGCGTATCGGTGCTGAGCTCATTATGGACATGAAGCAACGCCTTAGCGTCTTGACGTCTCAGCAAACTGGCCAGTCTTTAGAGCGCATCTTAGAAGACAATGAGCACGATAGCTGGTACACTGCCCAAGAGGCCCTTGAATACGGTTTCGTGGATCATGTCATCGGTGACGTTTCAGAGCTTGAAAAGGCAAAGGAGAAGAATGATGTATCATAATGCTAAGAATTCCGAACACGCTATAGGCGGTGGGTTCGTCGCCCCCACAAACCGGGCAATCCTACCGCAGTTCACTGAGCGCACCCAGAATGGATACAAAACGCTTGACCCTTACGCAAAGCTTTTTGAAGAGCGTATCGTGTTCATCGGCGCGCCTGTAGATGATGTTATAGCTGATGATGTCATGGCACAGCTTTTGGTGCTTGAAAGCCAAGATCCTGAGCGCGAAATTACTGTCTACATAAACTCGCCTGGAGGGTCTTTCACAGCCATGACGGCGATTTATGACACTATGCAATACATCCGCCCCGATGTGCGCACAGTCTGTCTTGGTCAGGCTGCTTCAGCGGCGGCGATACTGCTTGCGGCCGGTACCAAAGGCAAGCGTTTAGCACTACCTAACACGCGGATTTTGATTCATCAGCCAGCTATGGAGGGTAGCCGTGGCACCGCTTCGGACATCGAGATAACCGCTAAGGAGATGATACGCCTGCGCGAGTGGTTAGAGGAAACCCTTGCTAAGCATTCAAACACCCCGATCGAGCAAGTGCGCAAAGATATCGAGCGCGACAAGATTTTGACTGCTGACCAAGCTCTTGAGTACGGCCTAGTGGACAAAGTTTTAGCATCGCGTAAAGATGCATAACGAGCTTTAGCTGCGATAAGTATACCCGACTGAGCGTATCGTCTGGATTTTGCGCGCATAAGTTGGCCCAAGTTTTGAGCGAATTCGTCGAATATGCACATCAATAACCCTCGACCCCTCTTTGCCACCTTCACTCCATATCTTTTGTAAGATTTCCTCGCGGCTAATCACTTTTCCAGGCGATTTGACCAGCATGCTAAAAAGTTCAAACTCCTTATAGGTTAAAGCAATTGGTGTGCCATCAATACTGATACCGTATCCATTGGCATTAAACTTCAAATTGTCAGCTACATTGCGAGGGGTGTGACCACTTAGAGTAGTTCTTATCGGGGTAGAGTCTACCATTTGTTGCGCGCCGTCATGAGGCATGTCTCTAGAGTGTGGAAGCATTCTCTTAGACGAAAGCTTCGTACTTGATGATTTTAGAAATAATTGCTCTATACGTAGGCTGAACTCGCTTGGGTTGGGGTTTCTGAAGATGAAATCATCTACCCGAGCATCTATGAATGTGTCGCCCTCGGAAAGTAGCAGTATAACGGGGGTATGACTTGAGAGGCTTTGGCGAAATTCGAGTAGCAATTTAGTTATCTCCGGGCTTCGGTGTTGAAGTAGTACAACATCGAAGAATTCGGTTTTTTCGAATGAGAGTGCGTTTAGAGGGCGAAACTCAAATAGATTTGAATCGCGCGAGAAACTATCAAAGAATGATTGCTCACTCTCACTTGTGACCACGAGTATGCGTGCTATATATAAATTGTACCACATTTTTTGCTTGCATGCAAGCAAAAAATGTGGTAATACCGCAACTAATTAAAGGCGCTGCTCCGCGCCTTAACTCGGAGCTCTGCGAGGCACAAGTTAGGACTGAAATTAAAATAATTTCATGCTAGCTATTTTCGCTACGTGTGCGGGGGCCTGTGCACTGCCTGTCGTCTTGCAACAACATTTCGCGCACGACGTAAAACTGTATTGGGGGATCAGTTATCAACATAGCGGATTCTGCACAAGGCTCGCACCTGAAGCGATGTGTCGGTTTGCCTTAAGTTATAATGTCGTTATGGAAATGAAAGATATGCTTAAGGAAGTGAGCTTACAAGCGCAAGGGCATACCACTTTGCAGCAGAACTTCGACCCTCTAGAAGAAGAGTCAGGAACTTCAAAATATCGCATCGAGCTTGATTGGAGGACTCTTATCGCTGGTGCTTTGGTCTTCTTGGCGATTGCTGCAGCTGCTGTGTACTTTGCTGCCAACGCAAGTGCATCTACTCCTGAGTCTAGCCCAATTGTGCGCAAAGACTCTGCGATAAGCTGCCCCACTCAGGGTGAGTCTAGCGATAATACCCAGGTCGCCGGATCTACACCAGCCGAGCTCGCAAAGAGTGCAGACCCCGCAAACACTACCCCTCCAGCAACCCCTCCGGATTCTGCGCCGAGCACGCCACTTGGTGTTGATGCAAAAGGTGTGGTAAACTTAAACTACGCAACGCTCGAAGAGTTGCAGACCCTCAAAGGTGTCGGGCCTTCGACAGCGCAGAAAATCATTGACTACCGCACAGAAAACGGAGTATTTACGAGCATCGAAGACCTAATGGATGTAAAAGGTATCGGCCAAGCGACTTTTGACAAGCTGAAAGATAAAATAAGAGTTTGACCTTAGAATAAAGCTGTGATAAAAGATTTTCGCCTCCTGCCTGCGTCGATTTGCGTATGGGTAGCAGCGCTGGTGCTCGTTTTAGGCGCACCATCATTAAAGCAGTTTGGGGTTGTCCTGCTTGGCATTGTACTTCTTGCGGCAGCGCTAGGCTGTAAACTTTTCAGCGCAAAAATCGTTTCACAGCTGGTGTTTTGCGTGGTGGCAATAGTTATTCTGATTGGTTCATTTCAGGTTCAAGCTCATATCTTTTCCGATAGTCTAGTCGGTAAAACCGATGAACCACAGTTAGTCAGGATAACTTCTGAGCCGAGTATTCAAGATAGTTTCGGGCGCGTAAGGTGTTCGTATCAGGCGAATGCTTACAACCCTAAAGCCTTTCTTACGCTTACCACACTCACAGATCCGGAATGCTCACTAAAGTATGGAGCGAGTTATTATGTAGATGGAAAATATTCTGAGGATGATTTCCATATCAAGAATGCTGCCACTTTAGAAGCTGAAACCTTCGAGCTTTACAAACCAGCTTCCACGATTGATGACTTCTATAACGACTTGCGCGCTAAGTTCTTGAGGTTGGCAAAAACTCTACCCGGTAATGCCCCCGGGCTAGTGCCCGGTATGAGCGTAGGGGACACTAGATATATGGAAAAGGGCGTTAAAGACGCTACCAAAGTATCTGGACTTACGCATTTGACTGCAATTTCTGGAGCGCATTTCGTCATCATAATATCGTTAATCGGCACGATTCTTTCTGCTTTGAAGCTTCGCCTAAGTGTGAAAGTCATCTTACAGCTTATCGCAATAGTGGCAATGGTTCTACTAGTGCATCCGACCGACTCCGTCAAGCGTGCAGCTGTGATGAGCGTCATCGGTCTATGCGGAATCTTCTTCAAAAGGCGTTCCCAATCTCTTTCGGCACTCTTCTTCGCGATCATTGCCTACCTGATTTACGACCCATATCTAAGCGCGTCTTTCGGGTTCGCTTTATCCTGCTCAGCTACGGCCTCCATAGTAGTGTTTTCGGCACCGTTAAGTCGCGCTCTAGAAGGTTACATCGGCAAGGTTCCCGCAGAAATATTATCAGTACCAATCGTTGCCCAAATGGGGTGCTACCCA
Source organism: Candidatus Ancillula prorhinotermitis (assembly GCA_031280795.1). The sequence continues at coordinate 9,667 of JAITGF010000004.1, read as the reverse complement.
GTGCTTCTCCTCATGACTGATTATATCACTCCGTATGCACCAGTCGCTAATGTGCTTGTCATACCAGCTATCGAGCCAGCTACGATACTCTCTCTTCTCTCGTGTTTACTTTCAGGGGTGTGGCCTTGGTTAGCGCTACTTCTGGCAAGGGCGGCTGGGTTTTGCACAGAAATAATTGCCTCCGTCGCCACACATATGTCCAACTTACCTGGAGCAAAAGTTGCATGGCCGACAGGTCTTAGAGGTGCGCTAATTTTGTACGCTATACTAACTCTTATCATCATTATACCACAGCTCTATAAGTTCGCGTACAAGAGGATTTCGAAACGCAATTTACCGGAATACAACTCGTTAAAGGGTAAGCTTACCAGGGGGCGTAAAGTCGCTCACGATATTCTGGTAAATAAGCTCTACAAAGCACACCGTGTACAATTCTTGAGTATCTTCTTAGTGGTGGTAATATTAGCATCGAGTACGATATATGTGCGCTCGGAGTTGGGGTGGTTTACTAGCATTCCAAAGAATTGGTTGATAGTCGCCTGCAATGTCGGTCAAGGCGATGCAGCACTGATACGCACTGGAAGCACTTCGGCGATTATGGTCGATGCTGGACCTGGGGATACTTCAACCGGTGGCGAGCCTGCTGCTAACTGCTTGAAACGAGCTGGTGTAAAGGTGGTCGATGCTTTTGTAGTATCTCATTATCATGATGACCATATCGCAGGACTAGACCAAGTGCTTGATACCGCCATCTTTAAGAAAGCATTACTAAACCCGGTGAAATCTCCGATGAGGAATCATCAGCATTTGGTGAAGTTATTTGAAGAGAAGTCAATACCTATCGAATACGCCAATGACCAGATGCGAAACGTTGGTGAATGCGAAGAGCGTGGGCAGTTTTGCGCGAAGTATGATATCCTTTCAATTTGGGATAACCTAGGCAAAGGTGGGGAAGTGGTTGAGACAGTACCCAAAGGGGATAGCACTTTAGAAGATGACCGTGAAAATGACAGCTCTTTAGCGATGCTTTTCGACATAAACGGTGTGCGCTACTTTACTGCCGGTGATTTAGAGCAGAAGGGGGCTAGTGCAGCTTTGAAGGCGTTGCAAAAAGAAGGCGTTCAAAATGTCGACGTTATGAAGGTTAATCACCATGGATCTAAAACGCAGAATGCTGCGCTGGTGAAATTATTGCACCCGATGGTGAGCATCTACATGTCAGGTGAGAATACTTACGGTCACCCTGCTAAAGATACACTCAAGCTTACTAGCGATGAGGGGTTGGTAAACTTGCGCGTTGATGAAAGTGGTTTATGCGGGGTGTACTTAGGTCAAGATGGTGAGTTGCACATTTTTGAAAACGGGTAGATTCCCTTTGGCGATTTAGAAGCCTCTGATGAATTGTGAGAGGAGTGTAAAAATGAGCGTGAAAATGCCTGCACTATTTTACAGACGATAAGAATGCTTTTAAGTCGCGCACCTCGTCTAAGCTGATTGAATGAGCTAATCCGGAGTATTCGAAATCTTGTACGTTTTTGAAATGTAATGCAAACCAATCGCGTGCCGTTTCGTTTTCGACTACTGGTACTATATCATCAGCATTGCCCCAGCCATGAAAAATATCCACATCCAAGTTGACGCCTTCAACCGGCGTGGTTTCACTCCTGAAAGGCAAATACCCGCTTAAGTTCACAGCTGCCGCGAGTCTGCTTTTGAGCATTCCAGATTGCAAAATGTACGAAACCATTGCCCCGCCCTGGGAGAACCCCATCAATATCAGCCTACGATTTTCATGAATTTCGCCACTTTTTGCAGCGTATTTCAAAAAGTTCATGATATCTTCAGCGCATAATTTGGCTTGGTCGGTGCGTTCATTATGTGCGGGCACAGGGTCATTGAACCAAGCGTACGCAGGAAATCCTCCGAAAATTGCGTGTGGCGCCTGGAGAGAAACGTAGTCAAAATCAGGGAAAGCCAGCTCAGCTAGCCCGGGTAAATCGTTCTCATTTGAGCCATAACCATGCAGTAAAACTACCAGCGGGCGGTTCGCAAAACGCTGCTCTGAGTATATCGCGTGTTTAATAGTCAAATTATCTTCTCCGGTAAATTTCCCGCTCAATGATATCCGCATTGATTCGTACTACTTCCTGGCGTCGCACTTTCATTGACGGGGTGAGCTGACCGTTTGCTTCAGTAAAGTCTTCTTCGAGAACTGTGTATTTGCGAATCGACTCAGCTTTTGAAACCAGGCGATTTGCCTTTGCGATACTGTGGTCGATTTCTGCTTTGACGAGTGGTAGATCTCTCGCTTCAGTAATAGGAATACTCGCGTCTAGACTGTGCGTTTTTAGAAAATGGCGAAGATTGTCAGTATCAAGAGTAATCAACGCACCGATGAAAGGCCTATTTTCGCCGACGATGACACAAGCGGAGATGATAGGGTTTGCTGAAATTGCTTCTTCGAGCGGAGTCGGAGAGACGTTTTTGCCACCAGCAGTCACAATCAAGTCTTTTTTGCGCCCAGTGATTGAAACGTGCCCGCTTTCATGCATTACTCCAAGGTCCCCAGTTTTAAGCCAGTCGTTCTCCATGGTATTGGCAGTTTCTTCAGGTAGGTTTCGGTATCCCATCATCAAAGAGTCCGACTTGATTAATACTTCGCCATCATCGTCAATGCGCACTTCAACGCCTTCTAGTGGTAAGCCGATGCTACCGATTTTATTCGCTCCAACTCGGTTGACTAGCGCCGGCGCAGCAGTTTCAGTCAAGCCATACCCCTCTAAGATCGGCAGACCTGCGCCGGTGAAGAAATGTGCAAGCTCTGGGTTAATTCCAGCGCCCCCCGAAACCGCGTACTCGCACGCACCGCCTAGTGCATGTAAGATTTTACTATAGACAAGCTTTGTGTAAAGTGCGTGTTTGGCTTTAATGCCTGCGGGCACTTGCTTGCCGTCTTGCATCAATTTCGACACTTCAACCGCCACTTTTGCAGCGTCTTTGAAGAGCTTTCCCTTGATGCCGATGCCAGCTTTTTGGCTAGATGCATTGTACACTTTTTCAAATATGCGCGGCACACCAAGTAGGTAAGTCGGCTTGAAGTGGTCGAGGTCTTTGAGTAGTGTGGACACATTAGAAACTATCCCCATAGTGGTGGTTCCAGCCACTGCAACATAGCCCAAAAAGCGTGCAAACACGTGTGCTAGTGGTAAGAATAGCAGCAAGCGGGCGTTTTCGCGCATCAGTAATTCTGGTACGCTTTCTAGTCCAGACTCGGTAATCGAGAGGAAGTTCTTGTGACTAAGCTCCACGCCTTTGGGGGCTCCTGTGGACCCTGAAGTGTAGACGATAGTAGCTAATTCATGGGATTCGACGCTATTTTGCACCTCCAAAAGCGCATCAGCTTCAACCTTCTCCCCGAGACTCTTTATATACTCAAGAGCGCCTCGGTCAAGCACATAAGTGTTGATGAGCTCCGGTACTTGGTCAGAGATGCTGTCAACATGCTCAAATATAGCACTATCCCAAACGAACGCATATTTGGAATTTGAATCAGTCAGGATATGTTTGATCTGGGCGGGAGAAGATGTTTCGTACACAGGCACCACTACAGCACCGATGGAAAGTATTGCAAAGTCAAGGCATACCCATTCGTAAGATGTAGGTGAAATTATGGCAACGCTCTCACCCTTTTTGACCCCAAGAGACAGCAGACCGGCAGCAATCTTGTCAACGTCAAGCTTAAAATCACTAGGGGAGACGGATTTCCAAGTGTTTTTGGAGTCCTTATATTCGAAAAGCGCTGTTGATAAACGCTCAATACGCGAGTCAAGTAATGAATAGAGATTCGAAATCATTTACTACAAGTATCCTTACGTGAAGCTATCTAATGAGTGCAGTTAAGCGATTCGGAGATAGGCTGATAAGCGATTCTGGGTAAACTTAAATTAGCCGCGGTTATTACGGCGCTGAACTTTACCGGCTTTCAGGCAAGAAGTGCAAACATTAAGCTTCTTAGGAGTGCCACCAATTACTGTACGTACAGATTGGATGTTCGGATTCCAGCGGCGGTTAGTCTTCACCTGTGAGTGTGAAACGTTGTGTCCAAACTCAGGTCCTTTCGAACATATATCGCATTTAGAAGCCATAATCTATAATATCCTTTCTGAAAAGTTCTTCAAACTAGTGCAATTATACCATAATTACGCGCTTTTTGTCAAATCACCGAAGTTTTCCGCAAAAATCGACTTGACAGACTCGTGATTTTGTGTTATAATAGGCTTAAAATACGCGTGCGGAGTCACGTGTCACTCGTTGTCGTCTGTTCTAGATTGATGCATAGTTTGTGCTGTGCGGTTTTGATCAGATGTGGGTAGATGCGCCGTACTAGGACTAACTAAAAGAAAGGTGACAATATGTCAAAACTAACTACAAGCGATTTGCTTGAAGCAGGTGTCCACTTCGGGCATCAAACTAAGCGCTGGAACCCTAAGATGAAGCGCTTTATTCTAACGCAAAGAAATGGTATCTACATCATTGACTTAGAGCAGACTGTCGAAGCTCTAAACACTGTGTTTGATTACGTTAAAGATACTGTGGCAAAAGGTGGGTCAATCCGATTTGTAGGCACAAAGCGCCAAGCACAAAACGTTATCGCAGCTCAGGCGACACGTGTTGGCCAGCCATACGTATCAGAGCGTTGGTTAGGTGGCTTACTTACGAACTTCTCAACTATCTCTAAGCGTCTAGGGCGCCTAAAAGATCTAGAGGGCATGAATTTCTCAAGTGCTAGTGGCACAAGCTTTACGAAGAAAGAGCTTTTGCTACTTGAGCGCGAAAAAGATAAGCTAGCGAAGGTGCTAGGTGGCATTAAAGATGTGCACCGTCTGCCAAGCGCTATCTTCATCGTGGATACTAATAAAGAGCATCTCGCAATCGACGAAGCCAAAAAGCTCGGCATTCCTGTGATTGCAATCGCTGATACTAACGTTGACCCAGACGTCATCGACTTCCCGATTCCAGGCAATGACGATGCAATCCGCGCAGTTGATTTAATCACTAAGACCATCGCTGATGCTGTAGCAGCCGGTTTACTTGACCGCTCTAAAGCGCCTGCTCAAACTCAGGAAGCAGATAAAGTAGCTGCTCTAGAAGCCGAAGGTGAAGAGTTGGCCGAGTGGGAGCGTGAGCTTCTCACGCACAACGGCTAGTCGCTGAAGTGATTTAATGCTAGACGCTGCAAGTCAATGATACTTTGACTAGTGGCTCTAAAGTTTAAGTAGATGCACAATAAAACGAAAGGAAATAATGGCAAACTATACTGCTGCAGATATAAAAGAAATTCGTGAGCTTACCGGCGCAGGTATGCTCGATGTAAAGAAAGCGCTTGATGAAGCCAAGGGCGATAAGGCGAGCGCGATTGAGGTTTTACGTGTAGCTGGCGCGAAAGCTGCTGCTAAACGTGGCGAAAGGGTTACCGCTGAAGGTCTGGTAGCTGCGAAAGTGATTGATTCGAAAGCAGGTCAGGTAGGCTACTTGATCGAGCTTAACTCTGAAACTGACTTTGTTGCTAAATCGGATGACTTCATCGCTCTAGCTGAAGAAGTTCTCGATGCGATTGTGGAGGCAGATGCTTCAAGCGTTGAAGACGGTTTGAAGGCTAAGACCGCTAAACATGATTCAGTCGCTGCTGCGATTGAAGATATTGCTGGCACTAAGCTTCGCGAAAATATCGTGCTCAAAAGCGTAGGCAAAGTCGAAGGTGAAGTCGTCGGTCAGTATCTGCACAAGAAGGACCCCGCGCTTCCACCATATGTAGGCGTTTTGGTGGCTCTAAACGGTGGCGATGAGGCTATCGCTTCGCGCATTGCCACCCACCTTTCAGGGCCTTTGGCAATTAACGGTTCATTCCCATATAAGGATATTGCAGATGTGCCTAAAGAAGTTCTTGACTCTGAAGAGCGCGTTGCACGAGCTAAAAATGCCGGTAAGCCTGATAATATTATGCCGAAAATCATCGAAGGCTTTATGCGTTCGTTCTACAAGCAGAACGTGCTTTCAGAGCAGCATTTCGGTCTCGATGACGGTCAGCCCACCATCAAGAGCATTCTTAACGGTGCGACTATTGAAGACTATATCGGCTTTTTGGTAGGCGGCGAGTAATTCTATAGGTATGCACGCACAGTCTATGTGTGGTATACTATGATATATGACTAGACGTGTTTTATTAAAGCTGTCTGGTGAAGCGTTTGGTGCCGGCAAGGTCGGTATAGATATTGCTGTCATTAAACGCATCGCCGGAGAGATAAAAGAGGCTGTATCCCCAACGGACGGGCAGGAGAGTGTTCAGGTTTGCATCGTTGTCGGAGGCGGTAACTTCTTCCGTGGCGAAGAGCTTTCTGCTGCTGGAATGGATCGTAATCGTGGTGACTATATGGGCATGCTTGGCACTGTGATGAACTGTATCGCACTTCAGGAGTTCCTCGAGCAAATCGGCGTCGACACCCGTGTGCAGACTGCTATAGCAATGGGTCAAGTGGCTGAAGCCTACATCCCCCTCAAGGCAGTGCGGCACATGCAAAAGGGTCGTGTAGTCGTATTTGGCGCTGGTGCCGGCATGCCATACTTCTCCACGGATACTGTTGCGATTCAGCGCGCGCTTGAAATGGAGTGTGAATGCGTTTTGATGGGCAAGAATGGTGTCGATGGTGTTTATGATTCTGACCCACGCAAAAACCCTAACGCTAAAAAGTTGGATCACCTTACGTACACCGATGCGTTGGTGAATAATCTCCAGGTGATGGATGCGGCAGCACTTTCGTTAGCGCGCACAAACGATATGGATATGCGCGTTTTTGGCCTAGACGGTCCTGGAAACGTAACCAAAGCGCTTAGAGGGGGTAAATTCGCTCTAGACGATTCGGGAAAACAATTAGGAACATTAGTAAAAGAAGGCACGTCAGTCAATGAACGCGTGTGATATGAAAGGTAGGAAAAATGGTTGAAGATGTGATTAAGGATGCAAAAGCCAAAATGGAAGGTGTAATCGAGCACACCAAAGAGCAGTTTGCAGGGATACGAACTGGGCGAGCTAATCCAGCGCTTTTCGCGGGGGTTACAGCAAGCTACTACGGCACACCTACGCCGATTCAGCAGCTTGCATCATTCAATGTGCCTGAGAACCGTGTGATTATGGTCACCCCATTCGACAAGGGGGCAATTGATGCAATCACAAAAGGTTTAGCTGATTCCGATCTCGGCGTTAACCCGCAGCGTGAAGGTGACCAGATTCGCGTCACACTGCCTGAAATGACTAGCGACCGCCGTCAAGAATACGTGAAGCTTGCTAAGGTGCGAGCAGAAGAAAGTAAGGTTGCCCTTCGCTCTGTGCGCCATAAAGCTATCGATGCACTTGACAAAATGGTAAAAGATAAAGAGATTTCTGAAGATGACGGTAAGCGTGGTAAAGATGATATTGAAAAGAACACTAAATCTACTAGTGAAACCATTGACAGCCTACTTCAGCATAAAGAAATAGAGATTTCCGAGGTCTAAAATGCGCGATATGGGCAAGTCAATTCTAACTGGGCTAGTCCTAGGTGGGATTGTCATCGCCTCAGTATTCTGGCACCCCTTGGCTATTTGCACTGTGCTTGGCATTGCATGCTTGATAGCGATTTGGGAGCTAGCAGTTGCGTTCAAAAAGGCTGATATCATTTGCCCGGTGTTGATAGTTTCCATCGCTTCGGTCATGATGATGTATTCCACATATTGGGGGCTAGATCGAATGATGATTACCTATATTGTGGGGTGCGTGTGTATAATTCTCTACGCCTCCTTCGAGCGTACAGTCCACGAAAGGCATTGCTCGTACACTTCAGGCATTTTCGTACTTTCATACCTGCCACTGATGCTATCATTTTTGGTGGCTATAGCCTGTGATGAGCATGATGGTCCTTTGAAGCTGCTACTTATTTTCATCGCAGTGGTCTCTTCTGATACTTTCGGGCTTCTCGTCGGCATGAAGTTCGGTAAAACTAAAATGGCACCAGTTATATCACCAAAGAAGACAGTCGAAGGGTTAATTGGATCATTTGTATTTACGCTAATCATCACCTATATCTATACATATTTTGTTTTTGGGAATATCTATTTCGCAGGCCTTTGGTGGTGGCCTTTGGTGTTCACTATTTTGGCAGTTTCAATCGGAACGTTCGGAGATTTGACAGAGTCGGTGATTAAGCGCGACGTAAACATTAAAGATATTGGTGGAATCTTACCGGGGCATGGAGGTATGTTAGACAGGATGGATTCCATATTGCTATTAGGGCCTATTATGTATTACTTCATCTTGTACACATTATGATTAGAAAAGCGCTGAAAAACTTAGAAGACAGTTGGACGAGGTCGAAAAACCGCGTGCTGATAAAGCATTTTGGATACAAACTAGCAATCATACCTTACACATCAATCGGTAGTGAGACTAGTTTGCTAATTCAATTGCGCGTTCTGTTGGTACGTAAAGCCAAAATAAACCATGTTTTATCAAGAGGGTTTCGTAGTTTTTTCACCAGCCAAGCTCCCGGGGCAAATATAGACGTAATGCTGCCCGGAGAAAATGTGGGTTGCCGACTAACTACTGATCGTGGAGGCTATGTTATAAAGCAAGTCAACCATAATCTTAAACCTGGGTGGCATAAACTGACTATAAAATTAGCTACAACCTATGTCATTGGGCATAGGAATAAGAAAAAAGTGGTTCGATCATCCTTACCAAGTGATTTCGGAATTGCCAGCACGAATGCTTTGATCGTATCTCAAAACGATGCCACTGGTATTATTTGCGACGTTGATGATACAGTACTAGTCTCTAACGTTCCAAGTAAACTTACTGCTTTGAAGAATTTGCTTTTTGCATCGCCGTTTAAGCGGAGTGTCGTTAAAGGTATGCCAAAACTGCTAGATTCACTTTTGGAGAAGTATCAAAATAGTTTTATCGTGTACCTTTCGGCAGGACCATGGAACCAATACGGATTCTTGAAGCGCTTCATCACTACTAATAAGTTACCGTTTGGGCCGCTAATTTTACAGGACATCGGACCTGATGACACTAAAGTTTTTGAATCAACTAAACTGCATAAGCACAACCGCATTGAAGACTTACTTTCGCTTTTTCCCAACGTTAAGTGGTTGTTAATCGGTGATGATGGTCAGCATGATGTTGAAATATATCAACGCATTGCCAACTTGCATCCTACACGAATTAAGGCGATTTTGATACGCCAATTAACAGCTGTCCAGCATGCAATGGTTTCTGTACTGCCATTTAGCTTGCAGGCAACCCCTAAGAATAATTCCACGCCAACTATCATGGCGCCAAATGGTGACGAATTACTCCGAGCATTCGAAGCTAGTAGCATATCGCTCGGGTAGCGACTCCGCACCTGTCACTCGGGGAGTAACTCCATACATGCAGATTCCCACGTGTTTCAAAATGGACTCAGCACCTGTGGATTTGCACGTGTTTCAAAATGGAAACTTTTCGGCACACTCGCTCCTGAACCGAGAGCTCGCTAGGTTGTCAATAGATTTATTTATAGGAACTAAAATTTGCTTTGCAAATTGTAGCATAAATCTATTTTCCAAACTACCTCAAAGTTTATTTTGAAAA
>JAITGF010000011.1 GCA_031280795.1 Candidatus Ancillula prorhinotermitis | reverse complement strand
GATTTATGCTACAATTTGCAAAGCAAATTTTAGTTCCTATAAATAAATCTATTGACAACCTAGCGAGCCCTCCGGTTTAGGGGCGAGCGTGCCGAAAAGTTTCCATTTTGAAATACGTGGAAAGCTACAAGTATGAAGTTCCATTTTGAAACACGTGTAAATCTATGCCACGGTGGTTCCCCGCGCGCACAGCTAAAAGATCGCGCGCACAGCGAAAAGATGTGGTAAAATATAGTTATGCAGACGGTAAAGGACCTTGATGATTTGGTGCGCCTCGTGAGCGCTGGCGAGGTAGTGGCGTTTGAGACTGATACTGTGCCTGCACTAGCCGCTAAAGCGTTCATTGAGACTGCCCGTCTAAAAATTGCACACCTTAAGGGGAGAAGTGCATCGCAAAAAATGCAAGTTCTAGTTGATGGTGATATTCTATCTCAAATCATCCTGCCGAGCATCACCCCACCCGCAAAGAGCATTTTTCAGAAGCTAGCTGACGCCTTCTGGCCAGGGGCGCTCACCATCGTAGCCCCGAGCCACCTTGACGGGGCGACTTTAGGGGTGCGATACCCTAACCACGCAGGGGTGCTGGAGATACTGAAGCATACCGGCGCGCTTTGGGCAACTTCTGCGAACCTATCGGGTGGCATTCCTGCGCGGGGCCTCAACCAGGTGCAGGCGATTTTCGGCGATTCGGTACACTATTACTTGAGCCCTGAAGATGATATTCAAACTGAAATGAAACCCAATCAAATAGCATCAACGGTAGTGCAGATTGCACCCCCTGGACTAGGCGCTGATATCGGTGTCAGTAGTGCTGAGCAAGTCAAAATCTTGCGACACGGGAGCATTAGTGAATCCCAGATCCTGAGCGCGCTCTAAAATCGCTTGACGCGCCTCTTTAGGGACAGTGCTTAAATCTTCCTCCTCAGGCGTCCCAAGCTTTTTGCGCCACGTATGCGCCGTAGAGTTCGCAAGCTCGTCCGCAGCTTCGTTGTATTCATCACCATTATGAGCTTTGACCCAGATGAGCTGAGCAGTTCCACCATTTTGGTGTCTGAGCTCTAGTTCGCGGTCGATTGCCTGTATAATCGCCAAGTTCGTAATCGGCTTGTTTCCAGTGCGCTTCCACCCCTTTTGCTTCCAGCCCTGAATCCATGTGGTTGCCGAATTGATGGCGTATTTTGAATCAGAGTAGATGGTAAGATTCCTAACTGCACGTTTACTGCCAGGCTGGTAGGTTCTAAGTGCGACTAGAATCGCAGTAAGCTCAGCAATCTGATTTGTACCAAACGCCGCCCCACCTGCACGCTCCAAAGCTCCACCATGCTCAACTACGGCCCATCCGATCGCCCCGTGCCCAGAGCCGCCTTGGCCTACGCATGAGCCGTCTGTAGAAACAGAAACTTCTTCCATATTACTCCACAGCCCTCTCTTCTGGCTTATTTTCCACCTTCTCATTCGGCTTCTTTTCCGGTGTTCTCTCAGGTTTCTTTCTGGGCGCCTTCATCGGTGTCGTTTTACGCGCATCTACGGTTATCTTTTCTGATGCATCTTCCGAGACCCCTTCGACTGGAGTGTCAAAGTCAGACCCTTGCAATCGTGCTTCAGGGTTGAAGTCCTCGGGGGCGGTCCACTTGACTGTGAGGTCTCCTAAAGCCGTGCGCTGAGAAAATGTCACTGCCCCCATTTTGTAGAGCTCAAGTAAGGAGAGAAATCGCCCGATGATGATCACAGCGTGTTTAGCATCCTTTATCAGATCGGAAAAAAGCAGGGTCCCACTTTTTTTCAGCATCTTCGATATAATGATACCTTGGCTCGCGACATTCACTTGGCGCATATGGATATGCTCAAGCGAAACGCCTTGATTTCTAAGCATGTAGGAAGCCCAAACTTCGGCGCCTAGTAATGCCAACTGGCGAGTATCAGTATCGAAGCGTAGCTCAGGTAGCATTTTGGCAAACTTTTCCTCGAGCGGTGTTGCCCGCGGAGTGCGAAGGTTGGCGTGTTCCATCATCTCCCCAAACTGCAACCCTACATCTTTGAAGGCCTTATATTGTAGTAGCTTTGCAAAAAGTACGTCACGTGCCTCAAGCAGCTCCAAATCTTCTTCCCCAAGGTTCTCCTGTCCCGGCAAAAGGCGAGCCGTCTTAATCTCTAGCAAAGTTGCAGCAATCAAGATGAAGCTAGACATTTCTTCAAGTTGGTTTTCGTCATCACTAATGCTCTTCACATATGCTACGAACTCGTCAGTGATAACGCTTAGTGCGATATGGGTTACATCAAGCTTGTGCTTTGATATCAGTGAAAGCATCACTTCAAAAGGGCCGGCAAAAACTTCAAGGTGTACGTCAAATTTGGACGTAACCTTTGCTGGCGGCGCGTCTACGCTAGCCGCTATTTCCAACTACTTAACCGACCCTTTTGTTATCAACTCCTTTGCTAATGAACGATATTGCTCTGCTGAAGAATGTGTTGGTGCGAAAATAGTGATTGGCTCAGCGGCAACTGTTGAGTCGGGGAATTTCACCGTGCGCGATATGGCGGTGTGCAGTAGTAAGCTTTCAAAAGCGTTATGGATGGACTGGACTACTTCGCGAGCGTGGTGCGTACGAGTGTCGTACATAGTTGCGAAGATGCCATCAATTTTAAGGTCTGGGTTAAGGCGTTCTTGGACCTTTTCAATGGTGTCAAGCAGTAGGGCGACTCCACGCAGTGCAAAATATTCAGAAGCCAAAGGTATCAGCACTCCGTCGGCAGCAGTGAGCGCATTGATGGTAAGGAGACCGAGCGAGGGTTGACAGTCAATCAAGATGACGTCGTAGAGTGGGCGCAATTTGTTCAGAATGCCTTTCAAGACAGATTCGCGCGCCACTTCTGTAACTAACTGTACCTCGGCAGCCGAAAGATCAATATTCGCGGGTATTATATCTAAGCCCTCGATTTTAGTCTCGGTGATAGCTTCGTTAACATCGGTATTGGGTGCGACTAACAAAGTGTAGATGGTGTCATCCATATCAAACGAGTTAACTCCAAGGCCGACGGAGGCAGCACCTTGGGGGTCAAGGTCGATGATCAAGGTACGCCTTCCTAGCTCAGCTAGAGCAGCACCAAGCGATATTGTCGAAGTGGTTTTACCAACTCCGCCCTTTTGGTTGCACATAGCGATAACTCTTGCACCACCATGCTCTTTCAACTTTGGTACATTGCCGAATTTCTTATACTCTCGTCCGATTATATCTAACATATTAACATTGTACCATAAAACAGGGGCGCATGCACACAATCTATATCAGTGCGTATAGCGGTTTCTTTATGAAGGGGTAGGCGATTACGATAGGTAGAGCCACTAATAACGATACTGGTACAGCGATGGCGCCTTGTGGGAACACAAAAATCATCCAGAGCACTGCAAAGCGAACGCTGTAGAAAGCGAATCGCCGTGCTTTACTGCGCCTTTTATCATCAAGAGTGGAGTTCGTAAATAGCGAGAGAGGCGTAAACCCTTTATACAACAGCGGCAGAGCAAACTCCCCAAGTAAAAGCGTAGCTGTCAGTAGTGACAAGTATAGCGCCCTCGAAGTGTGCATATCAGTGAAAACCATTGCGTGACCAATCGCGATTAGACTACACAGGACGACAGAGATTAAATACTCGGCATAAAAAGTGACAAAGCGCTGGATCGGCCCAGGCGCTTTATTAGGCTCATTTTCAAAGAATTTCTGCGCTTTCGAAAGGTCTGGCAAATACTTCGCTAGCATAAAACCTAAAATGCCACCTAAAGTGTTGACGATTAAATCATCTACGTCAAAAAGACGGTACTGGCAGGGTAGTATGCCAAACATGTGGGTTAGCTGGAGGGCTTCCACTAAAAGTGAAGAAGCAAGAATGATGCCGATTGAAGTGCCAATTTTCCTACCCCAGAAGTTACGTAAAAAGACACCCAAAGGCAAGAAGAAGACTAAGTTTAGTAGCACTTGAAGGATCGCTCGCCCAGTATCGTGAAGTATGCTTACCGCCATATAAAATGGTATCAGCTGCACCTTTTCGACCATCGAACTGCAAGCGACTTGAAAATCTTCGGGAAAAGGGTAAAGCGTAAAAGCGAAAAAAATGCCTATAGCGTAAAGTATAAATAAGTAGCTAACGCCTACGCGAATTAGGGGCAGGCGGTGGTATTTTATGTAGTGGAAAGTGAGCATTGGTATAGTTAGCAAAACTCCAACAAATGGCCAGATTATTAACGCCATCTTAAAGGATGCTGAAAAGTTTGATAAGTATGCAAGCATAAAGTATTCCTCCCAAGGTTTTTCTTAATTATACCACAGCGTCAAAGGGCGTGCATGTGAATTTCAGGCGGTGCAGACAAAATTCCGTAGTTTTTCTAAACAGATAAGGAGAACTAATGGCATACAAGCACTATACAAACGAATATCGAGACAATCTAATAAATAAATACTTCTCGTCAAGCA